>CAZZEL010000028.1:18973-41168 GCA_964652625.1 uncultured Gemmatimonadaceae bacterium
GGCGGCGACTCCATTCCCAGCGGCGACCCCATTCGCCATTCGCGGCGGCGCCTCCGGTCTCTGCGGCGATCATGCGCTCCCGGGATCCAGCCGAGGCCCGAGAACCCCGAGATTCGCACCTACTTCGCAGCAATGAATGGCTCCAGCCCAGTCTGTTGCTGCAAACACGGGGATTATTACCGTCTTCGCAGCAATGAATGCCTCCAGCCCCGTCTGTTGCTGCAAACACGGGGATTATTACCGTCTTCGCAGCAATGAATGCCTCCAGCCCCGTCTGTTGCTGCAAACACGGTGTGCGCGCCCGAGCAGCACCCAAGACGAGCATCCTCCAGCACGTCCCGCGGCCCGTTCAGCAGCCGCCCCCTCCCTACTCCAGGTGCGTGGAGGGCAGCCCCCCGGATCTCATCTTGTTCACCGGGATCCAGACGAGCATCACGAGGACCAGGATGTACGCCAGGAAGCTCAGGTAGAAATTGGGTTCGTCCAGGAACGTCAATCGCTGGAAGCTCAGCAGGAAGGGATAGAAGTCCCCGCCGATGACCAGGATCGCCAGGATCACGGCCATGAGGGATTCCCCGGCGATGAACCCGGAGGAGACCAGGACCCCGGTGTTCTCGGCCCGGGCCCGCTCCTCCTCCGAGGCGTCACGCCTCTCCAGCATGTAGTTGAAGAGCCACTTCACCAGACCGCCGACGAAGATGGCCGCCGTGGCTTCGAAGGGGAGATACATTCCCACGGCGATGAGCATGGGGGCCGGGGCCTTGATGAGGATAAGGCCGAAGGCGAAGAACATGCCCACGATCACCAGGGGCCAAGCCATCTCCCCGGCCACGATGCCGCTGGCCATGAGGGCCATGAGCCCGGCCTGAGGCGCCGGCAGGTTCGCCGAGCCGATCTCGTAGACCTGGTCCAGGGCGATGAGGGGCAGGGTCAGGACGAAGGCCGCCAGGATGACCCCCACGATCTCCCCCACCTGCATCCGCCAGGGCGTGCCTCCCAGGATGTGGCCCACCTTCAGGTCCTGCATCATGTCTCCGGCGATGCCGGCGGCGCAGCACACCACCCCGGCCACACCCAGCACACCGGCCACGCCCCGAACGTCCGTCACGCCCAGAAACACCATGAGGACGGCGGCAATGAGAAGGGCGCTCAGGGTGAGTCCGGAGATAGGGTTGTTGGAGGAGCCGATGAGCCCCACCAGATAGCCGGCCACGGCGGCGAAGAGGAAACCCAGGATCACCATGACCACCGTCAGAGTCGCGGCCCCGGACACGGACCCGGAGAAGTGCTGGTAGAGGAAGAAAGTGGCGATGGCCATGACGCCGATGGCCACAAGGACCTTCTTCAGGTCCAGGTCCACGTCCGTCCGGTCCGCCTGGGCTGGCCCCGCCACGGCTCCGATGTTCTTCAGGGCCCTTCCGATCCCCGTGATCAGGGACATGCGGAGGTTCCACAGGGTGTAGAAGGCGGCCACGATCATGGTCCCCACGGCCAGGGGCCGGACCTGCCGGAGCCACACGGCCATGGCCAGGTCCGAGTAGCTCTCCTGGGCTCCCACCAGCTCCGTGAGCCCCGGGTTCAGGAAGACGGAGAGGGGCACCAACAGGAGCCAGCCCATGACGGCGCCGCTGAACAGAACCGAGGCGATGCGGGTGCCCACGATGTAGCCTACCCCCATGAGCATGGGTGACGCCCCGGGGGTGGCCGCCAGGAGGCCACCCGCATACTCCACCCGGCCCTGGAGGATCTCCACGCTGGAACGGCCGAAGGCGAAGAACTTCGACGCGCTCTCCTGCACCAGGCGGATGCCGTTCGGGTTCTTCAGGAGCTCCCAGAGCCCCGCCAGTCCCATGGCTCCGAAGAGGAACGACGCCCCGGTCTGTCCCCCCTGTCCCGCTTTCACGATCTCCGCCGCCGCCACGCTCTCCGGGAACGGAAGATCGGCCTCCACCACCAGGGTGCGGCGGAGCACGATGACGAAGAGGACGCCCAACAGGCCGCCGATGAGCATGATGGCCGTGGCCTGGAAGTACTGGAGCTCCTCCCAGGCTCCGCTGATGACGAAGGCCGGAATCGTGAAGATGGCGCCGGCCACCAGGGCCTCACCCACGGACGCCGTGGTCCGGGCGATGTTCTCCTCCAGGATCGTCCCCCGGAAGATGCGGAGCACGGCCATGGCCACCACCGCGGCGGGGAAGGTGGCCGCCACGGTGAGCCCGGCCCTCATGCCCACGTAGGCATTGGCGGCGCCCAGGGTCACGGCCATGATGGCCCCCAGGACCACGGCCTTGACAGTGAGCTCGTCCATGGAGCGGGAGGCGGGCACGAACGGGACAAAGGGCTTCTTGTCCATGGCTCTTCTCTCTGGAGCTGGGAATCCGCAGCGGAAGGCCCTGCAGGGCGGCCGCATCGTCCGGGTCCCGGGAAGTGAGCCGCCGGGGGGGGAGCCGGCCCGGACCTGTGGGACCGGCCTCCCGGAAGACCTTGCGGGAGCACTCCCCCGGGAAACGACGGGGCTCAGGGTAGCCCCGGGCCCGAGGCTCTGTCAATCAAGAAGAGCCCGGTCAAGGGTGGACGTCGCCGGGCTCACGGGGTCCACCGGGCCAGGGCCCCGCTTTGCACCGGGCCACGGCCCCCGCCTGCGGATCTGCGCCAGGGCCCCGCGCTGCACCGGGCCACACTCCCGGCCTGCGGCTCTGCGCCAGGGCCCCGGCCCGCCACGGGGGCGACCGCCGCCTCCTCGCCAAGGCCGCCGGCCCCGGTTAGGATATTCCCACGAAAGAGGTTCCGACGGGATAGCGGGATCTCCCATCTCGAGAGTACCGGGGTTCCGTACAGCCGGGTTTCTACACAGCCGGGTTTCCATTCAGGAGGAAGAGTCATGACGTTCGTCGCCGACCTGGAGCCGAAGGCCCTCTGGGCCCACTTCGACACGATCCTCACCATCCCCCGGGGCTCGAAGGAAGAGGACCGGATCCGGGATCACGTCATCCAGATCGCGGAGAAGAACGACCTGGATTACCAGGTGGACGCCACGGGGAACGTCGTGGTGCGAAAGCCCGCCTCCCAGGGCAAGGAGGACGCCCCCACCACAGTCCTCCAGAGCCACCTGGACATGGTGAACGAGAAGAACTCCGACGTGGAGCACGACTTCAGCTCCGACCCCATCAAACCGGTCCGGGACGGGGAGTACCTCACGGCCGACGGCACGACCCTGGGCTCGGACAACGGCATCGGGGTGGCGGCCATGCTGGCCATCCTGGAGGCCGACGACCTGGTCCATCCGCCCCTGGAATTCCTCTTCACCATCGACGAGGAGACGGGCCTCACGGGGGCCAGCGGTCTGGACGCTTCCATGCTCCGGGGACGCGTCCTCGTGAACCTGGACTCCGAGGAGGAGGGGGCGGTGACGGTGGGCTGCGCCGGAGGGGCGGACACCGAGCTCGTCCTTCCCCTGGAGACCCTCCCGGCGCCGGAGAAGAGCACGACCCTGACGGTGAAGCTCCACGGGCTCAAGGGCGGACATTCCGGCCTGGACATCGACCTGGGGCGGGGGAACGCCGTCCAGCTCCTGGCCCGGATCATCCACTCCGTCACCCCCAACACTCCCGGATTCCTGGCCAAGCTGGAGGGGGGCAACAAGCACAACGCCATTCCCCGGGAGGCCCACGCCACCGTGGTGATTCCCGAGGGCCAGTCCGATCCCTTCCTGGAGCAGATCCGCAAGGAGTTCGACGGGGTGAAGCAGGAGTACCGGTCCACGGACCCGGGGATGGCCCTGGACATCAACGAGGGCTCTCTCCCGGAGCGGGTCTGGAGCACGGACACCACCTGGACGGTCCTCCGGCTCCTGGTGGCCCTGCCCCACGGTGTGCTGACCATGAGCCAGGACATTCCGGGCCTGGTGGAGACCAGCACGAACCTGGCCGTGGCCCGGACGGAAGGGGACCGCCTGAACGTGCTCACCAGCTCCCGCTCCTCCGTGGCCTCGGCCATGGAGTGGATCAAGCGCAAGATCGAGGGCACGGCCCGCCTGGCCGGGGCCCAGGCGGAGGAGCACGGGGGCTATCCGGGCTGGAAGCCGGACATGGACTCCCCCATCCTCCAGGTGGTGAAGGAGGTCCACGCCCGGGTCCTGGGAGAGGAGCCGGTGGTGGAAGCCGTGCACGCCGGCCTGGAGTGCGGGATCATCGGGGAGATGGTTCCGGGGATGGACATGATCTCCTTCGGCCCCCAGATCGAGTCGCCCCACTCCCCGGACGAGCGGGTGAAGATCGACTCGGTGGACCGGTTCTACCAGCTTCTCACGGCTATCCTGGAGGAGTTGGCCAGCGAAGACTGAGGTGCCCCATGAAGGCCATGATCCTGGACGCTCTCGGCCCCATGGCCGAGGACCCCACGCCCCTGCGACTGGACACGGTCCCGGATCCTTCCCCGGGCTCCGGGGAGGTTCTTCTGCAGGTCCTCACCTGCGGAGTGTGCCACACGGAGCTGGACGAGATCGAAGGTCGGACCCCACCTCCGGAGTTGCCGGTGATCCTGGGGCACCAGGTGGTGGGGCGGGTGGTGGAGCGGGGCCCGGAGGCCTCCAGGCTCCAGGAGGGAGACCGGGTGGGGGTGGCGTGGATCTACAGCGCCTGCGGCAACTGTCCCCACTGCCGGAAGGGGGAGGAGAACCTGTGCCCGGAGTTCCAGGCCACGGGACGGGACGCCGACGGTGGCTACGCCGAGCTCATGGTGGTGCCGGAAGGCTTCGCCCACCCCATCCCGGAGGTCTTCTCCCACACCGAGGCCGCTCCCCTGCTCTGCGCCGGGGCCATCGGCTACCGGTCCCTGCGGCTCACCGGGCTGAAGAACGGCCAGCGCCTGGGCCTCACGGGCTTCGGGGGCTCGGGACACCTGGTGCTGAAGATGGTCCGCCACCGCTTCCCGGACACGGAGGTTTCGGTCTTCGCCCGGAACCCGGATGAGCGGGCCTTCGCACGGGAGCTTGGAGCCGTCTGGGCCGGGGCCACGGAGGACCGCTCCCCGGAGAAGCTGGACGCCATCATCGACACCACGCCGGCCTGGAAGCCCGTGGTGGAGGGCCTGCGGAACCTCAAGCCCGGGGGCCGCCTGGTCATCAACGCCATCCGCAAGGAGGCCGGAGACAAGGAGGCCCTCCTGGACCTGGACTACGCCGAGGATCTCTGGATGGAGCGGGAGATCAAAAGCGTGGCCAATGTGGCCCGCCGGGACGTATCGGAGTTCCTGGAGCTGGCCGCCCGGGTCCCCTTCTCACCCGAGACCCAGGAGTTCGCCCTGGACGAGGCGAACACGGCCCTTCAGGAGTTGAAGCAGGGGAAGATCCGGGGAGGCAAGGTCCTGGTGATGGAGTAGCCAGCCATGGCAGGCCAGCAAGGGACCAGCCAGCAAGGGACCAGGCAGTGATGGACCGGCCAGCGGTGGACTGGCCAGCGGTGGAGTAGGCCGCCTCCTACAAGACTCCGAAGTGTCGGCAGCCCTCCAGCACGCCCCGGGCGTAGGGGTGCTCGGCGAAGTAGAGACGAGGGAGAATCTGGCGTTTCTCCCCTTCCCGGGTGAGCTCCTCCTTGAGATCCTCCGGAGCGTTGCCCACCACGATGACCTTGAAGCCCGAGAGCATGGCCGCCAGGTCGTTGCCCGAGTCCCCGGCATAGACGAGATGGTGGGGGCTCACCCCCGTGTGGTCGTGCAGGTAGTGGATGGCGTAGTCCTTGGCCACCCCCTCCGGGAGCAGATCCAACAGGCCCGTGCCGTCCCGGGCCCGGACGCTGTAGACGGTCTGGATCCGCTCCTCCAGTCCCGCCAGCCGGCGGTGGACCTCCTGGAGAACCTCCCGGTGGGAGGCCCGGGGATCCACGTAGTAGCTCACCTTGAAGTCGCTCTGACGCTTCTCGGGCTGGAGCTCCAGGTGGGCCACGTCGTCCATGATCCTCCGGACGTCGTCCAGCTTGATGCCGCCCAGCGCCTCACGCATGAGGCCGGCATAGGTGGAGTCCGCCTCGAAGCCCTCCGCCGTGGCGTGAAAGACGGAGGTCCCCACGTCGCAGACCAGAATGTCCGGCTTGGGGAGCCCATGGTCCCGGATCCCCTTCAGGGCCAGGGGATAGTCCCGGCCGGTGACGTAGGCCAGGACCAGGTCTTCGGCCTCTTCCAGGGCGCCCCGGAGGGCGGCCACCTCCTCCTTCCGCCCGGGCTCCTGGTCCAGGGGAATCACGGTTCCGTCCATGTCGCTGGCCAACAGGCGCTTCTCCGAGACCACGGGGCTACCCTTTCTTCCGTTCCACCGTTCGACGCGGTTCGCCCCCCGGCGACACCGTCCTGCCCGGGGTGCGGAAGAGGATAACCGGGTCCGGGCCGCCGGTTCCCTGGAGGCGTCGATGATGTAGGTTCCTGTGAACCCTTTCTTCCCCGGGAGGTTACGGTCCACTGGGCCGAATGCGACCCCAGCGGAGCCACGATGATGAGCTCGTCACCCGATCCGAACACGCCGGAGGCGTCCCATGCGCCGGACGCGCCAGAAACGTCCCAGAGTCCGGAAGATCCCTCCTCTCGGGCCGGCGAGGCCTCCCGCCCCCTGATCTTCGGGGAGGCTCTCTTCGACCACTTCCCCGACGGCAGCCGGGTCCTGGGGGGAGCTCCCTTCAACGTGGCCTGGCATCTCCGGGGCTTCAAGGCCCATCCCCTCCTGGTGAGCGCCGTGGGCCGGGACGAGGCCGGAGACGAGATCCTGGAGCGCATGGAGGAATGGGGAATGGACCGGCTCGGGGTCCAGCGCCACCCAGAGCTTCCCACAGGCAAGGTCCAAGCCGAGCTCCGGGACGGGGACGTCCGCTACCGGATCCAGGAGCACCAGGCCTACGACGCCATCCGCAAGGAAGCCCTTCCCCCCTCCCCGGTCCTGGAACGGACGGACCTCCTCTACCACGGGACCCTGGCCCTCCGAGAGGCCACGAACCGGGAGACCCTGGGACACCTCCGGGAGACCCTGGCCTGCCCGGTCCTCCTGGACGTGAACCTCCGGGAGCCCTGGTGGACCCGGGAAGGGGTGGCCCGGCTCCTGGAGGAAGCGGACTGGGTGAAGATGAACCGTGAGGAGGCCTCTCTGCTGTCCGGACGGGCCATGGACGAGCGAGAGGATCTCCTCCGGGCCGCCCGGGACCTCCAGAGCCGCCACGGCATCCGGAACCTGGTCGTCACCCTCGGGGAGGAAGGAGCCCTGGGTCTGGACGCCCGGGAGGCGGTCTGGCAGAAGGCTCCGGAGGTGAGGGACGCCGTGGACACGGTGGGGGCCGGGGACGCCTTCAGCGCCGTCATGGTCCTGGGGATCCAGCACGCCTGGGCCCTGGCCGATACGTTGAGGCGGGCAGCGGAGTTCGCCGCCGAGCTCTGCCGCTTCCGGGGAGCCATCCCCGACGAGCCTCATCTCTATGCCGGACACCTGAGGAGATGGCAGGATGGCGTCTGAGTCCTTCCCCCGTGGCTCATCCCACGGCCTGTACGTCATGTCCCTGAGCGTCCACGGCCTGGTCCGGGGCTTCGACATCGAGCTGGGCCGGGACGCGGACACCGGAGGCCAGGTGACCTACGTCCTGGACCAGGCCAAGGTCCTGGCCCGCCAGCCCGAGGTGGAGCTGGTGGAAGTGGTGACCCGGCAGGTCTGGGACAAACGGGTGGACGACAGCTACGCCGAGCCCCGGGAGGAACTCGCCGACGGAGCCCGGATCGTCCGCCTCCCCTTCGGTCCTCGCCGCTACCTCCGTAAGGAGAGCCTCTGGCCCTACCTCCCGAGCCTGGTGGACCAGATCATGCGGCTGGTGAGGAAGCGGGGCCGGGCTCCGGACCTGATCCAGGGCCACTACGCCGACGCCGGGTTCGTGGGGTCCCAGGTGGCCAAGATCCTGGGAATCCCCTTCGTCTTCACCGGACACTCCCTGGGTCGGGTGAAGAAGCGGAGGCTGCTGGCCAAGGGCCAGGACGAAGAGACCCTGGAGAAGCGCTACAAGTTCACCCGGCGCCTGGAGGCAGAGGAGGGGGCCCTGGAGGCTGCGGCCCTGGTCATCGCCAGCACCCGCCAGGAGGTCCGGGAGCAGTACGAGCTCTACGATCACTACGAGCCGGACCGGATGGTGGTGATTCCTCCGGGGGTGGACCTGAGCCGGTTCTCGCCGCCACCACCGGGCCTGAAGGCCTGGGAGGAGCACGGGGAGGGAAACGACAGCCAGGAAATGGAGGGGGCTACCGGGAAAGCACCGATCCTTGAGGAAGTCAGTCGGTTCCTGGACGAGCCCTCGAAGCCCCTGGTCATGTCCATGGCCAGGCCCGACGAGCGGAAGAACTTCACCACCCTCGTCGAGGCCTACGGGGAGAATCCCCAGCTCCAGGAGGCGGCGAACCTCCTCCTGGTGGCGGGCAATCGGGACGACATCCGGGAGATGTCCGCCGGGGCTCGCCGGGTCCTCACCGAGATCCTCCTCCTCATCGACCGCTTCGACCTGTACGGATCGGTGGCCTACCCCAAGCACCACGACCCGGAGGACGTCCCCGTCATGTACCGGACGGCCGCCGCCTCCCGTGGCGTGTTCGTGAACCCGGCTCTCACCGAGCCTTTCGGCCTCACCCTCATCGAGGCCGCCGCCAGCGGTCTGCCCATCGTGGCCACCAACGACGGGGGCCCCCGGGACATCATCGACGCCTGCGAGAACGGGGTCCTGGTGGATCCCCAGGACGCCCACGCCATGGGCGAAGCCATCCTGGACGCCGTGACGAACAGGGACCGGTGGGAGCGCTGGTCCACCAACGGGCTGAAGGGGGTCCACGAAACCTTCTCCTGGGACAGCCACGCCCGACGCTACCTGGAGGAGGTCCGCAAGGCTCTGGGGGGTCTGCCCACGGAGGAGGGGATCCGTCCCCTGACCCGCCGGAGCCGGCTTCCCAGGATCGACCGGATCCTCATGGCCGACATCGACAACACCCTTACCGGAGACCGGGAGGCCCTGGAATCCCTTCTCATGGAGCTGGAGGAGGCCGGGGATCATGTGGGCTTCGGTGTGGCCACCGGCCGTCCCCTCACCATGGCCCTGGCGGCTCTGGACGACCTGGGTCTTCCCATCCCCGACATCCTCATCTCCGCCACGGGCACGGAGATCCACTACGGGGAGCCCCTGGTTCCGGATCGTTCCTGGCAGCGACAGATCGACTACCGCTGGGACCCGGAGCGTGTGCAGGAGGTGCTGAGCTCCACCGAGGGGCTCACGCTCCTGGAAGACGAGCCCCCGGCTCCCTTCCGGCTCCGGTTCCGCCGCTCCGACGCCGAGCCTGTGGATCCCCGGGCCATCCGCCGCAGACTCCGGCACGAAGGTCTCCGGGTCACCGCCACCCTGGACCACGGAACGGACCTGGATGTGACGCCGGTCCGGGCCTCCCCGGGTCTGGCCATCCGCTTCCTCTCCTACAAGTGGAGCCTGGCCCTGAGCCGCATCCTGGTGGCCGGGGACTCGGGCAACGACGCCGACATGCTGGCCGGGGAGACCCTGGGGGTGGTGGTGGCCAACCACACCCCGGAGCTGGATGCCCTGCAAGGCCAGCCCCGGGTCTACTTTGCCGAGTCGGGCCATGCCTCCGGGATCCTGGAAGGCATCCGCCACTACGACTTCTTCGATACCATTTCCATACCTGATGACCGGGTACCTGACGAGGACGACGAATGATCGACGCTCTTCCGGAGCTTCTCAGGAAGCACCGCAAAGAGATCTACCTTCTCTTCCGCCGCTACCGGGCCCTGGGCAAATCCCTCCTCACCTGGTCGGACCTCACCTACGAGTTCGACCGGTTCTGTGAGACGGAGCCGGGAGCGCCCCTGGACGACAGCCCTCTGCGATCCCTCATCCATTCCACCCAGGAGATCGTGGTCCACGGACCCGCCTTCTTCATGGCCCTCCGGAGCCGGGTGGCCAAGTGGCGCTTCCTCCAGGTCCATACCGAGGATCTCATGAGCCGGGAGATCTCGGTGGCCGAGTTCCTCCGCTCCAAAGAACGCCTCCTGGAGGACGGCTTCCGGAACCTGAACTGGACTCTGGAGGTGGACCTGGACCCCTTCGAGCGGGGATTCCCCCGGCTCACCGAGTCCCGATCCATCGGCCAGGGGGTGAAGTTCCTGAACCGGCACCTTTCGGCCACCCTCTTCGGTGGAAACGGTGAAGGCAAGGAGCGTCTGTTCGAGTTCCTGCGGATGCACGCCGTCCGGGGCCGGCAGCTCATGCTGAACGAGGGCATCCAGAGCCTCAGTGGGCTCCGGCGAGCCCTCCGGGAAGCTCTCCGGATGCTGGAGGAATCGGACGAAGAGGACGGGTGGGCCGCCTTCGGTCCCGAGCTTCGGAAGCTGGGGTTCGAGCCCGGATGGGGACGCTCGGCGGAGCGCATCCACGAGACCATGGAGATCCTCTCGGAGATCCTGGAAGCCCCCTCTCCCGGGAACCTGGAGACCTTCCTGGCCCGGATCCCCATGATCGATGCCATCGCCATCATCTCTCCCCACGGTTACTTCGGCCAGGCCGGGGTGCTGGGCAAGCCGGACACCGGCGGACAGGTGGTCTACATCCTGGACCAGGTCCGGGCCCTGGAGCGGGAGATGCGCCGGGCCATCCACGAGGAGGGGCTGGACGTGGAGCCCCAGATCGTGGTTCTCAGCCGCCTCATCCCCGAATGTGGCGACACCACCTGCGACCAGCCCCTGGAGCCCATCATGGGTACCCGGAACGCCCGGATCCTCCGGGTGCCCTTCCGGGACGAGGACGGGGACGTGGTCCCCCACTGGATCTCCCGGTTCGAGATCTGGCCGTACCTGGAACGGTCCGCCCTGGAAGCCGAGGAGAAGCTGGTGGCGGAGCTGGGAGAGCGGCCGGACTTCATTCTGGGCAACTACTCCGACGGAAACCTGGTGGCCAGCATCCTGGCCAAGAGGCTCGAGGTAACCCAGTGCAACATCGCCCACGCCCTGGAGAAGACGAAGTACATGCACTCCGATCTCCGGTGGGAGGAGTTCGAGGACGAGTACCATTTCTCGTGTCAGTACACGGCGGACCTCATCTCCATGAACACCGCCGACTTCATCATCACCAGCACCTACCAGGAGATCGCCGGCACCGAAGAAGGCGTGGGGCAGTACGAGAGCTACCAGGCCTTCACCCTGCCGGGCCTCTACCGGGTGCTCTCGGGCATCGACTGCTTCGATCCCAAGTTCAACATCGTGGCTCCCGGCGCCGATCCGGACATCTTCTTCCCCTACTATGAAGAGGACTGGAGGATGCCCGACATCAAAGCGGAGATCGGTGAGCTGGTGTTCGGCGAGCCTGGCCCCAACGCCCGGGGGGTGCTCCCGGACCGGGAGAAGCCCCTGCTGTTCGCCATGTCCCGGCTGGACCGGATCAAGAACATGGCCGGCCTGGTGGACTGGTACGGTCGCAATCCGGAGCTCCGGGAGCTGGTGGACCTGTTCATCGTGGGAGGCGAGGTGGACCCGGGCCGCTCCAAGGACCGGGACGAGCGGGCCCAGATCGAGGGCATCCACCGCCTCTTCGACGAGCACGAAATGGACGAGGACGCTCGCTGGGTCCGGGGAGAGACGGACAAGAACCGGGTGGGAGAGCTCTACCGGTACGTGGCCGATCGCCACGGGGCTTTCGTCCAGCCCGCTCTCTTCGAGGGCTTCGGGCTCACCGTGGTGGAGGCCATGAGCTCCGGGCTCCCCGTCTTCGCCACCCGCTACGGCGGACCTCTGGAAGTGGTGGAGGACGGGAAGTCGGGCTTCCACATCGACCCGCACCACGGGGACGACGCCGCCGACCGGATGACCCGGTTCTTCAGCCTCTGCCAGGAGGAGTCGGGCTACTGGAAGACCATCTCCGACAACGCCATCGACCGAGTCAGGGAGAAGTACAACTGGGACCTCTACGCCCAGAAGCTCCTGGCCCTCTCCCGCATCTACGGGTTCTGGAAGTACATCTCCAACATCGAACGGGAAGAGACCCGACGGTACCTGGACATGTTCTACGGCCTCATGCTCCGGCCCCTGGCCCAGGGCGTCCTGGACGGGGGACAGGAGGAGGCCCGAGCCCTGGTGGAAACCGGGGAAGGAACGGCGACATGAGCGACATCACTGCGGAGAAGACCCTGGATGTGGCCCGGACCATCATGGAGGAAGCCGAGTTCTGCGTCCTGGTCACCCTGTCGGAGTCCGGGACGGCCCATGCCCGACCCATGCAGCCCTTCGGTCCCCAGGAGGACTTCACTCTCTGGTTCGGAGCCAGCCCCACCTCCCGGAAGGTGGAGGAGCTCCGGGAAGACGCCCGGGCCACCGTCTGCTTCCAGGAGCCGGGCAAGGGAGCCTACGTGACCCTCCTGGGGGAGGGATGGGTGGTGGAGGACCCGGAGCTGAGGAAGGAGCACTGGCGCCCTTCCTTCGAGAGATTCTGGCCCAAGGGCCCCGAAGGAGACGACTACGTTCTCATCCGGTTCGTTCCCTACCGCCTGGAGGCCATGCACATGGCCGACGGCATCGCCCCGGAGCCCTTCGGGCTGAAGCCCGCCGTGGTGACCCGCCGGGACGACGAGTGGGTCCTGACGGGTGAGGGAGGGTGAAGACGCCTCCTGGGCCGGCCAGCATCCCGGCTTGACGAGCCCCGGAGATGGAGTCCGTCAGTCCTCCTCCTCACTCCGGCTGGCTTCGTACTCCAGCTCTTCTTCATCCTGCTCGGCCACCCGCTCCTCGTGCCGGGCCCGGGCTTCCTGGCTTGCCCGGTCTCCGGCTTCGTCCTTGAGGCGGGCGTGGATCTCCTGAAGGCGGTCCTTCTGCCCGTACATCACCAGCGTGTCTCCGGCGTGAAGGGAGTACCGTCCCCGGGGGGCTCCCACGTAGGATCCGTCCTTTCTGCGTATCCCAAGGATCAGCACGCCCTCCTCCGGGAGGTCCGCTTCAGCCAGGGTCTTGCCCTCCAACCATGACGCCTGGCCGATGCGCATCCGGCCGATGGTGTGATCCCGCTCCAGGTCCAGCAGGCTCAGGTAGTCCACCACGTGCAGGTCGGTGAATCGACGCAGGGTCCGTCCGATGATCCGGTTCAGCACCCTCTCCAGCCAGTCGCTCCGGGCCAGGATCCAGAGGACTGCCAACCCCCACCACCAGGATCCCACCCCGCTGGAGCCCCTCTTCCACCGTACCCGTATCCACGAAGGACAGAACGAAGGTGGAGACCAGGGTCACGATCCCCGCGTTCTGGAGGATCATCAGGCTCATGAGGATTTTTCGACGCACGGGGTGGTCCACCACCATTTCGGCCTCTCCCGTGGTGAATCCGGTGCCGGTGAGGACCGACCGGGCCTGGAAACGGGCCACCGCCGGAGAGAGGCCGGTGAGGACCAGGGCGTCGGTTGCCACCCGGGCCAGGAGAATGGAGACGGTGACCGCCGCCAGGAGGGAAATGAGAGCGACCATGGTATGCGGTGGTATGGGGAAGTATGCGGTGGTACCCGGATTCCCGAGGTTCCGTAGAAGGGCAAGTCGGACCGAAGCCCCTTGTTCCGTTGTATGCTGGACCCTCGCCTCCCGGTCCCTCCCGGACCCCGAACCCCCGCAACCCCGGACTCTCTGACCCTCCGAACCTTCGCACATCCGGGAACCTCCGACACCCGGGACCCTCCCACAATCCGATCCCTCGGACACTCCGGACCCTCGCGCATTCGGAGCCCGGAGCCTACTCTTTCCGGGATCCTCCGGCACCGAAGGCCGGCGGAGACACCCTCTCCGCTGACCTCCGGCCCCGGATGAGCCGCGATCCGGCGGACGCCGCCTCCCGAGCAAGCGCCGTCTTCGGACGGGCGTCGTCGCCGGGTGGGCGCCGTCTTCGGGCAGGTGCCGTCCCGGGCGGGCGCCACCCCCCGGCTTTCAGACGAACCGGGACTCCAACCCCTTCAGGAGAATCAGCATGAACAGGATTCCCATGACTACCAGGATCTCTCTGGCCCTGGCGTTCATGGCCTTCGTCCTCGTTGCCCTCACCTCGTGGCCCCAGGCCGTATCGGGCCAGATGACCGACCCCGTCCAGGGGTCGAGCGACGCCATGGACAACCGGATGTGGGGGGCCAACTGGCAGATGGCCGACCGCTTCTCCCCCTACAAGATGGACGACCTGGTCTACAGCCTCACCGTGAACCCCCGCTGGATCGGAGACACGAACCGCTTCTGGTACGAGTGGGAGAACGCCGACGGGAGCTTCTTCTACATCGTGAATCCGGACCAGGGCACGAAGCGGGAGATCTTCGACCGGGACCGGATCGCGTCGGAGCTGACCCGTATCACGAAGGATCCCTGGGACGCCCAGCACCTGCCCATCCGGAACATCGAGTTCGTGAACGAAAACACCCTCCGCTTCGAGGTGGAATCCAGCCAGGAGGAAGAGGTAGAGGACGAAGAGGAGGAGCTGGGCGAGCAGCAGCAGGAAGAAGAGGAGCGGGGCCGCCGCGGGAGAACGGAAAAGAAGGTCTTCTACTTCGAGTACGACGTGGACACCCGGACCCTCCGGGAGCTGGAAGACTTCGAGGAGCCCCGGACCCATCCTCGCTGGGCCGGCGTCTCGCCGGACAGCTCCATGGTGGTCTTCAGCCGGGAGTGCAACCTGCACATGATGGGCTGGGACGACTACATGAAGATCGTGGAGGCCCGGCACGACAAGGAGGGTGAGGCCGCAGACTCCGCCGAGGCCGAGGTGGAGGTGGACGAGACCCAGCTCACCACGGACGGGGAACGCCACTACTGCTACGGTTCCTCCGGGGGCGGCCGGGGCACCACCGTGGACGAGTGGGACGAGGAGTGGGAGAAGCGACAGCCCGCCCGGGTCATCTGGTCCCACGACTCCCGCTACTTCGCCCTGACCCGCCAGGACGAGCGGGAGGTGAAGAGCCTCTGGGTGGTCCACGTGGCCGGGGCCGAGCGGCCCAAGCTGGAGAGCTACAAGTACGCCATGGCCGGGGATTCGGCGGTGGATCAGACGGAGCTGCTGGTCTACGACACCGAGTCCCGGGAGATGAGGGAGATCGAGAAGGACCCCTGGCAGGACCAGTCCATGGGGATCTACATGGACCCCACCCCCACCGGCGATCGCTACGCCGCCGGGAGCGGGGAGGTGGAGGAGCCCCGGATCCTGCGCTGGCTCTCACCCGAATCCGAGCTCCACTTCTACCGGGCCAGTCGGGATCTCCACAAGATCGACGTCATGGTGGCGGATCCGGCCACCGGGGAGGTTGAGGTCCTGGTGGAGGAGCGGATGAACACCTACCAGGAGCAGCAGCCACCGCGGCGGATGGACAACGGGGACTTCGTCTGGTGGTCGGAGCGGGACGGATGGGCCCATCTCTACCGCTACGGGCCCGACGGCACTCTGAAGACCCGGCTCACGGAAGGGTCCTGGCACGTGGACCGTATCGTGGGCATCGACGAGGACCGGGGCCACGTCTTCTTCGTGGCCAATGCCCGGGAAGAAGGGGAAGACCCTTACTACACCCACATGTACCGGGTGAACCTGAACGGCAGCGGCCTCACCCTGCTGAACTCCGGGAACTTCAACCACCGTTCGTCCATGAACGAGGCGAACCGCTACTTCGTGGACAACTACTCCCGGGTGAACACGGTCCCGAAGGTGGCCCTCTACAACGCCAGCGGTGAGAAGCTCATGGACCTGGAGGAATCGGACTTCAGCGCCCTCATCGCCGCCGGCTACGAGTTCCCCGAGCCCTTCCAGGTGGAGGCCGCTGACGGGGTGACGGACATCTACGGGGTCATGTACCGGCCCTTCGACTTCGACCCGGGGAAGCAGTACCCCATCGTGGCCTACGTCTACCCCGGGCCCCAGACGGAGAGCGTGGCCAAGTCCTTCTCCACACGGGCCTACGAGGTGGGGCTGGCCCAGATGGGCTTCATCGTCATCACCATCGGAAACCGGGGCGGCCACCCGGACCGCTCCAAGTGGTACCACAACTACGGGTACGGAAACCTCCGGGACTACGGCCTGGCGGACAAGAAGGTGGGCATGGAGCAGTTGGCGGACCGGCACCCCTTCATCGACATCGACCGGGTGGGTATCTACGGGCACTCCGGCGGGGGCTTCATGTCCACGGCGGCCATGCTGGTCTACCCGGATTTCTTCAAGGTGGCTGTCTCCTCCTCCGGGAACCACGACAACTCGGTGTACAACCGCTGGTGGTCCGAGACCCATCACGGCGTGAAGAGGGTGGAGGACGACGAGGGTAACGTCACCTGGGAGTACGACATCGACAAGAACCAGGAGATCGCCGACCACCTGAAAGGCCACCTCCTGCTGACCACAGGAGACGTGGACAACAACGTCCACCACGCCGGAACCTTCCGGGTGGCCGAAGCCCTCATCAAGGCGAACAAGCGTTTCGACTTCTTCATCTTCCCGGGCCAACGCCACGGCTACGGGAACATGGGAGACTACTGGTTCTGGCTCCGGGCCGAGTACTTCGCCAAGCACCTCCTGGGTGACGAGCGCACGGCGGCGGACATCGACGAGCTGAACAACGACGAGGCGAAGACCCGGTAGGGAAGCCAGGAAGGGAGAGGGACCCGGGCAGGGATTCGGGAGAAGACCCCGAGGAGGGATCTGGGCGAAGAGAGAAAGGTCGCCCACCCGAACACCGGAAAGAAGTATGGGGAGAAGGCCGCGGCCGGTCTGAGGGCCGGTCGCGGCCTTTTCATCCGGGGATTCACACCGTCTTCGCAGCAACGAACGCCCTCCGACCCGTCTGTTGCTGCAAACACGGTGATTATTACCGTCTTCGCAGCAACGAATGCCTTCCGACCCGTCTGTTGCTGCAAACACGGCGTGCAGGACCGGGCAGCGTCACTGAAGGCACCCTCCGGACGCCCCCGGAGCGGTCAATCCCGCTCCGGAGTCCCCAACCGGGCCAGCAGCTCCGGGAGCTCCTCGGAGCGGCCGGCTGACAATCGCCCTCTTACATCTCCACCAGCCCCGCCGCTTCCAGCACCCTCAGGTAGTTCATGACGTGCTCCAGGTCCGACGTCTCCCGGTACTGGGCGTCCAGCATGCGCTTGATGTCCAGGGCGCTGTGGCGGCCGTCCACCAGGAGCTGGAGCTCGGAGGTGCTGGCCACCCCGTCGTAGGGATGGGCCCGGCGGACCTCCTCCGGGACCTGCCGGAGGTGCTCAGTCCAACCCCGGTAGCCGTCCCGCTTCACCAGAGCCGTCTGCCGGGGGACCATCTCCCGGGCCTCCCGCTCCAGATCAGTGAGTCGCAGATCCACAGCGGATCGATCCAGGCGCCGGGCCGTAGCTTCCATGTGGCCTTCCAGAGCTGCCAGGTGAGCCTGGCCCACGGCGTCCACGGCAGCCTGCATCTCCTCCACGTAGCTCCCCACCCGGTTCGCGTCGGTAGCCAGCTCCATCACGGACTCAACTGTTTCCCTCTCCGCCATGACGCTCCCCAGGACGTGGGCCCGGGCCCAACGGTACTGCTCCTCCAGATCCTCCGCCGTGGCCCCGTTCAACCGCTCCTGGCCCATGATGAACTGGTGGCCAAGGCGCCGGGTGGCGTTGCTGGCGATCTCGCCGGCCAGCCGGACGACCATGTCATCGTCGGCGCTGGCCATGGTGTAGGCCCCGGCGGCTCCGATGATGGCCACCCGCTTGAGCTGGGTGGGGTCCGCTTTGTCGATCCGATCTCCGGAGGTGTGGTACCACTGGTCCGGCCAGGCAATCATCATGATCCCCGGCACCTGAACCCCCCAGTCATTGAAGATCTCGTGGTCCGAAGCCCCGTAGTGGGTCTCGATCTTGTAGTAGAAGGGCTCGTCGGCCCCGGAAGGGGCCACGATGCGCCGGGGCACCTTGTAGAATCCGCTCCGGTTCTGGATGCGCTCGTTGTTCGTCTCCCCCACGTAGCGGTAGTAGTTCTCCATCACGTCGTTGACGTAGTGGGGATTGCCGTACGTGGTGCGCATGAGGCGCATGTGGGCTTTGTTCAGGCTGAGCCACTCCCCCACCATGTCCATGTTGATGTTGGCCAGGGTCTCCTCCATGAGCTCCTTGTGGTCCCGGACCCAGGGTCCGGTGCCGGAGAACTCCGGCCCCCAGAGGAAGCGGATCGTGCGCCGGGGACGGGGAATCCGCCCCTCGTCGATGAGGGTGTGGAGAACGCGAGCCACCTCCAGGATCGCGGCGCTCCCGGACTTGTTGTCGTTGGCTCCCTGCTTGACGTAGCCCTCGAAGAGGTGGGCCGTGAGGATGATCTCGCCGGCCTCCGGGTCCGTGCCGGGAATGTGGGCCACCGGGTCCTGCAGGTCATAGGGCCGGGTGGTGGCCCGGACCCGGGCATGGGCTGTGATCTCCTCTCCCCGGAGCAGCCGCTCCCTGAGAACCTCGGCTTCCCGAGGCGGGATGAAGAACCCGAACTTCGTCTCCTCTCCACCACCCCGCCGACTGCCGATGCCCCGCCAGGGAATCTGGAGAGGATCGAAAAAGGGACGGCCGTTGCTGATGCTCACCACGCCCACGGCGCCCCGCTCCACGCAGGCCGCCTGGTGGACCCCGCTGATGGATCCTTCCGTCACCACGATGGCACCGTCTACCGCTGCCCGATCCAGCTCCTCCGGAGTTCCCCTACCGACCCACACCAGGGGCGCGGTGACGTCAGCGTCTGTGCTTCCCCGGGCCAGCATGGCCCGGAGATCCTGGTAGGAAGCCAACTTCTGGCGCCGGGGGCTCACTTCCCATAGCTCGCCCTCCATGCCGTCCCAGACCTCGCCCCCGGGATAGCGGACGATCTCCGCCCCGGGGATGCCGTACTCCTGGAGCTTGTCCAGAATGTAGCGGGCCTCGTAGAAGGTCCCGTCCCCATACTCCGGCGCCAGTCGATCTTTGTTGTAACCGCCGGTCTCCATGATGGTGTTCCAGGCCGTCTCGCCGGAGGCCTCCCCGACGATCTCGTGCATGACTTCCGCCTCCAGGAGGGTCCAGTGGTGCCAGGGCGTGATCTGGGCTCGGGCCTGACCGGGCACGAGGGTCCAGAAGAGGAGGAGGAAGGCGAAGAGGCTGACGACTCGTCTCAGCATGGTCCGTCTCCAGGAAAAGGTGAGGAGCGATAGGCAACCGGGTTTCATATGGCCGCCTTCGGGCCCCTCTGGCAAGGTGGGGATCGCCGGAGTCCCCGGTGTGCCCGGAGTGCATGGGTCCCCGGAGTGCACGGGGTCGCCGGAGCCCCCGGAGTCTCGCCTTGTCTGGACCGACGAGGACCCATAGCCTTAGGCGCTACCGAAAACAGAAGCCAGAGGCCTCTGGGAAACGAGGGTGCCACCACCGCTCTTCCCATCAGCCTCCCAGGTAGGGACACACCACCCGGGCACTCGAAATGGGGGAAGGATAGACATCATGGCGAAACTCGATCCCACGAAGATGGAAGACTGGCAGATCGCCGAGGCGGCCGAGGCGGACATGAAGACCGTCTACGAGCTGGGCGAGGAGCTGGGGCTGGACAAGATGGAGCTCCTGCCCTACGGCCATTACGTGGCCAAGCTGGACTACATGAGCATCCTGGAGCGCCTGAAGGACCGGCCCGACGGGAAGTACATCGAGGTCACAGCCCTCACCCCCACGCCCCTGGGCGAGGGGAAGTCCACCACCACCATGGGCCTGACCCAGGGTATGGGGCGTCTGGGGGAGCGCGTCATCGCCGCCATCCGCCAGCCTTCCAGCGGACCCACGTTCAACATCAAGGGCTCCGCCGCCGGAGGCGGTCTGGCTCAGTGCATCCCCCTCACGGACTTCAGCCTGGGGCTCACAGGGGACATCGACGCCATCAACAACGCCCACAATCTGGCCATGGTGGCGGCCACCAGCCGGATGCAGCACGAGTTCAACTACGACGACGAGATCCTGGACAAGAAGAACCTCCGCCGGCTGGACATCGATCCCCGGAACATGAACATCGGCTGGACCATGGATTTCTGTGCCCAGGCCCTCCGGGAGATGATCATCGGGATCGGCGGGAAAATGGATGGCTTCATGATGCGGAGCCACTTCCAGATCACCGTCTCTTCCGAGGTCATGGCCATCCTGTCCGTGGCCACGAGCATGGCGGACATGCGGGAGCGCATGAACAAGATCGTCGTGGCCTGGGACAAGAACGGAAACGAGGTCACCACCGGCGACCTGGAAGTGGGGGGCGCCATGACGGCCCTCATGGCCCGGGCCATCAACCCGAACCTGCTCCAGACCCTGGAAGGCCAACCCACCCTGGTCCACGCCGGCCCCTTCGCCAACATCGCCATCGGCCAGTCCTCCATCATCGCCGACAAGGTGGGGCTGAAGCTGGCGGACTACCACGTCACCGAGAGCGGATTCGGAGCCGACATCGGCTTTGAAAAGTTCTGGAACCTGAAGTGCCGCTTCAGCGGTCTGACGCCGAACGTCTCCGTCATCGTGGCCACGATCCGGGCCCTGAAGATGCACGGGGGCGGTCCCAAGGTCATGCCCGGCCGTCCCCTGGACGACGCCTACACCGAGTCCCATCCGGATCTGGTGGAGAAGGGGATCGAGAACCTGGCACACCACATCGAGACGGTGAGGAAGTCCGGCGTGAATCCGGTGGTCTGCGTGAACCACTTCTACACGGACTCCGACGAGGAGGTGGAGGTGGTGCGGAAGGCCGCCGAGGCCGCCAACGCCCGCTTCGCCGTGTCGAAGCACTGGGAACTGGGAGGAGAAGGGGCCGAGGAACTGGCCCAGGTGGTCCGGGAAGCCGCCCAGGAGAAACCGGACTTCCACTTCCTGTATGAGAACGACGAGCCCTTCAAGCAGAAGATCGAGAAGATCGCCACCGAGGTCTACGGCGCCGACGACGTGAGCTACTCCACCAAGGCCGAGGAGAAGATCGCCCGCCTGGAGACGGACGAAGAGCTGAAGAAGATGGGTCCCTGCATGGTGAAGACCCACCTGAGTCTGTCCCACGACCCGGGACTCAAGGGGCGCCCCACGGGCTGGACCCTGCCGGTGGAAGACGTCCTGACCTTCCGGGGCGCCGGCTTCGTGGTCCCCGTGGCCGGGTTCATCAAGCTCATGCCCGGAACCGCCTCCGATGCCGCCTATCGGCGCATCGACGTGGATCCCGAGTCCGGGAAGGTCACGGGGCTGTTCTGAGAAGCTGACGAGAACGGGGTGGGATCTGCGTCAGAGGGGCGACAGCCCCAGGTTGGGGGCGAGCCTCCCCGGGCACCTCTGACGCGCCCCTTCTGACGCCCCCCCTACACAAGGAGGCCCGCCCGGGCCAGTCGGCCCGGGCGGGCTCTTCCTTGTTTCTTTCTTGGAGGCCAGTTGGCCAAGAGGCGCACGACTCCGTGCTCCCGGTTTCAACAGGCCTTACCAGGATCTAGCTCCCCAGGGGGAAAGCCACACCACCCCGAAGGACGAAATCGGGGACGTCACCGATCCCGGCGCCCAGCTCGGCGAAGGGATGGAAACGATCCATGGGGAACTTCACGCCGCCCCCCAGGCGGAGACCGAACTCCGTGGTGCTGTCATCGACATCGACAAGATCGCTCTCGAAATCGAAGGACCAATTGCCGAACACCAAGCCGCCCAGGACGTAGGGGACGAACTGGTCATTCTCCGGAAGGGGAAAGAGGTAGCGAACGTCCCCATTCAACTCCCAGTAATCGAACCCATCGGGGAAGAACAGGTTGAAGCGGGCGGCCAACTCCAGATTCTCGTTCACGGAGGTCAGGGGCGCGGCTACGTGGGCTCCGATACCCAGGTCCACGTCGTCACCGAAAGCCACTTCCGGAGCGACGCTCACCTGGGCCTGGACGGGGCCGGCAAGGCCCAGAGCAAAGACCATGGCCAACAACACGACGGGCAATCTCTTCATGGGTGTCTCTTTCCTTCCTCATCAGGGAATGGTGTGGTAACTGAAATGGAAGCGACAGAGGTAGGCTGGACATCCCCTCTCGCGAGGGGTGATTACCAGGGGAGTAAGAAAAAGATCCTCCTTCCGGAGCCTTTAGGCCTTCGCCGTCCAATCGATCCCATTGCCCAACACACCCTTGCCCAGCCGTGACTCCCACACAATCTTTCCGTTACTCGACCCCC
>CAZZEL010000029.1:0-9340 GCA_964652625.1 uncultured Gemmatimonadaceae bacterium
CGTGGGTGAGCCCGTTTCTCAGAAGCCCCCTCACCGGCCCCTGCGGGCCGGACGACACCGAAAGAAACGGGGCGCCGGCGGGTCTTGTTTCTTAGAAGCCATCCGACGCCCCTGCAGCGTTTTCCCCGATCCCCTTCCCCCGTTAGATTCTGTTCCGTTTTTCCCGGTCCCGGTCCCCACGACCTCCACAGACGATCCCTAACGGAAAGGGAATCCCTCAGCTGAAGTCCATGCACTCCTTCCCCTCCTGCTTTCCCTTCAGCCTGCTCCGGAGGCTGGTCCCGGCTCTGGTCCTGGTTTTCCTCGTGGGCCCCGCCTGCAGGGAGGACGCCGGGGCGCAGGAGCTGCCCTTCCTTTCCCCGGGCCAGCTTCGCCTGGACTTTGCTCCCCGGTTCTGGAGCTGGAACTCCCGTTTCGGCTTACGGATCGAGGACGGAAGAACCGTCGAAGAGGTGGAGTCCCTGGGCTCGGATCTCACGGCGGACCCTCTGGGTCGGGAGGTCATGCCCCATCTCCAGGGCCTGGAAACCCACCTGGAGGAGGCCCTGGGAGCGAGTGGGTTCAGAGCCCGGCTGGGCGTGAGCCGGGCCGAAGTGGATCAGGCTCGCCTGATCTTCCCCTTCCGGGCCGAGCTGGGAATCACGGATTGGCTCACCCTGGGAGCCAACGTTCCGTTTGTCCGACCCCGGACGGAGATCACCTTCGCCCTGGATGCCGACTCTTCCTCGGCGAACGTGGGACTCAGTCCCCAACTCACGCAGACCGGCGCCGTCTCACAGTTCCTGAGCTCATTCCAGCAGGCCATCGACGAGGCCCGGACCTCGAGTCCCGACGATCCCGTTCTCGGGGAAGCCCAGGGTTACCTGGACGCCCTGAGCGCCGCCTACGGCGTCGGAACGGTCTTCCCCATGGCAGGCTCTCCGGTCGGCCTGGGTTTGCAGGCCCGTCTGGACAGCCTCGGCGGGGCTCTGGACGAGTTGGGAGCTACGACGGTGCCCAGCTCGATCCCTCTGGCTCAGAACTACCTGGACGAGGAGAGCTTCCGCTCCCTCCTGGCCAGTTCCACGATGCTGGCCTTCCCACTCGAGGACTTCACCACACCCTGGACCCTTGGGGACGTGGAGATCTCCGCCGCCTTCCGCCTCCTCCGGAGAGGCTTCGAACCGGACTCTGCCGGGAATCTTCCCAACGTCCGCTACCAGCTTGGGGCCGGTTTGCTGCTGCGCCTGGGAACGGGAAGCGAAGACGATCCCGACCGGTTCCTCGATCTCAGGACCGGGGACGGTCAACGGGACCTGGAAGTCAGCGTTTTCGGCCTCCTCCAGTTGGGAGACCGGCTGGGGGCCTGGGGCCGGGTTCGCTACGGGGTCCAGCAGGAAGGAGAGAGGCTGCAAAGGATCGCCACCCACACCCAGGCTCTCCCCTCCCGAGCCCGGCTGGCTCCCCTTCTCTGGACACCCGGAAACTACCTGGAGCTGGAGTTGAACCCCCGTCTTCAGCTCACCGAGGCCATGGCCGTGGGCTTTCGCTACCACCTGTGGTCCAAGGGAAGGGACAACTACGAGATCCAACCGGGCGCTCCGGAAGACCTTCTCCCGGGCTACCCGCCCACGGACCTCCTGGAAGAAGAGACGGAGCAGACCCTCCATGAAGCGGGGGTGAGCGTGGTCTACTCCACCCTGGAAGCCCACCGTCGGGGAGAGGCGTCCCTGCCGGCCCACATCCGGTTCACCTTCTTCCACCCCCTGGCCGGCAGCGGAGGCCGCACACCCAGGGGAGGACGCATGGAAGCGGGCCTGTCTCTGTACCGGGGTCTCTGGGGCGGTTGAGCCTCTCGGACCCTACGATCCCAGGAGCTCTCTGGCGTGTTCCCGGGAGGTGGGGGATTCGGGATCCCCACCCAACATCCGGGCCACCTCCTCCACCCGATCCTCTCCCTTGAGCTCCCGGACCCAGGTGGAGGCCATCCCCTCCACTTCGCCCTTCTCCACGCTGAGCTGGTGATGGGCCCGGGACGCCAACTGAGGGAGGTGGGTGATGACGAACACCTGGTGATGCTTCGCCACCTCGCGGAGCTTCTCCGCCACCCTTGAAGCCACTTCCCCGCCGATCCCGGCATCCACCTCGTCAAAGATGAGAGAGGGGACCCGGTCCACCCGGGCCAGAATGGTCTTCAGAGCCAGCATCACCCGGGAGAGCTCTCCACCGGAGGCCACCCGGGAGAGGGGTCCCGGGTCGAACCCCGGATTCAGGGAGACCTGGAACTGCACGCCCTCGCCTCCCGCCGGTCCCGGCTCCTCCAGGGGAGTGAGCCGGACCCGGAAGACACCCTGACCCAGGCCCAGGTCCGGGAGGAGCTCCTGGACCTCTTCTTCCAGCCGGCTCGCCGCCTCTTCTCGCCGCAGGGTCAGGACCTCCACCGCCTCCTGGAACTCCTGCCACCTCTGCGCCACCGACTCCCGCAGCTCCTTCAGGTCGAAACTGGCTCCTTCCAGCTCCTGGAGCTCCTCCTCCACCCGCCGGCCCGTGGCCAGGACGTCCTCCAGCTCCGGACCGTACTTCCGTTTCAAGCGGAAGATCCGATCCTGCCTCTGCCGGATCTCCTCCAGGCGACCCGGGTCATGCTGGATCTCCGCACCATAGCTTCCCATATCCTGGCCCACCTCCGCCATCAGGTGGTAGGCCTCCTCAAGAGTGCCCTGGTGGGCCTCCAGGCTGGAATCAAGGCGGGCCAGGCGCCCCAGAAGGTCCTGCATGGCCGCCAGTCGGTCCGAGAGGGAGTCCTCCCCGGCGTAGAGACCCTCTTGAAGGGTCAGGGCTCCGGAGGCCAGCTCCTCGGCGTGCTCCAGGCGGGCCGCCTCCTCCTCCAGGGCCTCCTCCTCTCCGGCCTCCAGGTCTGCCTCCCGGATCTCCCCGGCCTGGAAGCGGAGGAAATCCGCCCGAGCTTCCAACTCCCGGATCCGGGCCTCCTTTTCCTCCAGCTCCCCCTGTTGTCGGGTCCACTCACCGTGGAGCTCACGCACTCGGTTCGACTCCGGACCAGCTCCTCCGAACTGGTCCAGAATCGTCCGCTGCTCCCGGGGCTCCAGGAGACTCTGGTGCTCGTGCTGACCGTGTATGTCCACCAGGCGTCCACCCAGCTCTCCCACCGCCGAGGCCGTGGCCGGGGAGCCGTTCACCCAGGCCCGGTTCCGTCCTTCCGCCGCCACCTCTCGGCGGAGGATCAGGAGATCGTCCTCCACGGAGAACCCCATCTCCCTGGCCCGGGAGGCGATATCCGCCCGGCCCTGGAGATCGAAGACCGCCTCCACGACGGCCCGGCCCGTCCCCGTCCTCACTACCTGGGAGGAGGCTCGCTCCCCCACCAGGAGGGACAGGGCTCCCACGATGATAGACTTCCCGGCCCCCGTCTCCCCGGACAGGGCATTCAGGCCCGGCTCCGGACGGAGGGAAAGGTCGTCGATGACGGCGTAGTCCTGGATCCTCAGCTCGATGAGCATGGGAACCAGTGGAAACGGAGTGGGGAAGCCGATGACATGAGGGGGAATCTAGACGGTGGGGCCGGGGCTTCTCAATGGGGCGACGGGCTCCTCTGGATCTTCCGTTCTTCCGTCCCTACCCTTCTTCCCCGTGGGGTCGGATGGCCCAGTTGAGCTTCGTCCGGAGGGTGGAGAAGAAGGTCTGGCCCGGGAACCGGACCAGGCGGACCCGGGTGGGGGCCTGCCGCACCACCACGCTCTCTCCGATCCCGAGCTCGGTACCAGCCTGTCCATCCACCGTCAACACCAGGGAGGCGGAGCGCTCCAGGGACCGAACCGTGACCGTCTCCTGGGAAGAGATAACCAGGGGCCGAACGGCCAGGGTGTGGGGACAGATGGGTGTGACGACGATGCAGCCCATGGCCGGAGCCACGATGGGCCCGCCGGCGGACAGGGAGTAGGCCGTGGATCCCGTGGGCGTGGAGAGGACGACTCCGTCTCCGCTGAAACGCCCGATCTCCTCCTGATCCCCACCCTCTCCCACCAACAGATCCAGGCGGGTGACCCGGGCCATGCCCCCCTTGTGGATGACGAAGTCATTCAGGGCCAGGTATCGCTCTCTGCGAGTCCCGTCCTCCGCCACCAGGAAGGCTTCCAGGGTGGATCGGGAGTCCAGGACGTACTCCCCCTGGAAGAGCTGTTCCAGAGACGTCTCCACCCCATCCAGGGTGATGGAGGTGAGGAAGCCCATGTGACCGAGGTTGATCCCCAACACGGGTACGTTCTTCTCGGCCACCAGGCGGGCGCCCCAGAGGAGGGTGCCGTCGCCGCCCAGGGTGATGAGGAGGTCCACGCCGTCTTCCAGGGTCCCTTCGATCTCCGGCTCCAGGGGGTCTCCGGGGCGGAGCCGTTCCCGGAAGACCAGCTTGGCGTCGTGCTTCTCCAGGATGGGGTTCAGCCGGTCCATCACATGAGCCGTATCCGGGTGCCCCGTCTGTCCCACCAACCCCAGGCGCCGAAAGGGAGGAAGCTCCGGGGAGAGGGTGGAGGCCATCAGGCGGTTTCCCGGGCCGGCCCCGCGTCAGTGGATCCCTCGGACAGCCCCTCCCGGTATCCAGCGGAGTCTCTCGCCATGCGGCGAATGCGCGCGGCGATGCCCGGGGCGTCCAGGTCGATCTCCCGAAGAAGAGTCCCCCGGTCACCATGGGAGACGAACTGATCCGGAATCCCCAGGGCTTCCATGTGGACTCCCTCGGCCTGGGGCATGCCGTCCACCTCACGGGCCAGGAAGGCGCCAAATCCATTGACCACCGCCCCCTCCTCCACGGTCAGCACCATGGAGTGGTCCCGGAGGATCTCCCGGAAGACCTCCTGGTCGTAGGGCTTGAGGAAGCGGCAGTTCACCACCGTGGCGTCGATCCCCTCCTGGGCCAGCTCGTCGGCGGCCTCCAGGGCCTCCAGGACCATGGTACCCACAGCCAGGATGGCCACGTCCCGTCCCTTCCGGAGAACCTCCCAGGTTCCATACTCCACCGGGGGGATCTCCGAGATGTGGGGCACTTCGTCCGGTACGCTGGCACGGGGCCAGCGGATGGAGAACGGCCCTTCCTCGTAGCCCACCGCCAGACGAAGGAGGGCTAGCATCTCCCTGCCGTCCCGGGGAGCGGCAATCGTCATCCCCGGCACGGTGAGCATGTAGGCGATGTCGAAGGTCCCGTGGTGGGTGGGGCCGTCGGCCCCGGCCAGACCCGCCCGGTCCATGCCGAAGATCACCGGAAGATCCTGGAGGGCCACATCGTGGAGGATCCCGTCGTAGCCGCGCTGAAGGAAGGTGGAGTAGATGGCCACCACGGGCCGGACCCCTTGCGTGGCCAGGCCCGCGGCGAAGGTCACGCCGTGAGCCTCGGCGATGCCCACGTCGAAGAAGCGATGGGGGAAGGTCTTCTCGAAGAGGTCCGTGCTGGTGCCGTCCCGCATCCCGGCGGTGATGGCCACGATCCTGTCGTCCATCTCCCCCAGCTCCACCAGGCCCCTGCCGAAGACCTTCTGGTATCGGGGACGGCCCCCTCCGGAGCCGCCCTTGGCGTTGCCGGAGTCCTTGTCGAAGGGCTTGGCGGCGTGCCACCTGAAGGGGTCCTCCTCTGCGGGGCTGAATCCCTTCCCCTTCTGCGTCAATAGGTGAACCAGGATGGGACCCTTCATGCCCCGGACCCCCTGAAGGGTGTCCAGGACCGCATCCAGGTCGTGCCCCTCCACGGGTCCCACATAGCGGAAGCCCAGCTCCTGGAAGAGCATCCCGGGCATGAAGATGTGCTTCACGCTCTCGTCCATCTTGTAGGCGATCTGCTCCATGGTCTCGCCCCAGCCCGCCGGCACCCTCTGGAGCAGATCCTTGAACTCCCGTCGCACCCGGTTGTAGACAGGGTTCGTGATCATGCTGGTCAGGTATTTGTTCATGGCTCCCACGTTGGGAGCGATGGACATCTCGTTGTCATTGAGGATGACCACGAAATCCCTGCCCGTGTGGCCGGAGTTGTTCAGGGCTTCGTAGGCCAGGCCGCAGCCCATGGCGCCGTCCCCGATGACGGCCATCACCCGGTAGTCGTCCTGGTTCAGATCCCGGGCCACGGCCATGCCCCAGGCGGCGGAGATGGACGTGGCGGCGTGTCCGGCGCCGAAGGCATCGTACTCCGACTCGTCCCGTCGACAGAAGGGTGCCAGGCCCCCCTTCTGACGGATGGAGGGAAGGCGGTCGTTGCGGCCCGTGAGGATCTTGTGGATGTAGGCCTGGTGCCCCGTGTCCCAGATGATCTTGTCCCGGGGCGTATCGAAGACGTAGTGAAGGGCTACGGTGAGCTCGGCAACGCCCAGACTGGCGCCGAAGTGGCCGCCGATCTTCGAGACGACATCGATGTGACGCTCGCGGACCTCCCTCACCAGATCACGCAGCTCCTGGCGAGAGAAGCCCTTGATGTCCTTGGGTGTCTGTATCCGGTCCAGGAGGGCCACCGGAATTGCCTCCTCCATGCGAGAACCAAAAGAAAAAAGGTAAAGAAAATCGGGGAGGAACGCACCCCGCTCCAACGGTTTCCGGGAGTGCCGAAGACTCCTACCGCTCCCGCTCCACGATGTAGCTGGCCAGAGACTGAAGCTCCGGTGCTTCCAGGCCCGCCTCCTCCAGAGCGTTCTTTCCTTCCTCCACCAGCTCCCGAGCCCGGCGGCGGGCCCTCTCCAGGCCGAAGAGACTCACGTAGGTGGATTTTCCAAGGGCCGAGTCGGAGGGTTTCTTCCCCAGGGCCTCCGCCGTGGAGGTGGCGTCCAGAAGATCGTCGGCAATCTGGAAGGCCAGCCCGATGGCTTCCCCGTAATGGTCCAGGGCCCGGAGCCAGTCCCCGGGAGCCCCTCCGGCGATCCCTCCCATCCGCAGGGACGCACGAAGGAGCGCCCCGGTCTTACGCCGGTGCAGGTCGTCCAGTTCCTCCGGATTGAGGGAGCTCTCCTCCCCCAGGAGATCCAACACCTGTCCCCCCACCATGCCCCCTCCTCCCGCTGCACGGGTGAGTTCCTCCACGAGCTGCCGGGCCCGGGCATCGTCCAGCCCCATGGCCTCCGCCCCCCTCCAGATCTGAAGAGCGGCTGCGGGAATGAGGAGGGCCCCTGACAGGACCGTGGCTCGCTCCCCGTGCAGAGCATGGGTGGTGGGCTCTCCCCGGCGGAGCTCGGCGTCGTCCATGCACGGCAAGTCGTCGTGCATGAGGGAGTAGGCGTGGATGAGCTCCAGGGCCACGGCGAGCCGGTAGATCCCCTCCCCCTCTCCTCCCACGGACCGGTAGGCCGTGGCGCACAGAATGGGGCGGAGCCGCTTGCCGCCGCTCATGACACCGTGCTCCACAGCCGGGACCAGATGGGAGGGAAGGAGGGGCCCAAGGTCGGCCAGAGCCCCCTGGAGAGCCTCATCCACCCGGTTCCGCTCCCGGGCCAGGAACTCCCGGAGAGCCCGGAAGCGCTCCGTCATCCCTCCACGTCCTCCTCCAGGGGCCGGCTCACCGGCTCCCCCACCTCTTCCTCTCCCAGGAGCTCCTCTACCCGAAGCTCGGCAGCCGCCAGGGCCTTCTCCGCCTCCCGGCTGTGGCGGATGCCCTCCTCGAAGAGGGCCAGGGCCCGGTCCAGCTCCAGCTCCTCGGCCTCCAACTGCCGGACGATTTCCTCCAGGCGTCGAAGCCGGGCCTCCAACGTGAGATCCTCCGGCTCCCGGACCTTGCCCGGGGCCTTTCCATCCCTTTCCTCAATCACGACGGACCTCTTCCGTTTCGGTTCGGACCTCCCGGGTCTCGCCGTAGACACGGCCGTCCACGACCCGGAGCTGAAACACCTCCCCCGGCACGAAATCCGCCACCCTTCGCAGGAGCCGGCCCTCCGAGCTGAGAGGAACCGCGTAGCCCCGCTGCAGGGTGGAGAGGGGGGAGAGTGCATCCATCTTCCCCACCAGCCGGGCCAGACCGTGGCGCCTCGCGTCCAGGACGCTCCGAATGGCCCGGGTCAGAGCATTCCGGCCTTCCCGGAGGAGCCGGCGCTCCTCCCGGGTCAGCTCTCGTCCCAACCTCTGGAAGGCCAGGGTTCTCTCCCGAAGCTGCTGTCGCCATCCTTCGGTGAGCCGGGGTCCCCTGCGCACCAGCCTCCGATGAGCGCCCCGGATGGCCTCCTTTCTCCGGTCCACCTCCCTCCGAAGTCCTCGAGCCAGGCGAACATCCACCTCCTCCAGATAGCGAAGGAGCTCTTCCCGGTCCGGAGCCACGGCCTCCGCCGCCGCCGACGGAGTGGGGGCCCGATGATCCGCCACCAGATCCGCGATGGTCACGTCCACCTCGTGGCCCACGGCGGAGATGACCGGGACCGGGGAGGCGACGATACCCCGGGCCACGACCTCCTCATTGAACGCCCAGAGATCCTCCAGGCTCCCCCCACCACGCCCCACGATGATGACGTCCACATCCCCTCTTCTCGACAGGACGCCCAGGGCCCTGGCCACCTCCTCCGCCGCACCCTCCCCCTGGACCCGAGCTCCCCGGATCAGGACCCGGAGCCAGGGAGACCGGCGCCGGAGTACCGTGAGGATGTCGTGGAGTGCGGCGCCACTGGGTGACGTCACCACCCCCACAGTCCGGGGAAAGGGGGGCAGGCGACGCTTTCGCTCCGGGGCCAGGAGCCCTTCCCCATCCAGCTTCTTCCGGAGACGCTCGAAGGCCAGACGCCACAGCCCTTCCCCTTCCTCCGCCTCCAGCTTTCGGACCACGTGCTGAACGTCGCCCCGGACCTCGTAGAGGGTGAGCTGTCCGAACACCCGGACCCGCATGCCCTCCTCCGGGTCCATGGGAAGACGAGCGGCGTCCGGCCGCCACATGACGCAGCGGAGCTGGGCCGACTCGTCCTTGATGGTGAAGTAGCAGTGGCCCGACCCAGCCCTCTTCCAGTTGGCCACCTCTCCGGAGACCCAGAGGGGCGGGAGGGTGTCTTCCAGGAGGGCCCGGACCGCCTGGTTGACCTGGGAGACGGTCCAGACGGTGGGTTCCGGAGAGTCCGGGGCGTCGCCCGGTTCCGGGGACGCCCCGGCCGCCTCCGAGGGCGACTCCCCGGAGGGGGGAGGACCCTCCTCCTCCTCGGGCACGGTGTCGAAGAGATCCAGATTCGAGGTCACGTCGGGCCGCACTTCCCTTGTCCCACAGCCCTCCACAAAGGGACGCTACTCCTGGATGCCTGCCTGGCGCACGGCAGCGTCCACCGTGTTGGACATGAGCATGGTGATGGTCATGGGCCCCACGCCTCCTGGCACAGGAGTAATGGCGCTGGCCACCTCCTTCACC
>CAZZEL010000029.1:9350-40944 GCA_964652625.1 uncultured Gemmatimonadaceae bacterium
CCTCGTCGAAGGCCACGTCCCCCACAAGGCGCCACCCCCGCTCCCTGGTGTCGTCATCCACACGGTTGGTACCCACATCGATGACAGCGGCCCCGGGCTTCACCATGTCCGCCGTCACGGTATTGGGCCAGCCGATAGCCACGATGAGGATATCGGCCAGGCGCGTCATGGCTCCGAGATCAGCGGTCCGGGAGTGACAGACCGTGACCGTTGCGTTGCCCCCGGGAGCCTTCCGGAGAAGGAGGGAGGCCATGGGACGCCCAACGATGTTGGACCGGCCCACGATCACGCAGTGCTTGCCCGAGGGATCGTTCCCGCTCCGGAGCAGCATCTGGACGATGCCGGCGGGAGTGCAAGGAACCAGGACGCTTTTCTCTCCGGTGGCCAGGCGGCCCACGTTGATGGGATGGAAGCCATCCACGTCCTTGACCGGGTCGATGGCCATGAGGATCTTGCTCTCGTCGATCTGATCCGGCAGGGGCAGCTGCACCAGGATGCCATGGATCTCGGGATCGGCGTTCAGACCCTCCACGATGCCCAGGAGCTCCGCCTCGGAAGTCTCGGCATCCAGGGTGATCTGCCGGGAGTAGATCCCCATCTCCTTGGCCGTCTTGTTCTTCATGCCCACATAGCTCTGGCTGGCGGGGTCCTCTCCCACCAGGACCGTTGCCAGTCCCGGGGTGAAGTCATGCTTCTCCTGCAAGGCGGCCACTCGATCGGCGGTCTCGCCCCGGATGGTCGCGGCGATCTCTTTGCCGGAGATGATCTCGGCGCTCATGTGCGAGTCCTTTGGGTTGTCGGGCCCGGATCCCTGGCGGCTCGGGGGGTCGGGATCCGGGCAAGGCTGAGTGAAGATAACATGTGCGGCTCTCGGAAGAGGCCGGGGGCAATGAAGGGAAGAGGAAGGTCGCCGTCAACCCCGGAGGCTCAGGCTCGGGAGGCTCAGCGGGCAAAGTCCACGGCTCGGGTCTCCCGGATCACCACGACCTTGATCTGCCCCGGGTACTGGAGCTCATCCTCGATCCTCCGGGCCACGCCTTCGGAGAGCTGGGCCATCTCCTGGTCCGACACCCGCTCGGGCTGAACCATCACCCGGAGCTCGCGGCCGGCCTGGATAGCGAAGCAGCGCTCCACCCCCTCGTTCTCCATGGCGATCTCTTCCAGGTTCTCCAGCCGCTTCACGTAGCCCTCGAACATCTCCCTCCGGGCGCCGGGGCGGGAGCCGCTGATGGCGTCGGCGGCGGTGACCAGGAAGGTCTCGGGAAACTCGTGGGGTTCCTCGTCGTGGTGGGCCCGGATGGCGTTCAGGACCACGGCGGGCTCGTCGTGCTTCTTGCAGAGCCGCCATCCCAGCTCCACGTGTGTCCCTTCGTACTCGTGGGTGAGCCCCTTTCCCACGTCGTGCAGTAATCCGGCCCGCTTGGCCATCTGCACGTCCAAACGCATCTCCGCCGCCATGTTCCCTGCCAGGAGAGCCACCTCTCGGGCGTGGGCAAGCTGGTTCTGTCCATAGGAGGTTCGGTACTTGAGCTGGCCCAGGACCTTCACGATCTCGGGATGCACGTTGTGGATCCCCAGCTCGTACAGCGTCTCTTCCGCCGCCTCCACCATCCCCTTCTCCACCTCTTCCTTGCTCTTCGCCACCATCTCCTCGATCCGGCCGGGATGGATCCGGCCGTCCTCGATGAGGCGTTCCAGGGCGATGCGGGCCACTTCCCTGCGCACGGGATTGAAGGCGGAGAGAACCACAGCTTCCGGGGTGTCGTCGATGATGACGTCCACCCCCGTGGCCTGCTCGAAAGCTCGGATGTTCCGGCCCTCCCGGCCGATGATCCGTCCCTTCATCTCGTCGGAGGGAAGCTCCACCACAGACACGGTGGTTTCGGCCGTCTGGTCGGCGGCCATGCGCTGGATGGAGAGGGCCAGGATCTTCTTCGCCTCACGTTCCGCCGTCCGCTGAGCCTCCTCCTTGATGTCCCGGAGCTCCTTGGACGCCTGGGCCCGGGCCTCGTCCAGCATGCTATCCATGAGCTCCTGCCTGGCTTCCACCGCCGACATCCCGGCCAAGTCCGCCAGCTTCTCCCGGGCCCGCTCCTCGGCCTCCTCCACGTTCCGGGTCCGATCCCGGATGGACTGGTCCAGGCGGTCCAGCTCCCGACTCCGAGCCTCCTGACTGGCTTCCCGCTCGCTCAGGCTGTCGAACTTCCGGTCCAGGAACTCGGACCGCTCGTCCAACCGCCGCTCGAGGCGATCCACCTCCTCCCGGCGCCGGTCTTCCTCCTTCTCCCAACCCTCCCGGAGACGGAAGACCTCTTCCTTTCCCTGCAGGACCGTGGACTCTCGTAGTTGCTCGGATTCCTCCAGGGCCCGTTTCTTGATGCGGGAGGCTTCGTCCGTGGCCGCCTCCCGCTCCCGGCGCTGCCGGGCCCGCTCTCGCCCCCGTCCCAGGAGGTAGCCCGTTACGGCAAGCACTGCGGCCAGGGCCGCCAGCGCGAGTTCCAGGGCGCTCATCTATTCACTCCGAACCCGGATGCTGCGGCATCCGAAGGGTGGGCAGTGATCCGACCTTCTTCGCCCCTACGGAACAGGGACGGAAGAAGAGTCACAAGTCGAGAGAACAATAGGACTTGCAGAAGGAGAGACGCAAGCGAGGCGGCACAGCCTCTGGCGTCGGATCCCCGGGGCGGCGTCCCGGGGACGAAGGGAGTGGAGGCGCTTCCGGGCCGGTGGGCCGTTACAGAAAGGTGGGGTCCGCGGTACCGGTCTCGTCAGCGGAATCGGCGCCGTCCGCCCCACCTCCCGGAGAATGGCCGCCGGGATCCACCGGCTCTCGGGCCTCCTCCAGGCCCTCCTCCAGGCGTCGGGTCAGGCCGTCGGCCCTTTGCCTCACAGAGCCCCTGAGGGCCTCCAACTCCTCACGCATCTGGAAGAACTCATCGGTGATGGAAAGGGCTGCCAGGATAGCCGCCTTGTGGCTCTCGATGAGTCCCAGCTGCCGCCGCACCTCCCCGATCCTCTCGTCCACCATCCGGGCGCATTCCCGGGTGTAGTCCGGCTCGGCGTTGGAACGGATCGTGTGATCCTCTCCGCCGATGCGAACAGTGACCGCTTCCTTCTTCTTCCCTGAGTCGTTCACGCCTGCTCCTCGAGAAAGCGGATCCGGGCCAGGAGGCGATCCGCCCCTTCCCTTCCCCGTCGGATCCGGTCCAGGAGATCGGTGTTCTCCTCCTCCAGCCTGGCCAGGCGTGACACGAGTCGGGACGGGTCTTCCTCACCCTGGGTGAACTTCCGGAGAAGCTCCTCCATCTCTCGACAGCGGGCCTGGCTTTCCCCGAGACGGCTCCGGAGGTCGTCCATGGTCTCCAACGCCTCGTCCACGGCCTTCTCCAGCCTGGAAAAGGCCTGGCCGTTCGGTCCTCGCGCGTGACTTCTACTCTCTCGGCTTGACACCCAGCTCCTCCCGGAGGCGATCCATGACGGCGACCACCGAATCGTCCACGGCCCTGTCCGTGAGGGTCCGCTCCCTGGACTGGTACCGGAGTCGGAAGGCGACGGACCGCATTCCCGTGGGCACCCCTTTCCCTTCATAAAGATCGAAGACCAATAGATCAACCAGCAAGGGGCCTGCAGCCTCCCGGATCACCTGCTCCACCTTTAGGGCGGGAAGATCCCCTGGAATCAGAAGGGCCAGGTCCCTGTCCACACCGGGAAAGGCCGGAGGTTCCTCGAAGAGCGGGGTGGGCGGGGCTGGAGGCGGATCCGGGAGGATGAGCTCCACCCCGAAGAGGGGATCCGCCCAGGCCGGGGCGTCGACCACGCTTTCGTCCACCTCTCCACCCCACCCCACCAAGCGGCCGTCTCCATCCGTGACGCTGAAGCCTCGTCCGGGAACAATCTGTCCACCGGTGGCCTCCTTCGGCGCCCCCTCCTGAATCGTCGCCTCCCCGAGCCTGGCTCCGAAGAGAAGGAGCTCCAGGAATCCCTTCACGTCCCAGAGATCCGCCTTCGGGCTCTCATCGGCCCAGTGTAGGGGATGTCGGTCTCCGGTGAGGATCAGGGCCAACCGGATCTCCTCCCGGGGCAGCTCTCCCGGCGCACCCCGGAAGAACACGGTACCCAGGGTGAAGAGCCGGATGTTGCGGATCCCCCGGGCGAGGTTGAACTCCGCCCGCCGGAAAAGGCCCGGCAGAAGCCGGGTCCGGAGGAAGGCCTCCTCGACATTCACCGGATTGCTCAGGGCCACCTCCCCCTCCCGGTCCGGGGCGAAGGGAGCCACCTGGGCTTCCAGGAGGCCTTCCCCCACCAGCAGGTCCCGAAGCTCGTCCTCCAGCCGGAAGAGGGAATCGTCCGGCACGGTCCCGGGGCGGAAGGCCCCCAGGTCCTCCGGAAAACGATCGAAGCCGTAGCTCCTGGCCACCTCTTCGATGAGATCCACCTCCCGACGCACGTCGTAGCTCCGAAACCCCGGGACGGAGACGTCCAGGGTCTCACCTTCGGATTCCAGAACCCTGAACCCCATGGGAGACAGGAGCTCCTCCAGCTCCCCCGGATCCATGGCCACACCCAGCACCGCCTCCACCCGGGAGGGCCTCAGGGGCACCCGGAGTCCCTGCCAGGGCCCAGGGCACACGTCCAGGACCACGTCCTCCGGCATTCCTCCTCCCGTAGCCTGGATGATCTCCACGGCCCGGGTCAGCGCCCTCTCCATACCCGCCGGATCCACTCCCCGCTCGAATCGGTAGCTGGCGTCGGTGGACATCCCCAGGGCCGAACGGGTGGCCCGGACGCTCTTGGGCTCGAAGAGAGCACACTCCAGGAGGAGATCCGTGGTCTCGTCCGAGACCTCCGAGTCCTCTCCACCCATGACCCCGGCGATGGCCACGGGGCGGGTGGCATCGCAGATGGCCAGCATGTCCGAGGTCAGGCTACGATCCTCTCCGTCCAGGGTCCTCAGGGGCTCGCGCTGCCGGGCCCGTCGAACCACCACGGTGCTCTCCTCCAGGCGGTCCAGGTCGAAGGCGTGAAGGGGTTGGCCCAGCTCCAGCAGCACGTAGTTGGTGGCATCCACCACGTTGTTGATGGGCCGGGCCCCGGCGGCCCGAAGCCGGTTGGCCAGCCAGGCCGGGGAGGGCCCCACCGTCACGCCCCGGATCACGGCTCCCAGGTAACGGGAGCACAGGTCCGGGTCCTGGATCCGGATCCGAACCCCTCCGGAGCTCACCTCCTCCCCATCCGTCTCCAGAGTGGGACGAAAGGACGTGGCCCCGGGGATGGCCGGCAAAGGCTCCTCTCCGGGCTCCGCCGAGACCTCAGCCCCCCGGCCCCCGGCACCCTCTCCGGGAGGCGGCAACTCCCGGGCCACCCCCAAGTGGGAAAGGAGGTCTCCCCGGTTGGCCGTCACCTCCACGTCCAGGAGCCAGTCGTCCAGGCCCAGGGCCCGGGCCAGGGTCGTGCCCGGCTCCGGCTCCCCCTCCAGCTCCAGGAGTCCGGCGGCGTCGGGTCCCAGGTCCAGCTCCACCTCGGAGCACAGCATGCCCTGGGATTCCACCCCCCGGATCGAGGCCCGACCCACCTCCAGGCCCCCGGGAAGAACGGAGCCCACCGGGGCGAAGGGGTAGAGCCCCCCGGAACGAACGTTCGGTGCCCCGCAAACCACCTGGAGGGGCTTCTTCCCTCCCGCGTCCCCGACGTCCACACGGCATACCCAGAGGCGGTCGGCATCGGGGTGGCCATGGACCTCCTCAACCCGGCCCACCACCAGGCCCTGGAGCCCGGAGCTGGCCGGGAGGATCTCTTCCACCGGCGCCCCCCGGAGAGCCAGGACCTCCGCCGTCTCCACGGGAGAGAGGGTGAGGTCGGGCCGGAGGGCCTGAAGCCAACGATAGGAGATGTTCATGTCGAAACCGACGGGTTCAGGAGCCTGGGATCTCCGGAGAACTGACGGAGGAACCGGATGTCATTCTCGAAGAACGCCCGGATGTCGGGAATCCCGAACTTCAGGGCGGCAATCCGGGCGGGGCCCATGCCGAAGGCGAAGCCGGTGTAGCGCTCCGCATCGTAGCCGGCGTTCTCCAGCACCGCGGGATCCACCATTCCGGCGCCCATGATCTCCACCCAGTCCGTCTCCGTCACCGAGCCGTCCGCCCGGGTGATGACCCGCTTCACGTCCACCTCGGCGCTGGGCTCGGTGAAGGGGAAGAAGGAGGGACGAAACCGGACCCGGGTGCCGGGTCCCCAGAAGCGACGGGCGAACTCCGCCAGGGTGGCCTTGAAGTCCACGAAGGTGATGCCTTCATCCACGGCCAGACCCTCGATCTGCTGGAAAGCCGGGGTGTGCGTGGCATCCGGGGTATCCCGGCGGTAGACCATTCCGGGGACGATGATCCTCACCGGAGGCGGATACCGCTCCATGGTCCGGATCTGCACCGGGGAGGTGTGGGTCCGGAGGAGGAAGGAATCCCGGAGGTAGAGGGTGTCCTGCTCGTCGGCGGCTGGATGGTCAAGGGGGGTATTCAGGGCCACGAAGTTGTACCACTCCGTCTCGGCCTCGGGCCCCCGGGCCCGTGTGAAGCCCAGGCTGCGGAAGATGTCCCAGATTTCGTCGATGACCTGGGTCACCGGATGCCGGGCTCCATGCCAGCTCCGCCGACCGGGAAGGGAAAGATCCGGCCCTCCCCCTTCCAGCGCCTCCTCTCCACCACCCTCCTCCAGGGCCTTCTTCCGAGCCTCCAGGGCCGCCTGCACCGACTTCTTCACCCGGTTCGCCTCGGCTCCCGCAGCCGGACGGTCTTCCGGGGGCAGCTCCCCCAGGCGCCGGAGAACGCCGGAGATGCGTCCTTCCTTTCGTCCCAGATAGCGGATCCGGAGGTTCTCCAGCTCCCCGGGCTCCCGGGCCGCTTCCAGAGCCTGGAGGGCCTCGGCCTCCAGGGACTTCAATATGTCGATCAGGGTCTCGTTCCCGGTCATCCATGTCCTCCGCAAAGAGAGAGCCGCAAACCTAAGGCAAAGGGCCCCACGAGGAAATCGTGGAGCCCCTGGGCCGACGCGGGTGAGGAGAGGAGGATCAGCCGGCTTGGGCCAGCACCTCTTTCGCCCGCTCGGCCAGCGAGGTAAAGGCCTCCGGATCCCGAACGGCGATATCGGCCAGGGCCTTGCGATCCAGCTCGATTCCGGCCCTCTTCAGGCCGTTCATGAACCGGGAATAGGACAACTCGTTCTCCCGGGCCGCTGCATTGATCCGGGTGATCCAGAGACGGCGGAAGTTTCGCTTTTTCTTCCTCCGATCCCGGTAAGCGTGCTCCCACCCCTTTTCCACCGCGTCCTTGGCCGTCCGGTAGAGGTTTTTGCGGCCACCGAAGTATCCCTTCGCTTCCTTCAAAACCTTCTTCTTCTTCTGCCGGCGGGCAGCTGCTCGTGTCACGCGAGGCATAGTCGTGCTCCTTCCTTCTTGGCTTGCTCCTCAGCCTCCCAGGAGCCGCTTCATCCGCTTCTCATCGGCCTTGGCCACCAGTGTGCCCTTCCGCAGCCGCCGCTTTCGCTTCTGACTCTTCTTCGTGAGGATGTGGCTCTTGTACGCCTTGTGGCGCCGGATCTTGCCGGTGCCGGTCTTGCGAAGGCGTTTGGCCGCCCCTCGGTTCGTCTTCATCTTGGGCATGGTCTGCTCCTGGGGATCTGAGCCCGAAATGGGAGATTCCCCGCTTCTATGGACAGGATCCCGAAAGGCTCTCCCGGGACCCGTTCCCGGAACGCCCGACGATCCCGCACGTCGTTCCTTTCACCGCTTGCGGCTCATGACCGACCACCTCGCCGCTCCGGGTTCCGCCGATGCCGGCGGGACCCTATTTCGTCTTCCGGGGGGCCAGGACCATGTGCATGTTCCGGCCCTCGAAGCTCGGTCCCGATTCCACCTCACCCACATCCGTCAACTCTTTCCTCAACCGTTCCAGGACCTCCCGCCCCAGGTCGGCATGGGTGATCTGGCGGCCCCGGAACATCATGGTGAGGCGGACCTTGTTGCCCTCCTCCAGGAACCGGCGGGCATGACGGGCCTTGAACTCGTAGTCGTGCTCCTCGATGCCCGGCCGGAACTTCACCTCCTTGACCTGGATCTGATGCTGCTTCTTCCTGGCTTCCCGAGCGGCACGGGCCTGCTCGTACTTGTACTTCCCGTAGTCCATGAGCTTGACCACGGGGGGACGAGCATTGGGGGCCACCTCCACCAGGTCCAGGCCCGCTTCCTCGGCGTGGGCTCGAGCTTCGTCAATGGAGACGATGCCCAGCTGCCCTCCCTCGTCGCTGATGAGCCGCACCGGGCTGATCCGAATCTGGTCGTTCACTCGGACCTGTGGGTCTTTGATGGTCGAACCCTCCTCATGGGGTTGGGTTCGGTCATCCCACCGGCCCCCGGGCAGGATACGAAAAAAAACCCGGAGGAGCCCGGGTCTGCAGGACACCGGAGGAACCACGATCCTCCGACGTGCCGAACGACCCGGCGGTACCCTCGTTTCGGCAGGGACCGAAAGGTGGGGGGACAAGGATCCCCCGCTTCAGATTGTGATCGAAAGATACCCCAGGCCCCCTGGAGGTCAAGGTCTTTCCAGCCACCCACCGACGCCGCCTGGCCGCGGCTCCGAGTCGAAGTCGGAGCCGGGGCTAGGGCAGCAGTCCCGGGTCGTCAGTCCAGGGCCCGGGTGCGGATCTTCTCCCTGAGGCGATCCACGAACTCCTCCCGGGGCATCACCTCCTGCTTCTTCCCGGCTCCCCGCTTTCGGACGGCCACGGTTCCGGCTTCCGCCTCCCTCTCCCCCACCACGCCCATGTAGGGGACCTTGTGAAGCTCCGCATCCCGGATCCGGTAGCCCAGGGTCTCTCGCTCGTGAACCTCGGCCCGGATGCCTGAGGCCCTCAGGTCATCCACCAGCTCCCGGGCGCTGTCGATCCAGGGCTCCGAGACCGGAAGGATGCGAACCTGTTCCGGGGCCAGCCAGAGGGGGAAGGCGCCGGCGTAGTGCTCCACCAGGCCCCCCACGAAGCGCTCCATGGAGCCCACCAGGACCCGGTGAAGCATCACGGGGCGGTGGGGCTCGTTGTCCTCCCCGATGTACTCCATCTCGAAGCGCTCCGGGAGGTTGAAATCCAACTGAACCGTGGGACCCTGCCACTTCCTGCCGATGGCGTCGATGAGCTTGAAGTCCAGCTTCGGACCGTAGAACACCCCCCCACCTTCGTCCAGGATGTAATCCACACCCCGTTCCTCCAGGACCCCGGCCAGGACGCTCTGAGCCTCCTCCCACTGGGCGTCGGTGCCCAGGGATTTTTCGGGCCTGGTGGCCAGCTCGATAGTGTAGGGGTAGCCGAAGGTGGCGAGCATCTCGTCCACCAGATCCAGGAGTCGGCGGATTTCCTCGGACACCTGCTCCGGCGTGCAGAAGACATGGGCATCGTCCTGGGTGAAGCCCCGAACCCGGAGCATGCCGTGGAGCACACCGCTCCGCTCGTACCGATACACCGTGCCGAACTCCGCCATACGAATGGGAAGATCCCGATAGGAACGCTGCTGGGACTCGTAGATGGCGATATGGCCGGGGCAGTTCATGGGCTTGGGGCGATACCGCCCACCCTCCACCTCCACGGGCCCGAACATGTCTTCCTGATAGTTCTCCAGGTGGCCGGAGATCTCGAACAGCCGCTCGCTCTGGAGGTGGGGGGTATAGACCAGGACGTAGCCGTGCTTCAGGATCAGGTCCTGCTCGAACCTCTCCACCTCGTTCCGGATCATCGCCCCCTTTGGGTGCCAGAGAATCAGACCTGGTCCCACCCGTTGGTCCGTGGAGAAGAGATCCAGCTGCTTGCCCAGGACACGGTGGTCCCGCTTCCTGGCCTCCTCCAGCCGCTCCAAATGGGCCTCCAGGTCCTTCTCGTCGAAGAAGGCGGTCCCGTAGATGCGCTGGAGCATCTGACGGTTCTCGTCCCCTCGCCAATAGGCCCCGGAGGAGGAGAGGATCTTGAAGTTCTCCAGTCGCCCGGTGGAAGGCACGTGGGGTCCCCGGCACAGGTCCAGGAAGGGCCCGTCCTGGTAGACGGTGATGGTCTCGTCCTCGTCGAACTCCTCCAGCCTCTCCAGCTTCAGGGGGTCGTCCCGGAAGAGCTCCCGAGCCTCTTCCCGGCTCACCTCCCGGCGCTGGAAGGGGTAGTCCGCTTCGATGACCTGGTTCATCCTCTCTTCGATGGTCTCCAGGTCCTCCGGGGTGAAGGGTTCCGGGACGTCGAAGTCGTAGTAGAAGCCCTCCTCGATTGCCGGCCCGAAGCCGATGCCGGCCCCGGGAACCACCTCCCGGACGGCGGTGGCCAGAACATGGGCCGCTGAGTGCCGGAGGATTTCCTGGGCCTCCGGATCCCGAACCGTGAGGATGCGGATCTCCGTATCCTCCTCCAGGGGTCGCATGAGGTCGATGATCTCTCCGTCCGCCACGGCCCCCAGAGCCGCCTTCGCCAGGCCCGGCCCGATCTTCGCCGCCACGTCCCCGGCCGTGGATCCCCGGGGCACCTCCAGGACGGAGCCGTCGGGAAGGGTCACCTTGATGTCGTTGTCAGCCATGGTTCCGTATCTCGTTTTTGTCTCTTCGAGGGCTGTGGAAGGGGCAAGGGCGCCGAGGGTCCGGGCCTCTCCACGAAAAACGCGGCCCCGGAAACCTGCCGGAAGCCGCGCCGCCCTCTCTGTCAGCGATCCTTCGGGATCACTCCGGACGACACGCTCCCGGCCCGGTGGTCCGGGTCGTGGCGGTCGTCGGCGTGACGGGGGCAAAGAAAGGCATCGCTCTCATGGATTTGGGGTCGGATTGTCCCCCTGCTCCTCCTGCTCAGGGAACGCTCCGATTCGGCCTACCCCGAGGCTAACGTACGGTTTCTCCGGGGTCAATGGGCCCATCCCCAAGACGCACCGGCAGCCTCCCCCTCCATGAATCCGGTGATGACCGCTTGCGGAACGGCCATGGGACCCTGCTCTCCACGATGCGCGAACGGGCGACGGGGTCTCCCCCGCCGCCCGTCGGGCATGTCCGGCAAGCCGGAGCCGCACCCCGGCCTACCGCATCATGATCGTGCTAGAACAGCACGTCCGTGAGGAAGGGTGAGGCGCTGTTCTCCACCAGAACCCGGTTCATGTCGTGCTCGATGGTGATCCTGTCCGTCACCAGAGGGCCCGTCCCGCCTTCGTACGGGGACTTGGGCGTGAACAGGTCCATCTGGCGGAAGGGAGGAATGAAGCCCGGTACGAAGGGCTCGGTGCCCAGGTCCCCGAAGTCGATGTTCGGGTTCTGGTCGATCTCCCGACGCATGATGGGCAACCGAATGCCCAGGTCGGCGAGACGCCGTCCCTCCAGGAACATGATCTCCTGCCTGGCCAGCCACAGGGAATGCCAGATGGCATCCGGGTCCCCGTTGGGGAGGGCCTCCACGCTGTCCGCATCCAGGGAGGTTCCGGAGACGACGTACTGGGTCGTCTCGGCCCCGGCCCGGTCCTGAACCAGGCCCGCCCGGTAGGGGCTGTTCGCGTCTGCCCGGATCTCGATCTCAGAGTCCCGGGGCCGCACGGTGAGATCCTGGTTGCTCCGGAGATCGTCGTCCACCCAGAGCACCGTTTCCCGGCTCTGGGCCAGGCGGATAGCCGAACCCAGGTGCTCCTTGGCCGCGTCGTAGTCCGATCCCACCAGGGCCACCTCCGCCAGGATCAGGTGCATCTCCTCGGCCTTGGCCACAGGAATGTCATCCGCATAGGAGAGGTACTTGGGATCCAGGAAATCCAGCCGAGGCAGAGGCTGCATCTCGGCCAGGGCCCGGGTGACCAGGTACCAGTGGGGGGTGTTGTCGATGGAGGCCGCGTCGTAGCCCTGGGTGAAGGCGAAGTCCGGATCGGCGTTGATGGTCTGGTTGGCCGCCGCCGCCGCCGAAGAGGTATTCCCCGCCCAGCGGTACGCCCGAGCCAGGGCCGCCGATGCCGGCACCGACACCTCCGGACCCCCTGCGGTGGCCTCCGTCAGGTCCGAGATGGCCAGTTCCAGGATCTGCCCGGAACCCACCGGGGTCCCGTCTTCCTCGATGGGGGCGTAGGAGAAGTTCTCCGCCAGATGGAGATACCCCATGCCCCGATAGTAGTAGGCCCGAGCGATGTCGTTTGTCTCGGCCGTGTCGTCGTTCGGGATGATGTCGTTGATGACGAAGCTCGCCAGGGCGGTGAGCTCCTGGGCGTTCCAGTAGGCCCCCGTTACCCGTCCGGTGGAATTCGCCACCAGGGGGGTGATGTCCTGGGGACTGTCCCAGGTGTCATCGATCCCGGTTCCATTGATGTTGTAGTTGTCGCTGGCACACTCGGTGGCCACCACCGTGGCCTCCAGGAGCCGGGCGAACTGGGCCTGCAGACCGGGTACCAGGGCCTTCGTGGGCTCCTGGGCTTCGGCCAGGTCGTCATCCGTGGTCCTGGGATTCTCCACCTCTGTGGGATCCAGGAAGTCGCATGCGGTGGACCCGAGCCCCACGGCCAGGACCGCCAGGAGAGCAAGCACCCTCCGGAGGCCCGGTCCCCGCTTCTTCACAGTATTTCTCATGATGAGATCTCTCCTCTAGAACTCGATAGTCGTTCGGGGCTAGGGGTCAGAAAACGAATTCCACACCCAATCGGAACATCCTGGGAGGGGACGCGGTGGTGCTGTTCTCGCCACCCAGGGCGAGACCGCCTCCGCTGATCCCGTTGAGCTCCGGATCGATTATCTCGTTCCTGGACCAGATCCAAAGGTTCCGGGCGGAGCCGTAGAGGCTTCCCCGCTCGGCCCCGATCTGAGCGGCCCACTCGTCCGGCATGGAGTAGCGCACGGAGAGCTCCCGCCACTTGAACCAGTCTCCATCGTAGATGAAGGCGGAAATGGCCTGGTAGGGGCCGTAGGGGCCGAGCTCGTTTCCTTCCAGGTCGTAGCGAATGGGGTAGGGCACACCGGCGACCTCCTCGCGGCGGAAGATGCCGTTGTACGTGGCCCAGTGAGAGCCCCAATCTTGCACCTGGTGGCCACCGGCCCAGTCGGCCAGGGCCGAAATGCTCAGCGACGTTCCCAGCCGCAGGTTCGTGTTGAAGCTCCCGCTCTTGTCGGGTGTGGCCTGGCTCCCGGTGAACTGGGCCTCGAAGTTGTCCAGCAGGCCATCACCGTTCGTGTCGATGGGAGTCTCCACGTACCAGGCTCCCACGGGCTTGCCTTCCGTGACACGCTTGTAGTTGCTGTCCACGGAGAAGTCTGCGGCGCCGCCCATGTCGGTGACCTCGTTGTCCACCATCTGGAAGTTCCCGCCCAGGCTCCAGGCCAGGTTCTCCCGGTTGAGCACCTGGAAGGTCCAAGCCAGTTCGACCCCCTGGTTCTTGATCTCACCCACGTTGCGAAGCTGGGTGCCCTCACCCGTAACCGGCTGCTCCGGCACGAAGAAGAGGGCGTCGGAGGTCGTGGCGTCGTACCAGGTGAAGTCCAGGCCGAAACGGTTGTCGAAGAAAGAGGCGTCGAAGCCCAACTCGATGGTAGAGGTCCGCTCGGGCTTCAGGTCCTGGTTCCCCGGGTTGTCGAAGCGGGGGGCCGACGAGCCACGGAAAGCCGTGGCGCTGAAGGTCCGGTCCTTGTCGAAGGGTCCCGGGGGCTTCCCGGTCTCCCCATAGGCGAACCGGAGCTTCATGTCATTCCACCAGTCACCGGCGACGTCACCGAACCAGTCCTCCTCGGAAAGCAGATAGGACACTCCGGCCTTGGGATAGGCCTCGGTGGCGATCTCGTCACCGAAGGCGGTGGAGGCATCGAAGCGGACGCCGGCATTGAAGGTGAGCTTCTGCCAGAGGTCCACCTGTTCCTCCACGTACAAGCCACCAGTGAAGCGCTCCGTGTTGGATTCACCCACGTCCAGCTCTCCGGCCTCGTCGATGTCCGGAGCCCCGGGGAGGGAGAAGGCCGTGCCCAGGCCGGTGAAGATGCTCTCGTCGTTCCGGTAGCCCTGGGCCCCCACGGTCAGGTCGGAGGTGTAGTCCCCGTCGCCGAAGGGCTGACTCCAGGTCGCCCCCACGTCGAAGGAGAAGGAGTTGAACTCACGCTGGTACCGGTAGATCTGTCCCCTGACCTCACCGGGGGTGAAGCCGATGGGCTCGAACTGACGCTGCTCGTTGCTCCGGAAGTCCACTCCCGTGTTGCCCCGGAGGAAGAGGTTCTCGCCGATGTTCCAGGTGAAGCCGGTGGAGAAGATGAAGCGGTTCACCGCCTCCGTGACCTCGGGCATGAGGAAGATGTCGTAGGCCTCCTGAAGGCTCTGGGCCCCGGAGAACCAGAGGGCGTCCCCCACCTCGAAGGTGGTGAGGGGGTCGGCAATGGCGGTGCCGTTGAACAGCCGCTCGAAGTTGCTCCGGGTGAAGTTCCCGGAGAAGTTCATGGTGAAGTCCTCACCCAGGGTGGCCTGGACACCGCCCCGGAGGGAGTAGACCGTACTGCCGTTCTTGGGCTGGACCCCTTCCTCGTCCTGGACGCGTCCGGCTACGCTGTAGGTGACCTGGTTGTTTCCGCCGTCCACGGCCAGGTAGTAGTTCTGGGCCAGGCCGTTCTTCCAGAAGTTCTCCTCCATGAAGTTGCCGGACACCTCGCCGGCCTCCACCAGATCCGGGAAGGTCAGCTCGGTGTCGAACATGTACTTCAGTTCGGGCACATCCACTCCCGTCTCCACCCGGGCGGTGAAGCGGGGATCGCCGATGCGGCCCTTCTTGGTGAAGATCTGGATCACGCCGGTGGCGGCGTCGGACCCGTAGAGGGCCGAGGCCGCGCCTCCCCGGGTCACCTCGATGCGCTCGATGTCGCTGGTGAGGAGGTCCGCCAGGGCCGAGGACTGCTCACCGCCGGTCCCTCCGGCCGTGGACATGTCGTTGTCCACCCGGACCCCGTCCACATACACCACGGGAGTCTGGGATCCATACACCGAGGAGATGCCCCGGAAGTTGATGAGGGCCGACGTCCCGGGCTGGGAGGACTGAGCGTTGATGGTGGCTCCCGCCACCCGACCCTGGAGAAGCTTGTCCACGCTGGTCACGGGGACCTGGCTGATCTCCTCGGACGACAGAACGTCCAGGGAGGTGGAGAGCTTCCGCCGGGCCGTCTCCTTCCCCAACCCGGTGACCACGAGCTCCTCCAGGGCGATGGCGTCCTGCCCCAGGGCGAACTGGAGGGTGGTGGTCTCACCGGCCTGGATGTTCACCAACTCTTCCTGGGTGGCGTAGCCGATGAGCTGGACCCGGACGAGAGCCTCGCCGGGAGGGACGTTCCGGAGAACGAAGGCCCCCTGAGCATTGGAGAGGGCTCCGATCCCCGTTCCGGGAATGTAGACCTGGGCCTCGGAGAGGGGCCGTTGGGAAGCGGCATCCACCACCCGACCCGCCACGGTTCCCGTGGCCTGAGCCGAGAGTACGCCGGGGATCCCCACCAGGAGGATACCCAGGAGCATGGACACCGCGACCCGATACCGACTCGTTTCGCGGTTCATAGAATGACTCCCTTGTGGAATTCGGACATATAGGAAATGACACAGGAGGGGAGACCGCCGGAACCATGAGTTGGAGAGCCCATGTCCTTCCCCTCCCGGGGGCGTGCCCACAACCGGCGAACCCCCCATGGACGGAATTCCGTTCGAAAGTCCTTACGGAATACCGACAAACAAGTTACACCCTTTTCGAGTTGGAGTGAACCGTCTTCTTCCTTCGGAACCTCGGGTCCTGAGAACCCGGGACCCGGGGAAGGACGATTTCCCTGTACTACGGCCGTCTCGAGTCCGGGTTCCCTCCTCCACCTCATCTCCTTTCCCGAGTCCACACAACCCGAGGGTGGGAAGGCTCGTGGGACGCCAGGTCCCACGACTCCTGCCCGGAACTCGGCAGCCGCACCCGGACAACGATCCGGAGGGCGGAAACAGGACGTGAATGCGGGTGGAGGGGGGGAGGGCCAAAGCAGGAGCAGGACCAAGCCCAGGACAGACGAAACCGGGCCCCGACAGCCCATATGGCTGCCGAAGCCCGGCTCGTACCGCGTCGTCCTTCGTGCCGCTGTGGGCGAGACGGCTAGTACATACCTCCCATGCCGCCGCCGGGCATGCCACCACCAGCCGGCATCTCGGGCTCATCCTCCGGCTGCTCCACCACCACGGCCTCCGTGGTGAGGAGGAGACCGGCGATGGAGGCGGCGTTCTGCAGGGCCGTCCGCACCACCTTGGTGGGATCGATCACCCCGGCCTCAACCAGGTCCTCGTAGGTGTCGGTCTGGGCGTTGAACCCGTAGTTGGCGTCGTCCTGGGAGCGGACCCTCTCCACCACGATGGAGCCCTCGGCTCCGGCGTTGAAGGCGATCTGCCGGAGGGGGTGCTCCAGGGAACGGCGGAGGATGTCCACACCGATCTGCTCGTCCTGCCGATCGGGGGTCACGGACTCCAGTACCTTCTGGGCCCGGAGGAGGGCCACACCGCCGCCAGGCACGATGCCCTCTTCCACGGCAGCCCGGGTGGCGTGCAGGGCGTCCTCCACCAGAGCCTTCTTCTCCTTCATCTCGGTCTCGGTGGGGGCCCCCACGTTGATGACGGCCACACCGCCGGCCAGCTTGGCCAGGCGCTCCTGGAGCTTCTCCTGGTCGTAGTCCGAGGTGGACTTGTCGATGGAGACCTTGATCTCCTCGATGCGGCCCTGGATCTTCTCCTCGTCGCCGGCGCCGTCCACGATGGTGGTGTTGTCCTTGTCGATGACCACCCGCTTGGCACTGCCCAGATCGCTGATTACCGCGTTCTCCAGCTTGAAGCCCACCTCCTCGGAGATGACCTGACCGCCGGTGAGGACGGCGATGTCCTGGAGCATGGCCTTGCGCCGGTCGCCGAAGCCCGGAGCCTTCACGGCACAGACGTTCAGGGTGCCCCGGAGCTTGTTCACCACCAGGGTGGCCAGGGCCTCGCCCTCTATGTCCTCGGCGATGATCAGGAGAGGCTTACCCTGCTGGGCCACCTTCTCCAGGACGGGAAGAAGATCCTTCATGGAAGAGATCTTCTTGTCGTGGATGAGGATCATGGCGTCTTCAAGGACGGCCTCCATTCTCTCCGGGTCGGTCACGAAGTAAGGTGAGAGGAAGCCCCGGTCGAACTGCATGCCTTCCACAGTCTCCAGAGTGGTCTCCAGCCCCTTCGCCTCTTCCACGGTGATGACGCCGTCCTTGCCCACCTTCTCCATGGCGTCGGAGATAAGCTCGCCGATCTCCGTGTCGTTGTTCGCGGAGATGGCGCCGACCTGGGCGATCTCCTTCTTGCCCTTGGTCTCCATGGAAAGCCTCTTCAGCTCCTCCACCACGGCCTGCACCGCCTGATCGATCCCCCGGCGAATCCCCATGGGGTTCGTTCCGGCGGTCACATTCTTGAGGCCCTCGCCGAAGATGGCCTGGGCCAGGACCGTGGCCGTCGTCGTTCCGTCCCCGGCCACGTCGGAGGTCTTCGTTGCCACCTCCTTGACCATCTGGGCGCCCATGTTCACGATGGGGTCCTCCAGCTCGATCTCCTTGGCCACCGTCACGCCGTCCTTCGTCACGGTGGGGGAACCGAACTTCCGGTCAAGAACCACGTTCCGGCCCTTCGGGCCCAGAGTGACCTTCACAGCCCTCGCCAGCTTGTCGACGCCGGCCTTGAGCTCGGCCCGGGCCTCGACATCGAATCCGATCTCCTTCGCTGCCATCTGCTTCTCCTTATTCGTTCGTCGTATTCAGTCGTTCACAGCGGCTCCGGCGGTGCTCCCCCGAGGCGCCCCTGGGGGCGGGTCCCGGAAGGGAGGACGGCCGGGAGCGTCAGATTACTTGATCACCGCCAGAATGTCGGATTCACGAAGAATCAGGAAGTCCTCTCCGTCCACACTCACCTCGGTCCCGCTGTACTTCCCGTAGAGAACCTTCTGGCCCACTTCCACGTCCGGCTCGACCCGGGTCCCCTCGTCCGAGAGCTTCCCGGGCCCCACCGCCACGATGGTGCCCTGCTGGGGCTTCTCCTTGGCCGTGTCCGGGATGTAGAGACCACCCCGCATCTCCTCCGTCTCCTCCAGGGCCTGCACGACCACCCGGTCTGCCAGAGGCTGGATCTTGTCCTTGGCACTCGCCATTCCGACTCCTCCGCGTTCTGAAATCAGGTTGTTCAAAAGATGAATTCACGCTGTTAGCACTCGTGTGAGTTGAGTGCTAACAGCTCGGTGAGGAATATACTTCGCGCTTCAAGGGTGTCAAGCCTCCCCACCGCGCCCGTGGGGCGGGGGCCCTGCGGGAAGAAACGTGGGTGAGCCCGTTTCTCAGGTTCATGCCGAGAGAAAAGACGGACGACGGAACGCCTTCCGGAGGGGCCGGAGGGTCCGTCCCGGGGAGGAAAACCGGAGGGCCGGGAGAGGCGGGTGGGGCGAGCTCAACCTCTCCCGGAAGCGATGGCCTCCATGCGGCTGACCCCTTCCAGCCCCACGATGGCGTGCACCACCTCGGAGGCCAGCCGGGGGGGGAACCAGTAGCCCAGCTCCGAGAGACCCTGGAAGGCCATTTCCGCCTCCCGGTAGGCACGCTCCAGCACGGTTCGGGCCGAGGAGCGGAAGAGGCCTTCCACGATTCCCTCCGGAACCGGCTCCCCGGACCAGAGGCCCTCCAGGGCTTCCCGCTCTCCCTCCGTGCCGGCGTGGCGGATCTGGGAGACCAGGAGATTGTGGCTCCGTCGCCCCAGATCGAACTCGAAGTCCGTGAGATCGTCCACGATCTGGAAGGCCGTTCCCAGCCGGGCCACGGCGGGCTCCGCTTCCCGGAACGCCCGGGCCACCTCTCCTTCCTCCAGGAGGTTCGGGGCCACGAAGGCCAGGGCGAAGAGGGCCCCGCCCCGGACCCGGTGCACCCGCTGCACCATCTCGTCCGGGGATGGGATGTCGGGCACTCCGCCCTCCTCCGACCCTTCCAGCTCGCCGATCTCCGCCATCCGGTTCAGAAGCCCCCGAAGAATGGAATGGGTCTGGGCCGGGCCGAGGACCCCCTCCTCCACTCCCCGGTCGCAACTCCGCCGTATGAGGCGCTCGAAGCTCATGAGCTGGAGGATGGAGAGGAAGCGGGCCCCGGAGTCCGAGGCCAGGGGCAGGAGGCTCTTGCCCTGGTCGTCGAAGATGTTGTCCGCGGCGGTGATGGTGCCCTTGATGCAGAAGTTCAGCTCCGTGTAGAAGCGGAGCCGTGCCGCTCCCACCCCCAGGGCTTCGAAGAGGGACCGGAAGAGGATGAGGAAGAAGAACTCCTGGAGGAACGCCAGCCCCTCGGCGGAGTGGATCTCGCCGTCCTCCGGGACCCGGGGGTCCTCTTCGAGGAAGCGACGGTCCATGAGCTCCTCCAGGTCCCGGTAGAGGGCGTTTACCGCCCGGGCCTGGGCCGAGATGGCCGGCTCCAACCGTGTCCACACCCCCTCGTTTTCCAGGAGGCGAACGGCATCCGGGGATCGGAATACCGGTGATAGCGTCATGAGCCTGCGGTCCTTCGAAAGCGCGACATCGATGCTCGGGGAAACCGTAATCTAGCCGAAACGGGGCCTACTTGGCCATATGCTCTCCGGCCCAGAACAGCCCCTGGAGGGTGAGAAAGGGCTCCACCCGCTCCACGCTCCCACAATGAGGGGCCAGGAGGGCGGCGTATCCACCGGTGGCCACCACCAGGGCGTCGGGGCGGCCCCATTCCTCCCGGATGCGTCGCACCATGCCATCGATGCCGTCCACGGTGGAGTAGAAGACCCCGCTCTCCATGCAGGTTTCGGTTCTCCGTCCGATGACCGCCGGAGGCGGACGGAACTCCACCCGGGGGAGCTTCGCCGTCCGGCGGCCCAACCACTCCAGCCCCGCCTGGATCCCCGGGGCGATGACCCCGCCCAGAAACACCCCCTCCGCCGTGATGCAGTCGAAGGTGGTGGCCGTGCCCAGGTCCACCACCACCGTGTCCTGTCCGTACAGCTCCTTCGCCGCCAGGGTGTTCACGATCCGGTCCGCCCCCACGGTCCGGGGCTCCTCCACGTCCAGCTCGATGGGAAGACGGCTTCCCGCCGTCCCTGCCTCCACCAGGAAGACGGGACCCGAGAAGAGCTTCTCCAGAGCGTGCCGGAACCGCTCCGTCACGGTAGGGACCACGCTTCCCACCACGCTCCGGCTCACCCGGTCCAGCTCTACGCCTTCCCGCTCCAGCAGGTCCGCCACCAGGTGCGCGAATTCGTCTCCCGTCCGGGGGGTGGCCGTGCTCAGTCGCCAGTGGGCCTCCACTTCCCCTCCTTCGGGATTCATGACGCCCAGGGCCAGCTCCGTGTTTCCGATGTCTGCCACCAGGTGCATGCTCTCCTCCTATTCTACGGGGACCTGCTTCACCCTCCCTGGTCTACCCTCAGGGACAGGTCCGCCGATGCCGCCGAATGGGTCAGAGCCCCCACGCTGATCAGGTCCACGCCCGTATCCGCCACGGTCCTCACGGTCTCCAGGGTGACGTTCCCCGAGGCCTCCGTCAGGGGCCGCCCCTGGCCCAGGGCCCCTACCCTTCTCACCGCCTCCCGCAGCGTCGCCAGGTCCATGTTGTCCAGGAGGATCCGGTCCACTCCCAGGGGGAGGAGCTCGTCCAGCTCCTCCAGCGTCGTCACCTCCACCTCCACGGACAGCCCGGCCCGGTTCCCCTCCCGGACCCCCTCCACCGCCCTCCTCACTCCTCCCGCCGCCACCAGGTGATTGTCCTTCACCAGGACCATGTCGTGAAGACCCATCCGGTGATTCTCACCCCCACCCAACCGCACCGCCTCCTTCTCCAGCACCCTCCACCCCGGCAGGGTCTTCCGGGTATCCAGGATCCGGGCCCCCGTGCCGTCCACCGCCTCCACGAAGCGAAGGGTGAGGGTGGCCACGCCGGAAAGGCGAGCCAGGAAGTTCAGGGCGGTTCGCTCCCCGGTGAGGATTCCCTTAAGGGGGCCCTGAACCTCCAGGATGGTCGTGGATGCCGGGACCCGAGCTCCCTCCGCCACGGAGAGACAGAGCTCCAGAGCGGGCTCCACCCGGCGGAAGACCCTGCAGGCAGCCTCCAGACCCGCCACCACCAGCCCCTCCTTCGCCACGATCCTCCCCTTCCCCCGGGCGCCGGAGGGGACGGTCCACTCCGTGGTCCGGTCACCAGGGCCCACGTCCTCCTCCAGAGCCATGGCGATAAGGGTATCCAGGTGGCTCTCCGAACCCCCTTCCCGGCTCCCCGACGTCTCGGAGACTTCCCCAGGACCGGCTGCCGTGTCGTTCAACGATCAGGATCCTCTCAGGACAAGGAACAGAAGGAACGCCCCGCCGGCGGCCCAGCAATAGGGTCCGAACCGGTGAAAAGACCTCCGCCTCAGCATGCGGATGAAGATACGGATGGCCAGCACCCCCACCACCGCGGCGGCTGCACTTCCCAGGAGGAGGGGGGCGGGGGCCATCCCCATTCCCCCCTTCGCCAGCTCCGGCCCCTGGAGCACCGCCGCTCCCAGAATAGCCGGAATGGCCATGAGGAAGGAAAAGGCCGCCGCCTCCTCCGCCTCCACACCCAGCCATAGCCCCGCCACCACCGTGGCCCCGGAGCGGGAGATCCCGGGGACCAGGGCCAGGGACTGGGCCAGACCCATGAGGAGGGCGATGCCCAGGGTCGGCCTCCGGCCCGACCCCCGGGCCAGGGCCCCTCGGGAGGTCCAGAGAAAGAGGCCGGTGACCAGGAGAGCCCCGCCGGCCACGGCCGGGGCCTCGAACAGCTCTTCCAGCACATCGCCGGCTCCCAACCCCAGCACGGCGGCAGGCAGCGTGGCCACCACCAGGAGCCCCATGTAGCGCCAGGCCACCCTCTCCCGGGCCCAGGCCCCCCTCACCAGCTCCGTGAGCCGCTCCCGGTAGACCACCAGGACGGAGAGGAGGGTGGCCACGTGCACGGCAACCTCGAAGCTCACTCCGGGGACCTCCACGCCCAGGAGGGCCTGGCCCATGACCAGGTGACCGGAGCTGGAGATGGGCAGGAACTCCGTGGCCCCCTGCACCACACCCAGGAGCAGAGCCTCCAGGAGACTCATGGAGAGAGGTCTCCGGCCGTGACCTCCCGGTACAGGGCTTCATAGCGGGGAAGAACGGCCCGGGTGGAGAAGTGCTCCACCGCCCGGGCCCGGGCCGCCTGGCTGAAGCGCACCCATTCCTGGTCATCCTGGAGGAGGGAGAGCCCGGCCTCCGCCATCTCGTCCACGGCCCCCAGATCGAAGAGGAAGCCCGTCTCTCCGTGGACCATCACCTCCGGGAGGCCGCCGGTGTTCGTGGCGATCACCGGAGTCCCGCAGGCCATGGCTTCCAGGGCCGCAAGACCGAAGGACTCATTCCGGGACGGGAGGAGGAAGAGATCGGCGCAGGCCAGGAGCTCGTCCACCGAGGCGTGCTTGCCCAGGAAGAGGATCCGGTCGCTCACCCCCAGGGTCTCGGCCCGCTCCACGGCCCGGGACCGTTCCGGGCCGTCGCCCACCATGACGAGACGGGCCGGGACCCGGGCCTGGATCCGAGCGAAGACCTCCACCACGTCGGTGATCCGCTTCACAGGCCGGAAGTTGGAGACGTGCATGACGATGCGCTCCCCTTCCGGAGCCAGGGTGGCCCGGTGACACGGCTTTCCCTCCCGCCGGTAGTGGTCCGGATCGACGAAGTTGGGAATGACCCGGATCCGGTCCGGGGGAACGGAGAAGTCCTCCACCGTCCGGTCCTTCAGGAACCGAGAGACGGCCGTAAGCCCGTCGGATTTCAGGATGGAGAATCGGGTGATGGCCTGGAAGGAGGGGTGGAGCCCCACCAGGGTGATGTCCGTCCCGTGCAGGGTGGTGACGATCTTCAGGTCCCGCTGCTCCCGGAGCATCTCCTCCGCCACCCAGGCCGAGGTGGCGTGAGGGATGGCGTAGTGGACATGGACCAGGTCCAGCCCCTCCTTCATGGCCGTATCGTGGATGGCCACGGCCAGGGCCAGGGTGTAGGGCGGGTGCTCGAAGAGGGGGTACTCGTCCATCTCCACCTCGTGAAAGAACACCCGCTCCCGGAAGCGGTCCAACCGAAAGGGCTGGGCGTAGGACACGAAATGGACCTCGTGCCCCTTCTCCGCCAGGTCCAGGCCCAGCTCGGTAGCCATGGCCCCGGAGCCGCCGTAGGTGGGATAGCACGTGATGCCGATCTTCATGGCCGCCCCTTCTTCCTCCACGTGGATGGGTGTTCCCCGGCTCCTCCCCCCTCCGGCGCCTCTTCCAACCCGAATTCCAGAGCCCGGTTCCAGAGAGCGCGGATCTCCCGGGCCAACTCGTCATGCGGGCCCCGGGGATCCACCCCACGCGTACCGGGGGGAAGCTGGTGTCGGAACCAGGTGATCTGCCTCCGGGCGTAGCGGCGATGGGCCCTCTGGATCTCCTCCACCGCCTCCTCCAGGCTCGTCCGTCCCTTCAGGTGACCCACCATCTCCCGGTATCCGGCTCCGGTCAGGCCCGGGTCCTCTTCCCGGTAGCCGGCGTCCAAGAGACCCTGAACCTCCTCCACCAGCCCCTCCTCCACCATCCCTCGGACCCGGCGGTTGATCCGCTCGTAGAGGACCTCCCGGGGAAGCTCCAGGAGAATGATGATTCCCGGCAAGGGCTCCCGGGCCGGGGGCGCCTCCCGGTGCCACCAACTCAGGGGGCGGCCCGTGAGGAGGGCCATCTCCACAGTCCGGGTCATCCGCTGACGCCCTCCCTGGGCGGCCACCGGTTCCCGCTTCGGATCCAGGGCGGCGACGAACTCCTGGAGACGCTCCGGGGAAAGACGGTTCAGGAAGTCCCGGAGCTCCTCCAGCCGCTCCGAATCCACCTCCGGCTCGCAGAACATGGGATCGGTGAGGGCCTTCAGGAAGAACCCGGTGCCCCCTACCAGGAAGGGGATTCGGTGTCGGCTCTCGATCTCCCGGATCCAAACCCGGGCGTCACGGGCGAAGCGGCCGGCGGAATAGCGTTCCCGGGGGTCCAGGATGTCCAGGCCGTGATGGGGCAAGCGGGCCCGCTCCCGGAGACCCACCTTTCCGGTGCCTACGTCCATCCCCCGGTAGACCTGCCGGGAATCCATGGAGACGACCTCCCCGGGGAGGATCCGGCCCAGCTCCAGGGAAAGACCGGTCTTTCCAGAGGCCGTGGGGCCCACCACGGCCAGGAAGCTGGGTCCGGCAAGAGGGGTGGCCCGGGAATCCCCCACGGGAGAAGTCATGAGTTCCGACCGAACTTCCGCTCCAGCTCCCCCTTGCTCAGGCGGACGATGGTGGGCCGGCCGTGGACGTCGTGGAAGGGGAGCTCCGTGGCGAAGAGAGCGTCGAAGAGCTCCTCCATCTCCCGGGGATCCAGGCGTTGCCCGGCCTTGACGGCTCCCTTGCAGGCGAAGGTCATAGCGATGCGCTCGTGCTGGTTTCGGGCCGAGCGAACCAGCTCCGAGCCCTCCGCCAACTCGGCCACCATCTCCCGGAAACACCGCTCCGCCTCGAAGTAGGGATGGGGCGTGGGCACGGAGTGGAGGATCACCGTCTCGCCTCCGAACTCCTCCACGTCGAACCCCGCACGGGCCAGAAGTCCCCTGAGCTCACGGATCTGCCGGACCTCGGCCCGACCCAGGCGGAGGGTCAGGGGGAAGAGAAGACGCTGACTCTCCTCCCCTTCCCCTTCGAAGGCCTCCATGAGGCGCTGGAAGAGGACCCGCTCGTGGGCGGCGTGCTGATCGATGATGAGGAGCCCCTCTCGGGTCTCGGCCAGGATGTAGGTGTCGTGGATCTGCCAGAGGCGGGGGCGACTCTCCTCACTCACCCCCTGGAGGATCTCACGTTCCTCCGCCTCCAGGGTCCCGGCTCCCTCCGCCCCGTCCTCCGTCTTCTTCGTCCCCTCCCCCTCCCGGCCGGGTGCGCCGGCGAGAAAGAGGGCCATCTGGGCGGGGGTCTCATTGGGCTCCCCTTCCCCCGACGTCTCCCGGTCCGCCCCCCCGGCCCCTCCCCGGCCACCGGTGCTCTCCCGGACGGTCAGACGAGGCGGCGCGAGCTGGACGTCCAGGGTCGCGCCGCTGTCGGCTCCCGCCAGGGCCCTCTGAACCGACTCCTCCAGGAGCGTCTCCACAGCGGCCTGGTTCCGGAACCGGACTTCGGTCTTGGCCGGATGCACGTTCACGTCCACGGACTCGTCCTCCACCCGGAAGTAGAGGAAGAGCCAGGGCCTCACCGAGGGAGCCACGGTGGTCCGGTACCCCCGGTCCGCGGCCCTGAGGAGGGCCGGCGCCCGGAAGGGACGGCGGTTCACGAACAGGTAGGCCCGGCGAAATCCCGGCTCCGCGGCGTCGGGGCGCTGGATGAGACCCCGGAGCTCCACAGGGCCCTCTCGACCCGCAACGGGGAGGAGCTTCCGGGCCTCCTCCTCCCCCCAGAGACCGGCCACGCGGGTGGCCACGTCTCCGGCGGAGGGAAGATCCAGGAGGCGGTTGGAGCCGGACACCAAAGTGAAGGAGACCCGGGGATGGGCCAGGGCCAGGGCGGTGACGGTCTCGTTCACCGCCCGGGTCTCCGCCGAGGCGGCCTTGAGGAACTTGCGCCGGGCCGGGGCGTTGAAGAAGAGGTTCCGGACCTCCACCGTGGTTCCGGGCTGCCGGGCCGTGTCCTCCACACCTACGATCCGACCCCCGTTGGCCCGGAGGGCCGTGCCCACCTCCTCCTCCGACTCCCGGGTCTGAAGGCTCAGGCGGGACACGGCGGCCACGGAAGGCAGGGCCTCTCCCCGGAAGCCCAGGGTCCTCACCCTGGCCAGCTCCTCCGCCGTGGCGATCTTGCTGGTGGCGTGACGGTCCAGACACAGGAGGGCGTCTTCCCGGCTCATCCCCACCCCGTCGTCGGCCACCCGGATCTCCTGCTTCCCGCCCCCCTTGATCTCCACCCGGACCCAGCTGGCTCCGGCATCCAGGGCGTTCTCCACCAGCTCCTTGACCACGGAGGCGGGCCGCTCCACCACCTCCCCGGCGGCGATCTGGTTCGCCACCCCGTCCGGAAGAACATGGATCCTGCGGGGCATCAGCCGACCGGGCTCCCCCAGGCCCTCATGACCCCTCCAGACCGAAGAAGTCCCTGGCGTTCCGGGTGGTGTAGTCGTGGACCTCCTGGAGAGGCTCGTCCCGGAGGGCCGCCACCGTCTCCGCCACCCGAGCCACCCATGCCGGCTCGTTCCGGCGTCCACGGTGGGGGACGGGAGCCAGGTAGGGGCCGTCCGTCTCCACCATGAGCCGGTCCCGGGGAACCCGACGAACAAGGGCTCCGTCCCGGTAGCTCTTGAAGGTGATGATCCCGGTGAAGGAGACCATCCATCCCACGGCCAGGGCCGTCTCCAGGAGATCCTCCCCCCCGGTGAAGCAATGCAGAACACCCCGGACCTCCGTCCCAATCTCTCGGAGGATCCGGGCCGTGAGGTCGTCGGCGCTCCGGGAATGGACCACCACGGGCAGGTCCAGCTCCCGGGCCGCCTCCAGGTGGCTCCGGAAGAGCTCCTCCTGCTTCTTTCGGGGAGCGTTGTCGTAGAAGAAGTCCAGGCCCGTCTCCCCCACGGCGACGATCCCGTCCTGGTCCCGGGCCACCTCCTGGAGTCGGGCCAGATCTCCTTCCCCGGCATCCTGGGCCTCGTGGGGATGGATGCCGGCCGTCCCCCGAAGAACGGGGAGGTCGGCCCAGCCGGAAGCCTCATCCAGGAGGCGGACCACGGCTTCCACATCGTCCAGATCCGAGCACACGGTGAGAACCCCGCCCACCCCCGCTTCCCGGGCGCGCCGGAGGACCTCCTTCCGGTCGTCCTCGTACTGGTCGTCCGTCAGGTGGCAGTGGCTATCGATGAGCATGACGATCAGGTGGGGATCGCCGCCCCCCGGCGCCGCCTCTTCTTCCGGTCCTTGCTCTCCCCGGTGCCCCAGCGCCGCTGGATCTCCAGGAGGGCCGGGGAGGCCACGAAGATGGAGGAGTACGTTCCGATGATGACCCCCAGGATCAGGACCATGGTGAAGTCCCGGATCACCGCGCCGCCCAGGAAGAGAAGGGAGAAGAGCACGGCCAGGGTGGTTCCGGAGGTAAGGACGGTCCGGGGAAGGGTCTCGTTGATGGACCGGTTCACCAGGGCCATGGGATCCTCCTTCCGGCCTCCCTTTCGGCCCAGGTTCTCCCGGACCCGGTCGAAGACCACGATGGTGTCGTTCAGGGAGTACCCCACGATGGTGAGGATGGCCGCCACCGTGGGCAGGGCGATCTCCACCCGGAAGAGGGCCAGAAAGCCCAGGGTGATGAGGATGTCGTGCACCGTGGCGATGATGGCGGCGATCCCGAAGCGGAGCTCGAAGCGGATGGCCAGGTAGATGAGGGTCAGGAAGAAGGAGAAGACGATGGCAAACGCCGCCTTCTGCTGCAACTCTCCTCCCACCTTGGCGCTCACCAGCTCGGCCCGGAGCACGTCCAGATTCCCGGCGCCGAACTCGGATTCCAGCTGGGCCCGGATCTCCTCCCGCACGGCCTCCACGCCACGGTCCTCCGAGATCGGAGCCCGGATGGTGAACTCGTTCTCCTCCCCGAAACGGGTAATGGGAGGAGCCTCGGTTCCGCCCAGGACCTCCCGGATCTCTCCGGCGGTCACGGGAACGTCGAAGTGCACCTGAATGAGGGTTCCTCCGGTGAAGTCCACCCCGTAGTTCTGCCAGCTGCCGATGAGGGCCACATTGGCCACCATGGCGCCGATGGCCACCAGGAGGACGAGGCCGGAGACGACGTAGGCCGCCTTCCGCTTCTCGATGAAGGAGTACTGGGCTTCGCTGAAGATGCGCATGGAGGGCTCGTCAGATGCTGATGGGATCGGTGGTCTTCTTCCCGGAGAGGTACAACAGGAAGAGGGTCCGGGTCACGAAAAGGGCCGAGAAGAAGGAGGCCACGATACCGATGGACAGGGTCACGGCGAACCCGCGAACCGGCCCGGTCCCGAACTGGAACAGAATCAGGGCCGTGATGAGGGTGGTGAGGTTCGCGTCCACGATGGCCGAGAGAGCGTGGCTGAAGCCCTCGTCCACCGCCGTCCGGGTGGCCCTTTCGGCGATGAGCTCCTCACGTATTCGTTCGAAGATGAGGACGTTGGCGTCCACGGCCATGCCCACGGAGAGGATGAGACCGGCGATGCCCGGCACGGTGAGGGTGGCGTTCAACGCCGCCAGGCCTCCCAGAACCAGGACCACGTAGACGGTCAGGGCCCCCAGGGCCAGGAGCCCGGCCATCCGGTAGTAGACGAGCATGACGCCCACCACCAGGACGAGCCCCACGACCCCTGCCAGGATCCCCTTGTCCACGGAGTCCTGCCCCAGGGACGGTCCCACGGTCCGCTCCTCCATGATCCTCAGGGGAGCCGTCAGGGCGCCGGCCCGGAGGACCAGGGCCAGGTCCCGGGCCTCCTCCAGGGGAGAGTTCCCCAGCTCGATCTGGCCCGAGGCCCCGATCCGGTCCCGGATGACCGGTGCGCTCATGACCTCCCCGTCCAGGACGATGGCCAGGAAGTCTCCCACGTGGGCTCCGGTGAACTCGGCGAAGCGGCGGCCGCCCCGACGGTTCAGCTCGAAGTTCACGATGGCCTGGTTGTACTGGGGGTCCCGGTTCGCCTGGGCGTTCTCCAGCATGTCTCCCGTGAGGAAGGCCTCGTCCTCCAGCACATACAGGCGATAGTAGGTGCGGGCTCCCATGCCCACGGGCTCCGCACCCCACTGCAGGACGATGTCCCGGGGCAGGGCCCGGCGGACTTCCTGAAGGCTCAGGAAGTGCTGGGCCGCTTCCACGTCTTCCTCGGCCACCAGGTAGATCCCCTCCCCGTCACCTTGGTTCAGAAGACCCGTGAAGGGTCGAAGCTCCGTCTCCGGTGCCTCCTGCCGGGCCGAATCCGCCTGGGCCTCCTCCCCGGGAACCGGAGTCTCCGAGGCAGCGGCGGAGTCCGCAGCCCGGGCCGAGTCCGGGACCTGAGCCGTGTCTTCGCCCTGGAAGAGGAGCTCCTCCAGCCCCTGGGAGGGAGCTTCCGCCGCCTGTCCCATGCCCCGGATGGAGTCGGCCCCCAGGGCCGCCACGATGGCTCGGTCGATGCGGGGCAGGGCGGACTGCACCTCCGAAGTGGGCCTGACCAGCTTGAACTCCAGGAAGGCGTTGCGCTGGATGAGCTCCTTGGCCCTGTCCTCGTCCCGGATGCCCGGGAGCTCGATGATGAGCCGCTCCGAGCCCACGGTCTGGATGAGGGGCTCCTCCACGCCGAACTCGTCGATGCGGGTCCGGATGATCCGTTCCGCCCGCTCGATGTGGTCGGCCCGGGCCTCGGCGGTGTAGGTCCCTTCGGGGTCATCCACCTCCAGGGCCAGGTGCATGCCTCCCTGGAGATCCAGGCCCAGCTTGATCCCGTTGGTGAAGAGGTAACCCAGGCCCGCCGCCAGGATGATGACGATGGTGATGAGTCGGCCACGGATGGTCTTGAACATGCCTTGGAGCCGATGAAATGAGGTCGAAAAAAGGGGGCCCGCAGGCCCACTTCTGAAAGCCCTTTAAACTGCCATTCCCACCAGACGGTGTCAATTTGAGGGCGGGATCGCCTTCAAAGAAGGGAACGGCGAATGATGGCCCGAACCCGGGCCACGAACCGGGACGAGTCCACGGATTTGGCCATGAAGTCGTCGGCTCCGGCGTCCAGGAGCTCCGCCTCGTCCCGGGGCGTCCCCACGCCGGTGCGTATGAGGACAGGAAGGGCCGCCGTGTCCACGGACCCCCGAATGAGGTTCAGGACCTCCCTGCCGTCCAGGCCCGGCATCTTCAGGTCCAGGATCACCAGGGAAAAATCCGGATCCACCTTGAGGATGTCCATGGCCGCGTGGCCGTCCTCCGCCTCCTGGACCTCGAACTCCTCCTTCTCCAGCAGGCTCCGGGTGAAGAGCCGGGCGTCCTCGTCGTCGTCCACCACCAGGATCCGGGGGGGGCCTTCCTCCTCCTGGGCTTCATCCTCTTCCAGCATCTGCCCCAGGACACGCTCCACCTCCACCAGGGTCGTCTTACCCTGACGAACCCAGTCCAGCCCCACCTCGTGCATGGAACGCATGCCCCCCTGCTCCGACAGGCGGTTCAGGGTGGCCGTGCCCTTCCGGGCCTCGATGGCCGATCCCAGCCGAGGTCCCACGGCCATGACCTCCATGACGGGAAGGCGGCCCCGGTATCCGGTGAAGCCGCACTCGGAGCAGCCCACGGCCCGGACCACCGGCTCCATCCCGTGGCGCTCCGTGAGGCGCTGCTCGTCCGGGGTCAGGACCCCCCGGACCGGTTCCGCGCAGGCCGGGCAGACCTTCCGGATCAGGCGTTGGGCCAGGGCACCCCGCAGGGTGGCGGCAATTCCGCTGAACTGCAGCCCCATGTCCGCCAGGCGGGGAACAGCGCTCACGGCGTCGTTGGCGTGGACCGTAGCCAGGACCAGGTGTCCGGTCATGGCCGCCTCCAGGGCCGTCTGTGCCGTCTCCCGATCCCGGATCTCCCCCACCAGGATCACGTCCGGATCCTGCCGGAGGATGGAGCGGAGGGCCGCGGCGAAGGTGAGACCCTGCTTGGCCTCCACCTGGGTCTGGGTGATGGAGGGGAGCTCGTACTCGATGGGATCCTCCACGGTCATGATGTTGACCTTCCCGTCGGCCAGCTCCCGAAGAGCCCCGTACAGGGTGGAGGTCTTCCCCGAGCCCGTGGGCCCCGTCACCATGACGATGCCGTCCCGGTTACTCAACAGCTGCCGGAAGCGGACCAGCTCCGGCTCCGGGAGATTCAGGTCTTCCAGGGTCACGGAGGTGTTGGAGTCCAGGACCCGGATCACGCACTTCTCCGCCCCTCCGGCGGGTATGGTGGAAACCCGGAGATCGTAGGCCAGGTTCTTGACCTGGACCCGGGTCTTTCCGTCCTGGGGCCGGAGGCGGTCGGCGATGTCCAGCCTGGAGAGGATCTTGATCCGGGAGATGACCCTGTTCAGGGCCGACATGGGGAGGTCCATGTGCTTGCGGAGGACCCCGTCGATACGGTACCGGATCACCCCCATCTTCCGACCCGGCTCGATGTGGACGTCGCTGGCCCCCTGGGCGATCCCGTCCCGGATGATCAGGTTCGTGAGCTTCACCACCGGCGTGGCCTGGACCTCGCTCTCGCTGACCTCCTCCGGGCCCATCTCCTCCACGAGCTTCACCGCGTCCTCGGCGGCGTCCTCGGTCTCCAGGCTGCCCAGGATGTTCTCCACCGCCTTGTTCGGGGAGAAGCGCTCGTCGATGGACTCCTTGATGGCCCGTGGGGAGGCCACCTCGAAGACGACCTGTCGACCGGAGGTGAAGCCCAGGAGCCTTTCCGCCTCCACGTCCGTGGGATCGGCCGTAGCCACCACCAGGTGCCGGTCCGTCTCCAGGACGGGAAAGATCACGTGCTTCCGGGCCATGGCCTCC
>CAZZEL010000030.1:0-2767 GCA_964652625.1 uncultured Gemmatimonadaceae bacterium
ACCCGGAGGGTGTCGTCATCATGACCAACGGCGATTCCGGAGAACCATTGATCTGGGACCTGTTCGGAATCATCGCCGAGGCCTACGGCTGGAGTCATTGACCTTCTCGGACGTTCCGCTTCCACGGGTTGTACTCCTGAACAGCGACACGGCCCGAGTCCTCCCTGAGACGGCAAAGAAGAGTTGCCACCGATGTTCACCCACGCCGCCCGCGCTATGTTGTGAGGAATCCAACCAGGAGAATACCGTTATGGTCCAGTATCTCGAGATCGTGACCCCGGAGGTGGACGCGACGTGTGAGGCCCTGGAGGGACTGCAAGGCGTGAGCTTCGGTGAACCCGTTCCCGAGCTCGGCCAGGCCCGGACAGCGCAACTGGGCAGCGGCGGGCGCATTGGAGTGCGGGCGCCGATGCGCGAGACGGAGGAGCCTGTGGTGGTTGACAACCGCACGTAGGCGAGCCCCGAAGGAAGCCTACCGTAGTTGGCGAGCCGGCCCCGGAAGGGGACCCGGGCTCCCCCGGCGCCAGGGGTGGAAAAAAAACCCCCGGGGCCGCCGAACCCAAGCGACCCCGGGGGCGTCCCAGCGCAACGCCTGAAAGACAGGTGATCCGTTGCTGGGGTGTCAGCGATTCGTAGTCGTTTACGGCGCCGATTGGACATTTGATTCGTAGCGGGGACGGCTGTCGTGGGCGGGTGAAAGGTTCAGTCATGACTGGTTGTACGGTTTAATAGAAGCCGGTTGAAAAGCTCACTAGCGGATGGTTGAAAAGTGCAATAGGTTTCCGTGTAGTCGCTGTGACCATCCCGTTCCGTGATCCGAGTGTGCAATGCCGGAATACATCCCACGAATCATCGACGGCGAGCTTGACGAGCTCCTGGCTGCTCTGCCGGCCGTCGCTCTCGAAGGGCCCAAGGGTGTGGGAAAAACCGCAACCGCGGAACGTCGCGCGGCGACGATCTTCCAGTTGGACACTCCAACGCACCGGCAGTTGGCCGAGGCGGACCCGGCCCAACTCCTGGAGGCAGATCCACCTGTCCTGCTGGACGAGTGGCAGCATGTACCGGCCGTCTGGGACGCGGTGCGTCGTGAGGTGGACCGGGATTCGACGCCCACCCGGTACCTGTTGGCGGGATCGATGGCGCCGACGCCGGCTCCGACGCATTCGGGAGCCGGACGCATTGTGACCCTTCGGATGCGGCCTTTCGCTCTGAGCGAGCGAGGGCTGGCCAGTCCTACCGTGAGCCTGCGGGAACTCCTGTCGGGATCATGCCCGGAGATCTCGGGCGCCACGGACGTTCGCCTTGCAGAGTATACGGGAGAGATCATCAGGTCGGGGTTTCCGGGCATCCGCCACCTTCGAGGACGGGCCCTCCGCGCCCAGCTGGACGGCTACCTGACCCGTGTAGTCGATCGGGATTTCATGGAGCAGGGGCACCCGGTGCGGAAACCGCAGGCGCTCCGTCGCTGGATAGCCGCATACGCAGCGGCCTCCTCCACCACCACGACTCTGGAGAAGATCCGGAAAGCGGCGACCAGCGGCGAAGGCGAGGTCCTGAGCAAGAACACGGTCATCACCTACCGCGAGGTTCTCACCCGCCTCTGGATCATTGAACCGGTGCCGGGCTGGCTCCCGTCCCGGAGCCACCTGGCCCGACTCACACAAAGTCCCAAGCACCATCTGGCAGACCCCGGCCTGGCAGCACGCCTGCTCGGCATCAGCGATGAGGCGTTACTGGGTGGCCACGAACCGGGCTCACCGGTTCCGAGGGACGGAACCTTCCTCGGCCAGCTCTTCGAGTCACTCGTTACGCTCTCGCTCCGGTCCTACGCCCAGTCGGCGGAAGCGCAGCTCCGTCATCTTCGCACCTACGACGGTCGACAGGAGGTCGACTTGATCGTCGAACGACCGGACCAGCGGATCGTCGCCGTCGAAGTCAAATTGAGCAGCACCGTTACCGACGATGACGTGGCGAACCTCACCTGGCTCCGAGAGAAACTCGGCACCGACCTGCTGGACTCGCTTGTCGTTACCACAGGTTCTCACGCCTATCGCCGAAAGGATGGCATTGCGGTCGTGCCGGCCGTGCTGCTCGGTCCTTAGCTCGACTTCCCAGGAACGGGCAGGGGGACCGCAGAGAGCGACGGATCCGCTACGCCTACAGCGGACCCGTCTTCTGCTGGAGTTGCCCCCGCTATGCGGAGCTTTGCATAGCCGGGGGAACCCCAACAAGCTCCTCTGCGCGCTTTCTGGTCACCATGTCCGGGGGCCCGAGGCTACCGCACGACCCGGAACCTCTACCCCATCGTCGGAAATCTCAACCTTGAATCACCCACTTGAACCAACGAGGAGCCCGTTTGTTTCGTAGCGGGATTGGATAGAAACGGATGGGCTCACTCCTCTCGACCCCGGGGGCCGCTGATGCTGGCTTGGACGCACCGTACTCGCCAGGAGGCCCGGTGGTCCACCCCACCACCGAAGCAATCGGTTGGGCCCTGTGCCGAGTCCTCTCGTCGGGGCCGCCGAAACCACACCCACCGATACCTCACATCCCCTCCGATCAACCTCTTGGATGCGCACCCAATTCCGGAGCCCGGGAAGGCACTATCTTGAGAGTCGGAGATCACCTTCAATCGGAAGCTTCACGGCCCGCTGACTTCGCGGGACAGGCTCCTTACGACTCGTTATCGGCCGACTGCCAGAACCCCTCGAACAACAGATCGAGCAGCGCCTTCCCGAACTCCGGATCATCCGCGATCCGCTTGTAG
>CAZZEL010000030.1:2777-22125 GCA_964652625.1 uncultured Gemmatimonadaceae bacterium
AAGGCCCTTCTCGACGTTCGGTCCGCCAGATCCAAACCATCGCGTGCCCCACACCCCGTCTGTCGTCCCATGCGGACCCCCGAACGGCCACATGCCCCCTCTCCGGCTCCTCGCCTGGGCACATCATCCCGCCCGCCACTCCGCCGTAGTTGTCTCGAGGACCCTCGGCCAGCCGTTCCCGCATTGCGATGGGCTTTTCGCTACCCACACCCCCTCCAGGTTCATGATGGTTCCTGTTTTCGGCCCGGAATCCATCCCGGAAACCGCCCTTCGACCCCGAAAACCCCACTGAGGGCACCAGTATTTCCTTCGTTTTTGGCGACCCCCAAACGGGAAAAGGCCCGCCGTAGCAGGCCTTTCCCGTACCGACAACGAATCAATTGTCCACAAAACTACGAATCAAGCGTCTCCGCGACTACGAATCACGTGTCTTTCAGGCCGCAACGGCCCTACTGCACCGCGTTGATCATGTCGAAGATGGGCAGGTACATGGCCACGATCATGCCACCGACCACTACGCCGAGCACCACGATCATCACCGGCTCCATGGCCGACAGGAGCGCCTCCACCGCCGCGTCCACTTCCTCGTCGTAGAAGTCCGCAATCTTCGTCAGCATCTCGTCCAGCCCGCCCGTCTCCTCCCCCACGTTGATCATCTGCACCACCATGGGCGGAAACACCCCCGACTCCTTCAGCGGACCCGCGATGGTCTCACCCCCCGCGATGGAGGAGCGTGACCCCATGACCGCATCGTGGATCACCCGGTTGCCGGCGGTCTTGGCCGTGATCTCCAGGCCTTCCAGGATGGACACACCCGACGAGACCAGCGTCCCCAGCGTCCGGGTGAACCGGGCCACCGCGGCTTTCCTCTGGAGGTCGCCCAGGATGGGCAGGCTCAACAACATCTTGTCGATGGCAAGCTTCCCCCCGTCCGTCTGATAGATCTGGCGGATCAGGAAGATCAGCACGATGATGCCCAGGCCCAGGGCCCACCAGTAGACCTGGAGGAACTCCGACAGGCTGATGACGATCTGGGTGGGCAGGGGAAGGGGCACCCCCGCCGACTCGAACATCTGCTGGAAGGTGGGGATCACGAACATGAGGAGGATCACCACGGCCAGGCCCGCCACCGTGAAGATCACCCCCGGGTAGATCATGGCGCCCTTGATCTTCCGGACCAGGGCGTCGTTCTTCTCCAGGAAGGTGGCCAGCCGCAGGAGGATCGTGTCCAGGATACCTCCCGCCTCACCCGCCGCCACCATGTTCACGTACAGCTCGGAGAAGATCTTGGGGTGGGAGCCCAGGGCATCGGCCAGGGTGTGGCCGGACTCCACGTCGTAGAGGATGTCCTGAATGACCTTCCGCAGGGAGTCGTTCTCCGTCTGCTCCGCCAGGATGTCCAGGGCCTGCACCAGGGGCAGTCCCGAGTTGATCATGGTGGCGAACTGACGGGTGAAGATGACGATATCCCGGGTCTTCACCCCGGTCCCGATCTGGATGTTGATCCCCTTGTCCTTCTCCCGGACGGAGACGGGGATCATCTTCTGCTTGTGGAGGAAAGACAGGACCTCGTCCTTGGTCTTGACCTCGAGCTCTCCGGACTGGATATCGCCGCCCGTGGCGGGGCGGGCACTGTAGACGAAGGTAGGCATAGCTGTTCAGGACTCCCGTTATTCTCCCGGCACCGGCTCACCCACGGCCCTGAGAAGCTCGTTGGGATCGGCCGAACGTTTCAGGGCCTCCTCCAGGGTGACTTCTCCTCGCATGTAGAGGCTGGCCAGGCTGTCGTTCAGGGTCTGCATCCCGTGCTTCTTCCCTGCCTGCATCAAGGAGTAGATCTGGTGGATCTTGTCGTCCCGGATCACCGATCGGATGGCCGGGGTGCAGAGCATCACTTCGGCGGCCACGACCCGGCCCCGTCCCTTGGCCCGGGGAAGGAGGGTCTGGGTGATGACGCCTTCCAGCACAAAGGCGAGCTGGGCCCGGATCTGGCCCTGCTGATGGGAGGGGAAGGCGTCGATGATCCGGTTGATGGATTCCGCCGCCGAGTTCGTGTGGAGGGTGGCCAGCACCAAATGCCCGGTCTCGGCGATGGTCAGGGCGGCACCGATGGTCTCCAGATCCCGCATCTCGCCGATGAGGATCACGTCCGGATCCTGCCGGAGGGCGTATTTCAGGGCCGCCGAGAAGGAGTTCGTGTCGGCCCCCACCTCCCGCTGGTTCACCATGCAGTTGTTGTGGCGATGGATGAACTCGATGGGATCCTCGATGGTGATGATGTGGCCCTTCCGCTCCCGGTTGATCTTGTCCACCATGGCGGCCAGGGTGGTGGACTTCCCCGAGCCCGTGGGGCCCGTCACCAGCACCAGGCCCCGGGGCCGCTCCGACATCCTGTTCAGGACCGGAGGCAGACCCAGCTTCTCGATGGACACGATCTCGTAGGGGATCTGCCGGATGGCCATGGCCACGCAGCCCCGCTGCTTGTAAACGTTCCCCCGGAAGCGGGACAGGTTCTGGACCCCGAAGGAGAAATCCAGCTCGTCTTCGGTCTCGAAGCGTTTCTTCTGGTTCTCCGTGAGAATGGAGTAGGCCAGCTGCAGGGTATCCTTGGGGTTCAGAACATGATTCACCTGGGAGCCGGTCAGGTCACCGTCGATGCGGAGCTTGGGCCGATCTCCCACGGTCACGTGGAGGTCCGAGGCTCCCTTCTGGATCATCTCCTGGAGAAGAACCCGCAGGCTGAGCTCCTGCTTCGGTTGGGCCTGGGTCTGAGTCTGGGTCTGCGGCCTGGGCGTTCCTTGGGCTTCCATGGATTCTCGAGTGTCCCATGTAGTTGGGCGGCCCCCGGGCCGCCGTGATCGTGGACTGTCTTCGCGAGCCTTCCCGACCCGTGTCCCGGAGCCGTCAACTGGCCTCCGAGGTCTCCTTCATCACCTCTTCCAGGGTCGTGATACCGCGGCCGAGCTTCTTCAGGCCGTCCATCCGAAGGGTGAGCATGCCTTCCTCGATGGCCGCCGTCCGGAGCTCATCGGTGCTGGCCTCCTGCATGATGAGCTTCCGAAGCCGGGAGCTCATGGCCATGACCTCGTAGAGGCCCTGACGGCCCTTGTAGCCTGTGCCTCCGCACTTGTCGCACCCCTCTCCCTTGTAGAGGGTGTGCTTCTTCAGCCACTCCTCGGGGAGCTTGGCCATCTCCAGGACTTCGTCGGAATAGTCGGCCTCCACCTTGCACTCGTTGCAGATCCGCCGCACGAGGCGCTGGGCCGTCACCAGGTTCAGAGCCGCCGCAACGTTGAAGGGCTCCAGGCCCATGTCGATCATACGGGTGACGGTGGAGGGGGCGTCGTTCGTGTGGAGGGTGGAGAGGACCAGGTGTCCGGTCAGGGCGGCCTTCACGGCGATGCCCCCGGTCTCCAGGTCCCGGACCTCACCCACCATGATGATGTTCGGGTCCTGGCGCAGGAAGGCCCGGAGGGCTGCCGCGAAGGTCATCCCGATCTCGTTGCGGACCAGGACCTGGTTGATCCCGTGGAGGTTGTACTCCACCGGATCCTCCGCGGTCATGATGTTGACTTCCTCGTTGTTCACCTTCGAGAGGGCCGAGTACAGGGTCGTGGTCTTCCCCGAGCCCGTGGGACCCGTCACCAGCACCATCCCGTAGGGGTTGGCGATGGCGTTCATGAAGTCCTTCTCCGCCTTCGGCTCGAAGCCGAAGTTCGCCAGGTCGAAGGTCAGGTTTCCTTTGTCCAGGATACGGAGGACGATCTTCTCGCCGAAGATCACCGGCAGGGTGGAGACCCGGAAGTCCACCACCCGGTTCTTCATCTTCAGCTTGATGCGCCCGTCCTGGGGCACCCGCCGCTCGGCGATGTTCAGGTCCGCCAGGATCTTGATCCGGGAGGTGAGGGCCGCCTTCATCTTCATGGGCGGCTTCATGACCTCCTGCAGGGCACCGTCGATGCGATAGCGGACCCGAAGCTCCTTCTCGTAGGGCTCGATGTGGATGTCGGAGACGCCCTTCATGACGGCGTCGGTGAGAAGCCCGTTGATGAACTTCACCACCGGCGCCTTGTCCACCTCCGCTTCCAGGGCGTCGACGGAGACGTCCTCTTCCTCCTGCTCCACCACCTCCACCTCTTCCTCCAGGAGATCCCCCAGCATCTCCTGCATCCCCGTCTCGCCCATCCCGTAGTAGTCTTCCAGATGCTTCTGGAGGGTGTACTCCCCCACGACCACCGGTTCGATCTCGAAGCGGGTGAGGAACTTGAGGTTGTCGATGGCCCCCATGTCCGTGGGGTTCGCCATGGCCACGGTCAGGGTGCGGCCCACCTTCCGCAGGGGCAGCACCCGATGCTTCATGGCCACGTCTTCCGGGACCAGCCTCAGGGTCTTCTCTTCGACCTTGACCTTCTCCAGGTCCACCGCCGGCACCCGGAACTGCTTGGCCAGGGCCCGGGTGAGCTCGTCCTCGGCCACGAACCCCAGCTTCACCAGGGCGTAGCCGATACGGACCTTCGACTCCCTGGATTCCCTCAGGGCCTCAGCAAGCTGCTCCTCGGTGATGAGACCTTCTCTCACGAAAAGGTCGCCGAGGCGATCTTGGACGACGTTGGTTGCCATCGTTTACGTCTTCCAGCGGGTACACGCTGCGGTGGGATTCCAGGCCATCACACCGGGTCGGTGAGTCGAGCTAGCGTCCACCATGAAACCCCAGGCCCACACCTGAGGTTCTCCCGGATCGGAAAAAAATCGGGATCCCCCTCGTCTCCCACGGTATCAAACCACACCACCGTACCTTACACAGTACCGGCAGCTTCGGGAGAAACTCAAGGAGTACGATGCTCCAAAATTGGTAAACATCCGTTTGCCACCCTGAATCCAACATAGGAACCCGAGGAGGAAGGGGTCAAGGAATCCCTTTGCTCAGTGCATCATCCGAATCCTGTTCCGGATCCGCTCCAGGGACCGGGGCCCGATTCCCCGGACCCGAAGAAGGTCCTCCGGCGCCAGATACGGCCCTTCCCGTCGCCGGCTCTCCACGATTCGTCGGGCCAGGGTGGGTCCGATCCCGGGAAGGGCCTCCAGCTCCCCGGCGGCGGCCCGGTTCACGTCGATGGTCGCCGGAGCTCTCCCGGACGACTTTCCTGACGCCCCCCCGGGCGGTCTCCCGGCCTGCCTCCGCAACTCCAGGGGCGGGCCCCGGGAGAAATCCAGGAAGGGGCGGATCTTCTCCAGGGTGGCGGGTCCGATGCCCCGGACGGCCAGGAGGTCCTCGGCCCGGGCGAACCCTCCATGGCTCTTCCGGTGCTCCACCATGGCCTCGGCGGTGGCGGGTCCCACCCCCGGGAGCCGATCCAGCTCCTCCTCCGAGGCCCGGTTCGGGTCCAGGCCCTCTCCCTCCTCCAGGGGTCGAGCCCGGCGCCGGGCCTCGTCCCGGGCTTCCCGACTCTCGGCCAGGAGTGCCCCCAGGTCGTCCCCATTCCCTTCCCCCTCCGGCACCGGCCCCGGGGCGCCGGGGCCCGAGGCCGCCACCCGCACCAGGGCGAGAAGGAGGAGGACGATTCCACCTCGGACCAGGCTCCGGCCTTCCATGGGGGTCATGAACGGGAGGGTGGGCCCGATGTCGGGGCGATGCCATGGTCCAGCGAGCGGTGTCGGCCCCTGCCGGGAGGGAGTCCGACTCAGAATCCGGAACCGAATCCCGTGGGGGAGGGAGTCACGAAGCTCCCGGAGTCGAAGAGGAACTGGCCGAAGAGGCCCAGCTGGAACTGGGTGGAGCCTTCCCGTCGTCCCACGAAGGACTGCCGGTCCGTGTACGTGAGGTGGAGCCCCACCTCCATCCGGGAAATCACGGTACCCAGGGTCAGATTCCCGCTCCGGTTCATGAAATCCACGAAGGGCACGCAGTCGGTCCGACCGGCCGGCGTCCGGCAATCCGACTCCGAGGCGTACTGGTAGCCCAGGGAGATCCGGAGGGGCCCGTCCAGCCGCTGGCCCAGCAGAGGCGGCTCCTGGAGCCTGGAGCTCAGCTGGAAGGCGTGGGTGTTCCGGGAGCTCCGGGTGTCTCCCGTGGGGTCCTCACCGTCTCCATTCATGAAGCTGCCCCGGTACCGGGTGGTGACGGATCCGGGCCAGGTCACCGAAACCTCCACCGGCACCTGTCTCTCCTCCCGGCTCCGTCGCTGGACCCCCCGTCCGCCGAAGGTCTGGTCCCGGAGCGTCCGCCGGAAGCCCGTGCTCATGGAGAGCTCCTCCACCGCCCGTCCCAGGACCCAGGGCAGGGGCAGGCGGGGAACCCGCAGACGCAGATCCGGCCAGGTCCGGGTCCTCAGGTCCCGGTCGCTTCGGACGTGCTGGATCCGGGTCCGGGCCTCGGAGTAGCTCCCGGAGATCCTCACGTCGTAAGGAAGACGGACTCCCGTGCCTCCGGTCCAGGTGGTCCGGTCGGTGAGGATGGAGGCCGTGTCCCGGCCCAGGAACCGGAAGTCGTCCCGCCCGCCCCAACCCAACTGGAAACCGGCCCCGGGGCTCACGGGCTCCCGGAAGAAGCGGGCGTTCAGACCCCCCTGCCGGGACACGGTGAGGGGATCCACGGCCCGGAGCACTCGCTCCAGGACTCCCCCTTCCCCGCCCTCCTCTTCCGCTGCTGCCTCCCCCTCCTCTCCTGCCTCACCCTCCGGGGCCGGAGGGGCCAGGAGGTCCGCCAACCGACCCGGCTCCAGGGAGACCGTAGCCCGGGTGCTCCGGTTCCCGTTGGCGTTGCGCTGCAGGAGGAGGACGGTGTCAGCCGCCACCGCAACGACGTCCACCAGGGCGGCGTTCCGGTCCGTGGTGTAGTCCGTGGTCACGGAGAAATCCGTCCGGAGCCACGTCGCCAGGGTAGGCTGCAAGCCCAGGCGGGTCCGGAGGTTACGGCGGGTCTCCCAACCCAGGTCCAGGAACCCGGTCTTCCATCGCTCCCGGGCCAGTAGGGGCCGGGCCGCCGAGTCCTGGACCGCTTCCCGGGGGGGCAGCAGATCCCGGATCGAGAAGAAGGAGACGTCGGCAGACACGGCCTCCAGGGGCCGGAGGCTCACCCGGGCCGTGGTCTCCAGGGCCTCCCGGGGGGCCAGGGTGGGAGTGACCAGGCTGTCCGAGGGTAGCTCCAGGATCTGCTCATAGCGGAAGGACTCCCGGTCCCGGCGGTAGTAGAAACTTCCGAAGCGGAGCTCCTCCGGGGTCCAGCGCAGGCGAGTCTCCAGGAGGGGCCGCTCCCAGGCTTCCGGCAGCAGGGCCCGGACCACCCCGGCGGCGAAGCCCGGGACCAGGGGGAGGTGTCTGGGCTCTACCTCCCGGGCATAGTCCACTCGGGCGTCCACCCCCGAGCCCTCGGATTCCAGGGTGGTGGTGCTCAGACGGCTCCGGGAGTACCCGGCGCTCAGGGACAGTCCGTCCAACACCGGATCCAGGAAGGCGTTGCCCACGGGAGTCGTCTTCCGCAGGCCCACCTCCACCCGGGTCTCCGAGGCACCCGTGTCACGGAGCCCCTGGACCCTCTCCACCCGGACATCGCTCTGCCGGAGGAAGGTGGGATCCTGTGCCGTCCGGGAGTGGCTCACGGATACGGGAGCCGAGATTCCCCATCCCTCCGGGGCCACCCTCCCCAACTCCAGGGTGGACCGCAGGGCCAGGGACGCGTTGTCCTGGTAGGTGGGGTCCTCGGTGAGCTGGCGGAAGTAGGGCCCCCGGGTGGAGTAGCTGAGACTGGTACGGAGAAGACCGGGGGCCTCCAGACTCACGTCAACGTGTCCGGCGTAGCCCGGGTCCTCCACCGCCCGGGACAGGCGGAGCTCGTTGACCCACAGGGTGCCCCGGAAGGACGTGGAGGTGGGATTCCACACCCCCAGGGAGATCTCCCGAACCGCGGCCAGGTTCGGGGCCCGGGCCCGATCCTTCAAGACCACGGCGTAGGTGGAGTCGGCGCTCCAGACCTCCAGGGGAGGAGCCCCCGGGGCCGGGGGATTCCGGATGAACTCCTCCTCGGCCCGGCGGCGGAGGGTGAGCCAGCGCCCGAAGTCCACCACCACCTCCGGGAGCCAGTCTCCGGGAGCTACGGCCCCGGGGGAAGGATCGCCGGAGCGGGGGAACTGGTAGAGGTAGAAGTTGTCCGGGTCCGTGCCCACCTTCAGGAACACCCGGGCCCCGTCCTCGGCCCAGTCCCCCTCGGGAGCCACGACCCACAGTCGGGCCTGCCGGTAGGTGAGGAAGTTCCGGGGACGCTGGGGGAACCGGTAGTAGACCTCGGCCCGGTCCCCCGGGGCCAGGTCCTGCACCTCCAGGCCCAGGGACGCCTCGGTGAACTCCACCCCGCCCCCACCGAAAGCCTGGGTGGGATCGTCCAGCTCCTCCAGGACTCCCGGAGGCGAGGCGTAGCCCGGCCCTTCGGACACAGCGCTCACCGGTCTCACCTCCACCCGGCCGCCGCCCCCACCCAGGGCCCCCACCAGGCCCTGGAGCACGCCTTCCCTGCCCCGCTTCACCCATCGGGCTCCCAGGATCCGCATGCGGACCAGGGAGAGCCCCTGGGCCCGGGGACCGGTCAGGGTGAGGCGGAGGTGCTTCACGGCCCGCCAGTCCGCCTCCGTGACCCGCCCCCCCACGTTCAGGGCCCCGGGGCCCCGGAGGGGGACGCGGTAGAGCTGGAAGTCCGTCCCCGTCTGTTGGGTGTCCCGGACCAGGTAGGGGGAGCTTCCGTCCAGGCGGACCACGTAGCGGTAGATCCTCTCCCCGGTGGCCAGGTTCCCGTCCCCGTCCAGGTCCTCGGTGTCGTTCCGGCCGTTGCCCCGGGTGCAGTTGGCCCGGGGATCCCCCAGGGGATAGATCCGGCCCCGGGCCCCCTGACACTCCTCCACCCACACCCCACGGGCGTCCAGGAGGTCGTTCCAGATCTCTCCCTTCCGGGGATCCGCCTCCTGGTCCAGGAAGGTGAGGCCCCAGGGCTCCCCGGTCTCCGGGTGGGTCCCGGAGGTCCGGCCCTCCGAATCCACGAACATGGCGTCCTCGCTCACCCGGCCCAGGTCCAGGATCAGGGTCAGGGAGTCTCCTCCGGCGGCGTAGAACTCCAGGAAGTCGCTCCGGGTCAGGTCCGTGCCCGTGCTGGAGAGGGAGGTGGTGATGGAGCGCCACCGCTCCTGCTCCAGCCCTCCCCCGTCCCCGTCGGCGAAGGTCAGGCGAAGACCCGTCTGACGGGTCTCGGTGCCGGCCACGTTGATCTCCTGGTCGATGTCCCGCCGGGGGAAGTAGCCCTCGAAGATCCCCACGCTGTCCCCCGCCGGCCCCTCCCGGATCCAGGTGTGCTGCCACACCAGCTCCGCCGTGGTCTCCCCGCTGAGGACGGGGGGCAGCACGTCCTCGGCTCCCTCCCGGTCCGCCGGGGCGCTGCCCAACTGCCACTCCGAGGCCCGGAGGGAGAGGGGCAGGGCGTCGGAGGCGTCGAAGTCGTCCAGGTAGACGTCACGGAGGGTGTTGGGGTTCGGCAGGGAGAGGGCCATCTCTCCCCGAAGGCTCATGGTGGCCGCCGTGTCGGCTCCCAGGCCGGGAAGGCCCTCCAGTGCCCGATCCAGCCATCCGGCGCCGAAGTCCAGGGCACCGTTCACGCCCCCCAGGACGATGGAAGCGGGCTCCACTCCAAGCTGGGGCCGGTTCTGCAGGGTCTGCTCCTTCTGGTAGAGGCCCAGGAACCGGAGAGCGCCCCGTTCGCCCAGATTGTACCGGGCATTCAGGCCGAAGAGGGAGGTGGGGGCGATCTGGAAGGCCGCCTTCTGCTCCCAGGAGGCCCGGATCCGGGCTTCGGGGCTCGTGCCGAAGAGGCTCTGGGGATTCAGGAGGGTGACCTGGCCCACGTCGTAGTCGATGACGTAGTCCTCCCCGGGCACCAGCAGTCGCTCTCCCAGGTAGATCCGCTCGCTTCCGTCCCGGATGCCCAGGGCCCCCAGGGAGAAGGAGGAGATGACCCCCTCGCTGCGGATCCGGAAGGGGATGGTCAGGCGGTAGAGCCCGCCGCTCTCCCGGGCCACGGGATCCACGGCCTGGTAGATGGTGGGATTGGCGTCGGCCCCCAGGATCTCCCGGGTCTCGTCCGCCGACAGATTCAGGGACGGCAGCGGCGGGGGCTGGAGGAAAGGCCTCAGCGTGGGAAAGACGATGAAGGTCCCGGACACGGGAGGCTGGCCCTGGAAGAAGTCCTGGGCCGGTTGGTAGACGTAGGCGGGATCCAGCTCGTCTACCGGGGATTCCTCGTCCAGGCCCAGAAGCCGGAGAAGGGTGATCTCCTCCCCGGTGGGCCTGCGCTTGAAGGTCCGGCCCGCCGAGATCTCCCCCAGGGAGACGGTGAGGGCCACGGAGCTCTCCTCCACGTCGTCGGAGCCGGAGATCCGGTAGACGTGGTGCATCTCCCGTTCCCAGGTGGGGGAGCCGGGCTGATGCTTCGGGCCCGGGGCCTTCAGGAGCCGCAGGGTGGGTCGGTCTCCGGCGTTGTGGATGCGTTCCGGGTTGTAGTCCCCCACCGTGTCCCCGGCGGCGGTCACGTAGGTGACGGCCAGCATCTCCTCCCGGCGCAGGGGCCGCCGGAGGGCCACCCAGAGACCGCTGGGATGCAGGAAGTAGTCCACCCCGGGCTGGAGGTAGCGGAACCACCCGGACTCCCTCACCTCTTCCCCGCCCTTCTCCGCCACGGCGTCGGCCTGGATGTAGCCCTCCACCTGCTGGCGGGTCACCGGATCGTTCTCGAAGCGGTAGAGCTGGACGGGCTCGGCTCCGGGGGCCGCCGAGGGCGGGGCCCCTCCCGGATCCAGGGCCAGGATGTCCACGTGGGGGTACTCGGACAGGAGGTCGGGATCGGTGAGGAAGAAGAACTGGCCCTCCACGTAGTCGGCGTCGTCCAGGACCAGGGTGTCCTCCTGGACAAAGGCCTGGCGTCCCCCCACCCCGGTGAGGTCGAACTCCCGGGAGGAGATGTCCCCGTTCTGCTGGGCCCACACGGTCTCCACCTCCAGGGGCCCCAGGTCCGTCAGGGCCCGGAACCCGAAGTTCCCGGCGGGGATCCCCTGGGTGAGGAACCGGCTCTCGGGCAGAGCCATGGTCACGTCCCCCACTTCCACCCGCTGGACCATCTCCCCCTCCAGGCCCTGGTAGTAGACGTTCACGTTGTTCGTGGCCGCGAACTCCCGGGTCTGGTCGTAGTCCACGTCCACGTTGATGCGTTCGGCGATGGTCCCGGTGACCCGGACGCCGAACTGCAGGTCCGGGCTGAGCTGGGGGAAGAGCCCCGGATCGCAGCTCTCCTGGAGCCCGGTTTCGCAGGGTTGGAAGCGGGTCCAGTCACCGCCGAACTCCCCCCGGCCCCGAAGCTGGACCGCCAGGTCGGCGAACTCCGAGTCCAGGAAGGAGGGGGTCTCCTGCGGGGTTCCCGGGGCCGGCTCGAGCTCCACGGGAAAGGGCAGGGAGAGAGTGGCCAGACCCAGGCGGACGCCGGGAAGGGCCGGGGCCCGGGACACCAGGCTGTCCGTGGGCTGCGCCTGGCCGCCGGCGGGGGCCAGGAGGCCGCTCAGGGAGAGGAGAAGGAAAAGGGAGCCCATGGCGGCTCAGGCATGAAACCGGGGAGGCCGGTTTCGGGTAGAATCTCGGGTTGAAGGGGAGGAACGCACGCGATAGACTCCTTCTTTCCCGGCTCGGAAACCACGACCCGCCCCGACGAGGTTCGGATAGGCAGCAGGATGGCCATTCTCACACGCTACCTGATTCGGATCCACCTGGGCCCCTTCCTCTTCTCCTTCATCCTCATCACGGGCCTCCTCTTTCTCAACACCATCGCTCAGCGCCTGGACCAGCTCATGGGCAAGGGACTGCCCGTGAGCATTCTCCTGGAGTTCGCCGTCCTGGCCCTGCCCCACACGGTGGCCCTGACCCTGCCCATGTCCGTGCTGGTGGCCGTCCTCTACGCCTTCAGCGACCTGACGGCGGAGAACGAGTTCACCGCCATGACCGGAGGAGGGGTCAACCCCATCCGGATCCTCATGCCCCTGGTGGGGATCGGGGTGATCCTGGCCGGGCTCATGTTCCTCTTCAACGATCGGGTCATGCCGGAGGCGAACCACCACCTAAAGAACCTGCTGGTGGATATCAACCGCAAGAGTCCCACCTTCCAGCTTCGTGAGCAGGTGATCAACGAGGTGGTGGCAAGCACCGAGAACGGACGACGGACCTACTACCTCCAGGCGTCCCGCATCGACCCGGTGACCTCGGAGATGAGGGACATCGTCATCTATGACGTGGGCGATCCCCGGGCCCGCCGGACCACCTACGCCGAGCAGGGCCGCATGGCCTTCAGCCCGAACCAGACCGACCTCTTCCTGACTCTCTACAACGGGGCCCTCTACGAAGTGCCCAAGAACGAGGAGGGTGGCTTCCGGCGAGCCGAGTTCCAGGAGCAATTCCTCCCCATTCGGGGCGTGGCCAACATGCTGGAGCGGAACGCCCAGCAGAACTACCGCTCGGACCGGGAGATGTCCACGGAGCAGCTGGCCGCCGAGGCGGAGCAGTTCGAGCGGGAACGGCTCCAGCTCATGGAACAGAGCCGTCTCAAGTCTCGCTACGCCGTGCGCCGGGCCCTGGGCTGGGTGGCCCGGGGCGACAGCCTGGTGCCTCCCCCGGAGCCCGAGGGGGCGGAAGCCCGGGGGGACCAGGAGGTCCGGGCCCAGCCCGCTTCCCTGGCCTCACTGCCCCCGGACGTCCAGGCCTCCCGGGATCTTCCCCCTGACCAGGTGACCCAGGGGGTGGTCCGGGCGCTGCAGACCCAGGCGAACACGGAGGAGAGCCTGAGGCTGTCGGCCATCAAGTACCGGGTGGAGATCCACAAGAAGTACGCCATCGCCTTCGCCTGCATCGTCTTCGTCTTCATCGGGGCCCCCCTGGCCATCCGCTTCCCCCGGGGCGGGGTGGGCATGGTGATCACGGTCTCCGTAGTGGTCTTCGCCCTCTTCTGGGTCTTTCTCATCGGGGGCGAGACTCTGGCAGATCGGGGGTACCTGGGGCCCGCCCTCTCCATGTGGCTCCCCAACCTGGTCCTGTTGCCGCCGGGCCTCTACCTCACCAGCCGTATTCCCCGGCAAGTGGCCACGGCCCGGGGCGGCGGCTGGGCCGACCTGTGGTCCAGCCTCCGGTCCCTGGTGGCAAGACCCGTGAAGACGCTGGCGCCAGGGGGGCGGGCGTGAGGATCCTGGACCGGCTGGTGGGGCAGTCCTTCCTGAAGGTGTTCCTGGCCTTCGTCCTGGGCTCTCCCATCCTTTTCATCCTGGGGGACGTCACGGAGAACCTGGAGGACTACCTGGGCCAGGGGCTCACCTGGTTGGACGTGGGGAGGGCCTACCTGTTCAAGATGCCCCTCTTCATCCAGTGGTCCTTCCCCATCGGCGCCCTGGTGGCGGCGGTCTTCACCATCCAGTCCATGACCCTCAACCGGGAGATCGTGGCGGCGAAGGCCGGAGGCATCTCCTTCCACCGCCTCATGGCCCCCATCGTGGTTTGGGGAGCCATTCTCACCGTGGTGGCCCTGGGGCTGGAGGAGGTGGTCCCCCGGGCCAACCGGCACGCTGCCAGCATCCTCCAGCAGGAGGACGGCCGGAGGAACTGGCGGGCGAACTTCGTCTTCCAGGCTTCCGACGGGAAGAACTTCTCCATCCAGCGCCTGAACGTGGCCCAGGGCACCCTTTCGGGGGTCGTCATGGAGGACCTGGAGCCCGGGACGAGCCAGCCCCAGGCCCACCTCACGGCGGAGAGCGCCGTCTTTGATTCGGAGGTCGGATGGACCTTCGTGGAAGGCTACTACCGGGTCCTGCCGGAGGACGGGCAGGAACGGGCCTTCCACTTCGAGTCCCTGCGCATGCGGGGATTCCGGGAGCGGCCCCAGGACCTTTTGGAGGAGCCCCGGAAGCCGGAGGAGATGACCTACCGGGAGATGGGCCGCCTGGCGGACATCATCACCCGGTCCGGGGGCAATCCCACCAAGCTCCTGGTGGATCAGCAGGAGAAGCTGGCCATCCCCGTGGCCACCCTGGTCATCATCCTCTTCGGCGCTCCCCTGGCCACCAGCACGAAGCGGGGGGGCACGGCCTACGGGATCGGCGTGGCTCTCCTCTCCACCATCCTCTACATCCTCCTGCTGAGGATCTCCGGGGCCATCGGGGAGACCGGGGCCCTGAGCCCCATGACCGCGGCGTGGCTTCCCAACCTGGTCTTCCTGGGAGCCGGGCTCATCTTCCTGGTTCGGGTCCGGACGTAGGGCCGGCCTCGAGGGTTTCCAACCCCTCCAGCATCCCCTCGGTGAGCTCCCCGGTCATGACGGGCTGCACGGGCCCCTCCAGCCTGAGGTCCAGCTCCCTGGAGACGGTGACGTGGAAGCTGCCCCCCTCCATGGCCACCTGGATGCGTCCCGGCTCCAGGAGGCCCCGGTGGACCGCCGCCGCCGCCGAAGCGCAGGCGCTGGTGCCGGAAGCCGTGGTCCTCCCCACGCCCCGCTCCCAGATGAGGATCTCCACCCGCCCCTCTCCCCCCACCCGGGCCAGCTGGACGTTGACGCCCCGGGGAAAGACCGGGTGAGCGGTGAGGAAGGGCCCCAGGCGCCGGAGGTCCGCCTCCTCCAGGCCCTCCCGGAACACAACGCAGTGGGGATTGCCCGTGGAGACGGGCTGGACGTCCAGGACCTCCCCTCCGGGACCCTCCAGCTCCTCCTCTTCCTGGAGTTCCGCAGGTCTCCACCCCACCGCCTCCCCACCCATCCGGGCCCTTCCCATGGCCACCGCCACCCCCAGCCCGCCCCCGGGCTCCCGCCCCAGGATCTCCATGGACACCTCGTCGCCTCCCACCCGGACCGGGAAGGGCTCTCCCTCCCGGACCCGGCCCAGGGAAAACAGGTACGCTCCCAGGACCCGGAGCCCGTTTCCGCTCCGCTCGAACTCCGAGCCGTCGGGATTGAACATGCGGAGGTGGAAGGGGGGGTCGTCCCCGCCGGCCAGGAGGGTCACGATGCCGTCCCCCCCTATCCCCCGCCACCGGTGGCAGACGGCTCCCACCGCCGCCTCCGTGACCTTCCAGTCCCGGCCTTCCGGAAAGACCAGGTAGTCGTTCCCGTGGCCGTGGGCCTTGAAGAACCGCTTATCCAGAGACAGGCCGTGGTCCATGGCTCCTCCTGTTCCGTGGGGGCATGCGGGTCGTCGGCCGGTCCCAGCCGCCGGGGGCCGTATCCGGCGCGGGGCCAGCCCCGCCCATGAAACCACCGGAGGGACGGTCCCGTAGGAGGGAACGACGCCGCCCTCGACCCTTCGCACCCAGGATAGACCGCCATGAAGGCTCCGGCCATCCCCGTCCTGCTCCTCTCGGGCGTGGGAGTCCTCTGGGCTGCCGCCCCCCTGCACGCCCAGGAGTTGGACCGGGGAGAGGGCCGGAGGGGGGAGATCATTCGGGGTCGGGAAGAGGCCGGCACCCTGGTCATGCCGGCCCTGAGAGTGCCGGGCCCGGAGCCGGAGTTGGACGGCGATCTCTCGGACCCGTGCTGGCGCCGGGCCCCGGTGGCCACGGGCTTCACACAGATGGAGCCCCGGGAGGGTGAGCCGGCCACGGAGCGAACGGAGGTGAGGGTCCTCTACGGTCCCGACGCCCTCTTCGTGGCCTTCCGGGCTTTCGACGCCTCTCCGGACAGCATCGCCGGCCAGCTCACCCGGCGGGACCAGGACTCCTACTCGGACTGGGTTCATCTTCTCGTGGACAGCTACCACGACCGGCGGACAGCCTTCCACTTCGGCGTCAACCCCCGGGGCGTGAAGCTGGACATCTACCACTTCGACGACACGGAGGAGGACGACAGCTGGGACGCGGTGTGGGACGTGGCCACCGGTCGGGACCCGGAGGGCTGGACCGCCGAGTTCCGGATCCCCTATTCCCAGCTCCGCTTCGGCAATCACCCGAACCAGACCTGGGGCATCAACTTCGCCCGGGAGATCGCTCGGCGGAACGAGATATCCACCTGGGCCCCCATCCGGCAGAGCGATGCCGCCCTGGTCTCCCTTTCCGGAGAGCTCCGGGGGCTGCGGGATCTGGGCTCCCCCACCCGTCTGGAGCTGAGACCCTTCACCCTGGCCCGTCTAACCCGGGCGCCGGGTGAGGAGGCCAACCCCTTCTTCCACACCAATGACGCCTTCGCATCCGGAGGCCTGGACCTGAAGTACGGGGTCACGAACGACCTGACCCTGGATCTGACGGTGAACCCGGACTTCGGGCAGGTGGAGGCGGATCCGGCCCGGGTGAACCTCACGGCTTTCGAGACCTTCTATCCGGAGAAGCGCCCCTTCTTCATCGAGGGGGCCGGCATCTTCCGCTTCGGCATCGGTATCGGGGACGGGGACCTGGGAAGCGAGTCCCTCTTCTATTCCCGGCGCATCGGCCGGCCCCCCCAGGGGTCCGTGGATGTCCGGGGCGGCTTCACCGACGTCCCGGAGACGAGCACGATCCTGGGTGCCTGGAAGCTCTCGGGGAAGACTCAGGGAGGCTGGTCCATCGGCCTGATGCATGCCGTCACCGCCCAGGAGGACGCCCGGGTGGCCACCGGGGACGGGGAGCGACTGGAGGAGCCGGTGGAGCCCTTCTCCAACTACGGCGTGGCCCGGGTCCAGAAGGACTTCCGGGAGGGGCGGAGCGCCCTGGGGTTCATCGCCACCGCCGTGAACCGGGACCGGACGGTGGCCGAAGAGCTGCATCTCCGCTCCGGGGCCTACGCCGGCGGGGTGGATTTCCGTCACCGTTTCGGCTCCGACGACCGTTTCCTGGTGAACGGCTACGCCCTGGCTTCCCACCTGAAGGGCTCGGAGGAGGCCATGGCCCTCACCCAGAGGGCTCCGGGACGCTACTTCCACCGGCCCGACGCCGACCACGTCCGCTACGATCCCACCCGGACCTCCCTCACGGGCTGGGCCGGGAAGCTGGAGGTGCTCAAGGTGGGAGGTGGATACTGGCGTTGGGGCACCTCGGCCCTGGTGAAATCCCCGGGGTTCGAGCCCAACGACCTGGGGTACCAGCAGGAATCGGACCTGGTGCTCCACGCCGGGTTCCTTGGCTACAACCACTACAACCCCACGGAGCGCCTCCGGCGATGGAACCTGAACGTGAACGCCTGGCACGGCTGGACGTTCGGGGGCGAGCGGGTGTCCACCGGAGGGAACCTGAACGGGTCCCTGACCCTGCACAGCTACTGGTCCGGCTACGCCGGGGTGAATCGGGAGCTGGAGACCTATTCCGACGGGATGCTCCGGGGCGGCCCCCTCATGCGGCGGGAGGCCCGGACCAACGGATGGTTCGGGATCAACTCCGACAGCCGCAAGCCGGTGCGCATCAGCTGGAACAACAACTGGGCCGCGGCCTCGGAGAGCGATTCCTGGTCCGCCAACACCTCCCTTTCCCTGCGCTGGAGACCCTCGGGGCGCATGGAGGTGAGTCTGGGCCCCTTCCTCAACCGGAACCTGAGCGACCTCCAGTGGGTGGGCCGGGTCCGCACCTCACGGACCCACTACCTCTTCGGTCGGATGGACCAGAAGACCGTGGGCCTCACCGGGCGCATGGACCTTACGTTCATCCCGGATCTCACCCTGCAGGTCTACGCTCAGCCCTTCGTGAGCGCCGGGAGCTACGACCGGTTCAAGGAGATCACCGATCCCCGGGCTCCGGCCTTTGAAGACCGATTCCGCTTCCTGGAACCCGTCTCCCGAGAGGGGGGATACAGGGTGGACCTGGACGGGGACGGCACCCCGGACACCTTCGGCGACCCGGACTTCAACGTCCAGCAGTTCCGCTCCACCGCGGTCCTCCGCTGGGAGTACCGTCCGGGCTCCCTCCTCTATCTGGTCTGGTCCCAGGGACGGAATTACGTGGGTGGGGACGGAAGGCTCCGCTTCGAGGAGAACCTGGGGAACCTCTTCGGCCAGGAGGCGGAGAACGCCTTCATGCTCAAGCTGAGTTACTGGATCACGCCCTGAGGCCAGGAACCCGGACACCCGGCCCCCCCGCGCCCCGCTTCCACCAGCTTACTCCACCTTCCCCGGGCCCTACCAGGCCTCCGTGCGGAGACTACCCTCCCCTGGGGCCACACCCACCAGCTCCACCATCTCCTCGGCGTCCAGGGGCAGGGCCGCCGTGAGGTTCTCCGCTCCGGACTCCGTCACCAGGACGTCGTCCTCCAGGCGCACCCCGATACCCCGGAAGGGCCCGGGAGAGTCCGGCGAGGCGGCCGGGGAGGCAGAGGAGTCGGGGGACCCGTCCACGGAGGACGACCGGAAGTAGAGCCCCGGCTCCACCGTGAGGACCATCCCCGGCTCCAGGAGCCGGGCCGTTCCTGCCACGGCGTAGTCCCCCACGTCGTGGACGTCCAGACCCAGCCAGTGGGAGGTCTGGTGGGGGAAGAAGGGCTTGTAGGCCTGCTCCTCCACCAGGGCGTCCACGTCCCCGGAGAGGACCTCCAGGTCCACCAGACCCCGGGTGAGGGCCTGGACGGCGGCCCGGTGGACCTGGGCGGTGGTGGCACCGGGGCGCACCGCGGCCAGGGCGGCCTCGTGGGCCTCCCGGACCACCTCGTAGACAGCCCGCTGGGCCGTGTCGAACCCCCCAGCCACGGGGAAGGTGCGGGTGACGTCCCCGGCGTAGAGGCCCACCTCGGCGCCTCCGTCCAACAGGACCAGGTCCCCTTCCTCCATGCGCCTGGCGTTGTCCTCGTAGTGGAGCACGCAGGCGTTGGGCCCGGAGCCCACGATGGTGGGGAAGGCCGGTCCCCGGGCCCCCCGCCGGCGGAACCCGGCCTCCAGGGCCGCCTCCACGGCCCACTCCCCCTCTCCGGGGCCGGCGGCTCCCATGGCCTCCCGGAAGGCCTCCACGGTGATCCGGGCGGCCCGGCGGATCCGTTCCACCTCCTGGGGCTCCTTCCGGAGCCGGAGCTCGTCCAGGATCGTGCCCGGGTCCCACACGCTCCGTGGCCCCTCCCCCTTCCGGGCTCCCCGGCCCCGTGCGTGGGCCAGGGCCCGGATCACCAGGGGCTCCACCCGGGGGTGGGCTCCCAGGCGGAAGAAGATGCGGGAGGCGGGCTTGAGCAGGTCCGGAAGCCGCTCCTCCAACTCGTCGAGGGGATAGGAGGCCTCGGCGGCGAAGCGCTCCCGGGCCTCCTCCGGGCCCAGCCGGGGGCCGGACCAGAGCTCGGTCTCCGGGTCCCGCCGGGGGACGAAGAGGGTGAGGCCTTCTTCCTCCTGGGCGTCCCGGAAGAGGGCCACGACCCGGG
>CAZZEL010000030.1:22135-30031 GCA_964652625.1 uncultured Gemmatimonadaceae bacterium
ACCCGGGGCTCGGCGCAGCCCGTGAGGTAGAAGAGCTCGGAGTCGGGTCGGAAGGGAAACTGGGTGTCACGGGACCGGTGCAGGACGTCGGCTCCCGGCAGAAGCAGGGCTCCCCCGTCCAACTCCTTCCGCACCCGCTCCCGTCTCCGCCGGAAGACCTCCGGGGGAAAGGGAGAGGATCCCTCGCCGGCGGCCTCCGGGGGCCGGCTCATCCCTTGAGGACTCCCAGGGGCCGGAGGCGAACCACCTTCCGGCCGATTCCGGCTCCGTCCACCACGTCCACCACTTCGGCCACGTCCTTGTAGGCCTCCGGGACCTCCTCGGCCACGGTGCCGAAGGAGGAGGCCCTGACCTGGATGCCCTTCTCCTCGAACTCCTCCCTGAGCTTCCGGGACCGGCTGCTCTTCTTCGCCTGCCGGCGACTCATCCGGCGGCCGGCCCCGTGGCAGGTGGAGCCGAAGGTCTCGTCGTAGGCTCCCTGGGTGCCCAGGAGAACGTAGGAGTAGCGGCCCATGTCTCCGGGAATGAAGACGGGTTGGCCCAGGTCCTTGTAGGCGGAGCTCACGTCCGGGTGGCCCGGGGGGAAGGCCCGGGTGGCCCCCTTCCGGTGCACGCACAGGGTCCGCTCACGACCCTTCACCTGGTGCTTCTCGAACTTGGCGATGTTGTGGGCCACGTCGTAGACCAGCCCCATGCCCAGGTCCCCGGCCCCACGGTCCAGCACCGTCTGGAAGGCCTCCCGGACCCGGTGGGCCATCATCTGCCGGTTCGTGAAGGCGTAGTTCGCCGCCGCCCGCATGGCTCCCAGGTACCGTCGGGCCTCGTCGGAGTCCAGGGGGGCGCAGACCAGTTGCTTGTCCGGAAGGTCGATGTTGTAGCGTTTGGCGGCACGGAGCATGGTGTCCAGGTAATCGTCACAGACCTGGTAGCCCAGTCCCCGGGAGCCGGAGTGGATGAAGACGGTGACCGTGCCCTGCTCCAGCCCCAGGCGCCGGGCGGCGTCCTCATCGTAGACCTGGTCCACGGCCCCCACTTCGATGAAGTGGTTGCCGCTTCCCACGGTACCCACCTGGTCCCGGCCCCGCTTGACGGCCCGGTCGCTCACCTGGTCCGGGTCCGCCTCGGCGATGGTCCCCCGGTCCTCCATGTGCTCCAGGTCCGCCTCGGTCCCGAAGCCCTCATCCACGGCCCAGGCGGCACCCCGGGTGAGAATCTCCCGGATGTCCCGACCGCTCAGGACGAACTTCTTGTAGCCCTTCCCCACCCCGGCGGGAATCGTCTCGTAGAGCTCGTCCATAAGCCGGCCCAGCCGGGGCCGGATCTCCTGGGCGGTGAGGCGGGAGCGGAGGAGGCGGACACCGCAGTTGATGTCGTAGCCCACACCCCCGGGGGAGATGACGCCGCCGTTCTCCGGGTCGAAGGCCGCCACCCCGCCGATGGCGAAGCCGTAGCCCCAGTGGATGTCCGGCATGCCGATGGAGCGGCCCACGATGCCTGGAAGCTGGGCCACGTTGGCCACCTGTTTCACCGCCTCGTCACCCCGGATGTCCTTCATGAGGGTGTCGTCGGCGAAGATGAGACCGTCCACCCTCATCTTGCCTTCCCGGGGGACCAACCATCGGTGGGAATCCAGACGAACCAGCTCCATGGCGCCTCCTCACACGTCACACGTCACGAGTCACACATCGAAGATCACCCGGGCGAACCACCCCTCCTCCACCTCTTCCACCGCCAGGCCGTGGAGGGTGACGCCCTTGATCTCTCTCTCCACCGGACCCTCCCTGAGGTTCCCCTTCACCCGGGCCTGAATGCCCAGGGCCTGGCCTCCCTCGGCCCCACAGGAGGGCATGGGCAGGAGCTTGGGAGACACCTCTCGTGTGATGAACCCCTCCGTCTCCTGCCAGAAGAGGAGCTCCCGCAGCCAGCTCCGGAGCAGAGCGGGGAGATCCTCCTCCGTCACCTGCAGGGTCCGGGTCTCCGTGGGTTCCTCCCGGGGAGCATGGCCCAGGACGAGCCACATGGTGCCCCGGGCGGCCCGGACGAAGAGCTCGGCCAGGGTGGGCGCCTGGATCTCCAGGCCCACGTCCGCCGTGTGCTCCAGGCTCTCCACGCCGGGGATGGGGCTGTCGCTGTCCCTGTCAGCTTCCGTCATGGCCCCTCCGGACCGTCATGGGCGACCCCGGGGTGAACGCCGGGGGGAACGCTCCGACGGAGGCTCCTGGATCAGGTAGTGGTGGAACCAGCTCCGGATGCGCTCCAGGCGGTCCACCAGGAGCCAGGGCTCGCCGGTGCGGGAGAGGCCGTGGGAGGAACGGGGGTAGCGGACCATCTCCGTGGGCACCCTCCGCTTCTTCAGGGCCATGTACCACTGCTCGGCGTCGGCGATGGGGGTCCGGTAATCGTTCTCCGAGTGGATGATCAGGGTTGGAGCCGTGACGTTCTCCACGTAGGAGAGGGGAGAGAGGCGCCGGTACAGGTCCCGTTGCTCCCAGGGCATACCGTAGAACTCGAACTCCGTGAGTCCCTGGGCGTCGGAGGTGCCGTACCAGCTCTCCCAGTTGCTGATGGAGCGGGAGGTGACGCCGGCCTGGAACCGGTCCGTGGTGGCCGTGAGCCAGTTCGTCATGTACCCGCCGTAGGAGCCTCCCGAGACCCCGAGCCGCTCCGGATCGGCGCCCGGGTACCGGGCCAGGGCCGAGTCCAGCCCCGTGAGGTAATCCTCCTTGTCCACGATTCCCCATTCCCCCCGGGTGGCGTACATGAACTCGTGTCCGTAGCCCGAGGATCCCCGGGGGTTCGTGTAGAGGACATAGAAGCCGGAGGCGGCAAGGACGTGGAAGGTGGGGAAGAAGGTGTTCCCGTAGGCGCTGTGGGGCCCCCCGTGGATCTTCAGGATCATGGGGGCGGACGTGCCCTCCACGCGTCCCAGGGGGGCCATGACCCAGCCCTCCACCTCCACGCTGTCGCCTACGGTGAAGGTGAGCCGCTCCGGGGCCACCAGCTCCACCTCCTGGAGCCAGGCGTCGTTGAATCCCGTGGCCTTCTGCTCCGTGGAGCCGTCGCCGCTGGCCACGTAGAGCTCCGTGGGGGTCACGGCGTCGGTGGAGGTGAAGGCCATGACCTGGCCATCGTCGGAGAAGGAGAAGGAGGACAGGCGCCGGGCCCCCGTGGTGACCTGCTCCATGGGACCGCCCTGGGAGGGGACCCGGAAGAGGTGGGCGTTCCCCCCGATCCGGGCGCTGAACAGGAGGTGGGCGCCGTCGGGACTCCAGACGGGCCGACCCGGACGGAGGTCCCACTGGGAGGTGAGGTTCAGGGGGGTACCCCGAAAGCTCCCGTCCGGGCCCAGCTCCGTCACCAACAGGTCCGTCTGGGCACCTCGCTCCGGGTTGGAGAGGAAGGCGATGCGCTCCCCCTGGGGACCCAGGGCAGGGCTGTACTCCGAGCCCGGGTTCGTGGTCAGGCGCCGGGCGGTGCCCCCTCCGGCGGGTATGGTCCAGAGGTCGTTGGTGTTCTCCGTGTCGTACTCGTCGTCCTCGTGCTCGTCCCCGGCGAAGAAGAGGCTGCGGCCGTCCCGTGACCAGCGCACGGACTCCACGTTGAAGGTCAGGTGGCTCACCTGCCGGGCCTCTCCTCCTTCCGCCGACACGATGAAGAGCTGCCGCTTGCCCCGGACGGAGGGATGGGGAAGGAGGGTGAGGGTTCCGTCTCGCTTGTAGCGCATGGAGGTGATGACCCTCCCGTCGAACCGTTCCCGGTCCAGGGTGTGGGTGACGGCATCCGGGGCGATCCACCCCGCCCGGTCTTCCTCCGGCTCCTCGTCTTCCGGGACCATGGTGAAGGCGATCCGCTCCCCGTTCGGAGACCAGACGGGGCTCCCCTCCACTCCCTCGATGTGGAAGGCCTCGCCTCCCGGACCACGGATCCTCAGGAACCATATGGGGTTTTCATCATCCCCCCGGCTGGAGGAGAAGGCCAGGAGGCCGCCATCCGGGGACCAGGAGGGGGAGGAGGACTCCTCGGTGGGATCGGTGATGCGAAAGGCGTCCCCGTCGGGACGGCCGTCCCGGAGGGGCTGGAGCCAGACCTCCCGGTGTCGGGTGTTCTCCTCCTCCACCACCGTAGTGACGGTGAAGGCCACGTAGTCCCCGGTGGGGGACAGGGCGACATCGGAGACCCTCACCAGATCGTAGTAGTCCTCCGGCTCGTATCCCCGCTCCTGGGTCCCGGCCGGAGAAGCCCACAGCAGAGTCAGAAGAGGAAAGGCGAGGAAGAGGGATGCCATCTTACGGACCATGGTGCTCTCCATTCGGGGCGCTCCCTGGGAGACGATTCGCTCGTTGTCTTCACTACACTGTCCGGCCACGGATGTCACGGAGCCCATGTCGCTCCTGACGTGCCGGGATCCGTGTCCCCGGGACCCGGGCCGTGAGGCGGAATCTACCCGTGGCCGGGCTGCCCCCTCAAGCGTTGTCCCGTGGGCCGGTGTCCTCCTCTCCCTTGTTCTCTCGCTCCTCTGGCTGCCGGGCTCCGTCCTGGCCGCCCCTTTCCAGGGTCTCCCGCCGGACTCCCTCCGGACCGACACCCTGCCTTCCGGGGTGGAGGCCGTAGCCCTTCCGGCCCTGGAGATCCGGGTCCTGCCCATGCCCATGGCCCTGGCCCGCTCCCCTCTTTCCGTCTCCGTGGCCCGGGAGGTGGACCTGGCCAGGGCCCGGGCCGGATGGTCCCTGGAGGAGAGTCTCCAGGCCCTGCCGGGCCTCCAGGTCCAGAACCGGTACAACCTGGCGGTGGGGGAGCGGATCATCCTCCGGGGCTTCGGCGCCCGGGCCCAGTTCGGCGTCCGGGGCCTGAAGATCCTGGTGGACGGCATCCCCGCCACCCTCCCGGACGGCCAGAGCACCCTGGATCACCTGGACCTGCCCTCCCTGGGCCGGCTGGAGCTCCTCCGGGGCCCGGCCTCGTCCCTCTACGGAAACGGAGCCGGTGGCGTCCTCCGCTTCGAGTCCCGGCGGCCGGCCCCGGAGCCCCTGAGGCAGGAAGTTGTCCTCACCACGGGATCCCACGGTCTCCGCCGGGCCGCCTCCCTGACCTCCGGCACCCTGGGTGACACCGGCTATCTCCTGAGCTTGGAGGAACTTCGGTACGACGGCTTCCGAGCCCATCCCCTGGAGCCGGGCCGGACCTACGGCGGCGGGGAGCGCCGGAGCCTGAACGGGCGTCTGACCCGTCCCCTGGCCGGGGGGACCCTGGGGGCCACCCTGAACCTCCTGGACCTGGAGGCGGAGAACCCAGGCTCCCTGGGCCGGTCCGGGTTGGAGGAGGGCACCCGCCCCGCCTACCCCTTCAACGTCCTCCAGGGAACGGGCAAGGAGCTCGTCCAGGCCCAGGGGGGTCTGACCTGGGAAGGAGGAATCGGGGACCTCACCGGGGAGGTGGCGGCCCACGCCGTCCACCGGGACCTGCGCAATCCCATCCCACCGGCCATCGTGGAGCTGGACCGGAAGGCCGGGGGGCTCCGGGCCGCCCTCCGGGGCGCCCTGGGAACGGGGGCCCTGCGGCTGACCTGGACGGCCGGCGCCGAGCTCCAGCTCCAGGACGACCGGCGGCGGAACTACGAGAATCGGGCCGGCAGCGCCGGGCCCCGGGTCCTGGACCAGGAGGAGGAGGTCATGGGCCGTGGGGTCTTCCTCCAGGGGATGGTGGAGGGGGGGAGCCGACTCCAGGTGTTGGCGGGACTCCGCTACCAGACCACCCGCTTCCGGGTGACGGACCGCCTGGTGGACGGGGGGAACCCGGACGACTCCGGGGAGCGGACCATGGAGGCCCTGAGCCCCAGCCTGGCCTTCCGGGCGACCCTCGCGGAGGGACTCCAGGCCCGAGCCAGCGTCTCCACCCTCTTCCAGACGCCCACCACCTCGGAGCTGGCGAACCGGCCCTCCGGAGCGGGAGGGTTCAACCGGGATCTGGATCCCCAGGAGGGGACGGGCTTCGAGGTGGGCCTCCACGCCGACCCGGACCCCCGGGTGTCCCTGGACGGCGTCCTCTTCCTCACCCGGCTCCGGAAGGAGCTGGTGCCCTTCCAGGTGCCCGACGCCCCGGGGCGGAGCTTCTACCGGAACGCCGGCCGCTCCCGGTACCGGGGAGGGGAGCTCTCCCTCCGCCTCCTCCTGCCCGGGGAACTCCGGCTCCGGAGCGCCTACACCTACACCGACGCCCGCTTCACAGTCTTCCCTTCCGGTCCCTCTCCGGCCCCCGGGTCCTCCGGGAATTTGGAAGGGGGGACGGTGGAGGGAAACCGGGTGCCCGGGGTAGCGCCCCACCGCTGGGAGAGTGTCCTGGGGTGGGACGGGGCGCTTCGGGGCGGCCGGCCCGGGGCCTTCGCCGAGCTTCGGGCCCTGTACCAGGGCGCCGTCCCCGCCGACGACGAGAACACGGCCCGGGCGGGAGCCCACTTCCTTCTGGACCTCCGGGGAGGCCTCAGGGATAAGACACTCGGTGGGCTGACGGTTTCGCCCTTCCTGGGAGTCACCAACCTTCTGGACCGCCGTTACGTCTCCGCCGTCACCGTGAACGCCTTCGGGAGCCGGTTCTTCGAGCCGGGCCCCGGTCGGGCCGTTCACCTGGGGCTGCGGATCGGACTGGAAAGTCCCTGAAGGAACACATCTCACGAATCGATTCGAGACGGGAACACAGGACATGGCAAAGACGAACAAGACCATCGGGATTCTCACGGGAGGAGGAGATGTTCCGGGGCTGAACCCGGCCATCCGGGCCATCACCATCCGGGCCCTCCGGGAGGGGTACAAGGTCCTGGGAATCCGCCGGGGCTGGGCCGGTCTCGTGGACATGGTCCCGGACAAGAAGGCGGACAACCGGCACAACGTCCAGGAGCTGAGCGAAGACCTGGTGAACCGGGCCGGGCGCACCGGAGGCACCTTCCTCCACACCTCCCGAACCCGACCCAGCCACCTGCCGGCTTCGGAGGTCCCTCAGCACCTGAAGGAGCGCTTCAGCGACGAGGTGAACGACGTCACCCCCGCCGTGCTGGAGAACCTGGAGTACCTGGAGGTGGACTACCTCATCCCCATCGGGGGAGACGACACCCTGAGCTACGCCCAGCACCTGCACCAGAAGGGCGTGCAGGTGGTGGGGATCCCCAAGACCATGGACAACGACGTTCCGGGCACGGACTACTGCATCGGGTTCAGCACCTGCGTGACCCGGACCATCGAGCTGGCCCACCGCCTCCGGACCAGCGCCGGCTCCCACGAGCGCTTCCTGGTCCTGGAGGTCTTCGGCCGCTACGCCGGGTACACGGCCATCCTCCCGGCCATGGCCGGGGCCGCGGATCGATGCGTCATCCCGGAGCATACTTTCGACATGGAGCACCTGGCCGAGCTCCTCTCCTACGACAGGAACCGGCATCCCAGCCGCTACTCCGTGGTCCTGGTCTCGGAGGGAGCCCGTTTCAGCGGACAGGAGGACATGATCTTCGAGGGAGGAGAGAGGGACCAGTACGGTCACCGGAAGCTGGGGGGCATCGGGGACCTGGTCTCGGCCCGGCTGAAGGAGCTCTCCCCGGAATTCAACGAGGGTCGCCGGGTGAACGTGGTGAACCAGCGCCTGGGCTACCTGGTCCGCTCCGGAGACCCGGACGCCATGGATTCCATCGTCCCCATGGCCTTCGGCAACCTGGCCCTGGACCTGATCCTGGAGGGCACCTCCGGACGTCTGGTGAGCATGCGGAACGGCGTGTACGATTCCGTGCCCATCGAGGTGGTGACGGGGCGCAAGAAGATGGTGGACGTCCACAAGTTCTACAACACGGAGCGTCTCCGGCCCCGCTACACCACCTTCGAGCGCAAGCCCCTCTTCATCATGACCAGCGACGTGTAG
>CAZZEL010000030.1:30131-40446 GCA_964652625.1 uncultured Gemmatimonadaceae bacterium
ATCATGAGACTCACCGATGAACTCTACCGGGAAGTGGAACCCATCTGGGCCGCCCAGATGGAGCACCCCTTCGTCAAGGGCCTGGGAGACGGGACCCTGGACGAGGAGATCTTCAAACGCTGGGTCCTGCAGGACTACCGGTACCTGGAGGAGTACGCCCGGGTCTTCGCATGGGCCGCGGCCAAGGCCGACGAGCTCCACTCCATGGCCTGGTATGCCGCGGTTCTGGACCTGACCCTGAATACGGAGATGGAGCTGCACCGGCAGTATGCCGGGCGCTTCGACCTCTCCCTGGAGGACCTGGAATCCGAGCCCATGTGGCCCACCACCCGGGCCTACACGGATTTCCTGGTCAGGACCGCCGCCGACGGGGACATGGCCGACCTCCTGGCGGCCCTCCTCCCCTGTACGTGGGGCTACGTGGACCTGGCCCAACGCCTGGCGGAGAGGAACCCGCCGGAGGACCAGCGCTACGCGGACTGGATCGCCCAGTACGCCTCCAGGGAGTTCGCCGAAGCCCGGGACTGGCTCCGGGACGAGCTGGACCGGGTGGCGGCGAATCCCCGGGAGGCGAAGCGCGAGAGGCTGAAGGAGATCTTCGTCACCTCCAGCCGGTACGAGTGGCAGTTCTGGGAGATGTGCTGGCAGGGTGAACGCTGGAGCCCTACCTGAGGCAGAAGGCCGGGTCCCGCCGGATGCCCAGGGCGTTGGCCACGGGCCGCTCACCCTGGGCGTCCGAAGGGCTGCTCACCACTACGCCCCGGACCACCATGGCGGACGATCCGCCTCCGTCCAGGTTCAGGGCCTCCTCCACCCCCAACGCCTCCAGGAGGGCGGTGAGCTCCGGGAGGGTCATGCCGTCGGAGTGCTCGGGCTGGCGGCCGTCCACCACCACCACCCACAGGGCCCCCTCGTCTTCGTCCCAGCCCACCGCCGTCCGGGGATGGCGGGCTGCGGCGAAGGAGGGTCGCTCCGAGACCTGGAGGTCTCCAACCCGCTCCCCCTCCCGCAACAGGAGGGGGAACCCTCCCAGGACCTCCGCCTCGTCCGGCGGAGCCGTCCGGGACAGGGCCCGGTCCAGGGCCACGGCCGTGTCGCCCAGCACCTCCACGAGCCCCATCCACGGCGGCCTTCCGGGCCACCAGGAGAGAGCCGGGCGCTCCCGGATCCGCCGGGCCCGTCCCCGGGTCACCTCCGTGCCCAGGGGCAGTCCCTCGGGGGTGAAGAAGTCCCCGTTCACCGCTGCCACGATTCCGCCCTCCTCCCCGTCCAGGAGCTCCGAGATCCGCCGCCGAGTCGTTCCCCCACCCTCCTCCGCCGGGGACAGGGCCGGCAGCACCTGAAGCCCCAGGTCGCAGCGCCGCAGGTTTGCCCGGAGGAGGTAGACCACCCAGGGCTCCCCGGAGGCTGAAGCCCGGAAATAGGAAAGCCCCGGGCCCAGGGAGAGGGACTGGACCCGGTCCGGCTCCAACCAGAGACGGGCCGCTTCCGGGAGATCGACCGGGAGATGGGGAGGGCGGTCCGGAGGCACGCATCCGGAGAGGAGGCCCAGGACGAGGGAGAGCAGGAGGCCCGGGCGTGGGATCCGGGCTCCGAACCGGAAGACCCCGGACCTGGAGGCTCTGGACCGGGAGGCTCCAGACGACCCCACCGCCTCCTGGCCTCCTCGGGGCCTCCCACCGTATTCTGTGGGCATGCGCCCGGCACGACTGGTCCCGTCCATCCTGTTCCTCCTCACTCTCCTCGTCTCCGGTCCCGTGAGAGGCGGAGCGGTGGAGGCTTCCGGCCCCGAGGACTTCCGAATCGGAGTGAGCTTCGGAGGCATCAGCTTCATCGGCCTCATCATGGAGTACCGGTGGGGAAATCGCGGTGTGGACATCACCGTGGGGACCTGGTCGTTCCAGGACCTCTCCGTCTCCGTGGTAGGCAAACAGTACTTCGGGCCGGGGGCCGTGCGCCCCTTCTCGGGGTTGGGCCTGTGGGCGGTCACCTCTCCCTTCCACGGCCCCGACCAGCAGGCGGGCCTCGCCCTGGTCCTCCGGGCCCCGGTGGGAGCGGACTGGAACGTCACCGCCGACCACCACCTGGGGGGCGCCCTCAACCTGAACCGGGCCCTATGGATCCGCAGGAAGGACCCGAAGGACCTCACGCCCCCGTCGGATCGCATCATCCCCCTCCCGGGCTTCTACTACCGCTGGAAACGAAACTGAACCCGCCGGCGGAGGCAACCCTTTTCCTCCGGAGCCGATCGAAGAGTGTGAACAGGGGTTGGTACCCGAGTCACGGCCGATGGTCCGGATTCCGGACGGATCGGGCCGAAGGTGGAGAATGACGGAGAGCCAGTTGATCCGGCAGGCCTGCCAGGGAAACGCCTCCGCGGTCCGGGCGCTGTACGAGCGCTACTCCCCCAGGGTGTTCGCCGTGGTGCGACGGATCGCCGGGGACGACGACACCGCCCAGGACTACGCCCAGGAGGCGTGGATCCGGGCCATCCGGGCCCTTCCCACGTTCCGGGGAGACGCCCGCTTCTCCACCTGGCTGCACCGGATCGCCGTGAACTCGGCCCTGCAGGCCCTCCGGAAGGCCGAGACCCGAACGAAACGGCAGGCACCCATGCCCGCGGCCATTCCCGTGAGTCCGCCCCAGGGAGACCGGGATACCCTCCTGGGCAACCTCCTGGAGCGGGCCATGGACCAGCTACCCGAGGGGATGCGCCAGGTCCTGGTTCTCCACGACGTGGAAGGCTATACCCACGAGGAGATCGGCGGGATCCTGGGAGTCACCTCCGGAACGTCCAAGTCCCAGCTGTTCAAGGCCCGGGCAAAGATGAGGGATCTCCTCCGGCCCACGCTGGCCGGGGAGACGGAAAACGAAGAGGGAGTAGAAGCATGGGGCACCTGAGCACGGAAACTCTCGCACGGCTGGTCAGCGAGGCTCCCACCCCCGGGGAGGCGGAGCACCTCGCGTCCTGTTCCTTGTGTCGTTCCGAGCTGGAGGACCTCAAGGTCCAGACCGACGCCCTGGGACGTCTCCCGGACCTGCGGCCTCCGGAGGGAGACTGGGAGGCCCTGGAAGGCCGGCTGGTGAGCGAGGGGCTGATCCATGAGGGAAACGGCGCCGCCGGGCCCTCCCGCTGGTGGGCATCCGGATGGCTCCAGGCGGCGGCGGGACTCGTCCTCTTCCTGACCGGAGCCGCCCTGGGGCCCCGGATGGCGAATCGTTCGTTCCTCGACGAAGGACCGGCCCAGGGGGCCCCCGGGGATGTGTCTCTGGTACCGGTGGAAGCCGGATCTCCACCCCCCACCACACTTCCGGAGGCGGCCGAGGACGTTCGGGCGGCGGAGAGGCAGTACATCGACGCCCTGGTTCGCTACCGGCAGCTCGTGGACAGCCAGGGCAACCCCTCCCTCATCGGCGATCCAGCCAGCCGGTTCGCGGCCATCGAGAGCCTGGTGGCCGCCGGCCGGGCCGCCCTTCAGGAGGCGCCTACGGATCCCTTCGTGAACGGTGTGCTGGTGAGTGCCCTGGCGGAGCGTGAGGCCATCCTCCGCAATGCGTCCCTGTCCGGGGACGGGGTCTTCTGACCCCCGGGTCCGATGAACCTCGAGGTTTGAGATGATGATGCTGAAGCGTGGATTTCCTCTCCTGCTCCTCCCGGCTCTGGCGCCCCTGCTGGCCCAGACCGGAGACGTCCTGGGTCAGGAGATCGCAGTGACCCAGACAGCTCGGGGATGGGTGGGCATCTGGGTGGATTACACCATGGCCCTGGTGCAGGGGGACGAACGGACGGTGGTGGTGGTGAAGGAAGTGGTCCGGGGAAGCCCGGCCCAGGCCGCGGGGATCCGCCCTGGCGATACCCTCACCCACGTGGATGGCCAGCCCATCTCCCAGGAGGTCTTCTCCACTCTCACCCGGACCCTGCGGCCCGGGGACCTGGTCCGCCTTACCATCCACCGGAACGACCGGGAACGAGAAGTCCTCCTGGAAGCGGCGTCCCGGCCCGCCCGGGCCGAGGTCCGGCCCCCGAATCTCGAGGACGTGGTCATTCGTCTGGACTCGGTGAAGGGGGCCATCCTGAAGAACCTGGATTCGGTCCGGGTCCATATCGCCCGACCCGGCGCCGACTCCCTGGGAGGCGTCTCCTTCCGGTTCTTCCACCCTCCTCCTGTGGGCGAAACCATGGGGAAGGAGGAGACTCCCCTGGACCTCCGGTACAGGATGGTGGACCCGGAAAACGACAGCCTCTTCTTCCCTCCGGGCATGTTCACCCTGGGCCCGGAGTTCACCCTTCCCTTCGAGCTCATGGTGGTCCAGTCCGAGGCGATCCTGGAGCTGGAGGAGGAGCTCCGGGGGGTCCGCAAGGAGATCACGGAGATCCGGCGCCGGGAGCTGGCCAGGATCCGGGAGATCAAGGGGGCCTGGCAGGGCCCCGTGGAGGAGAGGATCAAGGCGGACGAGGAGATCCAGCGGCTCCGGGCTCAGGAGCAGGAGCTCCTGGCGAACCAGAAGCGCCTCACGGAGCGGCTCAGGAAGGTGAGTGAGGAGGAGATGAAGCGGCGCTGGTCCACCGCCCAGACCCGGATCCTGGAACGGCAGGAGGCCCAGGCTCGAGCCCGTGCCCGGGCCCGTAGCGAGGAGCTCGAGGAGCTGAGGGAAGCCCGGAGGGAGCGTGAGGAGCGGGCAGGAGCAGGCCGGGAGACCTCCTGGCAAGGGCACGTCTTCAGGCGGCCTTCCAACATCCAACTGGTGGGTCAGAGCTTCGTGGCCGGGGCCCAGCTGGCCCCCCTGAACCCGGCCCTGGGGGAGTACTTCCGGGTGGAGGAGGGCGTCCTGGTCATGGAAGTGGTGGAGGGGACGCCGGCCCAGGAAGCCGGCCTGGCGGCAGGCGACGTCATCGTGGGGGTGGGCAGCCAGGAGGTCTCGTCCCTGGAGGACCTCCGGTTCGGCCTGGGCTACCTCCAGGGCCCCCTCACCGTCCGGGTGATCCGAAAGGGGGAGCCCCTGGAGCTCCGCTTCTTCGAGAAGAAGGAGCCCCGCTGGAGGGAACCCCGGGAGGAGTAGCCCGGGCTACTCGTAGCGTAGGGCTTCGATGGGATCCAGCTTGGCCGCCCGCTGAGCCGGCCAGATGCCGAAGAAGAGACCGATACCGGCGGAGAAGGCCAGGGCCACCAACACCGAGTCCATGGCCACGGCGGTGTTGAAGCTCCCCATCCGGGACAATCCCCAGGCACCTCCCCAGCCGGCCGCCACCCCCAGGACCCCCCCCAGGATACAGAGGGTGAGGGACTCCACCAGGAACTGGAAGAGGATGTTCCTCCGGGTGGCCCCCATGGCCTTCCGAACCCCGATCTCCCGGGTCCTTTCCGTGACACTCACCAGCATGATGTTCATGATGCCGATGCCCCCCACCAGGAGGCTCACCGCGGCGATGCCCGCCAGGAGGAAGGTGAAGGTCTGCTGGGTCTCCTGAACCGTCTCCAGGAGGTCGGTGAAGTTCCGGATCTGGAAGTCCGGCTCCTCCCCGGGGCGGATCTGGTGCTCCCGCCGGAGGATCCGGTCGATCTCGGCGAAGGCCCGGTCCATGAGGTCCTCGCTGGGCACCTGGACGGAAATGCCGTTCAGGTAGTCTCGCCCGCCGAAGACCCGGTACTGGGCCGTGCTCACCGGCACGTAGATCCGGGCGTCCGGGTTCATCCAGGGCGTAGACGATCCCTTCTGCTCCAGGACGCCGATGACCTCGAAGGGCACACCCCGGACCTGGATACTCCGGCCCACCAGCAGCCCCGGGGGAATTCCCCCCAGGTCCTCGGGCACGTCGTAGCCGATGACGGCCACCCGGCGACGGCCCTGGATCTCACCCAGGTCGAAGAGCCGACCCTCGGCCAGCTCCATGTTGTTCATCTCGAACCACTCGGGCCAGGTGCCGAAGACCTCCAGGTTGTCATTCCAGCGGAGGTAGGTGACCTGGAGCCGGGAGGAAACCTCCGGGGCCACCTTCAGGAGCCCGTCGGACTCATCCCGGAGGGCCTCTGCGTCCTCCACGTAGAGGCGGGCGGAGCCGGACCTGACCCCACCCATCCCCCGCTGTCGCTCCGGATGGATGGAGAGGACGTTGGCCCCCATCCCCTCGATCCGCTGCTGGATGTCCCGCTGGGCTCCCTCCCCCAGGGAAACCATGGTGATGACGGCGGCCACGCCGATGATGATGCCCAGGGTGGTGAGAATGGAGCGGAGGGCATTGGCCCGGATGGCCGCCAGAGCCACGGCCACGATCTCCGTGAAGAACATGGACCCCTTCTGACCCCACATGGTGGCCTCCCTACCGCCGGCCGGGGCCGCCGAACATTCCTCCGGCCCGGCTGCGGATGCGGTTCATGAACTCCTGCTGCTCCGCCATGAGCTGGGCGGCGCCGATGAGAGCCACCTGCTCGCCTTCCTCCAGGCCGGCCAGGATCTCGGTGTTGTCCCAGTCGTTCACCCCCATGAGGACCGGGCGCATCTCCAGGGTGGAGTCGGGCCGGAGGACGAAGGTCACCGCCGGCCGGGGCTGACCCCGGGTGTTGATGAGTCCGGAGAGGGCCGGATTCTCCGTCTCCATGGTCATTCCCTGCACGCCACCCCCGGCCCCGCCGGCCATGCGGGAGCGCAGGGAGGCCCGGAGGGCGTCCAGGGAGTCCCGGGAGATCTCTCCCCGCTCCACCCGGGCCCGGAGACTGTCGAGCCGGGCTCGTCCCGCACCGGGGGCCCGCCCCGCGGAGGAAGCCCCTGCGCCGGCTTCGGAGTCCGCTCCGGGGCCGGTCTCCGGACCGGCTCCGGCGGCGCCCCTGTCCACCTGGGCCATGAGCTCACGGTAGACGGAGCGGTCCAGGGTGATCTCCGGGTCCATCCCCAGGACGCTGGCCGCCGGGGCCATCTCGTTGGGCAGCACCACCGACGCGTTGGGAACCACCAGGGCGTCCTCTTGCTCCACCAGGAGGGTTTCCACCTCGGCGTTCATTCCGGGTTTCAGCAAGCCCGAGCGGTTCTCCAGGTAGACGATGACCGGGAACATGGTGACGTTCTGCTGAACCACGGCCTGGGGCTCCACCTTCTGCACCACGCCTTCGAAGGTCCGACCCGGGTAGGCTTCCACCTCCACCGTGGCCGGAAGCCCCGACTTGATCTCTCCCATGTCCGTCTCGTCCACCAGGGTCCGGACCTGCATGTCGTCCAGGTTGGCCATGACGAAGAGGGTGGTACCCCCGGAGACGTTGGAGGAGGCGGACTGGATGACGGTACCTTCCTCCACGTTCCGCTGGAGGATGGTCCCGGCCACCGGCGCCCGGATCGTGACGTCCTGCAGCCTGAGCTCCGCCAGCTCCAGGTTCGTTTCCGCCTTCACCAGGGACGCCTGGGCGTTGGCGTACTCCAGGTTCGTGCTCTCGAACTCCTGCTGGGTGATGACTCCAGCCTCCAGCAGGTCCTGGGAGCGCTGCAGCTGGGCCCGGGCGATGTCCACGCGGGCCTGGGCCACCTCCAGGTCCGCCTTCGCCTGGTTGTAGGAGTTCTGAACGTCCCGGGGCTCGATCTCCGCCAGGAGGGCCCCCGGACCCACTCGATCGCCCACGTCGGCATAGAGCCGGAGCACCTCACCGGAGGCCTTGGACTTCACCTCCACGCTCCGGACGGGTTCCACCTGGCCCGTGGCCTCGGCGGTGATCCGCATGTTCTGGCGAAGGACTTCCGCCGTCTGCAGACTGGGAGCTTCCGAAGCCTCTCCCTCCCCGCAGGCGGAGACCGCCAGGGCCAGCCCACCCACCGTCAGGAACGTCAGAAGCCCGAAGGCCCCCTTCTTCGCTGTGCTCGTCCTCATACCTCTGCTCCTATGAGCTCCTTCGTGAAGTCCTTCTCCACCAGGCCGTCCCGGAGGTGGATTTGCCGCTTGGCGTGCTCGGCGATGTCGTGCTCGTGCGTCACCAGGACAATGGTCTGGCCCTGTTCGTTGAGCTGGGTGAGAACATTCATGATCTCGGAGCTGGTGACGGAATCCAGGTTTCCCGTGGGCTCGTCGGCCAACAGGAGAGCCGGGTTGTTGGCCAGAGCCCGGGCCACGGCTACCCGCTGCCGCTGCCCACCGCTGAGCTCCGGGGGCTTGTGGTCCATCCGGTCGCCCAGGCCCACCAGCTCCAGTTTCTCCTGGGCCTGCTCTTTGCGTTTCTTCCCCCGGATCCCCGCATAGATGAGGGGAAGCTCCACGTTGTGGAGGGCCGTGGCCCGGGGAAGGAGGTTGAAGGTCTGGAAGACGAAGCCGATCTCCTGGTTCCTGACCTGAGCCAGCTCATCGTCGGAGAGCTCCGCCACAGGCGTCCCGTTCAGCCAGTACTCACCGGCCGTGGGGGTGTCCAGACATCCCAGGAGGTTCATGAAGGTGGACTTGCCGCTTCCCGAGGGTCCCATGATGGCCACGAACTCCCCCCGGTGAATCTCCAGGTCGACGCCCCGGACAGCACGGACGGTCTCGGCCCCCAGGACGTAGTCCTTCGTGATCCCGGCGGTTCGTATGATCAGGTCGTTCGTCTCTCGATCAGTCACTGTCGTCTCCCGATAGGGAACATCAGATCAGTCTCGGTTCAGTCTCGGTCCGGCCAGGAGGGGCGGTCACCTGCCCACGGTGTCCCCGGAAAGCGAGTCCCCCTCCGGCCGCCGGGGCCCGTCCCGGCGGTCCCGGTCCCACTCTTCCCTCCTCCGGTCGTGCCGGGCCAGGAGGGAGTCGTAGGCCGTGCGCTGCTCCGGGGTGAGGATGGTCTTGATGGATTCCCGCGTCTCTTCGATCACGGCTCGGTACCGGGGGATGTAGGCCTCCTCGAACTCCTCGTGGAGGTCCCGCATCCGCTCCCTGTGAAAGGCTACGATGGAATCCACCGCCGCCTTCTGACTCTCGGACAGCCCCACCTCCTCCACAATGAGGCGAGACCGACCCCGGTCTTTCCGATCGCCCCGCTCCCCCTCAACTTCGCCGCCGGGTCGTCTCCAGTCCGTCTCCCGGTCCCCGCTCCGAGGCTCCTCTTCCCCCACACCACCGGCCATGAGGGTCCGGTTCACCGCGACCCCCAGGGCGAAGCCCACGGCCAGCAGGAGAAAGAGGATGAACGCCGTGGTCAGGCGAGCCCGGTTGCTGCGCTCCATGGTCATCTAGAATCCCCCGGCGGCGGTCAGCAGGACTCCCTGGAGGGCCCCTTCTCCGCCCTGCTCCAGGACCACCGGGATGGTGGCGTCGGTCAGGTCCTGGATGAGGGCCTGCTCCAGGGCCACGGGTGCCGCCGGGGACTCCGGGTCGTGGGAGAAGAGGAGAATCCCGGCCCAGGCAGCCGCCAGGAGAGCCACAGGCACCAGGGCTCTCCGCCAGGCGAAGACCACGTCCAGGATGGTGACGTCGGCGGTCATCCGCCGGCGAGCCAGCTCCTCCCGGGCATTACCCATGACCCTGGAGTGGAAGCGGGGCCAGAACGAGGGGTCCCGGCTGCCCGGATCCAGGTGCCTCAGAGGATCTCCATTACCGAAGTCATTCATCTCTTCCCCCTTGACGGGGTTTGTCCCCGGAGCGTTTCCAACCGTTCCCTAAGGTGCTTCCTGGCGAAGTGAAGATGGGAGCGAACCGTTCCTTCGGGGAGATCCAGCCGAAGGGCGATCTCCCGGTGCTTCCATCCCTGCAGGTCGTGCAAGAGCAGCACTTCCTTCCGCAGCTCCGAAAGGCCCTCCAGGGCCTCCTCCACATGGTCTCGCATCTCGGCCCGTTCAAGATCGTGTTCCGGCCCGCCGGATCCCGGGGTCAGCTCCGGCGTCAACTCCTCCCCGCGACGGATGCCCTCCCGCCGCAGGAGGTTCCGGGAGCGGTTTCTCACGATGGTCAGGAGCCATCCCCCGAACTTCTCCGGATTCCGGCAGTCATCCAGGCGCTTCAGCGCCACCAGAAAGGCCTCCTGGGACACATCCTCCGCGTCTTCCTGGTTGCCGGTGACCGAGAGGGCCACGAGATAAGCCGGACGCATGTACCGACTCACCAGGGCCCCAAAGGCCTCTGTCTGGCCTCGTCGGGCCTCCTCGACCAGTTCCCCATCCGATCTCTCGCTCAATGCACTTTCTCTGACACTGTCCGGCACGGTTCTGTTGAGGTCCCGGAGGGTCCGCGCAACCGCCCTTCGTCTCTACCCCACCGATCTCACCGTGAGCCAATGGAGTCGGAAGGGGAAGCCCCCCAGGGTCCCGGGCCGCCCCGGAAGGACCCCCGGGGGCCCCGGAAGGACCCCGGCCGGCCCCGGAAGGACCCCGGCCGGCC
>CAZZEL010000031.1:0-28259 GCA_964652625.1 uncultured Gemmatimonadaceae bacterium
GGGTGGGGTGCCCGCCGGGTGGATGTGGTTTCTGGCCTACGGAAGCGTAGTTCTGGCCTTCGTGACGTCGGCCGTGGCGACGCTGATCCTCGATGGAAGGATGGGTGGCTATGAGTGAGGGGACCATCAGGAGCCATATCCGCCGTCTCCGCTTCGAAAACGATGAGATGACCCAGCAGGAGCTGGCCGAGCGGGCAGGGTGCACCCGGCAGACCATCGGCGCCCTGGAGCAGGGCGGGTACGTGCCCTCTCTGGCTCTTGCCTTCCGCATCGCCCGGGCCTTCGGCCTCGGGGTGGAAGACGTCTTCGAATACGAGCCTTGAGGACCCGGCCGTGACCCATGCGGAGAGGGACCTTTCCGGACTCCCGCCCCTCCGGGGCTCAAGCCTGTGATCCGCCCCCGGCGACCGTTTCCGGCGGAGGATGTGGCAGGACACTACGACGAGCTGGATTCCTTCTACCGGAGGGTCTGGGGGCGGGGCCTCCACCACGGACTATGGACCCGGGGCGACGAGAGTCCCGAGGAGGCCGTGGACAACCTGGTGGAGGAGGTGGGCAGAGAAGCGACTCTCAAAGCCGACAGCCGGGTATGCGACGTGGGATCGGGCTATGGTCAGCCGGCCCGGCTGTTGGCACAGACGTTCGGTGCCCGGGTCGTGGGCTTCACCCTCTCCGCACGCCAGGCGGAGGAAGCCCGGCGCACCCCGGCTTCTCTTGGCCCCCAACCCGAGTTCCGCAAGCAGGATTTTCTCCACAACGACCTTCCCGATGGCTCCTTCGACGCGGTGATCGCCCTGGAGAGCACGGCACACATGGAGGACAAGCCAGCCTTCTTTCACCAGGCCCAGCGATTGCTGACCCCTGGAGGACGCCTCGTCGTGGCTGCCTGGACCGCATCCGAGTCCGCCTCCCCCGGGCAGCGGCGACTGCTCCTGGAGCCCATCTGCCGGTACGGGCGACTGCCGGGACTGGGTACTCCCACGGAGTACGAGGAGTGGACCCTTGAGGCGGGCCTGGACCTTCTCCGAACCAGGGATCTGACCCGGGAGGTCCGCCGCACCTGGAGCATCATTCTCCGCAGGATTCCCATTCGTCTGCTGCACAGGCCCCACACCTGGCGTTACCTCCTTCATCCCCGAAGCCGACACCGGGATTTTCTTCTGGCCATCCCCCTCATCTGGTTGGCCCAACGCCTGGGCTCCTTCCGCTACACCCTTCTCACGGCCGTCAAGAACGCCCAGGAGTGAGCAAAGAGGCCGCCGCCGGGGGCCTCGGCGAGCCCGGGAGGCGGTGGCCTGATATCGTACCGTTACATCTTCTTTACCAGAATCTCCCACCCGCATCCCTATGCTGGATTTCCTGAAAGGCAGCACCCTGGAGGGTTGCTCCTTCCAGCACATCCCAACGTCGAGATCATTGCAGTCTTTCCGGCATATCCCGCTTCTGAACGAGGGAGATCGGTAATGAGCGAAATACGTGTGGACCCAAGACGGATGACGCCTGTCCTGGCCTTGATCCTGGCCCTGGCAGCTTCCGCCGGTCCCCTGTCTGCCCAGACCGGGCAGATCACGGGCCAGGCCATTCAGGCCGAGACGGGCACTCCCCTGGCCGGTGCCGAGGTTCACGTCCTGGGCACCTCCGTCTTTGCCACGACCAGCGCCAATGGCCGCTACCTGATTCCCCGGGCGCCAGTGGGCCAGCAGACCCTGGAGCTCCGGTACCTGGGCCGTGAGACCGTGACCCGGGAGGTGACGGTTCAGGAAGGGGAGGTGAGCGTCGTGGACTTCTCCGTGGACGTTTCCCCGGTGGCCATCGAAGGGATCGATGTCCTGGGTGTCCGAGCCATGACCCAGGCTCGGGCTCTTTCGGAGCAGAAGAACGCCAGCAACATCGTGAACGTGGTGGCTTCCGACCAGATCGGTCGGTTCCCCGACGCTTCGGCTCCGGAGGCCCTGCAGCGAATCCCCGGCATCACCGTGGAGCGGGACCAGGGGGAGGGCCGTTACATCAACATCCGGGGGAGCGCGTCGGACTTCACCAACGTGAACCTGAACGGTGCGTCGGTCCCCTCCCCGGAGGGGGATGAGCGGCGAGTGGCTCTGGACGCCGTGCCTGTGGACATCCTGGAGTCTATCGAGGTGGCCAAGGCTCTGACCCCGGACATGGATGCCCAGGGTATCGGGGGTGCGGTGAGCCTGGAGACCAAGAAGGCGCCGGAGCAGCGTATGGCGTCCCTGGACCTGGGGGCCGGATACGCTCCCATTCGGGAGAACCCGGCCTACGAAGGGGTCCTCACCCTGGGACAGCGGTTCGGCGAGGACTCGGAGTTCGGTGCACTCTTCCTGGGCTCCTACAGCCTCCGGGACTTCGGTTCCGACGACGTCGAGCCCGAGTGGGACTTCGAGGACCCTGGCCTGGCCGACGACGTGCTCACGGAGTTCCAGACCCGGCACTACTCCCTCACCAGGAAGCGGATCGGTGGAACGGCCTCCCTGGACTACCGCTTCAGCTCCACCTCCCAGATCCAGTTCACCGGGACCTACACGGAGCACGAGGACACGGAGCAGCGCCGTCGCCTCATCCACGCCATCGAGGACGAGGAGCTGGAGTTCAACCACAAGAATCGCCGGGAGACCCTCCAGATCGGATCCGGTGCCCTGGACGGGGAGCATCTCCTGAGCAACGGGATCCAGTTGGGATGGGGGGTGAGCTACAGCTACGCCGCCGAGGACACGCCCTTCGACAACGAGGTGGCGTTCATCCAGGAGGGTGTGAGCTTCTCGCCCAACACCAGCGATCCGGAGCGGGTCCTTCCGAACCCTGTCGGTGGAGCCTACTCCGGGCCCTTCGAGTTCGACGCCCTGGAGGCCGGCAACAGCAAGACCACGGACACGGACCGGACCCTCCACTTCGACCTGGGCATCCCCTACAACGTCGGCGAGGAGGCCTCGGGGGACCTGCGGTTCGGCGTTCTCTACCGGGACAAGTCGAAGGAGCAGGAAGTCACCGAAAACGAGTACGAGCTCGCCAGCGGTGACCTGGTGCTGGGCCAGGGGATCGGAGAGCCTTTCGACTTCTCCGGCTTCGAGCCCGGAAGCGAATACGGCTTCGTCCCCTCTTCCACGACCCCGGGGGAGGTCCGGAACTTCGTCCGGAATCGATCCGGACTGGAGTCCGAAGCCAACATCGAAGCGGACTCGGAGGACTTCGACCTGACGGAACGGGTGTTCGGGGGGTACGTGATGACGGAGCTCAACCTCACCCCCGACTTCATGGTTATGCCCGGAGCCCGCTACGAGTATACGGATGCCGAGGCTGACGGATTCGACTGGGACTCGGAGACAGAGAGCCTCACTCCCACATCCTCGGAGAAGGACTACGGGAACATCTTCCCCCACCTCCATCTCCGGTATCGGCTGACGGAGCAGACGAACGTCCGGGCCGCGTTTTCCAGCGCCATCGCCCGGCCGAACTACTTCAGCATGATTCCCTACCGGCTCCGGGACGACGAGGACCTGGAGATCGGAAACCCGGACCTCGACCCCACCACCTCGAACAACCTCGATCTCCTGGTGGAGCACTACGACGCCCGCATCGGGGTTCTCTCCGCCGGTGCCTTCTACAAGGCCATCAACGATCCCATCTTCACCTTCATCGATGACAACACCTTCGGTGGAGAGACGGAGCAGCCCCGGAACGGGGAGTCCGCGGACCTCTTCGGCTTCGAGCTCTCCGTCCAGCAGCAGCTCAACTTCCTGCCCGGAGCCCTGGGTGGTCTGGGACTGTACGCCAACTACACCTTTACGGACTCCGAGGGAACGCTGGCCGACGGCCGGACGGCCAACCTGGCGGGTCAGGCGGACCATGCCTTCAACGCCGCCCTGAGCTACGAGCGAGCCGGATTCTCGGGTCAGCTCAGCTTCAACTTCCGGGATTCCTACGTGGACGCCTACGGCGAGGAGGAAGCGGAAGACGAGTACGTGGGAAGCCGGCACCAGCTGGACTTCTCCGCCAGCTACGATCTCAACTCTTCCGGGGCCGTCTACGTGGAGCTGTTGAACCTCACCAACCAGCCCTTCGTCCTCTACCAGGGTGCGGAGGAGCGGGAGCGGCAGCGGGAATACTACCGTCCCTGGGGAACCATCGGAGTGCGGATCACCCGCTGATCAGTCTTCTGGCACAGAGGCCGGCGAGTCTTGCCTGACCTGCCGGTAGGAAGAGAGCCCCGGGACCGCCCATGCCGGCGGTCCCGGGGTTCTCTTCATCTGCACTGGCTGATGCGAAGCCCGTTCCCGAGAAGGGAGCCTCCCCTACTCCTCCCGTATCCTCCTCACAACGGCGACGCCGCGGTGGAGGAGCGGACGAAGACGACAAGATGGAACTCGTCCGCCAGAGAGAGGGGCCGGTAGAAGGCGCCGGGATTCCCCGGGTCGAAGGTGGAGCGGATGGACCGCATGGGCCGCTCTTCCCGGACGGGATCGGCCTCCGGAGAAGGGCTCTTGTTCAGCTCCCGGAGGTCCAGCACATAGGGAGACTCTGTGGCCGTTCCCAGGAACCCCTCCACACTGTCTTCCAGGGGAAGACCTGCGCTCATCTCCAGAGGCTGACCGGATTCAGGATCCTCCACCAGGAAGTCCCCCTGGTAGAACGTCATGGCCACCTTCAGGTAATCGGCCCCGTACGCATCGGCCAGCATACCGCCAACGGTGTTGGGTGTGTCCGGCCCCTCCCTGGGCGCCACGTAACCGTTGTGGGCCCAGAGCACCATCCCCTCTTCCGGCGGCCGGTGCTCCAGGAGCCACTTCAGGTTCTCGGTCATGAGGTACTCCCGATCCTCTTCTCCCCAGAGATAGCGCTCCCGCCAGAGGATGATCTGTGCGGCATGGAGGGTGCGCTCATAGGCTTCTTCCGAGGTTCGGGCCAGGTAACGATCCCGTTCGTCCAGGAGCTTCCGTCGGACGGCGGACAGGTCCTCGACACACGACTCCCGGAACGCCTCGTCGGTGATGGGCCAGTTCTCCTGGTTCGCTCCCCAGAAGCAGCTGTACTTCATCCGGGCCCAGACGCCGTCCGCGCTGTCCACGGAAGCCAGGTACGCTTCCACACTGTCCCGCTCCGCGCTACCCCCGAGAATCTCGAAGCCGGCGAACCGCACCCGGTCGGCCGGCTCCCGGTCCTGATTGAAGGAACGCATCCACTGCACCAGGTCTACCATCTCCGCCGTGGCCACCGGCCAGTGAAGGAGGTTGTACACCCGGTCCGGCGCATTCCCCTCTCCCCTGAGGACGTACTGGTTCACGGCGTTCGCCTCGCCCCAGGGGGCCTCGAAGGCCACAGTGCGAAAACCCTGCTCCTCCACCAGGTGACGGAGGAGGCGATGCTTGGTGAGCCCGAGCTCCCGGGTGCCGTAGGCGGCCTCCCCCAGGCCCACCACCTGGGCGGTCCCCACCATCTCACCGAAGGGCTCCAGATCCGAGAGGTCCGGAGCCGCCGGGTCCAGGGTGTCCATGGGCACGACCCACTGATCCAGCCAGGATGGCTCCTCTTCGACGGGATCATCCTCGCCCCCGGGGTCGGTGGCGGTGTCGGAGCAGCCCACGGCCACGGCGGCGAAGACCGGGAGAAGGGCCCGGGGCGAGAGGCGCAGGATCCAGGGCAGGATGGACAGGCGTCCGGAGCGTCCCACGACCAGCCTCCAATCCGGAAAAACGGAGCGGGAAGAGAGAAGCAGGAAGCCCAGATTGCATTCGCCGTGCCAGAGGAATCAAGCCTGACACCAGGGTTTCCCGTCCAGATCCGTCCTCCTCGGAGGACAGATGGGCGTCCTTCCAGGCGACTCTCCGGTACCGGCCGGCGGTCCACGGGGAACGGCCCGGGGGTCGGGGGGGGACGGGCCGGTCGGGTCAATCCTCCGGTGGCCATGCCCCCAGGCTCCGTCGGACGTCCACCACCTGCCCCAGGTGGTAGGCGTTGTGGTCCGCCACCAGGAGAGCCTCCCGGAGAAGAGTCTGCCCCTCTCCCCAGGGGAAGGGGACGAACAGGTCCCGGTCCGGATCCCTGACCAGGTCCGCCATCTCGTCCAGGTCCGCCATGAACCTGGACAGGCTCTCGTCCCAGGCATCCGGGGACGGAGGAAGGGGATCCGAAGGCCAGTAGCCGGTGGGCCAGTCGGGGCTTTCGTGCTCTGATTTCCGGCTGAACTCCAGGATGTCCCGTTGGGCGATCCGCATGTGCTCCAGGAGTTCCCAGAGGGAATGGGGGAGGGAGGGGGGGCGTTTCCCCTGCACCTCCTCCGGTACCCGGCGAAGGACGTAGTCGGGGTTCCGATGAGCTCCGCTCCGGCGCAGGAGTTGGACGACCTGCTCCCGGAGCCTCTCTTCCTCGTACATGCTGTGGGTCCTTTCGGAGATGAGAGGTCGGTGGAGATGAAATGTAGTGTCTTCGGTCCTGACCATAGGTCCCGGGGTTAGAGGGCTGTTGAACAAGGGGGGTGCGGCTCTCCCCCCTTGTTCAACAGCCTTCTAAGGAATAGAAGCACCGGTGAGCTTTGGAAGGTCATCGAGGAGAAGGAGACCTGGCTGAACGAAAGGGAGGATCGGCCGCCCCGTCCGGCCATCGAGCTTCGCCTCTGGAAGGTCCAGGAGGGGTGCCAGCCCGGGACCGGACCCACACGAGATCTCCTCTACCAGCCGGGAGGCTCTTCTTTCCAGGGGGAATGGGAGATTCTCTTCGACGCTTGACGTCGGGCCTCATCTTTCATGATCGGGGCCGCTCCCCCTTTCCGATCGGTCTCCTATGGTCCATCTATGAACCGGATGGCCCTTCTTGTGCACGCAGGGGCGCTGCGTTCGCCCTCGGTCACACGGGGGCTGCCGCGTACTCCCCGGCGAGCATGCCGGCCCAACTGGCCCGTATCGGGCTGAAACCCTGCGTCAGGAAGAACGCCCATGCCACCCCGCACCCTCGACACCTCCATCTCTCTCTATGCCCGAACGGCAGGCGTGGGCTACCTGGTCATCATCGCCACCGGGATCTTCGCTGAGTTCTTCGTTCGCTCCAGCCTCATGGTGCCTGGGGACCCCGCTGCCACCGCCATGAACATCTCCGCCTCCGAGATCCTCTTCCGGACGGGTCTGGCTGCAGAGCTGGTCATGCTCACATGTGACGTGTTCCTTGCCCTGGCTCTCTACGTGGTGTTCAAGGAGGTGAGTCGGAGCCTGGCGTTGCTGGCGGCCTTCTTCCGTCTCTCCCATGCCGCCATCGTCGGTGGGAACCTCCTGTTCACGTACATCCCCCTACTGTTGGTGGGGCAGGGGAACGACCTGGCGGGTCTGGGCGTGGATGCGTCCAGGGCCCTGGCTCTCGTTCTCCTGGAAGCCCACGGCTACGGCTACACCATCGGGCTCGTATTCTTCGGGGTCCATTGCTTCGTCCTGGGCTACCTGGCCTTCCGATCCGGTTACGTCCCCAGGGTCCTGGGGGGTCTTCTGGTCGTGGCTTCCTTCGGATACCTGGTGGACAGCTTCGCTCGGACGCTCCTGCCCCGATATGCCGACCACGAGGGGGTTTTCACCCTCGTCGTGTTCGTGCCCGCCTTCGTGGCGGAGCTCTCCTTCGCCCTGTGGCTCCTCCTGAAGGGAGTTCCCCCCGGAACCGTGTTTCGCCGGGCCCGGGCGTGATATCGGGAGTGTGGCGGTGAACGGCGGGATTCGTAAGTTGGTAGCGACCCCTCATGCCGTCCCCAGGCTGGAGGCGGTGGCGGTCCCCTGAGAGAACCAAACCCAGGAGGTAGAATGCGACGTTTCCTGACGATTCGTTGGGTAGCCCTTCTCGGGATGTCCGGACTGATGGTGGCGTGCGGTGGGGCTGAGGAGGAGGGCGCCGCTCCGGCGGACGAGCCCGCCGCGGAAGAGGTCGTCCCGGAGGAGGCGCCTGTGGTCACGCAACAACACCGGGACCAGATCCAGCCGGGGATGACGTACGCCCAGGTAGTGGAGATCGTGGGACGGGAAGGGGAGACGGTGCCGGTGGAGATCTACGAGTGGGACAGCGGTGTCCTCGTGGTCTTCCAGGACGGCGTCGGCTATGAAGCCATCGGCACCACCGGCGTCCTGGGCAAGACCTATGACGAGGTGGCGGAGGAGCTGGGCGGCCAGGGCGAGAAGCTGGATGTGGTCCGTTACACCTGGGACAACCCCGGAAGCACGGGCTCTCTCACCGTGGACTTCGAGGAAGGAGCCGTCCGAGGAGTGCACAGCTCCATGCTGCCGCCGGGATAGGACAACGAGCCCACGGTTTGACCCCACTCCCTGCAGGAGATTTCATAGGCGAGCACCGGGCCCCGACGACCATGCCGGGGCCCGGCGTCTATGCCGGACCCCGGCGGCCGCTTCCAGGGATGGCCTGACTAGGTCCGTAGGGTGGCGTCATGCGCCTCCACCCCCTTCCGGCAGGAGGGGCGCCCCCAGATCCCGGAGTCGGCTCTCCAGGGCGTCCACCTCTTCCAGCAGTGCCTGGATTCTCGGCCGGAGCTCCGCCAGGTCCTCCTCGGCGATCCGGAGTTGCTCACGCTGCTGACCCGTGGGGGCTGATGTAGCGTTGAAGGAGGAGTACAGGACGCCTCCCACCCGCTCGCTGATGGACGGTGGTGTTTCGAACTGCCTCCGGGCCACACTGCGGTCGCCCACCAGCTCGATCCGGAGCTCGGCGGCCCGAAGCTGGAGCTGTCGGGCCTCTTCCAGGGCGCTCAAGGGCAGGAGGGGCGAGCGCTGGATGGCGGTCTTCAGGTCCACCAGACGCTCGTCCATGTCTTCCATCAGCTCCGAGGCCGTGCGGACCTGGGCCATGAGGGCGTCGGCCTCCAGCTGGAAGGCCAGGAGGGCGTCCCGGTCGTCCGTGGCCAGGGTGGCGTTGTTCAGGCCCACGACGTCGAAGGCTACCGGATCGCTCACCAGTTCCGTAGGCACGCCGTCCACCACCCGGGTCAGCGTCACGTTGTAGGTGCCCGGGGCCACAAACGGACCGTCGGGGCCCTCGTCGTAGGGATCGAAGTCCCCGGCCTCGTCCACGGGGCTGGTGGACGGATAGCGGAGGTCCCAGGCGATGCGCCGGATGCCCGTCCCGTCCCGGGCGGGGATGCGCCGCACGACTTCCCCGTCGTCATCGGTGATGGTGAAGAGCAGGTAGGGGCCTTCCTCCCGGTCCTCGGCCCGCATCTCTTCGAAGGAGGGATACTCCATGGGCTCGCCGGCTTCTCCGGCCTCTCCCTCCGCCGCCCGGCGGGCCTCCTCTATGGTCTGGACGTCTTCCTTCACGTAGTAGGTGATGGCGGCCCCGAAGGGGGGATTGTCGGCGTAGAAGAAGTTGGCTCCCTGCTCGCCCCGTTGCCGGTCCTGCTCGATGAACAGGAGAGCGTCCTTTACGGGGAAGATGTGGGCATCCTTCGCAAGGAGGTCCGGGGTGGCGAAGCGCAGGGGCGTGTAGTCGTCCAGGATCCAGAAGCCCCGGCCGAAGGTGGCCAGGACCAGGTCGTTCTCCCGTTCCTGGATGGCCAGGTCCCGGACGGCGATGGTGGGAAGGCCTCCGAGCTCGATCCAGCGCTCCCCCCCGTCCCGGGTGAAGTAGGCCCCGAACTCCGTGCCGGCGAAGAGGAGGTCCGGGTTTACCGGGTCCTCGGCGATGGCGTAGACGCTGCCCCGCTCCGGCAGGTCCCCGGCGATGGAGGTCCAGCTCGCGCCTCTGTCCGTTGATTTCAGGATGTACGGTGCGAAGTCCCCGTTCTTGTGGTTGTTGAAGGCGGCGTAGACGGTTCCGGCGTCATGGGCTGAGGCCAAAACCATGTTCACGTAGGTCCGCTCCGGCACTCCGGGGAACCCCTCGTAGCGGGTCCACTCCTCCCCGGCGTTCTCCGTCATCTGGATGAGCCCGTCGTCGGTGCCCACGTACAGGAGATCCTCCTGCACCGGGCTCTCTGTGACGGTGACGATGTTGCCGTAGATGGACGTGGAGGCGTTCTTGCCCACGGCGTCCATGCCCCAGACCCGATCCATGACGGGGATCTCGTTTCGGTCGATCTGGGCGGTGAGGTCCCCGCTGATGGCCGTCCAACTCGCGCCCCGGTCATCGCTGCGGAAGAGCTTGTTGGCGGCGAAGTAGAGCCGGGTGTGGGAATGGGGGCTGATGAGCAGGGGCGCGTCCCAGTTCCAGCGCAGGGCCTCGTCCTCCCTCGTGGGCTGAGGCTGGATGTAGACGGACTGGCCGCTCTTCCGGTCGTAGCGCACCAGATTCCCGTACTGGCTCTGGGCGTAGACGATATCCGGGTTCCGGGGATCCACGGCGCTCTCGAACCCGTCGCCCCCGTTCGTCACGATCCAGTCGGAGTTGGTGATGCCCTCCTCGTCCAGGGTCCGGGACGGTCCCCCAAGGGACCAGTTGTCCTGGGTGCCCCCGTAGACGTTGTAGAAGGGCGTGTCGTTGTCCACGGTGACCTTGTAGAACTGGGTCACGGGCAGGTTTCGCTTGAAGTGCCAGGTGCGGCCGTTGCTCCAGGTTTCGTAGACGCCGCCGTCTCCCCCGATGATCATGTGGCGGGTGTCATCGGGGTCGATCCACAGGGCGTGGTCGTCCACGTGCCGGTGGGGGTTCGGGAACCGGTTCAGCGTCCGTCCGCCGTCGGTGGTGATCCGGGTGTAGGTGTCCATGGCGAAGACCCGCTCCGGGTCCACCGGATCACAGATGAGCTCCTGGTAGTAGTTCCCCCGGCTGGTCCAGTCGTTCACCTTGCGCCAGCTCTCGCCCCGATCCACGGAGCGGTAGAACCCGCCGGCGTCGTACTGGGCCTCCACCACGGCGTAGACGTAGTCCGGGTTGGCCGGAGAAAGGCACAGACCGTAGCGGCCCACGTCCACGCTGGTGGGCAGGCCCCGGGTGAGCTCGTACCAGGTCTCGCCTCCGTCCGTGGTCTTGTACAGCCCCGACTCGGGGCCGCCGGAGACCAGAGTCCAGACCTTGCGCTGGCGCTGCCAGGCGGCGGCGATGAGGACGTCCGGATCCCTGGGATCCATGACCAGGTCCGTGACGCCGGTGTGCTCGCTGATCTCCAGCACCGTCTCCCAGGTCTCTCCCCCGTCCGTGGTCTTGTACAGGCCCCGGTCACCCCCGGAGTCCCACAACGGGCCCTGGGCGGCGACCCAGACCACGTCCGAGTCTCGGGGATCCACCATGATCTTCCCGATGTGCTCCGACTCCTCCAGGCCCATGTGGGTCCAGGAGCGTCCGCCGTCCGTCGACTTGTAGATGCCGTCGCCGTAGGCCACGCTTCGCTGGGCATTGTTCTCTCCGGTCCCCACCCACAAGACGTGGGGGTTGTTCGGGTCCATGGTGATGACCCCGATGGAGTAGGACCCCTGCCCGTCGAAGATGGGCTGGAAGGTCACCCCGGCGTCCGGGGTCTTCCAGACGCCGCCGCTGGCCACGGCTACGTAGTACTCCGACGGATTGTCCGGATTGACGGCGAAGTCGGCGATCCGCCCCGAGGTCAGGGCCGGGCCGATTTCACGGAGGGAGAGCCCCCGGAAGGTGGATCGGTTGTATTCCTGTGCGGCCCCGCTGCCGGCCATCAGGGCCACGGCAGCCAGCGCCAGGAGGGGTCTGAGAATCCTCATGGTCCGTTATCCCGCTGAAGTCCATTGATGGATGACACGTCAACGGGTATTTGTGGCTCAATGGAGGCCCGACCGCAAGCGGCGCGCGTAAGGGCACTCTCACCGACTCTGTCGGAACGGCACATCGGCTACCTTCTCACAGGAGTCACCAACCATGACAGCCGAGCCAGAGCGTCCGTCCCCGTGGTCCCCCTCGGACTCCGCTGAGCTCTACCGCATGGAGGACTGGGGCCTCGGGTACTTCGGGATCTCGAGCCGGGGCACGGTGGTCGTCCATACGGAGGCCGATCCCTCACGATCCGTGGATCTTCTGGAGATCGTCCAGGGCCTGGAGGCACGGGATATCCACCCTCCGGTGATTCTCCGTTTCTCCGGGATCCTGGATCACCGGATGCGGGAATTGCGACGGTGTTTCGACGCCGCCATGGCCGAAGGGGGATATCGGGGAGCCTACACCTGCGTCTACCCCATCAAGGTGAACCAGCAGAGGGGGGTCTGCGAGGAGATCCGGGACCTGGGGGCGGAGCTGGGCTTCGGCCTGGAAGCCGGATCCAAGCCGGAGCTACTGGCGGGACTGGCCCTCACGGAGGGGCTGAACCGGATGCCCTTCATCTGCAACGGCTTCAAGGACGAGGAGTTCATCGAGACGGTCCTTTTGGCGGCCAAGATGGGGCGGAACATCTACCCCGTGGCGGAGCAGATGCACGAGCTGGAGCTCATTACCCGAGCCGCTGGAAACCAGAAGGTCACTCCCCGCTTCGGGATTCGGGCCAAGTTGGCTTCGGAGGGAAGCGGTCGCTGGGGCGGATCCGGGGGCATTCGGGGGAAGTTCGGTCTGTCCGTGAGTCAGATTCTCCAAGCTGTGGAGTTCCTGAAGGGTGAGGGGGTACTGGAGGGACTCCGGATGCTCCACTGCCACGTGGGCTCCCAGATCTACGACATCCGGACCTTCAAGTACGCCGTCAACGAGCTCACCCGCCTCTACGTGGAGCTGGTCCGCCTGGGGGCCCCCATGGGCATCCTGGACCTCGGCGGGGGCCTGGGCATCGACTACGACGGGAGCCAGTCGGCGACCGACTCGTCGGTGAACTACTCCATGGAGCAGTACGCCTCCGACGTGGTCTACCGGGTCCAGTCCATCTGCGACGACGCCGGCGTGACCCATCCCCATCTCATCACCGAGTCGGGCCGGGCCCTGGTGGCCCATTCCGGGGTGCTGGTCGTTCAGGTTCTTGGGAGCCGGATCTTTACGGAGGAGCCGAACGAGGCCCTGGTCCAGGAGGAGCTGTCGGATCCGGAGGCGTCTCAGCCTCTCCTGGACATGGTGGACGCCTTCCGGCGACTGGCCACGCCGGAGGTGGATCCGGTGGAGGTCTATCACGATGCCGAGCACGCCCTCACCGAGGCCAAGAGCCTGTTCAACCTGGGCTACATGGGCATCGGGGCCCGGGCGGCCACGGAGGAGCTCTTCTGGGTCACGGCCCGGCGGGTCGTGGACGAGCTGGGCGAGGAGCTGCCGGAAGAGCTGGCGGGGCTCCCGGACCGACTCGCCGACATTTACTTCTGCAACTTCTCCCTCTTCCAGTCCCTGGTGGATTCCTGGGCCATCGACCAGGTCTTCCCCATCATGCCCATCCACCGCCTGGACGAAGAGCCTCTCCGTCGGGGGGTGCTGGCGGACATCACGTGTGATTCCGACGGGCGTGTGGGACGGTTTCCCGGAACTGGAGGAGAGCCCAAGCTCTCCCTTGAGCTGCATTCCCTTCGGGAGGCGGCGGAGCCCGGGGGACCGTTCGGGGCTCACGAACCCTACTACCTGGCCGTGTTTCTCACCGGTGCCTACCAGGAGACCCTGGGGGACCTGCACAACCTCTTCGGAGATACCCACGCGGTGCACGTCCGGGCCGGAGAGGGGGGGGAGTGGCAGTTGGAGGAGGTGGTGGAGGGAGACACGGTCCGGGAGGTCCTGCGCTTCGTCCAGTTCGATCCCGACGCCATCCGCCGATCTCTCCGCAGGGAGGTGGAGGGGGCGCTGGCCGCCAAACGCATCACCCTGGAGGAGGCGGTGAGCATGCGCCGCTTCCTGGACGAGGGACTGGAGGGCTACACCTACCTGGAATGAGGGGCTCGGGGAGTGGTGGGCCCCGAGGGAGCGGGGAGTCCGGGGAAAGGCTGGGCCCTGCAGGGGCGGGACGTCCCGAAATCGTTCTTCTTGCCCTGACCGCTTGATCGGAAGTATTCTTTCTCTCGCCAGCACTCCCGCATTCTTGTTCCTCGTGGTTGCAACGATTTCCGTCCCTATCTGCCAGGGAGGTGTCGGATGTTCTTCCTGTTCATCCACAACCTGCTTTGCCAGCTGTTGTTCAGCGGGAATGCCCCGGAGTGGCTTCTGAAGCTGCACGAGCTTCTCGGTATCATTCCCTGACAAGAAACCCGGATCGTGAGGCAGGGATGACGTAGAAGGACCGTTGATATCGCGGGGGAAGCTGGCTGGGGGCGCGCCTCCTCTTGGGGGGCGCGCCCTTCGCTGTCTATCTTCCCCCATGGCAACCTCGGATCTGGATTGTCCTGGCCCGGTTCCGGCCCTTCCGTCTCGCTCCCCGAGGAGAATCATCATGCGCCTCGCACCCTGGCCTTCTCGCCTTCCTCTCCTTCTTCTCGCCCTTCTACTCCTCTCGGCGGCTCCCGGGGCGTCCCAGGATCCCGGTAGACTGGGGGAGGGATTCTTCCAGGAGCTCACCTACCGGCACGTGGGTCCGGTGGGAAACCGGGTCAGCGCCGTGGTTGGGGTGCCCGGAGATCCCAACGTCTACTACCTGGGTGGGGCCTCCGGTGGTGTGTGGAAGACGGTGGACGGCGGCGTGCACTGGGAACCGGTCTTCGACCATCAGCCGGCCCAATCCATCGGCGCCCTGGCCGTCGATCCCACGAACCCCAACGTGATCTGGGTTGGGACCGGGGAGGCCCACATCCGGAGCAACGTCTCCATCGGCAACGGCGTGTACCGGAGTCGGGACGGGGGGAAGACCTGGTCCCACATGGGACTGGCGGAGAGTGGCCGCATCAGCCGGATCGTGATCCATCCCCGGAATCCGGACGTGGTCTTCGTGGCCGCCCTGGGGCACCTCTACGGGCCCCAGGAGCAGCGGGGGGTGTTCCGGACGCGGGACGGGGGAGAGAGCTGGGAGCGGGTCCTCTTCGTGGACGAGCACACCGGGGCTTCGGATCTCATCATGGACCCCAACAACCCGGAGATCCTCTTCGCCGGCACCTGGCAGATGATCATCTGGACCTGGGGTCGCCGGAGTGGTGGGCCGGGAAGTGGTCTCTTCCGGTCCACGGACGGAGGGGACACCTGGGAGCGTCTGGAGGGGAAGGGGCTCCCCGAACCGCCCCTCGGGAAGGTGGTTGTGGGTATGAGCGCTGACGATTCGGACCGGATCTACGCCCTCATCGAGACGAACTCCAACCGGGACTTCGCCCCCCTGGAGGATCACCAGGGCGTCCTCTGGCGCTCCGACGATGGGGGCGATTCGTGGCGGATGGTCAATGCGGACCACACCCTGGTTCAGCGTCCCCACTACTACTCCAGGGTCGTGGCGGCACCGGACGACCGGGACGAGGTCCACTTCCTGGCCACCCGGCACAGCACGTCCCTGGACGGCGGCCTCACCACCCGTCGGGGGACCGCCGGGGGCGACCATCACGACATGTGGATCGATCCTGTGAACCCGGATCGGATGATCGTGGGCCACGACGGGGGAGTGAGCATCTCCACGACCCGTGGGGAAAGCTGGATGCGGCCCCGTCTGGCCATCGCCCAGATGTATCACGTCTACACGGACGACCGCATCCCCTACTTCCTCTACGGGAATCGCCAGGACGGCCCTTCCTTCCGGGGACCCAGCAACAGCCTCACCGGAGGGAGCATTCCCATCGGAGCGTGGCACTCCGTGGGAGGGTGCGAGTCCGGCTTCGCCATTCCGGATCCGGTGGACAACGATATCGTGTGGTCCGGTTGCTATGAGGGGATCCTGGACCGGTACGACCTGAGCACAGGGCATGCGCGGAACGTGAGCGTCTGGCCGGACAACCCGGAGGGATGGCCTGCCGCCGACCTCCGTTACCGCTTCCAGTGGACCTTCCCCGTGCACATCTCCCCCCACGACCACAACCGTGTGTACGTGGGGAGCCAGCACGTCCACCGGACCACGAACGGGGGGCAGAGCTGGGAGGTCATCAGCCCGGATCTCACCACGAACGACAAGTCCAGGCAGCAGAAGACGGGAGGGCTGACGCCCGACGATGCCAGCCCCACCTACGCCTGCGTCCTCTTCGCCATCGCCGAGTCGCCCGTGGAGGAAGGGGTCATCTGGGCGGGATCCAACGACGGCCTTGTGCACGTCACCCGGGATGGGGGAGAAACCTGGACCGATGTGACGCCAAACATCCCCGACCTTCCTCCCTGGGGGACGGTGAGCAACATCGAGCCTTCCCGGTACGCTCCCGGCAGGGCCTACATCTCCGTGGACTTCCACCAGATCGGAAACACGGATCCCTACGCTTACAGGACGGAGGACTACGGGGAGAGCTGGACCCTGGTGAGCCGGGGAATTCCCCGGAGCGTCTTCAGCTACGTCCACGTGATCCGGGAAGACCCGGTGCGGCCCGGGCTCCTCTACCTGGGGACGGAGAACGCCCTCTTCGTGTCCTTCGATGACGGGGACCGTTGGACGTCCCTCCAGACCAACCTGCCTCACGCCCCCGTCCACTGGCTCACCGTCCAGGAGCACTTCAACGACCTGGTGGTGGCCACCTACGGTCGGGGCTTCTGGATCCTGGACGACGTGACTCCTCTCCAGCAGCTCACGGAGGACGTCGTCCAGGCAGAGGCCCACCTCTTCACCCCTCGACCCGCCTACCGCTTCCGTCGGAAAGAAGGGCCCGCCAGCCAGCCCGAGGATCCCGGCGCCGGACAGAACCCCCGCATCGGAGCCACCCTACACTACCGGATCGGAGAAGGAAGGGAGGGGCCCGGGACGCTGGAGATCCTGGACGGCTTGGGAGAGGTGGTTGCGTCCCTGCCCTCCCCGGACATGAGCCCCGGTCTTCACCGGGCCTTCTGGGATCTCCACTACGAGGCCAGCGACACCCCCCGCATGAGGACCCCGGTCCTGGAGCACTCCCACGTGGAGATCGGCGACGATGGGTGGCGCCCCGCCGGGGAGACGGGCCGGGTCCGGCCCCTGGCTCCTCCGGGTCTCTACACGGTCCGCCTCACGGTGGGAGATACGGTCCTGACCCGGGAGCTGGAGGTGCGGAAGGACCCGGCCTCCACCGGCACCGAAGAGGACATCCAACGACAGTTCCGGGTCATCCTCCAGCTCCGGGAGGAAGCCAACGCGGTGGTGAAGCTCATCAACGACGCCGAGATCATCCGGGCCCAGCTCATTCGTCTGAATGAACGCTTGGAGGGTGAGGGGATGGAAGAGGTTATGGATGCCTCCCGCGCCCTGGACGAGGCCCTCATCGACCTGGAGATGACTCTCACCGATCTCCGCCTCTCCGGAGGCACGGCGGGACAGGACCGACTGCGCTGGCCCCGGCGCCTGTACGCCAAGGTCACCAGCCTGGCGGGCTACATCGGGAGCTCGGATTTCCGCGCCACGGATCAGCAGCTCGAGGTCCATCGGCGCTTGCAGGGGCTTCTGGCTCGGCGGCAGGCACGCATGGAAGAGATTCGGAACGGTGAGCTGGCTGCGCTGAATCGGCTCCTGGAGGAGCGAGGAATCCCCCACATCGGGGTGGGAGGGGGGGATTCCTGAAACCCGGCAGGGTAGGCCTCTCGTAGAGACGTCCGTTCGAGGCCCGGATCTCCTTGCACGTGAGATCTGGGCCGCATCCGCCGCCGGGCCGGGTCACGAGGGCTCTTGTCAGAGTCCTGTGGCCCTCGTCCCGGACCCGGGCCGAACCGGCCATCTCCAGTTCCAGGGAGCCTCCCTGCCATGACGATCCTCTCTGTCCGGGACGTCCGACACGCCCTGCGGCGCTTCGCCCGGGAGCCCCTCTTCACCGCGGTGACCCTCCTGACCCTGGGTCTGGGGATCGGAGCCAGCACCGCCGTCTACTCCGTGGTGGACGGGGTGCTCCTGGAACCCCTCCCCTACGACGAGCCCCAGGAGCTGGTGACCGTGGTGCACGCAGCTCCCGGCTGGGACATGGACCGCATCCCCAATTCCCGGTCCTCCCACGTGGTCTACCGGGAGCAGACCCGGTCCTTCCAGTCCATGGCCCTGCACTCGGGAGCCAGCGTCACGCTGACGGAGGCCGGCGATCCCGCCCGGTTTCCGGCGCGCCGCGTGACCCCCTCCCTCTTCCAGGTCCTCCGGGTGCAGCCTGCTCTGGGCCGGCCCTTCACGGAGGACGAGGGCCGTGAGGGTGGGGAAGCGGTGGTCCTTCTCAGCCACGGGCTCTGGCGGGAGCGCTACGGGGCCGACCCGGACATGGTGGGACGCACCATTCCCCTGAACGGGGAGAGTCATCGGGTCGTGGGGGTCATGCCCCGGGGCTTCGCCTTTCCGGAGGACCGCGTACGCCTCTGGCTCCCCATGCGCGTGGACCCTTCCTCCACCTCCTTCCGCGGATTCAACGAGGAAGGGATTGGGCGTCTGGCTCCGGACATCACCGCGGAAGCGGCCCGGCGGGAGCTCCAGAGCCGGGTGCCTCGACTGTCGGAGCGATACCCGGATTTCACGCCGGCCCTCCTGGAACAAACGGGGCTCCGGGTCCGGGTCTACCCCTACATGGACGACGTGGTAGGGGAAGTTCGGACGGCCCTGTGGGTGCTCCTGGGGACGGTGGGGCTGGTTCTCCTCATCGCCTGCGCCAATGTGGCCAACCTCATGCTCGTTCGGGCCGAAGCGAGGAGACGGGAGGTGGCCCTCCGCTCGGCCATGGGCGCCGGGCAGGGCGAGCTCCTGGGCCAGCATCTCACCGAGAGCCTCACCCTCACCACCGCCGGCGCCGCACTGGGGTTGGTGCTGGCCTGGCTGGGCCTTGACGTTCTTCGCACCCTGGGCGGGGATACGGTGCCCCGGCTGGACCAGGTCGGGTTGGACGGCAGCGTCCTCCTCTTCACTGTGGGAGTGACCACCCTGGCCGCAGCAGCTTTCGCGTTGGTGCCGGTCCTGCGCCACCGGTCTCTCCGGCCAGGAGAGGAGCTTCGGGACGGGAGTCGATTCTCTACCGGAGGCCGGCAGGGTATCCGTGCCCGGGAGCTCCTGGTGGCCGGGCAGGTAGCCCTGGCTCTGGTGCTCCTGGTGGGCTCGGGCCTCATGGTCCGGAGCTTCTCGGCCATTCGGAACGTGGATCCCGGCTTCCAGGCCCGAGGTGTGCTCACCTTCCGGATCTCCCTTCCCCGAAACACCTACGGGGAACACGAGGAGGTGGGTTTCTTCCACCGAAGCTTCCTGGAGCAGATCCGGGCCCTGCCCGGTGTGGAGGGAGCCGGGGCGGTGAGTCAGCTTCCGGTGGCGGGCATGTCGGGGATCAACGGGTTCTATCCCCGGAGCGATCCTCCCCCCGCAGACGAGCTGGCCCCGGTCCTGGAGACCCGGGGCGCCACACCGGGGTATTTCGAGGTCATGGGGATTCCCGTGGTCCATGGACGAAGTCCACGGTGGAACGATGGCACGGACGGCTCCGCCGTCGTGTTCCTGTCCAGGAAAGCCGCGGAGACCCTGCTTGGGGAGGAGTCGGGCAGGGGAGATCTCCAGGCCCTGGAGAAGGTTCTCGGCCGGGAGATCGTCCGGGCCGTCTCCGCCACCGAAGGAGCCCCATCGGCCCGGGTGGTGGGAGTGGTGGGGGACGTGCACAACGTCTCCCTGGTGGAGGAGCCCATGGGTGCGGTCTACTATCCCCCCATTCAGGGGGAAGGGCAGACCCAGACCTGGCTTACCCGAAGCATGAGTTACGCGGTGCGCACCTCCGGCGATCCCCTGGGGCTGGTCCCCGGGGTCCGCCGTCTCCTCAGGGAGGCCGATCCCCGCCTGCCCCTCTCCAGCGTTCGGAGCATGGACGACCGCATGGCGGAGGCCCGTGCCCGGACGGTCTTCACCCTGACCATGCTGGTCATGGCCGCCGTCATGGGGCTCATCCTGGGAGCTGTGGGATTGTACGGTGTGGTATCCCACGTCACCGCTCGCCGGACCCGGGAGATCGGCCTCCGCATGGCCCTGGGGGCCGAGGGCCGGAAGGTCCGCGGCATGGTTCTCCGGCGAGGCATGCTGGTTACCGGTGGAGGAGTCCTGGTGGGGTTGGGGGTAGCGTGGGCGGTGAGTCGCTCCCTCGATAGCCTTCTCTACGGGGTGGAGCCCACGGATTCCCTGACCTATGGGGCGGTCACCGGTGTCCTCTTGACGGTGAGCTTCGTCGCCACCTGGCTCCCGGCCTACCGGGCGTCCAGCGTCGACATTGTCGAGGCCCTGAGGTCGGAGTAGGGGCCCCGGGCCTCGGAGGCCGACCCAGGTCGTTGACGTGCGCCACGGGACCCTCTATTCGTTCCGGGAGAGGGGCGGCGCCCCTCTCCCCGGCCCTGAGAACCTCGGGACCCGGTTCCGATCCCGGCCAGCCGTAACGACCCTGATCCAGGAGCAGGAGGACCATGTGCCCCTCCAGGACATTCCCGTTCCTCGCCTTCCTCCTGCCTGCCGTGGGCCTTTCTCCCGTCCTGGAAGCCCAGGAGGGAACCCAGAATGTGCGTGCCCTGGCCACCGGACCCTATTCCGAGGCCACGGCCCTCCTGGAAAAGACCCTGTTCCGCATCGACATCGCCCGCCTCCATCTCCGGTTCGGCCCGGAGACGGCGGCTGAGCTGGCCACCCTTCTTGAAGGACGGGACCGGACCTCGGTCCTGGCCGATTCCGCTGCCCAGGTGGCCATGCGGAGCCGGAACGCCTGGGCCAGGCTCACCTTCCTCCGGGACGTGAGCTTCGAGCAGTTCCTGGGGGGCATCCGAGAAAGCGTACAGGCCGCCCTGAAAGGCGGGGTGGTGGATTCCACGTTCGTCCGGGCCCTCTCCGACAGCCTTCCTTCCTGGTACGCCCCTCTTCGGGGGAGGGAGGTCCGGGAAGGGGACCGGATGACGTATCGTATTCGAGGCGACAGCCTGCACACCGTGGTCCGTACCGCCGAGGGACGGGTGCTGGTGGACCATCGGGACGCCGATCCCCAGGCGCCCCTCTCGGTGCTGGGAGGTTATTTCTCCCCGGGGTCGGACTTCAGGGAAGGACTCCTCAACTCCCTCTTCCGCTCCGGTAACTCCCCGATCCCGTAGGGCTTTCCAGAAGCTCCCGATCGAACTCCTGGGTCTCCTTGAGCTGGTGCACCTCCCGGCGGAGGGCTTCCACCTCGTCCGTGAGGGCCTGGAGGTGCTGAGAGGAGGGAGAGGGGTCGCCGGAGTCCCGGAGGGCGTTGGCCAGGGTCTCGGCCAGGGGCTTCAAGGCGAACCGGGTGGTGAGGATGATGGTCAATCCCAGAATGGGAATGAAGAGGACGGAGAAGATCCCCAGGAGCGGGATGAGAAGCGTGGCGTCCATGGTTCCTCCGGTGAGAGCAAGTACACGGACACTACGGCCGTGAAGGCATCGTGTTTCAGGGAGATCCTGGCGGACAACCGTGGGTAAGCGTAGTCTAGAGACTCATCCCACACATGAAACGGTTTGCCACACCACCCCCGGGACGGGGAGGGGCTCTTGGATTCCAGCGCCGCACCGCCCGACGACATCACCCTGCTTCTTCACCGATCGGCGGAGGGAGACCGGGAGGCCTTCCAGCGTCTCATCCCCCTGGTCTACGGAGACCTGAGGGGAATCGCCCACCGCAGGCTCCGGCACGAGAAGTCGGAGCACACCCTGAGCACCACGGCCGTCGTGCACGAGGCCTACCTGCATCTCGTGCCCCAGGCCACGGCCACCTGGCGGGACCGGGCCCATTTCTTCGCTGTGGCGGCCAGGGTGATCCGGCACGTGCTCGTGGATTATGCCCGCCACCGGAAAGCCCAGAAGCGAGGTGGCTCGGCCATTCGTATTCCCCTCAGGGAAGATCTGGAGGGAAAGGAGGAGGAACCGGTGGATCTCCTGGTCCTGAACGAGGCCCTGGAGTCTCTCGGAGCCCGGGATTCTCGTCTCCGGGAGGTAGTGGAGTGCCGTTTCTTCGCGGGCATGACCATGGAGGAGACGGCGGAGGCCCTGGGCATCTCCAAGCGAACGGCGGAACGGGACTGGACCCGGGCTCGGGCCTACCTCTACGACACATTGGCTCCATGACATGACGGTAGGCTCGGGGAGGGACCGATGGCTGGAGGTGGACGCCCTCTTCCAGGCGGCTCTGGATCGAGAGCCGGGAGAGCGGGCGGATTTCCTCCGTGAGGCGTGCGGAGACGATGTCGAGCTCCGTGAGGCCGTGGAGCGGCTTCTCCGAGCCGCGTCGGATTCCAGGGAATTCCTGTCCCGACCCATCGACGCCCTGGCCCCGGTCTCCTGGGACGACGTCCTGGCCAGGGTGCCGGGCGGGATGGCGGGTGTGGGGCGTCGGGACGACGATGCTGATCGATCCGGGGAGCGGGTCGGTGCCTACCGACTTCTCCACGAGATTGGCCGGGGTGGTATGGCCACCGTCTACCTGGCCGAGCGTGCGGACGGACTCTGGAATCAGCGCGTGGCTCTGAAGCTGGTCCGCCGGGGTCTGGACACGGACGACGTGATCCGCCGCTTCTCCCACGAGCGCCAGATCCTCTCCTCGTTGAACGACCCGAACATCGGACGGCTTCTGGACGGGGGCACAACGGAGGACGGCCTGCCCTACCTGGTCATGGAGTATGTCCAGGGGACGCCCATCACGGAGTATTGCGACGGGCAAAGGCTGTCGGTGGCGGAGAGACTTCGTCTTTTCTGCCACGTGGGACAGGCGGTGCAACACGCCCACCGGAGTCTCGTGGTCCACCGGGACCTGAAGCCCTCCAACATCCTGGTGACGGCCGAGGGGAGGGTGAAGTTGCTGGACTTCGGCATCGCCAGGATCCTGGACCCGGCGGAGGACGGGGTGGAGACCCGAACCGGCTTTCGTCCGCTCACTCCGGAGTACGCCAGCCCGGAGCAGCTGAGCGGGGAGACCATCACGACGGCATCCGACGTCTATCAGCTCGGGGTGCTCCTTTGCGAGCTTCTCTCGGGAAGCCGTCCCTACTCCGTGCGCCGCCTCCTATCCCCCAGCCGCCTGGCGACCTACCTGGGGACTGTGGAACCGAGCCTTCCCAGTGCTCTCGTGACCCCGGAAGCGGCGGAACAACGGGGCCGGGACCCGGACCGCCTGGTCCAGGAGCTCAAGGGAGACCTGGACACCATCGTCAGGGAGGCGCTTCCCAAAGAACCGGGGCGTCGGTATCCCTCTGCCGAGGCCCTGGTCGCCGACCTGGAGCGACATCTGGCGGGCCGCCCCATCCGCGCTCGACCTCCGACCCTGGTCTACCGGACCGGGAAGCTGTTTCGGAGACGACCCTGGCTGCTGCCCGCAGTGGCCGCCGTCATCGTCCTGCTTTCCGGGTACGCGTTCACCATGGTCCGGCACTCCAGGCAGCTTGAGGCCGAGCGGAATCTGGCCCACCGGGAGGCCCAGCGTGCCGAGGAAGTCCAGCGCCTGCTGGTGGATGTGTTTCGGAGCGTGGATCCCTACGAACGGTACGACGGGGAGGGGGAGCCCTCTCCGGATCTCACGGTGCGGGAAGCCCTGGTCATGGGGGCGGAGCGGGTCCGGGCCGAGCTCCACCACCGACCCTACCTGAAGGCCTCCCTTCTGGGAGCCATCGGGGACGTCTACGCGAATCTGGATCTCGTGACCTCCGCCCGGGAATTGAGGGAAGAGGCCCTGGCCATCGAAGAGGAGATCCACGGTCCACGGTCTCCCCAGGTGGCCCGGAGTCTCCGGAAGCTGGGCAATCTCCTGGCCCGGGAGGGATCGCCGGACAGCGCCGAGGTGCTTCTGATCCGCAGCCTGGAGCGTACCCGGGAGATCCACGGGCCCGGTGATACGGCAGTGGCGGGGGTCCTCACGGACCTGGGGGAGTTGGCCATCCAGAGGGGCCGACCGGACCTCGCCGAGGACCGTTTGCTCTCAGCGCTGGAGTTGCTTCGAGACCAGCGTCCTCTCCCGGCGGCGCGGTTGGCGGCGGCGAATACGGCCCTCCTGGACATCTACCCTGGTCAGGGACGGATGACGGAGGCTCGAGCGGTCGCGGAGGAAGCGGTCCGCCTGCACCGCCTGGCTTACGGGGACGAAGACCCCCGGACGGCGCTGGCCCTGGTGGAAAGGGCGGATCTGTACGATTGGGAGGGCCGGGGAGAGGACGCCGTTCCCGTCTACCGGAAGGCTCTGGCGATTCTGGACCGAACCCTGGGACCCGATCATGGCTACACCCTGACGGCCCGGAACAACCTGGCGGTTACCCTGGGGCATCTCGGGGACCTGGAGGGAGCCGAGGCCGCCCACCGCCGGATCCTGGAGTCGCTGGATGCCCTGCCGGGAGACCGTGTCAGGAGCCGGGCCGATGCCCACCAGAACCTGGCGGTGGTCCTCCGGGAGCAGGGGGCTCTGGATGAAGCGGAAGCGCAGGTGAGGGAGGCCCTGGACCTCTACGATGTGGCCCTGGAGCAGGACCACTACCAGAGAGCCTACCCCCGTCTCACCCTGGCGTCCCTCCTGGTGGAGAGGGGCGAGTATCCGGCTGCGGAGGAGGCGGCCCGGGGGGCCGTGGACATTCTGGAGGCGAGCCTGGGGGAGTCGAGCTATGTGACGGCCACCGCCCGGTGCCGAATGGGACGGGCCCTGGCCGGACAGGGAAGCCTTTCCCAGGCCCGTCGTCTGCTGGAACCCGCCGTGGCCATCCTGACCCGTTCCTCCCAACCGTCGGTGCGGTACCAACTGGAATGCCGCCGGGCACTTCTGGATCTCTATGGCGATCTGGGGGAGGAGGAGCTCGAGCGGGCGCAACAGAAAGCTATAGAAGCGTTGCGCGGCGGAACCGGGACCTCGGGTCCCGCGGGGGAGGGCGCCCCGGAGGAACCGCGGTGAGCCGGTTGCGCCGGTCCATGACTGGGTTGATGCCCGATCCCGGGCCGGTTTTCTATCTCTGCTCACCAGTGGACCGTTGGCAGAGCCTCGTCTCAGCTTCCGGGACCCATCCCACCCATGCCCATCCCGAAGAAATACCCCAGCATCACGGTGAAGGACTGATTCCGTATGTTCAGGGCATCTCCTCCCTCTCCGATCTTGCTGAGCCCACGGGTGTAGCGGGCATCCAGGCTCACGCCTCCCAGGCCGGCCAGAGAGAATTCAAGCCCCCCTCCCGCCACGGCACCGGCCTCGTAGCTCCGGACCGTGCTTCCGAAGTTCTCCGTCAGGTCATCGCACTCCGGTTTGGCGGCCCCCGCTTCCGCCCCGGAGAGGGAAACTCCGCAGCTCACTCTCCAGCCGAAGGCCGGACCCCCGACCAGGTACGGGCGAATCCTGGACCCCGGACCTCCCAGGTCCAACCGGGCCAGAAGGGGGATCTCCACGTAGTCCAGGCCGATCTCGTAGCCCCCCGCTTCTGCCAGCTCCTGGAGAGCCGCCGGGTCTGCCGGATCCAGCTCTGCCCCCTTCTGGCGGTAGTAGACCTCCCCGAGGAGCTGGATCGGACCCAGACTGGCCAGGGAGAGGCAAGCGCCAAGATCCAGGCCGGGAGTGGATTCGTAGTTGTCGGCATCACTTCCCACGAATCGGGTGAGGTTGATCCCTCCCTTGATGCCCACCTGGGCGGAGGTGGGAGGCGCGAGGGAGAGGGCCAGAAGGGTAACCGCGCCGACTCGGGCGAGAGTGCTCATCATCATCTCCTTCGGGAAGGCGTAGGGTTCTCCCCCACCAGGTCGGAAAACGGAGGCGAAACCCGCCATGGGGGGCGGGCCCTGTCCGGCGGCGAAGGTGGCTGCGGAGGAGGCCCCTTCGTTTGCCCACGGCGGAGGATCCCCGGCAAGATCCCGGGCAGGATTCCCAGACAGACCTCCGGTCTTTGAAAGGACGGAATCTCCCCCGTATCTTCCCCCTTCCATGCATGGGATCCCTCTGATCCAGTCGGTTCCCCCAAGAGCCCAGCCACGGCGAGCACCCACCATGATCGGCAAGAACGCCCCGGGACCCGCGACCCTCCTCGTTCTTCTTCTCCTCCTCCTTTCCCCCGGCGCCCCGGAGGCGCTGGCCCAGGAGCCGGCGGAACCGCCTGACTACTTCCGGCACCTGGAGTGGCGGCAGATCGGGCCCGCCGTCTTCGGCGGCCGGATTCCGGACCTGGAGGCGGTCCCGGGAAATCCGGCGGTGATCTACGTGGCGGGGTCCACCGGAGGCATCTTCAAGACCACGAACCACGGGGTGACCTGGCGGCCGGTTTTCGACGACGCCGGTCCCACCCTTTCCATCGGCGACATGGCCCTGGCTCCTTCCGATCCCCTGGTCGTCTGGGTGGGCACGGGAGAGTCGAACGGAGAGCAGCAGGCCGGATCCCTGGGCAACGGGGTGTATCGGTCCCTGGACGGGGGCGAGACCTGGCGGCACATGGGCCTCGGAAAGACCCGCTTCATCCACCGGGTCGTCGTCCACCCGGAGAACCCGGACGTGGTTTTCGTCGCCGCCCCGGGCCACCGCTGGGGACCGAACCCGGAACGGGGCCTGTACCGGACCCTGGACGGGGGAGCGACGTGGGAGAAGGTCCTCTTCATCAACGACGACACCGGAGTGGTGGAAGTCGCCATGGAGGACAACGGCCGTGTCCTCTACGCCGCGGCCTACCAGCGCCGGCGTCACGCCTGGGGTAACCTCACCGGAGGGCCCCATTCCGGCATCTACCGTTCCATGGATGGGGGGTCCACGTGGGAGAAGCTCGGGGGCGGGCTGCCGGAAGGGGTGCTGGGCAAGATCGCCATCGCCATCGCCAAGAGCAGTCCGAACGTGGTCTACGCCGCCATCGGAGATGAGGACGGTGGACTGTACCGATCGGAGGATCGGGGCACGACCTGGGAACGGGTCAACGACATCCGCACCTCCTACTGGTACGGCAATATCTACGTGGATCCGACCAACGAGAACCAGGTCTGGGTCATGGGAACCCGACTCCACCGGTCCATCGACGGCGGCCGGACCTTCGAGCACGATTGGACGGCCCGGGACATCCACGTGGACCACCACGCTCTCTGGATCAACCCGAAGAACACGGACCACATGCTCCTGGGCAACGACGGGGGATTCCACATTACCTGGGACGGGGCCCGGACCTGGAGCTTCCTCAACAACATTCCCATCGCCCAGTTCTACGAGATCGGCGTGGACAACCGCCAGCCGTACCACGTCTACGGCGGGCTCCAGGACAACGGAACCTGGGGGATTCCGTCCCGGACCTACTCCAGGGCCGGTATCCTCAACGAGGACGTGGTGAATGTGGGGGGTGGGGACGGGTTCGTGCCGGCCATTGATCCCCGGGATCACACCGTGGTCTACTCCGAGTCCCAGTATGCCGGTCTGAAGAGGGTGGATCTGGTGACCGGCGAGCCTACGGACATCAAGCCGGTCCCGGAGGACACCACCGAGACCTACCGGTTCAACTGGAACAGCCCTCTCCTCATCTCCCCCCACGACCCGGACGTCATGTACCTGGGGGGCAACAAGGTCTTCCGGACGACGGACGGAGGGGAGAGCTGGGAGGTTCTCAGTGAGGACCTGACCCGGAACGAGAATCCCTCGGAGTGGGAGATCATGGGGCTGAAGCCGTCTCTTCGCCCGTACAATACCCTGACGGCCATGGCCGAGTCCCCCCTCCGGGAGGGCCTCATCTACGTGGGAGCCGACGACGGGAGCGTGCACCGGACGACGGACGGGGGCGAGAGCTGGGAGCCTCTCACAGGGTCCTTCGGATTCCCGGATGAAGGAGGTGGGGGGAAGGGCAGGTTCGTCACTCGCATCCACGCCTCCCCCAGCGACCCGGAGGTCGCCTACATGGCCTTCACCGGGCATTACCACGACGACCTCCGCCCCTATCTGTTCCGGACCGAGGATGGGGGAGCGTCCTGGAGAAGCATCACGGGAGACATGCCTTCCCAGGCGGTGGTCCTGGCCATCGCGGAGCATCCTGCCAACCCGGACCTCCTCTTCGCCGGAATCCACAACGGGCTCATGATCTCCGTCGATGGGGGTGGAAGCTGGACCCGGGCCGGGGGCAACCTGCCGCCGGTGTCGGTCAACGACCTGGAGATCAAGAACGGAGACCTGGTCCTGGGAACCTACGGGCGGGGCATCCTCATCATGGACGACATCGTCTTCCTGGAGCAGCTCAGGGACGAGGTGCTGGAGGAGGACGCCTACCTGTTCCCCGTCCGGGACGCGGAGCAGCACTACCGCAACCGCCGGGAGCCCTCCAACAAGGCGGCCCGCTGGGCCGGGCCGAACCCGGCCTACGGTGCCCTGATCACCTACTACCTCCGGGAGCCTTCGGCCCGGACGGGGTCCGCCGACACGACC
>CAZZEL010000031.1:28359-40380 GCA_964652625.1 uncultured Gemmatimonadaceae bacterium
GTCCTGCGGGAGTTGACGGGGCCGGACCGGCAGGGGTTCAACCGCATCGCCTGGGACCTCAGGGAATTGGCCGGGGCCGGGGCCGACGAGGGCCAGGATGAAGGAAATCAGGAGGAGGAGAGGGACGAGGAGTTGGTGGACGTGGAGCCGGGCACCTACACCGTGCGACTGATGGCCGGGGGCACGGAGATGACCCGAACCGTGACCGTCGTCCCCGACCGAAGAAAGTAGACCAAGGGAGAGGATACCATGGTGAAAAGAGGATTTCTTGCCTGCGCTGCGCTCTTGTTGCTGTCCGCCTTCTGGGCTGCCGCCGTGGCCCAGTCCACCGCTCGGGAAACGTCATGGCCCGGCTGGGAGCTGCCACCGGAAGAGGCCATGGAGAACATCCTGCCCCTCCGGGAGCGGGCCCGGGTCTACAACGAGATCCTGGAGTGGCGTCTGGACCACATCCTCCCGGCCATCATGCGGGAGGAGGGCGTGGACATGTGGGTGGTCATCAACTTCGAGTACGACGAGGACCCGGTCTACATGACCCTGGTGCCCGAGCCCATCATGAGCGCCAGGCGCCTGTCCATCCTGATCTTCCACGACAGGGAGGACGGCTTCCAGAAGCTGACGGCGAGCTGGCACGGCTCCGGGTCGGCGGGGTCCATGTACACCAACATCTTCACCGACCGCTCCAAGGGGGCGAATCACCAGTTCACCGTGCTGGCGGACTACATCGAAGAGCACGATCCGGAGACCATCGCCATCGACTACGATCCCCACTACGGGTACGTGGACGAGTTCAGCCACGCCAACGGTCTCTCGGCCTTCCACAAGGATCTCCTGAACCAGGCCCTGGCGGAGGAGTACCGGGAACGTCTCGTGCCGGCCACGGACGTGGTCATACGGTGGTACGAAACCCGGAGCCCCAGGGAGCTCAGCCTCTACCGGTACCTGGCGGGCATCGCCCACGACCTCATCCGGACCTTCTTCTCCAACGAGGTGATCGTCCCGGACGTGACCACCACGGACGACGTCCGGTGGTGGATCCGCCAGCGAATCAACGATCTGGGGTTGGACACCTGGTTCCATCCCTCCATCAGCATCCGCCGCTCGCCGGCGGACACGGAACGCTACGGAGAGAATGACCGGGTCATTCGAAGGGGAGACCTGCTCCACTGCGACGTGGGAATCACGTACCTGGGGCTCAACACCGACATGCAACACAATGCCTACGTGTTGCGGACGGGCGAGACCCAGCCGCCGGAGGGCCTGCGGGAGCTCCTGCGCAGGGGGAACCGTCTCCAGGAAATCCACCTGGAGGAGATGCGGCTTGGTCGCACGGGCAACGAGATTCTGGCCTCCATCCTGGAGCGGGGCCGGGCCGAGGGCCTGAGGCCCACCATCTACACCCACCCCGTGGGACCCTACGGGCATGGCTCCGGGACCATGATCGGCATGACGGACAAGCAGGACGGAGTGCCAGGCACCGGAGAGCACCCCCTGCACCCGAACACGGTCTACGCCATGGAGTTCTCCGTGGCCGCCGACGTCCCGGAATGGGGCGGGGTGGAGGTCTCCATGGGCCTGGAGGAGCAGGCCGTGGTCACGGAGGAGGGCGCCCGCTTCCTGGACGGCTATCCCCGCTCCTTCTACCTGATCCGGTAGGGTGCCCTCCCGGACCCGAGCCGGCGAGGGCGGGGCCTCTCCCAGACTGTACCTGAACACGGGACAGACCTCCTGCTACGGGACCCGGGGCGAGGAGGTTCCGTGCGCCGGTTCCGGCCAGGATGCGGAGGAGGTCCCGGGACTCGCCTGGCCCGAACCCCGGTTCGAACCCGGGGATGAGGTGGTCCTGGACCGCCTCACCGGGCTGGCGTGGACACGGAAGGCGAACTTCCGTGACTGGCCCATGGAGTGGGCCGAAGCCTTCCGACTCGTCCGGAGCATGAACCGGGAGTCCTTCGGGGACTGCCGGGACTGGCGTCTGCCGAACCGGCGGGAGCTCAGGTCTCTCATCACTCACCAGACCCGGGATCCGGCTCTTCCCTCGGGCCACCCCTTCCTGGACCCTTTTCTGGCCTGGTACTGGACCAGCACCACCGCGGCCATCAATCCGGCTTTCGCATGGTACGTGCACCTGGAGGGGGGTCGGATGTTCTATGGCGGGAAACGGGAGGAGAAGCTGGTCTGGCCCGTGCGAGGCCAGGGGAGTCCGGTCCTTCCGGCCACGGGGCAGGTCCGCTGTTTCAATGAGGAGGGGGAGCCGGTGGACTGCCGGAACGCGGGCCAGGACGGAGAGCTCCGTCTGGGAACTCCCTGGCCTCGGCCCCGTTTCAAGGCTTTCGGAGATACCGTGCTGGACCGATTGACCGGGCTTCGCTGGACCCGTGACGCCGACCTCTCACGGCAGTGGGTCACCTGGGAGGGTGCCTTCCAGGGCGTCCGGGAGGCCTACTGGTCCTCCACCAGCAGCGGCTTCGAGCCGGACTGGTGCATGGCTCTCTACATGCGAAAAGGCGCTGTGGGCGTGGGCCAGAAGAAGGACGAGAACTTCTCGGTGTGGGCGGTGTCCCGAGAGGGATGAGGTCTCCCTCTTTTGCAGGAGACCCGCAGGTCTTTGGAAGGAAGGGCTTGGTGGGAAGGGGTGGGAATCAGTCGGGCAGGGACCCTACCCACTGGGCCATATCCACTTCATAACCAGACAGGGAGGCCCGGAGGGCATTGGATTCGTCCGCTACCTCCAGAATCGCTGCGCCATAGGAATCCACCGCCTCCACATCGGGCACCGAGAAGCGCACGATGCCCCCGGCCGGGAGGTCGCCCACGAGCACGACGATGACTTCGGAGCCGCTCTCCACCAGGTGGAGATAATTGCCACCCTCGGAGGCCCGTACCTGGCTGATGCCGGGACCGGTGAGGCGCAGCACCATGGCTGCGTCGTCGGCGTTTGGGGTGGTCAGGGAGACTTCCAGGATGCCGCCTTGCGGCCCTGTGGGCCCGGGATCGTCTCCGCATCCGGAGCTCCAGGGAAGGGCAGCGGCCAGGAGGAGGGCGACGGATCGGATCGGAATACGCATGGTGGCCTCTCCCCTACTGGATGGCACCGGTGGCCAGGAGGTAGGCTCGGAAGTCGCCCACGTCGTAGGACCCGTTGTTGTTGCCCAGGACATCAAGAAAAGAACGTACCTGTGGGTCCAGGAGCCCTTCCACCCCGGCGGCCTCGTCGGCGCAGTCCTCCTGGGCGATGTCGCTGAGAGACAGGGGCGTTCGGGGCCAGCCGTCGACGGGAATCCCCTGGGCGTCGGCTTCCACGATGCTTCCGTCCATCAGGCTCACCAGCACCCGCTTGCCGGTCACACCCTCCTCGTCCCGGAGGAAGGTGATCAGACAGGGGTCGGTGACCTCCCCGATGATGGGGTCGTGCAGGACCTCACCCGAGGCGTCGTAGAGGATGACCCGGTCCGTGTCTCCCTCCTCGGCGTCCCGGGCCCAGTAGATGTTGCCGTCCTCGTCGAAGGCGAACCCCCGGTTTCTCGGGGGAAGTCCCTGGAGCACTGGAACGGGGGTGCCGCCGGAAAGCCTCCAGAGACTGGCGAAATTGGAGACGTGGAGCTCGCCTCCCGGGGAAACCTGGATGCCGAAGCCGGCTGCTCCTTTCGTGCGAATGTCCAGTTTCTCCATGAGGCGCCCCGTGGCGTCGAAGTGGTGGAGGCTGTCCACGGCCGCCACCCAAACGCTGCCGTCCAGGTCCATGGCTACGCCCCGGGCATTGTAGGCTCTGGCGAATACGGATACCTCGGCCTGGGGTGACACCCGGTAGAGAGCCGAGTCCCTGGGACTGGCCACCAGGAGATTCCCGAAGGCGTCCACGGCGAACCCCCGTGGATCCGGGACCTGGTCGGTGAAGAGGGTCCTCGTGCCCCCGGGACTCACCTTGTAGAAGACGCCCTGATCATTGGCAAAGAGGTTCCCCTGGGCGTCGAAGGCGAGCCGGCAGGCATCGCCGAAGGCATCAAGGAACAGGGTGGTGGGGTCGCCGGGGCCGGGTTCCGGCCGGTGGGCAGGGCCGGCTGCCACCACAACCCCCGCCCCCAGGAGGGCCGCGGCGACGAGCGCCAGGGAGAGGAAGCCGACTCTTCGCACAGGTTTTCTTCGGCCAAGCCCAGGGAGGCGCCTTCGGCCGGAACCGGAGGACAGGGGGAGCCGCAGCCTTGTCACGGCCTCTCCTCCTGGTACGGCACCACCCGGATCGGCTTCCCGGTAGCGATCCATAGCACCACGCCGTCCACCTTCCAGTAGGCCTCCTCTACCACCATGTCCGGCCAAGCGGCCCGGGAAAGCTGGATCTCGGGGTGCGTCTCGATCCAGGGCTTGAGGACGAAACGGATCACCATGTGACTGGGCCTATCGAGGATATCCAACTCCCTGGCTCTGACCGGACGCAGGGGAACCTGGACATGGAAGGGGCCGTCCCGCTGGACTGCCAGGTCGCCCGGTATCACGAACGTTCGATAGCCTTGCCAGGGCCCCTGCCCCCGGACGTCGGCGTAGCCGTGATCCGGGAAGTACTCCGGGTCAGTGGAAACCCGCACTTCGTAGGGTCCTCGAGGGAACCTCTTCAGAAACACCTCCGCCAGGATTTGCTCCCGGGCTTTCACCTCGGCGTCGAAGCGCCTGCGGAACGTGCGTTCCCGAGCCGCGAACTCCTCTCGGGTCTCGTAGGGATCCCGTTTCGGAGCTCTTCTGGCTTCCTCGATCCTCAGCTCGGCGTGGAGGCTGTCCCATGCCTCCTGGAAGACGGCCTGGAAGCTCCTGGCCACGTCCCGGGCCTCCGAAGCGGTCAAGATGCGGAGTTCGGAGTTGGCTTGGCCTTCCAGGGGGGCGGGCAGAAGCGGGAACCAGGCGCTCAGGAACGTGCCGATAGCCAGGGAAAGAAAAGGAGATGGGGGGCGCGCCATGGGATCCTCCTGGCTCGGGGCCTCGAACGCCCTGACCCAACATACCGCATTCCTCCCGTTGCGGTCGATACTCTTGCAGGCTCGCACCGTGACTGCAGGGGCGCCTGTCTTCCTGGCTTCCGGATACGCGCTCTTCCACGCCAGTCCGCCGGGGGCCTCGAGGGATGCCCGTGCCTTGCTTCCCCACCGGGGGAAATGCGACTCTGTATACTCTGCCGGATTCCCCCAGTCCGGGCCTTCTCTGGCCATGGCGAAGAAGGGAGCCGGTGTCGCCACCATTCGAATCGAAGAGAGGGACAGGTCGATCCATGCACGTACTCATCACCGGAACCAGCTCGGGAATCGGCTATGGTCTGGCTCGAGAGTTCCTGGACCGGGGCCACCAGGTCTGGGGGATCAGCCGTAGAAAGGCCAAGGATCTCTCCAGGTCGGATCGTTACCGCCACCTCCAGCTCGACCTCACCCACTATGACGAAGTGGAGCGCCTGGTGCCGGAACTCCTTGACGGGGTGGCGCGGCTCGACCTGGTGATTCTCAACGCCGGGGTCCTGGGTCCCATCGCCTGGATGAGGGAGGTGGATGTGGAGGAGATGAAGAGGGTGATGGAGATCAACGTCTGGGCCAACAAGGTGCTGCTGGACCTGGTGTTCCGCCATGTCCAGGAAGTGAAGCAGGTAATCGGCATGTCCACGAAGTCGTCCAAGCGAAGCACGCCGGGATGGGGGCCCTACTCCGTCTCCAAGGCCGGGCTGAACATGCTCATGAACGTGTATGCCAAGGAGTACCCGGGTACCCACTTCAACGCCTTCGCCCCGGGCTTGGTGGATAGCGAGATCCAGGAGACCATCTGGCAGATCCGGGAGACGGACAAGTACCCGGCGGTGAAGAAGCTCCAGGAGGCCCGGTACACGGAGACCATGCCGGAGCCCGAAGCCGCTGCACCCGTGCTCATCCAGGGCATGGAGAAGGCGCTGGAGTACGAGAGCGGCTCCTTTGTGGACGTTCGGGACATGTAGTGGGTTTTTCTTACGGACGATCCATCTGTGGCACACGCGGCCGAAGCGGAATGGCTGAGTGGCAAGAAAGGCATGACCGGGCCGCTGCCCGGTCCGAAGGCCGGGGCACCAGCCGATCCTGATGGTGTAATCTGGAAACGGCCGCCCGGGCCCGCCGGATGGCTCTCCCTGGTAGAGGGAGAGTCGGATGGGTCCGGGACCGGCCGGATCTGCCTTCTCTTTTCCCCTGGAAAGCACATGCTATCATGACCGACCCCGTCGCCAGGATCAGCACCCGGGATCTCGCCCAGGGGCTGCATGACCGGGACCTCCAGATCATCGACGTGCGGCCCGTGGATGCCTACAACGGGTGGAGACTCCGGGGAGAGCCCAGAGGAGGGCACATCCCCGGGGCCCGCACTCTCCCGGAAAAATGGTCGGAGTACCTGGACTGGATCGAGATCGTCCGGTCCAAGGAGATCCTGCCGGACCACTCCCTGGTGGTCTACGGCTACGATGTTGAAGAAGGGGAGAGGGTGGCCCGCCTGTTCGGGCAGACGGGATACGAGAACGTGCGGGTCTACGACGGCTTCCTCAGGGAATGGTGCCGGGACGAGGATCTGGCCATGGACAGGCTTCCCCGCTACCGGCACCTGGTGCCGGCGTCCTGGCTGAAGCAGCTCCTGGAGGAGGGAAGGGCTCCGGAATGGGACGGTAGGGAGCTCGTCCTCTGCCATACCCATTACCGCAATCCGGAGGATTACCGGGAAGGGCACATCCCCGGGGCCGTGCCCCTGGACACGCTCCAGTTGGAATCCCCGGACACCTGGAATCGCCGCTCTCCGGAAGAAGTGAAGACCGCCCTGGCGGAGCTGGGCATTCGTCGGGACACCACGGTGGTTCTCTACGGTCGTTTCTCGGCGCCGAAGAACGAGGATCCCTTCCCCGGAAGCAGCGCAGGCCAGCTCGCCGCCTTCCGCTGTGCCTTCATCATGCTCTGGGCCGGGGTGGAGGACGTGCGGATCCTCAACGGGGGTCTCCAGAGCTGGCTGGACGCGGGCCACGACACGACAACCCGGGAGGCACCACCGGAGGCGGTGGACGAGTTCGGGGCCGACGTCCCGGGCCGCCCGGACCTTGCCGTGGATCTCCCGGAGGCGAAAGCCATCCTGGCCGACCCGGACCGGAATCTGGTGAGCGTCCGGAGCTGGCCGGAGTACATTGGAGAGGTGAGCGGATACAACTACATCGAGAAGAAGGGACGGATTCCGGGCTCGGTGTTCGGCGACTGCGGGACCGACGCCTACCACATGGAGAACTACCGGAACCTGGACCACACGGTCCGGGAGTTCCGGGAGGTGGAGAGGGCCCTGGAGGAGGTGGGCGTGACTCCCTCCAGACACAACGCCTTCTACTGCGGAACCGGTTGGCGGGGAAGCGAGGCCTTCTTCAATACCTGGCTTCTGGGCTGGCCCCGGGTGTCGGTCTACGACGGAGGCTGGTTCGAGTGGAGTCGGGACGAGACGAATCCCGTGGCCACGGGAGTGCCGGAGTAGGGAACCATGGCGACGGCCGTCCCCCAGCCCATCGATGACGTCCAGGACCGGATCATCCGGGAGATGAATACCCTGGGAGACCGCCTGGACCGGTACGAGTATCTCATCGGGTTGGGCCGAGAGCTGGAGAGCCCGGAGGGTGTCCGACGGGAAGAGTACCAGGTGCCCGGCTGTCAATCCCGTGTCTGGATCCGTGCGGAGGTGCAGGACGGGCTCCTCCGCCTGGCCGCGGATTCCGATGCTCTCATCACCCGGGGCATTGTCGCTCTCCTGCTCCGGGTCCTGGACGGTCATCCGCCGGCCGAGGTTCGGGACGCCCAGTTGTACTTCCTGGACGAGACCGGCCTCAGGGCCCACCTTTCCCCCTCCCGAGCCAACGGGCTCGGAGCCATGGTGGAAGAGATCCGGATGCACGCGAGAACATGGGGGTGAGCGTGGGCAGGGTGGCCCGATGCCTCCTGCTGTTGACGATGATCCTGGTGGTCTGGAGCGCCGGCACCCTCTCGGCCCAGCAACGCCGGGGAGGGGGTCGGGCCGTGTGGCAGACCCCGGGATCTCGGGTGGCCCTGGGCTACGCCGCCGATCTCTTCCTGCCGGGTCGGGGGGAGTGGTCCACCACCCCCGTGGCCCTGGACAACCTGGACCTTCTACTTCACCTGGATCTCCAGGAGGTGGTGGGTCTACCGGGCACCTCCTTCCGGGTTCAGGTCCAGTCGAACCGGGGCGATCCGGTCAGCGGAGAAGTGGGGGACCTCCAGGGCATCAGCAACCTGGAGGCGCCCCGGGAGTGGCGCCTGTACGAGGCCTGGGTTGAGCAGGAGATCGGCTCACCACGGGTTTCCCTCCTGGCCGGCGTCCGGGACATCAACGCGGACTTCGACGTGATCCCGGCCGCCGGAGACTTCCTGAACGGGTCTTTCGGTTTCGGTGCGGAGTACAGTCACAGCGGCGCCGCCGGACCCTCCACCTACCCTGCCACGGCCCTGGCCGCCCGCCTCCGTGTGGAAACCCTCTCCGGCTTCTATGGTCTGCTGGGAGCGAGTGACGGTCTCCCCGGGCCTCCCGGAGAATTCGACTTCTCTCTGGGAGGGGACGAGGGGGCCCTCCTGTCCGCCGAGATCGGGTATGCCCACTCCCCTGCTGACCCACAACCTGTCCCCCGGGCCATCGGCCGGAGGGAGGGGCGAGGGAGAGGTCGGGGGATCGGGGCCGGTGGGCCCGGGCGTCAGCGGCGACGCATCGGTCGGGGCCGGCTCATCCAGGAGGTGGGCTCGAAGATCGCTGCGGGCGGCTGGGTCTACACCCAGCGGTTCCCGTCCTGGGGCCCGGGAGGTCTGGAGAAACGAAGTTGGGGTCTCTACCTCCTGGGAGAACACGGGCTCTACCGGGATCCGGACGGGACGGGAGAGCTGTCCGGCTTTGCCCGGATCGGTACGGCGGCGGATGCCGTGAACCGGCTGCACCTCTCCCTGGGTGGAGGGTTGGTCTACCAGGGGCTCTTCTCCGGGCGTCCGGATGACGTGGTGGGCCTGGGCATGGCTCACGCCCGGAACGGCTCTCCCTACCTGCGGATGAGGCAGGAAGAGGGGAGTCCCCTGGAGCGGGCCGAAACCGTCCTGGAGCTTACCTATCGGGCGGAGGTGGGTCCCCTCTTCGTCATCCAGCCGGACCTGCAGTGGGTGAAGAACCCGGGAATGATCCCCGGAAAGCAGAACGCCCTGGTGTTCGGTCTCCGGGGCTACGTCCTCCTGGAGTGGCCCTCCGGCGATTCAAGCTGACCTTTCCGTCCGCCTCCTACGGCCTGGGGGTGATAGCGAACACCGGGACCTTCGTCCCGCCCAGGACCTTCTGTCCGGCGCCTCGCAGCCGGCCGGGATTTCAGATCATTCAATCTCCTCGAATCCCTGATGTCTTCCTTGCAGGCATCTCCTGTTGCGCGATAGCTTTCAAGACCATCCGCCTCCGCGAGTTGGCGCGGGTGTTTTGCCCGCCGACTCCGTGGTTGGGACAGCCGGGCCTGGGGTTCATGATGATCAGGCTGCGTCTCTTCGGTTCCACAGACCTCCGGACATCGGAGGGTGAAGAGATCCGGTCTGTCCTGGTCCAATCCAAGCGGTTCGCACTGTTGGCCTACCTGGCCTGTACCTCCCCCTCGGGATTCCAGCGCCGAGACAAGCTCGTAGGACTCTTCTGGCCTGAAATCCCCCAACAACGGGCAAGAGCGTCCCTCTCCCAGAGCCTCTATTTTCTGCGAAAAGCCCTGGGATCGTCGAACGTCCTGACGAGCCGGGGAAGCGACGAAGTGGGACTCCGGCCCGGAAGCTTCTGGTGCGATGTGGTGGCTTTTCAAGAGGCTGCCGACCAGGAGGACTGGGAGAAGGCCCTCGAGATCTACCGTGGAGATCTACTCGCTGGCTTTCACACCTCCGGGGCACCGGAGTTCGAGCACTGGCTCGAGTCGGAGCGGGAACGGTTCCGGGAGTTGGCCGCAGCCTCAGCGTGGTCTCTGGCCGACGCACGGATCGCAGAAGGAGAGCTGACAGAAGCAGAACGCGTCGCTCAGAAGGCCTTGTTCCTCGCCCCCACCGACGAGAGCCCGGTCCGGGAGTTCATCGAGACCCTGGCTCGGGCCGGGGACCGGGGTGCTGCACTCCGGTTCTACGACAAGTTCCAGGAAGTGCTGCTTCAGGAGCTCGAAGTAGAGCCGGCTTCGGAAACAGCCAGGGTCGCTGAGGCGATCCGAAACGGAGAGATGGAGGAGCGAGCCGCACCGGAGCGACCCGCACCGGGCAGCGATGTGGCCACTGATTCGGATTCTCTGGACCGGTTCGCCTCGGTCTCCTTCTCTGCCGATTCCCCGGAAGGCCCAGAAACGAGAGAGGTTCTTCCCAGCGGTAAGGCCCTAAAATGGAAGAGGATAGCTTTGTGGGCTGCCGCGACGGCCGTCGTGGTCGCAGGTCTGGCCTTGAATCATTGGAGCCGGGGGCGGGCAACGGAGCCCATCCACCCTCGAACGGCCATCGCCGTACTCCCGTTTCGGGCCCAGAACGCTGGAGAAGACTACGCTTTCGTCGCTCCCGCTTTGCAGGATGAGTTGCGGACACATCTCAGCGAGGTGGAGGACCTGAAGGTCGTTGGTCGGCGATCGGTGCTGGCCTATGCCGGGCCGGGAATGTCACTGGACCGGATTGCCCACGATCTCGGAGTCGGGAGCGTCATCGAGGCCAGTGTGTGGATTGTTGACGATCGGCTCAGGGTCGCGGTGGAGCTCCTGGACGCCGTCAGCGGTCGCCAGCTCTGGGCCAACGTCTACGAACGGACGCTGGACAATGTCTTCGCCGTCCAGACGGAAATCGCCCGGGAGATCGTTCGGGAAGTGGGGGTGGAACTGACGAGGGCCGAGGCCAGGGCCCTGGCAGCGCCTGCCACCGAGAATCCGGAGGCCTACCAGCTGTATCTCCGGGCCGAGCAGTACCGCCGTCGCCCCGGCAGGCTCCAGGAGAACCTTCTGGCTGCCCAGCAACTCTATGAACGAGCGCTGGAGCTGGACCCGAGCTTCGCCCTGGCTCACGCCCGATTGGCCGAGGTCCATGCCTTCCATATCAACATCAGATGGGATCCGACCCCGGCCCGAAGAGACCGGATGCTGGAGGAAGCCGAGACAGCCCTGAGGCTGGCACCGGACCTGGCTCAGGCACATATCGCCATGGGCCTGGTGCACTACTACGGAAGAATGGATTACGCTGCGGCCCTGGAGGAATTCGAGCTTGCCCTCGACGGGCAGCCCAACGATGCCGAGGTGTGGAAATGGATCGGCTTCGCCCGACGGAGAATGGCAGATTGGGAGGGAGCCGTCGCGGCCTTCGAGGAGGCCAGGGAGCTCGATCCCTGGCATTTCGACCTCTTTTCGGATCTCGGTGGAATCACCTTCTGGATCACGCACAGGTACGCTGAAGCCGTGGGTGCATTCCATCGTGCCTGGGAGATTGCCCCCGACGCTCATTCAGCCGCCGTGGACAAGGGATGGATGTACGTCTTCTGGCGCGGGGAGGGAGATACCTTGCGAGCTGTGTTGGAGTCCCTCCCGTTGCAGGAAGAGATTGGGCTGCATCTGGGTACCGTCGCCAGCGAGCGTGCTCGCCTCCTTCTCTACGAGCGCCGGGGCGACAGCCTCTTGAGCTTCCTGGCCCGGGGAGGGAAGCCCGTGTTTGACAACCAGGCGGAGTATCTCCCCTCCTCTCTCTACAGGGCCTGGGCCCAACAGCTGCGCAACGAGCCAGAGGCGGCCCGGGCCGCATTCCAGTCGTCCCTCACGCTTTTGGACTCTGTGTTGGCGGCGACGCCGGACCACTGGCGCGCCCGTGCTGCCCGGGGACTGACCCTGGCAGGATTGGGCCGTTCGGAGGAGGCGTTGGCCGAGGCCCGGTGGCTCGAGGAGACGGCGGTATACCGAAAGAATGCCACCATCGGCATGCTGACCAGGGAGTACCGAGCGTACATCCTGGCGCAGGCCGGTGAGGC
>CAZZEL010000032.1:0-37972 GCA_964652625.1 uncultured Gemmatimonadaceae bacterium
GCTCTGGCCATTTCCAACACCTTGAGAACACGATCCAAGTTCCGACCGCGGTTGAGATGGTGGATCACGACATCTAAGACATCCATGAAGAGGGCCCAACCCCCCAACCCCTCCGCCTCTTCTTTGATGGCCTGGAGCTCTTCGAGGCAGTCACGGATCGGGAGGCGGTTCGTTTTGGCCAAGCAGTCGATCCCTTCCAACTCGGCTTCCAGGGCGGCGGCTACCTTGCCCTGTCTCCGGAACCTCTGGGCCGCAAACTCAAGGAGTGGAGCGGCTTCCTCGAGATTCTGATGCAGGTAGTGGAGGTGCCCCATCCGACCGATGAGCTCGGCGGCCAATTCGGGATCGTCGGTATGCTCCCGGGCAATGGCCAGGTAGCGCAGAGCTTCGGGGATGGCACCGGCGGTCTCGGCTCTGGAGGCGGCTTCGGAAGCGAAGTGGCGGGCCTGCTTCGCCTCTCCCGCGTGATGGAAATGCACTGCCAACTCGTCCGGCGGAGCTTCGGCTCGGGTCTGAAGGAGATGCCGGGCCACGCTCCCGTGCAGCCAGGTCCTCCTTGATTCCGAGAGCTCCTGGTAGACGGTGTGTCGGATGAGCTCGTGGCGAATGGCGATCTGAGGCCCGCCTCCCCGAATGAGCCGGAAGCCCTGGAGTTGCTCCAGGGCCGCCACGCACCGGGAAACGGGAACATCCGTGATGTCGGACAGGTCCTGGAGGTGCATAGCCCGTCCGTGGACGGCCAGGGAACCCAGAACCCTGTCGGCGTCCTGCGAAAGCTGAGACAACCTGCGTTGAAGAACCTGACGGATGGAAAGAGGGATGGTGAGGACTCCGCTGGGCCGGTGATCCTGTTCGATCCGTCCCGCAAGGAACTCCAGGGTGAGCTCGATGAGGAAGAAAGGGTTTCCGCCAGCCAGAGACCGGAGGTAGGCCACGTCTTCTTCCTGCAGCCGGTCGGGGGAGAGTTCCTGGATAAGGCGGGCACTGGCTTCCGGAGCCAGGTCCTCCAGGTGCAGTTCGAGAAACCGCTCGTAGCTCCGCAGGTGCACCAGGAACTTCTCCAGGGTGTCGGCCTCGGTGATCTCCTCCGTCCGCATGGAGAAGAGGAACTGTAGCCTGCCGTCGCGCCAACGTCGGGTGAGAAACTCCAGCACGGACAGGGAGGTCTCGTCTGCCCAGTGCAGGTTTTCCAGGACCAGGATCAGGGGCTGCTCCGCGCACAGCGCCGAGAGCAGTTGGTGAAACGCCTCGAAGAGGCGCCTGGGAACACTCCCGGGCTGGATCGAGGGGGCGTCGGGTACTGGACCCCCTCCGGGGTAGTGGCCGGGCATCACACCGTAGAGCACGGTTCGCCACGGCTCGTCCAGCGTTGCCAGGACCTCGGTGACCACGGGCCCCTTGAAGGCTTCGATGAGGGGGTTGAGCGGTATGAGCGTCTCCAGCTCCGCCGTGTCTCCCACCAGGACCCGGTGGCCCTCCCGGGGAATCCCGACCAGGGCTTCCTGGATGAGCCGGGTCTTTCCGATTCCGGCCTCTCCGGTCACCAGGGAGACCCGGATGTCCTCCTCCGGGGCCCGCCGAAGGGCCTTCCGAAGACGGGACAGGGGTTCCTCCCGGCCGTGGAAGGACGGGTCCGGCAGGTCCACCCCCGGAGAGAAGAACGTCCCGGCCTCCATGGCGTCGGCCGCCGCCCTGAGTTCCTCCAGAGCAGCCTCGGTAAGGAACTCGGGGGTCCACGGCATCCCTGTCTCCTCCTCCACGCGGCGGGAAAACGCCCGGAAGGCCGCCTCGGCTTCTTCCACGCCGCCCACGTTCGCTCTGGCTTCCATGGCGCTTCTCAGGGCGCCCTCGTCCAGGGGATCCAGGCGGAGCAGGACGTCGGCGGCTTCTCTCACGCCCTTCCAGTCCGCCCGGTCTCTGCGCAGGGTGAAGCAACGGGCGGCTCTCTCTCGCAGACGATCCTGGAGAGCCAGGTCACGGGCCTGGACCCAGTCGGAGAAGGCATCCGTGGGGCCCGGCAACGTGTCGGGTGCGAAGCTCTTCTGCAGGAGCTCGAAGCATGGGCCGAGGTTCCCCTTTTCGAGGTTGTCCTCGAAGACCTGGAGATCGCTTCGGACCCGGGAGCTCTTGAGGAGCTGGTGGTTCCCCCGGGATTCGAAGAGGGGAATCCCATCGGTGCGTTTCTTCAGCGAGTACAGGAGCTGATTCAGGCTCCGCCGGGCCTTCGCCTCCTCATGGTCCGGCCAGAAGAGGGGAATAACGTCCTCTCGACGAACGCCATTTCCTTGGTGACCATAAAGATATGCCAGGACACAACGTTGCGATGGGGACAGGGTGATGGTCCGGGAACCCTCACGAAGGTGCGGTCCGCCGAAGAGGTTGAGCTGAAAGGACGGGTTCACGAGGAGCCTCCCGCAGGATCATGGGGGGTCGTCTCGGCCAGAGGAGGCTGGGGGGAGTGCCTCCGTCTGGTCCTGGAATCTGAACCGGGGGCTGGTCGGTGGCAAACCGCCGGCTCCTCAGCGCTCCTCGGCAGATCCAGAGCGGACCGACACCTCCAACTCGCCATGGCCCTCCTCGGCGACCCTGGAGGGTCGGCCGTCCACAACGGCCTCCTGTGCAGCAGCCGTCTTCTCCGCTGGCCGTGCCAGGCTCGGGAAGAGATCCCGTCGCAGGTCCGGGGAGAGGTTATCGTCCAAGGCCTCACGATGGAGCCAGGATTCCACGATCCACTCCCATCCGAAGCAGTGGCGCATCACGGAGGGCCGGAGGCCCGTGAGGCGGTGCATCTGGTTGCTCAAGGCGAAGCCGTCAGGATAGCCGTATTCGGTTCCCACGCAGAAGAGCCGTGAATCGGCATTCTGGAGCCGAAGGCAGGCCCGAAGAACCCGTCCGAAATGCAGCCAGTGGGACGGAACGGGAAGCCCTCGGGTCATGAAGCGCCGTCCCAGGGCCCGGCGGGACATATACAGAGCCCGGGCCAGTCCCCGGACCGTTCGGAGCTCCCTGGACAATTCCAGGGTCTTCCGAAGAAGACGGCGGGTGTCAAGATCCACCTCGATCCCTCGCCACCGGAGGTAGTCCATGACTTCCACGGCCAGCTCCCCGGGGACCCGTTTCAACATGGACCTCAGCTCCTCCGGCTCCAGTTCGTTCTGGTGCGAGAGAATGCTGTGGGGCCGGCAGTGCTCCATGAGATCCAGAAGCTTGTCGGTGTCGTCCACATCCGACGCCGGGGGAACGAGCAGGAAGAGAGCCACCCCGGGGGGCCGGTCCCGGATGGCGCGAAACCCGGCGCCCCAATCTCCGGCGGCCAGGTTCCACACCACCACCCCTCCGCGAATGGGGCGGGGTCCCCGGGGCAGGGCGGAGGGATGCTCCAGGGGCTCCAGGGTGCGGTAGGGAGGAAAGAAGGCGAAGAAACGACGGCCGGCCACGGGAAACCGCATGATGAACCTCCGGATGCTGTGGTTTGTCCAGGGGAGGCCCAGGATAGGGGTGTCCTATCAGCGGCCTATCAGCACCGTCCCGGAGAGCGGAGGCCGTCAGGGGCTCTCCGGCGGGAGTCCCGCCAGGGCCTCCGTGGGATCACCGGGAGGTGATCCGGGTAGAGGCCGGCGTTCCACCGGCGCATCCCCCGTGCCTCTCGGAAGGGTCTCCATGGTGAGCCAGACCGCCAGCACACCCATCGCCGGACCCCTGGTCCAGGCCCGTTTCCTCCAACGGCACAATCGGTTCTTACTGACGGTCCGACTTGAAGATACGGATGAGGAGGTCCTGGTTCACATGGCGGACCCGGGTCGCCTGAAAGAGCTCCTGGTCCCGGGCAGGGCCCTGTGGCTCCGGCAGGCATCGAACCCGGCGCGGAAGACCCGGTTCACGGCGGTCCTGGTGGAAACCTCCCGGGGAGACGAGCTCGTGTCTCTGGATACCACCCTCCCCAACCGTCTCGTACATCGGGCCCTCCAGGAGCAGGCCCTGGAGGAGCTGGAGGGATGGACGCTGGAGCGAGCCGAGGTCGCCATGGGCAGGTCCCGCCTGGACTTCCTTCTGTTGCGGCCGGAGGATGGAGCCCGAATGGCCGTAGAGGTGAAGAGCGTGAGCCTGGTGGAGGAGGAGGTGGCCCTGTTTCCCGATGCCGTGACGGCTCGGGGCACGCGGCATGTGGAGGAGCTGGAGGCCATCGCCCAGCGGCCGGGGTGGCAGGCGGCGGTGCTGTTCGTCCTCCAGCGGTCCGGGGCCAGGGAGATCCGGGCGGCCCGGAGCATCGATCCGGACTTCGCCGACGCCCTGGAAAAGGCGGGGGCCCGAGGGGTGAAGATCCTGGGACGCCGGTGCCGGGTGTTCCTCGACCGGGTGGAGCTGGGGCCTTCGGTTCCCGCCGGAGTGGGATGATCCGGCCGGGCCCGCGGCACTAGCGTCCTACCGGGCCCGATGCCGGTGCCCCCAGGTGCTCCAGGTACCGAACACCCGGTTGGAGACGCCACTGAGAGGCTTCTCCGTCGTACCGCTCCTCCGCCCAGCTCAGGCCCCCCTCGCCGGTCCGGGTCAGGGTGACCCGTAGATCCCCGTCTTCGGGGCTCTCCCCGGCTTCCACCGGGGTCTGAAAGACCCAGGGCTCTCCCTCCCCGGGTGTCGCGGCCTCCAGCCGCTGAAGGCCCGGGCGGCGGGTGTCCACCCTGTACTCCACCCACTTGTCTCGGGCCGGCTCGTAGGCTCGGGTCCGGAAGACCTCCCAGGCCGACTCCCTTCCCATGGCCTGGACGCGCTCCATGACGGCGCAGCCTTCCAGGATCCGGTAGGCCCGGGCCCGGACCTCCTCCCCGTCTTCCGGGGTGGCGGATTCCGGGCTCACGCCTCTCCATTCCCCCAGGAGGAAGTCCAGGGCTCGATGCTCTTCCCCGGGGCAGCGGAGGGCGGTGGCGGTTGGTCCGTTGAGGACCGGGCCCTGGTAGAGGAGCTCCCGTCGGCTGAACTCCATGATCCAGTTCGAACTCCAGCTTCGTCCGTTGTCCGTGGAGGTGGCCTCCTGCCAGCGGAGACTGTTGGAGGTGATGTCGGAGAAGGTGAACCGGTTCACCACGGTATCGCCCTCAGCGTTGAGACTGTGGCTGAAGAACTCTCCACGGTTGTGCCGGAACCCGCCCCGGAGCTCTCCCCATCGAGGTTCGCCGCCGGTGGGCCAGAGTAGGGCCAGGATCCATTGACCGGTCCCGGGATCGAAGGCCCGGAGACTGAATCCCAGGAGAAACTCGCCGTAGGCGTGGCCTCGCCAGTGCTCCACGATCCCACACCCGGCCGCCACCGGATACACCCGGTCCGTCGCCGTACCCGTGTCGTACCAGCGAGGGTCTCCCTCCGGCCGGTTCCGGTTCAGTACGTCCCATTCCCCGATCCAGAAGTCGAAGGTTCGGGCGGGTCCCGTGCACGGACCCTGGGCCTCGAGGCCCGGGGCGATCAGGGCCAGACCGGTGGCAGCGAAGAGCAGGGGGCGGAGCCGGGGGGCTGGAAAAGAGAAGAGCTGGAGGAGTTGCATGGATTGGATTCGCCGGATGAAGGAGGGATGCTGAGGACGACCTGGATCGGGCCCGGGACATCCCGGAGCCCGGGACCGTGGAGGGAAAGGTGGGCGAGTCCCACGCTCATCTCAACAAGGCCCCATTCCTTGGATGCGCAACGGGCTCGCAGGGATGTCCGGGCGTGAGGAAAGCCCCGGGAACGTGGAGACGGGCCGGCCGGGCGTTGTGGCGGGTGGGTGCCCCGGGTACTTTGGGCGCCGGTCCTGTAGACGCTCCCCTGGAAAGGAACCTCCAATGCGCACCACCCGGGCTCTCATCCTCCTCTTGTCACCTCTCCTGGCCTGCGCCCCCGAGGAAGGGGCGGACAGCCCTCCAGGGGGCCTGGAGGCGGCAGCGGCCACCATCACCCCGGAGGAGATGCTCGGCCGAATCAGCGTTCTGGCTCACGACTCCATGGGTGGACGGGACACCCCCAGCCCCGGCCTGGAAATGGCGGCGGCGTGGGCCGCCGACGAGTTCGCCCGCATGGGCCTGGAGCCCGGTGGGGACCAGGGCACCTTCATCCAGCGCTGGGCGTACACGCCCCGGCAGCCGGAAGGGGAGGAAGCGACCCCGGTGGAGGTGCCGAATGTGGTGGGCCTGCTGCCCGGGAGTGATCCGGTCCTCCAGGACGAATGGGTAGTCTTCACGGCCCATTTCGATCACGTGTCGGGCCCTCCGGACGAGACGGGAGACGCCATCTACAACGGGGCCGACGACAACGCCAGCGGCACCGCCGCCGTCATGGAGGTGGCGGAGGCCTTCAGCTCCCTCTCCACCGCACCCCGTCGCTCCCTGGCCTTCGTCCTGGTGAGCGGTGAGGAGAAGGGACTCCTGGGGGCTCGGCACTTCGCCGCCGGTGGCGCACTCCCCGGGGAGAGCATGGTGGCGGACATCAACGCCGACATGGTCAGCCGGAATTGGCCCGACTCCATCTTGGTGTTCGGGGGGGAGTACAGCACCCTGGGAGGTACCCTGGAGGAGGTCATGGCGGCCCATCCCGAGATCGGCATCTCCCTCATGAAGAATCCCTGGCCCGAGATGCCCCTCTTCAGGATGTCCGATCACTACGCCTTCGTTCGGGAGGGGATCCCCGGAGTCTTCTTCTTTTCCGGTCTCCACGAGAACCTTCATCGCCCCAGCGACGAGGTGGAGCACGTGGATGAAGGAAAGGCGGCCCGGGTGGCTCGCCTCATCTTCCACTTCGGCTACGCCGTGGCCCAGGCGGACACCCCGCCCGCGTGGACAGAGGAGGGAAAGGAGATGCTTGCCACCCTGGGCAGCTCCTGAGGGTCCTGCGGCGCCCTAGAGGGGACTCGTACCCACTCTAACCCGGAACGAAAACTCCTTGCGCCAGAGACCCGATCGGCGCAATCTTGTATTAGAACTAATATTCGGGTTCTAGACAGGACGCCTCCATGACGGCCAACTCCAGTACGTTCGGGCGGAGCCGAGAGGCCCGCATTCTGCCCCCGAAGCAGGAGCGGAGTCGCCGGACGTTGGAGCGCATTCTGGATGCTGCCATGGAAATCATGGAGGAGGAGGGACTGGAGGCCGCCACGGTATCGGCCATCGTGAGTCGAGCCGAGGCCTCCGTGGGCTCCTTCTACGCCCGGTTTCCCGGCAAGGATGACCTGATTCGTCACCTCCAGACCCAGACCTGGGAGGAAGCTCGAAGCCGTTGGGAGGAGGCCCTGGCCGGGCGGGAATGGGAGGAGCTGGCGATGAACCAGCTCGTGGAAGGAGTGGTGAGCCTCCTGGTGCGGGTCCTCCGGGCCGACCACCGACGTCGACGGGTCCTGGGGAAGGCCACGGAAGCGGTGCCGGAGGGACCCGCCCAGGCTGTGGCCTTTCACGACTACGTGCTGAGCACCCTCACACCTTTCTTCCTCGCCCGCCGCAGGGAGATCACCCATCCCGAGCCTGGACAGGCCGTGGAGTTGGGGTACCGGTTCGTGGTGGGGGCGCTGCGGGAGTCCCTGGAGTGGGAGGAGGAGGCCACGCGCCGGGGAGGGTCTGGCCCCGGGCCGGAGGCTCTGGGCCCGGAGCTGGCCCGGCTCTGGCTCGGCTACCTGACTCCCGGCCAGGGCCCGGATGAGGAAGAGGAGCAGGAGTCGGTGGACTTCTTCGATCCCTGGGGATGAAGCTCCCCTGTCCGCCTCAGTCCACAAGCACCTGCCGCAGGTTCCGCGTGAGGGTCTCCGGTGTGAAGGGCTTCTGGATGTAACCCATGTCCTCGGGGAGAATTCCCCTGGAGAGAACGTCTTCCCGGGTGTATCCCGACATGTAGAGGACCCGGAGGTCCGGGAGGCGCCGGGAGAGCTGCCGGTCCAGCTCCATGCCGGTCATGTTCGGGAGGACGACGTCGGTGAGGAGGAGGTGGGGCGGTGGGTCCAGGGCTCCCACCATGTTCAGGCAGTCCCGTCCGTTGCTGGCGGCCCAGACCGAGTACCCCTTCCGCCGCAGGACGGTGACGGTCAGGTTGCGCACTCCATCATCGTCCTCCACCACCAGGATGCGTTCCTTCCCCTTCTCCTCCTCCGGGACCTCTTCGGTCACCGGGGGAGCCGGAGCCACCTCAGGGGAGGACTCCATGACGGGGAAGCAGCAGCGGAAGACGGTGCCCTTTCCGGGTTCGCTCTCCACCCAGATCCCCCCGCCGTGCTGCTTGACGATCCCGTAAACCGTGGCCAGCCCCAGGCCCGTTCCCCGGCCCTGCTCCTTCGTGGTGAAGAAGGGCTCGAAGATGCGCTCCTGGGTGGCAAGGTCCATTCCCTCCCCGGTGTCGGCCAGGGTGAGGACCACGCAGGGACCCGCCGAGAGGGCGTAGTGGGGGGAGACCTGGGAGTCGTGGATCTCCCTGACGTCCGTCTCCACTCGCAGGGTTCCTCCGTCGGGCATGGCGTCCTGGGCGTTCACGGCCAGGTTCATGATGACCTGCTCCAGCTGCCCCCGATCCCCGAGGATATCCGGGAGGTCCGGCTCCTGGCTCTCCTGGATGCGGATGTTCTCCCGGATGGTCCGGCGCAGGAGATTCCGGAAGTCGTCCAGAAGGCGGTTCAGGTTCAGGGGCTCGAACTCCAGGGTCTGGCGGCGGCTGAAGGCCAGGAGCTGCTGCACCAGGTCCCGGGCCCGGTTTCCCGCCTGCAGGATCTCTCTGGCGGACTCCCTCCGGGCGTCCGTGGGGCCCAGGTCTTCCAGGAGGAGCTCCCCATATCCCAGGATGGGAGAGAGGAGGTTGTTCAGATCGTGGGCTACCCCCCCGGACAGGCGGCCGATGGACTCCATCTTCTGGGCCTGCCGGAGCTGGTCCTCCAGGGCCTGCTGCTCCGTCACGTCCCGGAGAAAGCCCAGGACCGCCTCCCCATCCCGGTACTCGATGACGGAAACCGAGGCCGCCACCAGGACCCGGCTGCCGTCAGGCCGTTGGATCGTGAAGTCATAGGTGTGGGGGATCTCCTCCCCCCTGGCCCGGAGCTCCTGACGCTGGCGGATGAGGGGGACGCTCTCCGGGGCGATGAGTTGCCAGAAGCTGAAGGTGGGATCCAGGGCCTCCGTCCGGCTGACCCCGGTGAGCTCGCAGAACCGGCGATTCACCAACTCGAACTGGTTCTTGTAGAGAAGGTAGATCCCGTCATGGGATTGCTCGATGAGGCTGCGGAACCGTTCCTCGGAACTCTTCAGGGCCTCCCCGGCGTCCACCTGATCACTGATATCCGTGAGGGCTCCCACGATGAACACCTGGCCGTTCTCCTCCAGCATCGGCGCCTCCCGGACCTCCACCCATACGTCCCAGCCCTCCTTGTGCCGGAGCTGAAGATGAAAGGGGGGCTGGCGTTCCCCGGTCCGGATGGCTCGATCCGTGATCCGGTAACCGTCCTCGTTGACAGGGTGATCCGTGGCCAGGTCCATCCAGAGGCCCATGGCCTCCTCCGGCGGGTAGCCCAGCAGATCCTGAATCTGAGGGCTCAGGTAGGTGAGCCGATGGTCGGCGTCGTGCTTGTAGAAGACGTTCGTGGCATGCTCCACGATCTGCCGGTAGCGGACCTGGCTGTCCCGCAGGGCTGCCCGGGCCTCCGCCCGTTCCCGCCGGGTCAGGTAGAGGAGGATGCCGCAGGCCAGGGCCCCGGCCCCCAGGAAAAACCGTGCATAGAGCGCGTATGCCGGGAGTCCGCGGAGGAGCAGGCAATCCAGGAAGGAGGATTCCGGGAAGAAGAAGAGAGCGCCCAGGGCGCTGTCCGCCAGCCAAACCGTCAGGACCACGGCGGTGGGGATAGCCAGACTGTGCTTGGTCATACCGGGCCGATTCCGGGACTCGGGACACGCCCTGCCGTCGGGAACGGTGCCGGGGCACGCAGAGGCGGGGCAGGAGTCTGCGCCTAACATGCCTTGCTCAGAGCATCTTGCCAACCCTCCGTCCCAGGAGTACTCAATAGAGAACCAAGCCGCCGAGCTTAAGCGCGGTGGCCCCTGACCATCATTTCCATCCTCCCATCGGAGATCCGGTCATGATGCCCCTGCTTCTGGCCCTGGCCCTGACGGTCGCCCCTGCGGTTTCCCCTCTTCCCCCGTCGTCTCCCTCCCAATCGTCGGGCGAGCTGACCTTCAGCCCGCCGGCTCCCGTCTCCGGCCAGGGGGTGGAGGTGGTCTACCGGCCCCTGGCCGCTCTGGCCGGAGAGGGGCGTCTCTACCTCCGGGCCCGCCTCCGTGCGCCCACCGACGAGAGCTACAACCAGAGCCAGGGATCCCGGACGCTGGTCGCTCTGGAGCGGCAGTTGGACGGCACGTTTCGGGGATCGTTCTCCCTCCCCCGGGAGGTGGTGTACGGGGCCTTCGCCGTGGAGGACCCGGAGGCGGAGGTCGTGGATACCCGGGGGGACCGGTTCTGGGAGATCCTGGTGCATGATTCCGGTGGAAGACCCCTTTTCCAAGCCCTGGAGCAGCGCTTTCACGATCACATGGGCCGGAACCAGCGAGAAGTCCTGGAGACCGCCCGCCAACTGGCTCGCCTCCATCCGGAGCATCCCCATGCCTGGACCCTCCTGCAAGCGGCGGAGAGCTGGGTGCTGGGAGAGGAGGGAGCCCAGGAGCGGGAGGCCGAGCACCGGGAGCGGGCCCGGGCCTTCCACGAGGCCTTTCAGGCCAGGGACGACGTGACCGCCGAGGAGATGGGCTACCTGTACTGGTACGCCCGGGATGAGATCCGGGACCGGTGGCGGGCCCGGCTCATGGAGGAGCATCCCGGGCACTTCTTCGCCGTGCAGGAGCGGGCCATGGAGCTCCGTCAAACCCTGGGGGACGACCCGGAGGCCCTTCTCCAGGAACTGGAGGGGCTCTGGGAGGTTGCGGCGGATGACGAAGCTCGCGCCCGGGTCCTGAGGGTGGCGTTTGGCACGGCCCGGGAGACCGGAGATCCGCAGACGATCCGACTCTGGAGCGACCGGTGGCTGGAGACCACTCCCTCGGATGCCACGAACATCGCCGCCGCCCTCACCAGGATTCCCGAGGCCCGGGAGGAAGGAATCCGTCTCCTGGAGCACGAGATCCAGGAGAGCCTCGAGGCCTCGGACGAGGATCGTGCCCTGGGCGCTACCCGGGAGGAGCACCTGGCGTCGGTGGAGAATCGGGTGGCCCTGCTCCGGCAGTATCTGGGGGAGGCCCTCCAGGCCTCCGGGAGGGTTCAGGAGGCCGTCCGGGTCCTGGAGATGGCGGCAGAGGCGGGATGGAGCCCTCGGCGGTTCCGGTCCCTGGGAGAAGCCTACCGGGAAGCGGGAGACTCGGCCGGGGTCCTCCGGGCTCATGCCGCCCTGGCCGCCGATCCGGGGATGAACGCCGAGGAGGTCGATTCCCTCGGGGTGGCGGCCGGAGGGCAGCCCGGGGAATGGGAGGCGGCTGTGCAGGAGGCCCGGCGGACCATGGTCCGCCGGACCCTGGAGGCCGCCCGGGACGAGTCGCTACCGACAGTTCGAATGAAGGAGCTGGACGGCTCCACAGCCCTCCTGGCTAACCTCCTGGGAGAGAAGGCCACCATCGTGGTCTTCTGGTCCCGCTCCTGCGGGTACTCCCACCAGGCCATGCCCCGGATCGCAGAGTTGGCCGGGACGCTCAGGGAGGAGGGCGTCCCCCTGCTGGCCGTCACCGGCGATGCCCGGGGGGAGATCGAGACCTACCTGGCGGAGAACGGCTGGGCGGAGAGCCCCTTTCACGTCCTCAGGGACACCGAAAGCGAGGCGGCCATGGCCTTCGACAGCTGGGGAACGCCCCAGTACTACGTGGTGGACGGGAGGGGCCACCTCCGCTTCGTGAGCTCTCTGGGCAGCATTCCCCGTCAGGTGGCGGCCCTGAGGGAGGCCGCCGAAGGGTCCTGACCCTCTGAGCCCTCTCTGGTGGGCAAGAAGGAAGGGGCGGCTGCCCCGGCACGGGGCCCGGGTACCTCAGTAGGGAATCCTACTGGGATTCCGGACCCAGGCCCGGAGCACCTCCCGCCCCTCCTCCCGCAAGGCCTGGACCTCCTCCACCTCCCGTTCCCCCAGTGGCCGGGCCAGATCCCCGGCGATGGCCGAGTCGTCGAAGCCGGCCTGGGCGGCGTCCTCCGCTCCGGCGGCATAGATCACCCTACCGATCCGGGCCCAGTAGACGGCCGCCATGCACATGGGACAGGGCTGGCAACTGGCGTAGAGGACGCAATCCGCCAGCACGTGGGTTCCCAGTGCCCGGGCGGCGTCCCGGATGGCCAGGATCTCGGCGTGGGCCGTGGGATCTGCGTCCTCCACCACCCGGTTCCACCCCCGACCCACCACCGCCCCCTCCCGGACCACCACGGCACCGAAGGGACCGTTCACTCCGGAGGCGGAGTTCTCGGCGGCCAGGCGCAGGGCCTCCCGGAGAAACCCGGTGTCCGGGGGGCCGATGGGGGAAGCCTTCATGCCGGGAATCCTGGCCCCAGCTCTTCCCATCCCCAGCTCAGGGCCCGATCCCCCACTACCACCACCAGTCGTAGCTCGTCCATCCGCTGCTCCAGGTCCGGTCCAGCCAGCGCATGCCCGGATCGCCGATGGGACTCCCGGGGGGCATGTCCGGAGCCTCGGGCATGGCGATGACGCCCTGGGGACGGGTCAGGAAGCGTCGGATGTCTTGACGGAGTAGGCTGTAGTGGGCCTGGTTGGCTCCGTTGGCCCCAGCCTCCTCTTCAGTGAGGAAGTCGGCCAGCATCTCCAGGGTATGGGTGCTCATGGCCCGGACCTGGGCCATGGGGGCCCGGGCCGCCAGGACCATGATCCGGTCCACCAGGACCCGTTCCACGGCCCGATTCACCTCGGCCTCATAGGGATCCGGGAAGTCCGGCTCGAAGACCTCCTCCATGAGAAGGCGGAAGATGTCGTCCAGGCCCGGGAGCTCCGGGTGGAGGGCCTTCTGCTGGATCATCCGGGCCGTCCGCTCCGGGTGCAGGAGGAAGGTGAGGGTCATGTCCGCCGCCGCCGTGGCCGGGGCGACGGCGTCGAACACAAGGCCGGTGTGACGGTGGAAGAGCTCCCGGTGGGAGGGATAGCGGAAAGGCCGGGGGGGGAGCTGCTCCAGGATGTGCCGGGGAAAGGTGAGCTCCGCCGGATCCAGGGTCCGGAGAAGAGCCTCCATGGCCGCCTCCTGCTCGGTGGCCGGCACCGGCCGCAGGGGCTCCTGACCGTCTCCCCGCATGGCATAGGTGTAGTACTGACCCGCCACCACCTTGGTCGTGGCCTCCGCCTGATAGCGGTGATGGAGGTAGAGGGGGACCAGGACCTCCTCCAGGGTGGCCAGGGGCATGTCCTGGCGGATGGCCGCCTCCCCGAAGTTGTCCAGGGCCACCCGACGCACGTCCATCATCCGCTGCAACTCCGCGGCGGCGTCGGCCCCGTTGTCCCAGAGGTGCACCTGGGGATGGGCGCTCCCGGCGGGCCGGGCCGCTTCGTCGCTGATGAAGGTGAGTCCCCGGGCCTCGGCGTCCATGAGAATCGTCTCCAGGGTCTCCTCCTCGTCCGTTCCAGGGGGGAAATCCGTGTAGCCGTAGCGGATCCAGACCTTGTCCCAGTCTCCGATGCCGTGGGGATAGGCGTCCCGGAGTTCCACCTGGCCGTTCTCGTCCAGCTCGATGAGGGGATGGGGGTAGTCCATGACGCTCATCTTGCCGGCGGCCCGCTGGGCGCTGGAGATGTAGTTGTGGGAGAGTCCGATGGTGTGGCCCACCTCGTGGGCCGAGAGCTGCCGGATCCGGGCCAGGGCCATCTCCCGGACGTCGGCTGGATCCTCGTCTCCGGTCAGGTAGGGAGACACCAGTCCCTCCCCCAGGAGCCAGTCCTGCCGTACCCGCAGAGAGCCCAGGGTCACGTGCCCCTTGAGAATCTCCCCGGTCCGGGGATCCACGATGGAGTTGCCGTAGCTCCATCCCCGGGTGGAGCGGTGGACCCATTGGATAAGGTTGTAGCGGGCATCCATGGGATCGGCATCCGGGGGCAGGACCTCCACCCGGAATGCGTCGATGAAGCCGGCGGCCTCGAAGGCCTCGTTCCACCAGCTCGCCCCCTCCAGGAGGGCGGAGCGGACGGGCTCCGGCGTGCCCGGGTCCAGATAGTACACGATGGGCTCCACCGCCTCACCGCGCTCCGCCGTGGGGTCCTTCTTCTCCAGGCGGTGCCGGGCGATGAAGCGCTTCCGGAGAGGCTCACCCAGGGGGGTGGCGTAGTCCATGTAGGTGATGCCGTTGAACCCTGCCCTGGGGTCGGCCTTGCGTCGCTCCATGGGCTCCTGGGGGAGCTGCACGAAGGAGTGGTGCTGCCGGAGGGTCAGGGCGTCGGCCGACGGGGTCACGCTCCGGACCAGGCTCCCCGGATCGTCGGAGGTGAAGGTCAGGGTGACTTCCACCTCGGTGTTCCGGGGGAAGGCCCGGGTCCGGGGTAGGTAGAGGGCGCTCCGGCCTTCCTCCAGCCGCCAGCCCCCCTGTCCGGACCGGCGCAGCGTCCGGATGACACCGTGGGCGTCCCGGAACACGAAGTCCGTGGCGTCCACCAGGACCCGCTCCCCGCTCTCCGCCGCCACCTGGAAGCCCCAGAGCACGGAGGTGGGAAAGCCGTCCTCCACGGACCTGCGCTCCAGGGGATCGTCGGACTCGGCCCGGAAGCCGTAGTTCGGCTCCATCATGAGGACCCGGGGGCCCACCCGGTGAAAGAAGACCACGTGCTCACCGGCCAGGTCCCCACGGTTCAGCCCGATGTCGTTCTGGCCCATGCCCGCCGGGAGGGAGGGATAGTAGAGGAACTCCGTGTCGAAGCGGCCGATCTCCAGCCACACCTTCCCCGTGTCCGGATCCCAGTAGAGGGGGATGAACCCGTCCCTCTTCTCCATCCCCTCCGTCTTCTCGGCAATGGAGGGAAGGGTATCGGCCCGGGTCGGGGCTGGCTGGTCCGGGCCGGATGAGGATGTTCGAGCTGCGGCGGGAGCCGAGAGCACACTCACCAGGACCAGAGCCAGGACCGCCCCTGCCAGGGAGAGACCGGACCCGGAAGCCTTCGGCCAGGAAGCAGGACGTCTCCCGGCGCTGTGAACAGGGATCAGAAAGGGGCGAGACATGACAGGGCCTCCGGTGGCTGGAGCTGGAGTCTGCGGAACCGGTCGGTGGTGCCCGGGCCTCCGCCAACGGAGGAGGCCGGAACCGACCCGGAACGAAAAGGTGGGGAGAGGCGGAAGAGGACGCCAGGGATCGGCGCTCCGGGGATCCGGGAGATCGGCGCCCCGGGGACCCGGGAGATCGACGCCTCAGGACCCGGGAGATCGACGCCTCAGGACCCGGAAGGCCGGCAGCTCAGGGTCCTGAGCGCGGCCTTGCCTCCGAAGTTTCCCCCTTCGGTGGTGAGGGCCACCTGTCCCTCCGGAGCCAACGCCACCCCTTCTCCCTGGGGCTCTTCCAGGGTCCGGAGGTTCACCTCCGCCCCTTCCAGGGGCACCAGGCGGCCCCCCTCAACGGCGTAGAACCTGAGAGACTCGTAGGTCCGCACCGCCACTCCGGCTCCGCAGGGGTCGGCGTCGGCTCCCGTGACCTGGGAGGGGATGGCCATGGAGCCCTCGGTGAGGGTCTGGACCTCTTCCAGGGTGACGACCTCGCCGGGGCGGAGAGGGGGAGGATAGCGATAGACGGTGATGGCGTGGTTCCTCCCCTTGGTGATGAGGTGGATCCGTTCTCCCGGGAGGACGAAGAGGGCTTCCACGTCCCGGGGTCCGTCGGGAAGGACTACGGGGAAGACCTCCGGCTCCAGGGAGAGGCCATCCTCCAGGGCCGTGGGCTCCTGGACCCGAAGGAGGCTCACCTGGGGCCGCACCTCGGCGTTGTCCCCCGTGTCGGCCACGTAGATGCAGTGGCCGGCTCCACAGGGCCCGGTGGCCACGTCCTCCCAGTCCCGGTTCCGGACGCCCCGGAGGGGAAAGGTCCCCAGGAGCCGGCCCTGGAGATCCAGAGCGTAGAGGGCCGCCTCGTGGCCTCCGTCGTTGTGGCTCCAGAGGACGTCGGGATGGGTGGGACTCCACGCCACCCCCGAGGACTCCTCCAGGACAGGCGGGAGGGCGTGGGAAGGGCCGCTGGGCTCACACCCCGTGGCTCCTCCAGCGTGCCAGGTGCATGCTCCGGGAAGGAGGAAGGAGGCGGAAAGGAGGAGGAAGACCAGGCCCACCAGGGCCGGGACTCGGGCCGGGATTCGGGATGACGGTGATGACCGTGAGGAGAAGAAGGGCATGAAAAGGCGGTGCCTACGGTGCAGGCGGCGTCACCCCCCGTCCCTCTCGGGCGGCGTCACTCCACGTTCCTCCAGGACCATGTCCAGGACGTCACGGAATGTGGCCAGGGGGAGAGCCCCCCGAAGAGGCACGCCGGCCACCACGAACGTGGGGGTTCCCCGGACGCCCATCTCCGCACCCAGGCGGATGTTGTTCTGGACCCGCTCCATCTGCCGGTCCTCCCGGATGCACTCACCGAAGCGGTCCGCATCCAGGCCCTCCTCTCGGGCCAGGCGGGTGAAGTGGGGATTCGGCTCCTCGGCGCCTCTCCACCCTCGCTGGTCCTGGAAGAGTCGCTCCTTGAGGGAGAAGAACCTGTCCTGCTCTCCGGCGCACTCCGCCGCCTCCGCCGCCTCCAGGCCGTTGGGGAACATCCCCAGGACGAAGGGCACGAACTTCCACTCTACCAGGCCCGTGTCCACGTAGGCCTCCTTCAGGACCGGATAGGTCTCCTCGTGGAACCGGCGGCAGTAGCCGCACCCGAAGTCGCTGAGCTCGATGACCTTCACCGGGGCGTCGGAGGAGCCCTGGTTGTACCCCATCTGGCTCACTCGCAGGCTCTGTTGCTCCGGACGCCGGAGGGGAATGGGCGGATCGGCCGGGTTTCGTTGGTCCGACGGGGCCGTGCTCGTATCGTCCGCTCCCAGGATGGCCTCCGCCAGGCTGTCCGGTTCCCGGGTCGAGCCGGCGGCAGAACCGCTCCCGTCCTCCCCGGCTCCCCGGCAGGCCGTCAGGAAGGGAAAGAGCAGGAGGAGGAAAGCCGCCGCCCCGACTCCCTTCCCTGTCCACCGCCGGCAGGCGGAGGGTCCGGCGGTGGTGTCTCTTTCCCGGTGGCCCACCCCGAGGAGGTCTCTGTTCCCGGCCTGTGGTGTCATGGAGCCCATCACGTGCTTCGTCTTTCCTCTCGTACCCGTCGTGTTTCCGTCGTTGGCCTGTTCGTTTTCCTGTCCTGGTCCTGTCGGCGCTGTGGCAGGGGACCCTCAGCCACCCTCAAACCCCCGGGAGGGGCGGGGCGTTCCCCGATTCCGGGCCCACTGGGCCTGTCCCTCCTGGATCCAGGGGCCCGGCACCGGGTCCTTCCCGTCCTGGATGACGATGGTTTCGGAGACCTTGTCGTGGATGGCCTGGCGGTTCGGATCCCAGAAGATCTGGGCGAAGCCCAGAAGCCCCGTGGCGAACCCGGCGGCGTATCCACCGGCCCGCTCGAAGGAGAGCCACCAGTTCAGGGGGCGCTGGTCGATCATCACCACCCGGATACGGAAGAGGCGTTTGCCCACGCTGGTACCCTTCCACCAGGCGTGGGTGATGGTGAGGTAGAGGGCCCCCCATCCGAAGCCCAGGCCCAGCTCGTCGATGAGATCCCACAACCAGGCCAGCATGCCCCGGTCCTCGGCTTCCTGGAGGGCCTGTCGGGCATCCCGGTAGTCCGACCGGACCTCCTCCAGCTCCGTCTCCTGGGCCCGGATCCGGTCGTGGAGGGCGGCGATGGAGTCGGCTTCGGCCTCCCCCATGCGGTCCTCCATTCGCTCCTCCATGCGGCCCTCCGCGGGCGTGGAGGCTGTGTCCTCGGTCTCCGGCGGCACTTCCCCGGCTTCGGCCTCGGGCTCCTCTGTGGCACCCGGGGCTTCCTCCCCACCGGCGGGGGCCGGCTCCCCTCCCTCCCCTACCGAGGCCACGGCCCGGTCCACGATGCGGGAGGCCTGGGAGGACCAGGGGGCGTCCTCGGGCATCACCTCCAGGAGCGCCTGCCGGAGATCCGCCATGGGGACCCCCGCCTGCCGTCCCGTCCGGGCCAGGCGGTTGGCGATCCGCTGGGCCTCCTCGGGGCTTTCGGCGGTCTGGAGGGATCCCAGGCCCCGGAGGGCCGCCATGGCATCCAGGAAACCGGCGCCGGTCCCTTCTTCGGCCCCTTCTTCGGCCCCTTCTTCAGCTCGCTCCGCGGCCCCCTGCTGAGGGGAATCCATCCCTGGCACGTCCACCGTGATGCCCTCCTCCTCCGCCATGCGAACGGCCTGGTCGGCATTCATCACCAGCCAACCCACCAGGAGGGCCACGCTCAGCACCAGGACCCCCAGGCATCCCACGGCCCATCGGAAGATGGTCCCGAAGATCTCCCGGCCGGGCTTGCGAAGGGCCAGCCAGAGGAGGAGGAGGGCCGAGCCCATGGCCAGGGTGAACCCGCCGAACAGAGACAGAAACCCGATGACCACCAGGTCCGTGAGGATGGCACCCAGGCGCTGGAGGGGCGTGGCCAGGGGCCGCCCCAGGAGGTCCGGATGGACCGAGAACGCATAAGGCGTGACGATGGAGCGGGGGTCCAGATGCCGGTCCATGGGGCCTTCTCAGGGGCGGCGTCGCCGCGTCAGCCGGGGGGAAGCCCCGGGGCGCTCCGAGGCGACGGAAGAACGCAACGGCCGGGGGCTCAACGCTTGCGGAAGAAGGTGGCCAGTGCCAGTCCGGCGGCTACGCCCAGGAGGGCCGTACCGGCCACGATCCTGCCCCGGGGAGTCATGTCGTGGACCCGCTCCCGCCCCGTGTCCACGGCCCGCTGAACCACCTCCCCGGCCCGACGGACAAGCTCCTCCGGGGCCACGCCGCTGGCCTCGGCCTCGGATTCCCAGTAGGCCTGGACCGCTTCCTCTTCCTCCTCCATCCCGCACTCGGGACAGGCCATGAAGCCCTTGTCCCGGGCCGTCCGATTCGGGAATTCCATCTCCGCCCCGCAGGTGGGGCAGGGCAGGCCGCTGGGATGGGGGGCGATGAGGCCGTAGAGAACGCCCTTGGACAGACCCAGGTCTTCGCCGATCTGGTTCACGCTGGTGTCCGATTCCCAGTACAGCCGGTTGACCTCTTCGAAGAGCTCGTCGTGATTCTGCGTCTGGTCGGACATGGATCCTCCTCTGGACTGATCTCTTGACCCTGTCTGGGGATAGAAACAACATAGCCTGGCCCGGAAAGCCGCGCGAGGAACCCCGGGTCCCCGGGCGCTTCGTCGCCCCTCTTTCCTCACCCTTCCATACGGAGTGCCGTCCGTGAAGATCCCCGTTTCCCATGGACACCTGGAAGCCGTGAGCCGGGATCCCCGGGAGGAGTTGAGGGGTGGCGGGGTCTTCTGCCACCCCCATCCCCTCCACGGTGGGACCATGAACACGAAAGCGGTGTACCGGGCCGCTCAATCCCTCAACGAGCTGGGCCTCCGGATGATCCGCTTCAACTTCCGGGGGGTGGGGTGCAGCACCGGCACCTTCGACGAGGGGGTGGGAGAACGGGAGGACGTGGAGGCGGCCCTGGATTGGCTGGAGCTGAGTGTCCGGGACCGGCCCATGGTGGTGGGCGGGGTATCCTTCGGCTCCCTGGTGGGCCTTTCCGTGGGCGTGGACGATCCCAGGGTCCGGGCCCTGGTGGCCCTGGGGGTCCCGTTGACGGCCTACGACTATGGCTTCCTGGCCAAGACCGAGAAGCCCGTCCTGGTTGTCCAGGGAGAGAACGACGAGTTCGGGGCCGGCCGGGAGGTCCGGGAGATCATGGAAGGATACGGGGAGCACGTCGCGGTCCGGGTCATCCCGGGCTCGGAGCACCTGTTCCAGGGACATTTCCACCCGCTCCAGGAGGCGATTCGGAGCTACTTCCGCCATGGACCCGGACAAGGGGTCCTGGAGGACGTAGCGGTGGCCGGGGCGGAGGAGAAGCCATGAGGAATCGTGAGAAGATCCTGGGGAACCTGGAAGAGCTCTACCGGTGGGCCTTCGAGGAGGCCCGGGAACGGGAGGATGAGGAGGAGATGCAGCGGATGGATTTCCAGTTCCAGCGAGACCAGTTGTATCTTGAAGTCATACTTGACATTAGGGAGCTCGTCGCCGCCATGGAGACTGGGGAGGACGAGGAGGGCACGACCACGTCCCTCCTGGAGAGGGCCCAGGCCATCCGGCGCCTCACACGCCTGCGGTGAGGTGAACGGATGCGGGTGGGAGCCCTGAGGCGAGCCAGACCAGAGGACGCATGAAGATCTACACGAGAAGCGGAGACCAGGGCGAGACGGGGCTCTTCGGCGGCGGCCGTGTGCCCAAGGCCCACATCCGGGTGGAAGCCTACGGGACGGTGGACGAGTTGAACGCCTCCCTGGGGCTGGCCGTGGCCCAGGTGGAGGACGGGGAGGTAAGAAAACGCCTGGGAGCCATCCAGCGGGATCTCTTCAGCCTGGGCACCTCCCTGGCGACGCCCGGGTCCGAGGACGGCTCGGCTCGGCCGTCCACGCCTCCCGTTCCCCGGAGCCGGATCCAGGAAATGGAGGACTGGATCGACGCGGCTACGGAGGAAACCCCGGCCCTGCGCAACTTCATCCTTCCCGGTGGCACACCCGGGGCCTCGGGCCTGCACCTGGCCCGGACCGTCTGCCGTAGGGCGGAGCGTGCCGTGGTCCGCCTGGACCGGGGGGAAGGAACGGAAGCCGGGGTGCTGGCCTACCTGAATCGCCTCTCGGACCTTCTCTTCGCCCTGGCTCGGCTGGAAAACCACCGGGCGGGGGTGGAGGACGTGGTGTGGAAGAAGGAAGAGGGGTGATCCGCACCCCCTTCCGGGAGGAGGCCCCCACCGGGGGCATCATCCGGGGAGAGGTGCGCCTGCCCGAGGATTCCCGGCCCAGGGCGGCCATCCTCCTCGTTCACGGTTTCAAGGGATCGAAGGACCGGGGGTTCTTCCCCTACGTGGCCGGTGAGCTGGCCGCCCGTGGCTGGGCCGCCGTGACCTTCAACTTCTCCGGGAGCGGCATCCGGGAGGACCCCTGCCGTGTGACGGACCTGGAGGCCTTCGCTCGGAACACCTTCACCCGGGAGCTGGACGAGCTTCTCTGGATGGTGGAGCTGGTGCACCGGGGGGACCTCAGTCCCCAAGAGCCGGAGGCCATAGGGCTGTTGGGGTACAGCCGAGGCAGCGCCGACGCCCTTCTCACCGCCCGGGAGAGTCCTCTCGTTCATGTCCTGGCTACCTGGGGATCCGTGGATCATCTGGACCGTTGGGACCCCGAGACGGTGGAGCACTGGCGCCGGGAGGGGAGGATCCACGTTCCCGACCGGGAGACGGGCCGGAAGCTGCCCCTGGAACGGATCGTGCTGGAAGACTACCTGGATCACCGAGAACGACTGGACCTGGAGCGAGGGGCGCGAGAGCTTCGAATCCCCTGGCTCCTGGTTCACGGCGACGAGGACGCCTCCGTGGCCGTGGAGGAAGCCCGGCGCCTTGCCCGGTGGTCCCCGGTGGCTCGTCTGGTGGTTGTGGAAGGGGCTGGGCACAGGTTCCAGGCCACCCAACCGTTCCAGGGGACGACGCCGGAGCTGGAGAAGGCCCTGGAGGCCACGGTGGCTCATTTCCGCCGTCACCTGCCGCCGGGATGAACGGCACGGGCGCCGGAGGGGAAGAGAGGGGCGGGCAACGAGGGCCGGGCGACGAGAGCCGGGCCTTGACGTACCCTCCAGGGGGTGTATGCTGGCGTAGACGTAGCCGGGCCCTTCGGGACCCGGCGTCGAGATTGAGGGAGGGGGAATGACCTATATCATCGCGGAACCGTGCATCGGCGTGAAGGACGCCTCCTGCGTGGAGGTTTGTCCCGTGGATTGCATCTACGAGGGGGAGGATCAGTTCTACATCCACCCCGAGGAGTGCATCGACTGCGGGGCCTGCGAGCCCGAGTGTCCGGTGCAGGCCATCTTTCCGGACACGGACGTGCCTCCGGAGTGGACGTCCTTCATCAAGAAGAACGTGGATTTCTTCGAATAATGAGAACCCGTCCCCCGGGGCGGAGCCGGCGGGAGCTCGGGGGTTCTCCTCGGAGCTTCCGCCGTCGTGTTTCCGGGCTCCCGGTCTTCGTCCTGACCCTGCTGATCGTCCCGGTGGTTCTCCTGGCCTGCGGGCCCGAAGGAGAAACCGGGTCCCAGGGGTCCCAGGATGCCGGGTCCGAGCCGGCGGGGCTGCAGGCTGAGATCACGGCCATGCTCCAGGCGTCCAGCGCCTCCTGGAACGGGGGGGACCTGGACGGGTTCCTGGACGACTACTGGCGGTCCGACGAGCTCACCTTCTCCGGTGCGGACGGAGTGACCCGGGGATGGGTCCAGGTGCGGGATCGGTACCTGCGGACGTACTGGGCTCCCGGAGCCAGCCGGGACTCTCTCCGGTTCCAGGAGGTGGAGGTGACGCCCCTGGGCTCAGAGCACGCCCTGGCCCTGGGTCGTTTTGACCTCTACCGGCCACAGGAAGGGGATTCCGTCACCGCTTCCGGATACTTCTCCCTGGTCCTGAGGCGGACGCCGGAGGGCTGGAGGATCATCCACGACCACACGTCGTCCTGACACCGGGGCCTCGGGGTTGGCCCGGGTCCCAGTCCCAGGGCCGGCCGGGGCGATCAGGACCTTCCGTCAGAATCCCAGCTCCCGTAGCCGATCCAGGGAGACCGTCCGGACGGCCTTCTCTCCGGCGGGGATCTGCTGGTCCGAAGTCCTGCCTTCTCGTCGCTGCTGCAGGAACACCAGAAAACCGACCACGAGGGTTGCTGCGCCTACCAGACTCACATAGATGCTGCGAATGGGGCCTCCCGGCTTGGAGGGGGCTGTCCTGGCGGAGAAACCTTTTACCGCTTCCGCTGCTTCAAAGAAGCAGGTTCCATGCCGGAGGGCGGGGCGGGGCTGGCCCCGCTTTCCTCTTCTTCCAAGATCTTGCCCCGACGTCGCTTGCCCTGTTCCGGCTCGGAATCGGGTGCCGGCGGCGGCCTACAGAAAACTGACACCCCTGGAGAGGGATCTCGGAAAACCGAGATCGCATCCGGCCCCGGTCCCTCCCTACAGACCCTGCAGAAAGGTCCCGGGACGGCTCATGGGAGGCTGGGAACTGCCTGTCAGCCCCGGGTGACGATCTCGATGATCCCCCCTGTATACCCGGTGCCGAAGCGGGTGGTGGCGTCGGTGGCGGGGATATAACGGAGCCGTTGGATGCTCTCCGAGGTGATGTTGCGGAGCGAGCCCAGGTCCCCCATCTCCATGCCGTCCTGGAAGACCCTGGCGTACCCGCTTCCCCCTCCTACGGGGCCTCGGCTGCGGAGCCAGGCCGGCCGGAGTCGCTGAACGATCTGGTAGCCGGTCAGGGTGGGGAGGGCCTCGATCTCCTCCCGGGTGATGAGGTTGCGGTCCCGGCGGGGTTCGTCTCCCGAGGAACCGGACGTGGTGGCGCAACCGGCGGCGACGAAAACCAGGAAGAACAGGATGAGGTAGGGGCGGCGCATGGCGATGAGCGTCCTTTCTCGATGACCACTCTCCGGAGGCTGTTTCGGGGGGCTCCTCCGCCTCCAGCCCCCGGGGCGAGGGTGCCGAGCAGCTTGATTCCAGGGACTCCAGAAGGATAACCTACCCTCGGTGCAGCAGCGAGCCCTTCCAGTCGAGGATCTGTCTATGCGTACCCTGAGCCGTGGCCTGGTGGTCCTACTCGTCCTCTTGCCCCTCCTGGCTTTGGGAGGTTGTGAGACCCCCTCCTCCTCCGAGGCCCACGTGGTCTTCCGGGGCGGCGTGGTGTGGACCGGCGTTCCCGGGGAAGAGCCGGCCCAGGCCGTGGCCGTCCGGGACAGCGCCATCCTGGCCGTGGGGAGCAACCAGGAGGTGGAGTCCTTCGTGGGCTCCGGCACCCGGGTGGTGGAGCTGGAGGGACGCATGCTCCTGCCGGGCTTCATCGACAGCCACACCCACTTCATTCCCGGGGGGTTTCAGCTCTCCAGCGTGGACCTCAGGGATGCGGCCACTCCCCGGGAGTTCGCCCGGCGGATTCAGGCCTTCGCCGCCGACCTGGAGCCGGGAAGCTGGATCACCGGTGGGGACTGGGATCACGAGATGTGGGGCGGGGATCTGCCCCGGAGGGAGTGGATCGACTCCCTCACGCCGGACCATCCCGTCTTCGTGAGCCGGCTGGACGGCCACATGGCCTTGGCCAACTCCCTGGCCCTGGAGCTGGGAGAGGTGACGGCCTCCACCCCGGTGCCCCCGGGAGGAGAGATGGTCATGGACCCGGCCTCGGGTGAGCCCACGGGGATCTTGAAGGACGAGGCCATGGGCCTGGTGAGCCGGGCCATTCCTCCCTCCACCGAGGAGGAGCTGGACCGGGCCCTGGACGCCGCCATCCACCATGCCCTCTCCCTGGGCGTCACCCAGACCCATCACATGGGCACCTGGATCGACCTGGAGACTTTCCGGCGGGCCCGGGACGACGGGCGACTGAAGATGCGGGTCCAGGCCGCCGTGCCCATGGCCACCTGGGAGCGCCTTCAGGAATTCGTGGCGGAACACGGGTGGGGGGACGATTGGCTCTGGTGGGGTGCCCTGAAGGGGTTCGTGGACGGCTCCCTGGGATCCACCACGGCCTGGTTCTACGATCCCTACGCCGACGAGCCGGGAACCTCCGGTCTCCTCACCACCGACACCGCCTCCCTGCGTCGCTGGGTGTTGGCCGGGGACGCTGCCGGCTTCCGGATCATCGTCCACGCCATCGGCGACCGGGCCAACGACTGGATTCTGGACGTCTACCAGGAAGCCATGGAGAGGAACGGCCCCCGGGACCGGCGGTTCAGGATCGAGCACGCCCAGCATCTCTCTCCGGAGGCCTTCCCACGCTTCGCCGAGCTGGAGGTGATTCCGTCCATGCAGCCCTACCATGCCATCGACGACGGCCGCTGGGCCGGCAAACGGATCGGGCCGGAACGGGTCCGGACCAGCTACGCCTTCCGCTCCCTTCTGGATGCCGGGGCGTCCCTGGCCTTCGGCTCGGACTGGACCGTGGCACCCATGGATGTGCGGAAGGGCCTGTATGCGGCCCTCACCCGCCGGACCATCGACGGGGCGAACCCCGGGGGGTGGGTCCCGGAGGAGAAGATCACCCTGGACGAAGCACTGGCCGCCTATACCCGGGGTGGGGCCCGGGCCGGGTTCATGGAGGACAAGGTGGGGCAGCTGAAGCCCGGCATGCTGGCCGACCTGGTGGTCCTGTCAGAGAGTCTTTCCCAGGCCGATGCCGTAGATATTCCCGACATCCGTGTGGATCTTACCATGGTGGGAGGAGAGATGGCCTACCGCCGAGAGGGATGACATGACCCAGGACACCGGCGGTGTCCCCCCGGACATCCGCCAGAAGACCATCGACACGCTCTGCGAGCACTTCGCCAAGGACGCTCTGACGGTGGAGGAGTTCGAACGTCGGGTGGACCGGGCCCACAAGGCGGAGTCCGGAGACGATCTCCGCCGTCTCCTGGCGGACCTTCCCTCCGGCGACGCTCCGGCACCACAGGAGGAAGGGGGAACGTCCCTGGAGGGGACCAGGGCCTCCGTGCCCGCGTCCCGGGTGAAGGAGCGGGGGTTCGTGGTGGCGGCCCTGGGAGGTGCGGACCGGAAGGGCCGCTGGATTCCGGCCCGGACGAACTACGCCTTCTCGGTCATGGGTGGGACCACCCTGGACTTCCGGGAAGCCCTGCTTCCCCCGGGGGAGACGGAGGTCTGGGTCTTCACCCTCATGGGGGGCTGCGACATCATCGTGCCACCGGGCCTGAATGTGGAATCCGACGGAGTGGCCATTCTGGGGGGCTTCGAGCACCGGGAAGACGTGAGCGGCCGGGATGATCCCGACGCCCCGGTGCTGATCATACGAGGCTTCGCCCTCCTGGGGGGTGTGGACGTGAGCTACCGCTATCCCGGGGAGTCGTCCCGGGACGCCAAACGGAGGAAGCGGCACCAGGACAAGGAGAAGCGCCGCCTGGGCCGGGGTCGGGGTCGCCGACGGGGAGGGGGGCGATGACGCGATGACGGCCGCCGTTGGTGTCAGGAACCGGGATGTGGGGCTCCTTTCCGTGAGCCTGGACCTGGGGGCCGGGCGCCGGGGCGTGGACATGGGCCCCTCGGCCATTCGTATCGCCGGCCTTGGAGAGAGCCTGGAGGCCGTGGGCTTCCGGGTCCGGGAGGTGGGGACCGTGACGGCCTCCCCTCCGGAGACCATCGAGGAGGGTGAGACCCGGACCCGCTTCCTGGACGAGATCGCCGACGTATGCGGGAATGCCTACGGTCTGGTGGGCTCGGCCCTGGGGGAGGGGATGACCCCCTTGGTTCTGGGGGGAGACCACGCCCTTTCCGTGGGTACGGTCTCGGCCGTGGCCGACCATTGCCGGACCGGGGGAAGGGGGGTGGGCCTCATCTGGGTGGATGCACACACGGACATGAACACCCCGGAGACCACCCCAAGCGGGAACATCCACGGGATGGTCCTCTCCATCCTCACCGGCCGGGGGCCGGATCCCCTCCTGGCCATCGGATCTTCCTCACCGGCGGTAGCGGCGGAGAATGTGAGTATCCTGGGAGCCCGGGAGATCGACGAAGCGGAAAGGGAACTGGTCAGGGCCTCCGGGGTTCGGGTGTTCACCATGACCGAAATCGACGAGCGGGGGATCGGGAGCTGCATGGACGAGGCTCTCTCCCGGGCCAACGCCGGCACTGCCGGCTTTCATCTCTCGTTCGACCTGGATGGCATCGACCCCATGGAGGCTCCGGGTGTCGGGACCCCCGTGCCCGGGGGGCTCACCTACCGGGAGGCGCACCTGATCTGCGAGAAGGCGTTCCGCTCCAGGAACCTCGTGAGCATGGAGGTGGTGGAGCTGAACCCGGTGCTGGATCACGGGAATCAGACGGCGCGCCTCGCCGTGGAGCTCATCGCCAGCGCCCTGGGGAAGACCATCCTTTGAGCGTGCCAGGCACCGAGGACCTTCGGTGCCTGTGGAACGGAGCGCGTCCCTCCTGGGAGGGGCGGACGTTGGATCGGCATCTGCCCAGGCAGCTCACCACCGAAAAGGAGGATCCTGGTGAACGCGAGAACCACGCATTGGACCGAGGCTACGGCCCTGAACCTCCTGCGCATCGTGGCGGGGTTCCTCTTCTGGGCCCACGGAGCCCAGAAGCTGTTCGGCATCCTGGGTGGCCAGCAGGTGGGAGACTTCTTCAGCATGATGGGCCTGGCCGGGATCCTGGAGTTCGTCGGCGGGATCCTCCTGGTCACCGGGCTCTTCACCCGGGTCACGGCCTTCGTCCTCTCGGGTCAGATGGCGTGGGCGTACTTCATGGTCCACGCTCCCCAGGGATTCTGGCCCATCCAGAACAACGGCGAGCTTGCGGCCCTCTACTCCTTCCTCTTCCTGTACATCGCGGCCCGGGGTGGAGGTAGCTTCAGCCTGGACGGGATGATCAAGCGCCGGAAGATGGTGGCCGAGGGGGCCGCCCCGGGGATGACCTCCCCTCCGCCGGCGGACCGGGGCCCGGAGCTCACGGAGGAGGACCTGGCCGAGGACCCGGAGGTGGCCGAGCTCCTGCGGGACGACGAGAAGAAGCGCTGAGACCTCACTCGCAGTGCTCGGCGAAAACCTCCTTGAGCTCCCGGGCGATTTCCTGGGGCGTGCGTCCCTCGATCTGGCCTCGCTCCAGCATGTAGACCAGCTCCCCGTCACGTAGCAGGGCCACGGAGGGGGAGGACGGCGAGTACCCTGTGAAGTACTCCCGGGCCCTCTCCGTGGCCTCCAGGTCCTGCCCGGCGAAGACCGTGGTGAGGAGCTGGGGACGGACGGGGCTGTCCTGTAGGGCCAGGGCCACCCCGGGGCGCATCCCTCCGGCGGAGCAGCCGCACACCGAGTTGACCACGACCAGGACCGTGCCCTCCGATTCCAGGAGGCCCTCCACGTCGTCCGGAGTGCGCATCTCTGTGAATCCAATGCGGACCAGGTCCTGTCGGAGGGGGGCCACCATGAGCTCGGAATAGGGCATGGACGTGCTCCTGTCTGTGACGCAGTCTTTCCAGGGTGGGGGCCCGGAGGGGACCGCCTGCCGGTGCGACCGCCATCAGCGTTTCGTACTGTGAGAAGATCGGCTTTGAATACCCCCGAACGTCCCGGCCGGGTTCCGGGAATGGGGAGGAAGGATATGAAACGGTTTCGTCCAGGCGGTGTTCCGGGCTTCGGTCTGGCCCTCGCTCTCCTTCTCTGGGGTTGCGGCGGGGAGGATCGGGACGGCGATCCGGAGTCCCCGGCACCTGCGGAGTCGGAGGCCTGGGAAGGGGACGTGGAGGAGGCCACCCGGGTTCTCCGACCCCGGGAAGGGACGGAGCGGGACTGGCAGATCCTCCGGGAGAAGCTGACGGACTTCTGGGCCCGGGGCCTGGACACGATTCCCCTGGGGGAGGCCGTGGCCCGCATCGGGGCCTCCTTCGTGGGCACTCCCTACGAACCCGGCACCCTGGAGCTGGCGGGCCCGGAGGGGGTGGTGGTGAATCTGGAGGAGATGGACTGCGTCACCTTCGTGGAAAACAGCCTGGCCATGGCCCGATTCCTCCGCAGGGCGGAGCCGGAGATCCTGGAGTCGGATCTCCGGACCCGGGAGCTCTACCGGGATCTCCTCCGGGAGATGCGGTACCGGAGGGGTCGGCTGGATGGCTATCCCAGCCGCCTTCATTACTTCTCCGATTGGATCCGGGACAACCAGGCCAGGGGGCTGGTGAGGGAAGTGACCCGGGAGCTGGGAGGGGTGGAGGACCTCAGGGCCGTCGACTACATGTCCACCCACCCCGAGGCCTACCGCCAGCTTGCCAACCCGGCGAACCTGGCAGCCATCCGGGACGCGGAAACCCGGCTGAGCCTGGAGGTTCGTTACCGGATCCCCCAGGAGGAGATCGCCACCTGGACCGCCTGGATCCGCAACGGGGACATCATTGCCGTCACCAGCAATGTGGAAGGGCTGGACGTGGCCCACACGGGCCTGGCCTATTGGAGGGACGACCACCTCCACCTTCTGCATGCGCCCCTTGTGGGGGAGGCGGTGGAGGTGAGCGACCTTCCTCTGGCCGAGCGCGTCCTGCGATTGGAGAGCCAGGACGGGATACGGGTGGTGAGGCCCCTCCCGGGCCGGGACCCGGGGAGTCGTGATTGAGCCCGAGGGTGCGAAACCCCTTGGATTTCCCCCCGTAGTATCGGGAGACCGTAACCCGTAGCCCGGTGCTCCTCATGCTCAAACGAGCCCTCCTCGCCCTTCTCTCTCTCCTCCTCCTGACCCTGGCCGTGGTGGCCGGGACCCTCCTCTCCCCGTTGCAGCGATTCCGGGGGTTTCCGGATCCGCCTCCCGTGGCCGTGCCCACGGACAGCGTGGCTCCGGCCCGGGAGCTGAGGCGGGTCCTGTCCGTCCTGGCCCACGATTCCATGATGGGACGGGAGACGGGGAGTCCCGGGGCCCGCCGGGCGGCCCGGTTCCTCATGGCGGAGCTGGAGCGAAGGGGCGCCGGTCCGGCCTTCCCCGGCGGGTTCGTCCAGGAGGTGCCCCTGGTGGCGGTCCGGAGCACTCGGGGTCGCCGACGACTGTATCTGCCCCACGAAGTGGGTCCCCGGGACTCGGCCCGGGTGGAGGGCCGGGTAGTGGGGTGGAATCTGGCGGGTCTGGTTCACGGCTCCCAGCCGGACCTGGCCCGGGAGGTGGTGGTGGTGAGCGCCCACTACGATCACGTGGGGGTGGGGGAGGCTGTGCAGGGGGACTCCATTTACAACGGCGCCGACGACGACGGGTCCGGTGTCCTGGCCGCCCTGGAGGTAGCCAGGACCATGGCCGCCGCGCCCCCTCCCCGGAGCGTGCTGGTCCTTCTCACCACCGCCGAGGAGTTCGGCATCCGGGGGGCCCGGTGGTACGTGGACCACCCGGCGGTTCCCCTGGCCCGGACGGTGGCGGACCTGAACCTGGAGATGGTGGGCCGTCCGGATCCGAAGGTGGGAGGACCCGGGTGGTCCTGGCTCACCGGGTGGGACGAGAGCGCGATCCGGGAGACGGTCCGGGGGGCGGGGGTGCCTGTGGGCCCCGATCCCCGTCCCTGGCGACGGTACCATCACCGCTCCGACCACGTGGCCTTCGTCCGGGCCGGAGTGATGGCCCACACCCTCTCCTCCTACGGGGACCATTCGGACCTCCACCGGCCCTCGGACGAAGTGGAGGACGTGGACTTCCGGCACCTGGCCACCGTGATCCAGTCCGTGGTGGGGCTGACCCGGGAGCTGGCGTCTACGACCCTACCAGAATCGCCGGCACCAGGAAGGTCGCCGTCAGGGTGATGACGGTGATGGCCACCAGATTCATCCAGAAGCCCGCCTTCACCATCCGGGGGATGGTGAGGTACTTGGAGCCGAAAACGATGGCGTTCGGGGGTGTGGCCACCGGAAGCATGAAGGCCATGGAAGCCGCCATGGCCGCCGTGGCCATGAGGGTGAGGGCGGGATAACCCAGACCCGCTCCCACCCCCACCATGATGGGCATGGCCATGGTGGAGGTGGCGGTATTGGAGGTGACCTCCGTGAGGAAGACGAAGAGGGCCGCCACCACCCCCAGGAGGGCCATGGTGGGCAGGGCTCCCAGACTCCCCACCCCGCCTCCGATCCAGGCGGCCAGCCCCGTCTGGTCCATGGCCCGGGCCAGGGAGAGGCCGCCGCCGAAGAGGATGAGGACGCCCCAGGGCATCCTGCGGGCCGTGGCCCAGTCCAGGGCGAAGGTCCCCTTCTTCCAGTCCACGGGAAGGAGGAAGAGGAGCATGGCCGCCGCCATGGCGATGGTGGAGTCCCGGACTCCGGGGGCGAAGGTGTTGATCCCCGGGATGGTCACCACCCCGAAATCCTTCGGGGAGCGAAGAATCCAGGAGACGGCGGCCAGGACGAAGATCACCCCCACGATCCGTTCCCCCCGACTCATGGACCCGAGCCCGGATCGCTCCTCCTGGATGACCTGTCCCGCATCCCCGGCGATGCGTCCCGGGGGGTGGAGGACCTGGACCAGGAGGACCCAGGCCACGGGCAGGAAGACGACCGTCACCGGAAGCCCCACGGTCATCCACTGCATGAACCCGATCTGCACGTCCAGGAGCTCCTCGGCCGCCGCGGCCATGACGGCGTTGGGGGGTGTGCCGATGAGGGTGGCCACCCCACCGATGGAGGCGCCGTAGGCGATGCCCAGCATGAGGGCGATGCCGAAGGGGAAGGCGTGGTCCTCCCCGTCCAGGTCTTCCGGTCGGAAGACCTCGGCCACGGCCATGGCGATGGGAAGCATCATGGTGGCCGTGGCCGTGTTGGAGATCCACATGGAGAGGAAGGCGGTGGCCACCATGAAGCCCAGGACCAGGCGTTTGGGTCCTGTGCCCACGAAGGCCATGATGGCCAGGGCCATGCGCCGGTGCAGGCCCCACCGCTCCATGGCCAGGGCAATGAGGAATCCGCCCATGAAGAGGAAGATCAGCTCGTTGGCGTAGGGCGCTGCCGCCGACGGCATCTCCAGGATGCCCAGAGTCGGGAAGAGGGCCAGGGGAAGGAGGGCCGTGGCGGGAATGGGAATGGCTTCCGTCATCCACCACACGGCCATGAGGGTGGCCACGGCCGCGGCCCGCCACCCCTCCGGGGAGAGATCGGCCGGCCCGGGCACGGCCAGCATGAGGAGGAAGAGTAGGGCGCCTCCCAGGAGGCCGATGCGACGAGCTGGTCTCATCCGGAGCCGTCCCCCGCCGGGGTTTTGGGAATCCACGGGTACCGTGCTGCGCTACGCGGGGTATCTTGAACCTCACTCCCCGGTGGGGGCAAGCGGAGAGACCCCCGCCGGCCGTCGGGACCCCGGTGAGGCCGGGCCAACCAGGAGGATGGATCGGTGTCGAACCCAATGGAACCCAGGAGGCCCGGGGCATCGGAGTCCCTGGTCTCGGAGCTCATGATGCCTCACCAGGTGAACAATCACGGAAACGTGTTCGGAGGGGTGATTCTGTCCATGGTGGACCGGGCCGCCGGCGTGGCCGCCATGCGCCATGCCGGCCGACCCTGCGTCACCGTCTCCTTCGACCGGGTGGAGTTCAAGGAACCCATCTTCACCGGTGAGCTGGTGACCTGCCGGGCCCGGGTGAACTATGTGGGTCGGACCTCCATGGAGATCGGGGTCCGGGTGGAGGCGGAGAATCTCCTGGAGGGCACCACCCGGCACACGAACACCTGCTTCCTCACCTTCGTGGCCATCGACGAGCACCACCGGCCGGTACCCGTGCCACCCCTGGAGCTGGAGACCGAGGAGGACCACAAGCGGCACCGGGAGGGCAAGCGTCGGAGGGAGGTCCGCATGGCCCTGGACGAGGAGCTGGAGAGCTCCCCATGAAGGCGGTCTCCTTCCGGGTCTCCGTGCCCCGCTATCTCCTGGCCCGGACCCTGGGGGGGCTCACCACCTCCGTCACCCTGGGCAGGCTCGGCGGCCTGAGGTACCGGGACGTCCCCCGACCCCGCCTTCCAGGGGACGACTGGGCCCGGCTGGAGGTCCTGTCCTGCGGGATCTGCGGCACGGACCTGGGCAACCTCACCTTCTCCGCCAGCCCGGCCCTGGAGCCGTTCGCTTCCTTCCCCGCCGTCCTGGGCCACGAGATCCTGGCCCGGGTCCGTGAGGTGGGACCAGGGGTGCGGCGTGTGAGCCCCGGGGACCGGGTGGTGGTGGATCCTCTCATCTCCTGCCGGGTCCGTGGCTATAGGCCGGAGGATTTCTGCCCTTCCTGTGCCCGGGGGCTTCCGGCCACCTGCGGAAATGTCGGAGAGGCGGGCCCCCTGGAGGTGGACGGCAGACCCCTGGCCCCGGGGATGCTCCTGGGCTACCACCGGGACCTTCCCGGGGGATGGGGAGAGGAGGTGGTGGCCCACGAGAGCCAGCTCTTCTCCGTGCCGGAGGCAATGGAGGAGGGTGTGGCGGTCCTCACCGAGCCCCTGGCCATCGCCGTCCACGCCGTGCTCCGGGCCCAACCGGACGGGGCGGGCCCGGTCCTGGTCATGGGAAGCGGGCCCATGGCCATGGCCACGCTGTGGGCTCTCCGTGCCACGGGCTACCAGGACAGCCTGGTGGCCCAGGCCAAGCGGCCGGGGGAGATGGAGCTGGCCCGCCTCATGGGGGCCGACCAGGTGGTCCGGCCCGGGGAGGAGGCCCGGGATGCCCTGGTGGACACCGGCGCCATGGCCTACCAGCCCCTGGTGGGACCCGAAGTCTACGCCGGGGGAGGCTTCCCGGTGATCTACGACTGCGTGGGGAATCGGGGGAGTCTGGACCAGGCCCTGCGCTACGCCGCTCCCCGGGCACGCCTGGTGGTTCTGGGCTGCGCGGCCCGGGTGCCGAAGATGGACCTCACCTTCCTCTGGGCCCGGGAGCTGGAGATATGGGGCGTCTACGGATACGGGAAGGAGCCGGGGGACCCGGAGGAGCGCCACACCTTCGACGTCACCCTGGAGCTCCTGGAACGGACGTCCAGGCCGGTGGATCGCCTCCTGACCCACGTCTTCCCCCTCCGGCAGTTCCGGGACGCCCTGAAGGCGGCGGCCAGTCGGGGCAAGAGCGGGGCCATGAAGGTGGCTATGACTCCCGGGTCTCCTTGATGGCTTCCTGGAGGGCGTCGAAGGCCAACAGGGCGCACTTGATGCGGACCGGAAACTTGCTCACTCCCTGAAGGGCCCTGAGATCGCCCAGCTGTTTGTCCCGGGCCACGTCCTCGTCGCCGTGCATCATGTCGGTGAACTTGCCGGCCAGCTCTTCCGCCTGGGAGAGCTTCGTGCCCTTCAGGAGGTTCGTCATCATGGAGACCGAGGCCTGGGAGATGGAGCACCCCTGCCCCACGTGCTTCGCCTCGATGATCTCGTCGTCCTCGATGCGAAGCTGAAGACGGATCTCGTCGCCGCAGACCGGGTTCGCCATGTGGATCTCCACGGTCTTGTCCGGGAGCTCTCCCTTGTTCCGTGGTTTCCGGTAGTGGTCCAGGATGAGCTGCTGGTACAGGGAGTTCAGGTTCAGGTCCGTCATAGCGGCTGCTAGCTCCCGAAGATTCCCTGGACGACACGGAGCCCGTCCACGAGACGGTCCACGTCATCCGGGGTGTTGTAGAGGGCGAAGGACGCCCGGGTGGTGGCCGACAGGCCCAGGTGGCGCATCACCAGTTGGGCGCAGTGGTGTCCGGCCCGGATGGCCACTCCTTCCGAGTCCAGGATGGTGGCGATGTCGTGGGGATGGGCGTCCCCGAGGCCGAAGGAGATGGCGCCGGAACGCTCCCGGGGATCCTCCGGGCCGTAGATGGTCACGTCCGGCAGGGCCCGCATCTTCTCCAGGGCGTAGGCCAGGAGCTCGGTCTCGTGCTTCCGGATGTTGTCATACCCGGCCCCCTCCATGAAGTCCACAGCGGCGGCAGTCCCCACCGCCCCGGCGATGTTCGGGGTTCCCGCCTCGAACTTGTGGGGGACCTTGGCCCAGGTGCTGTGGTCCCGCTCCACCACGCTGATCATCTCTCCCCCGCCCTGGTAGGGGGACATCTCCTCCAGGATCTCCTTCCGGGCCCACAGGGCTCCGATCCCCGTGGGGCCGCACATCTTGTGGCTGGAGAAGACGTAGAAGTCGCAGCCCAGCTCCCCCACGTCCACCTTCCGGTGAGGCACCGCCTGGGCTCCGTCCACCAGCACCCGGGCACCCCGGGCCTGGGCCGCCTCCACGATGGTCTTCACCGGGTTCACCGTCCCCAGGGCGTTGGAAATGTGGGTGACGCCCACGAGGCGGGTCCGGGGGGTGAGGAGCTCCTCCAGGTCCTCCAGGCGAAGGCGGCCCTCCTCGTCCATCTCCAGGTACTTCAGGGTGGCCCCCTTCCGCTGGGCCAGGAGCTGCCACGGGACGATGTTGGAGTGGTGCTCCATGGTGGTGAGGAGGATCTCGTCTCCCTCCCCCACCTGGTCCATTCCCCAGGAGGCGGCCACCAGGTTGATGGCCTCCGTGGTTCCCCGGGTCCAGATCACCTCGCTGGCCTCCGACGCCCCGAGCCAGTCGGCTACCCGGGCCCGGGCGTCCTCGTAGGCCACCGTGGCCCGTCGGCTCAGCTCGTGGATGCCCCGGTGGACGTTGGCGTTGTCCAAGCGGTAGTAGCGCTCCACCACGTCCAGGACCGCTTCGGGCTTCTGGGAGGTGGCGGCGTTGTCCAGGTAGGCCAGGGGCTTGCCGTTCACCTCCTGGTTCAGGGCGGGAAAAGCCCGGCGGAGGGCTTCGACGTCGAAGGCGGGATGGGCGGTTAGCGTGGACACAGCCTGGGCTCTCTCTCGGTTGAGGTTGAAGCCCTGTCGGCTGCCGTAGAGAGCCGCCAGAGCATTCAGCTCGTTTGAACGTACACCTGACCGTCCCGAACCTCCACGGGGAACGTCTTCACCGGCTTCACCGCCGGGAGTCCCCGGGCCGCTCCGGACGCGGCGTCGAATCGGGCGCCGTGGTACTGGCAAACCACCAGCTTGCCCTCCAGCTCCCCGTCGGAGAGGGGGAAGTCTTCGTGGGAGCACCGGTCAAGGAGGGCATGAATCGTCCCCTCCACGTTGGCCAGCACCACCGGCTCGTCTCCCACCATCACGGAGCGCAGCGACCCCGGAGGACAGTCCTCCAGGGTCGCCACCTTGATCCAATCGGTCATGCTCGTCCTCCGAAGGCCCGGACCAACAGCCTTTACACCTGTCGCAGCTTCTCTTCGATGACGTTCGTCACCTTCTCCACCACGCCGCCCAGGGGCAGCCGGGAGAGAACCTCGCCCAGGAAGCCCATGACCACAAGACGCTCCGCCTGTTCCCGGGTCAGACCCCGGCTCATGAGGTAGAAGCGGGACTCGGCGTCCAGCTGCCCCACGGTGGCCCCGTGTGAGCATCGGACGTCGTCGGCCTCGATCTCCAGGTTGGGCAGTGAATCGGCCCGGGCATGATCCGAGAGGAGGAGATTCCGGTTCGTCTGGTAGGCGTCCGTCTTCTGGGCGCCCCTGTGGACCCGGATCACCCCCCGGAAGACGGAGCGGGACTCGTCGTCCAGGGCTCCCTTGTAGAGGAGGTCGCTGGACGTGTTGGCCGCCACGTGATCCTGGCTGGTGTTGTGGTCGAAGTGCTGGTCCGAGTCCCCGAAGTAGAGCCCCAACATGTCCGAGTTCGCCCCGGGACCCAGGAGCCGGGCGTTCAGGTCCACCCGAGTGGTGGTGGCCCCCATGCTCACGTTCAGGGTGTCCAGGGTGGAGTCCCGCTGGGCCAGGGTGCGCTGGGACGCCTGGTAGAAGGCCTCCCGGCCCAGCCGCTGCAGGGACACGTACTGGACCTGGGCGCCCTGCTTGGCGATGACCTCCACCGCCGACGAGACCAGGGTATGGGCGTCCAGGTCGTCGGAGATGACCTCGTCCACGTAGGAGACCTGGCTCCCGGGCTCCGCCACGATGAGGGTCCGGTTGAAGAAGGCGGCACCGGACTGGGCGATCCACCGGGTGATGCGCACCGGGAGGTCCAGCCGGACACCGCGAGGCACATGGAGAAGGATGCCGTCCGTCCAGAGGGCGGCGTTCAGAGCCTCGAACTTCCCCTGCTCCGGGGGCAGGGCCTCCTGGGCCAGATGTTCCTTCAGCAGCTCGGGGTGGGCCCGGACCGCCTCCCGGAGAGACATGAGGACGACGCCCTTCTCCTGGAGCTCCTCCAGGAGGTCCACGTGGATGACCTGGCCGTCGATGCCCCAGAGATGGCCCGAGGCGTCGTGGTCGGCCAGCATGGTCTCCTGGAGTCCCTTGGGACAGGCCTGGAAGTCGTCCTTGCACTCGGACTTCTCGGGCCAGGACAGTGCCTCCAACTCCAGCTTCCGGTTCAGGTCGGTGTAGCGCCACTCCTCCAGCTTCGTCGTGGGCATGGGCGTCTTCTCGTAGACGTCCCACGCGTGGTGACGGAGGGTGCGAAGCCACTCCGGGTCGAAGGCCGAGACGGTCTGGACGGTTCCCTTGTTGAGAACGCCGGTGACCCCCTCGACTCTGTCACTGCTCACGGCGGTATCGGCCATGGTACGGTTCGTTTCCTGAGCGTCTGAATTCACGTCGTGTTCACGGAGTGTTCACGGATTCCCTGGATCGGCCGGCCTCAGCCCACCGAACCCTCCATCTCCAACTCGATGAGCCGGTTCAGCTCCACGGCGTACTCCAGGGGGAGCTCCTTGGCGATGGGCTCGATGAACCCCCGGACGATGAGGGCCATGGCCTCTTCCTCCGACATGCCCCGGCTCATGAGGTAGAAGAGCTGCTCCTCTCCCACCTTGGAGACCGTGGCCTCGTGCCCCACGTTGGCATCCCTCTCTTCGATCTCGATGTAGGGATACGTGTCCGTCCGGGAGGTGTCGTTGATGAGGAGAGCGTCGCACTCCACGTTGGACTTGGCGTGGGAGGCTCCCTCATAGACCTTGGCCAGGCCCCGGTACGAGCTCCGCCCCGTGCCCCTGGAAATGGACTTGGAGACGATGGACGACGTGGTCCGGGGCGCGGCATGGACGACCTTGCCCCCGGTATCCTGGTGCTGGCCGTTCCCGGCGTAGGCAATGGAGAGGATCTCTCCGTGGGCCCCCTCCTCCATGAGAAAGCAGGAGGGGTACTTCATGGTGAGCTTGGAGCCCAGGTTCCCGTCCAGCCACTCCATGTGGGCGTTCCGGTGCACCATGGCCCGCTGGGTCACCAGGTTGTACATGTTGTTCGACCAGTTCTGGATCGTGGTGTAGCGG
>CAZZEL010000033.1:0-36102 GCA_964652625.1 uncultured Gemmatimonadaceae bacterium
GAATCTGGAGCCGTGGCGCTCGTAACGCGGCTCGCCCCCCTTGTTCAACAGCCTTTGAACGGTCTCGATGGTCTGGTGGAGGCAGGTGGCATCCAGGTACTCCCGGAACACCTGCACGTCGGGAAGCTCAGGCATGACGGCCTGGCACGGATGGTTGGAACACGAACAGAGACTCGCGACCTGTGAGGTCCTTGATGGCCGGTGAAGCCCTGCTCACCAGAGAAGACGCCCTTCTGCTCCTGGACGAGCTCAAGGAGGTCCTTCCCCGCCTCCATGAGGGGAAGGTGGACGACGAGCTGTCGGAGCGAACCCAGCGCATGGTGAAGAGCCTGGATCGCCTTCCGGTGCCCCCGGACCTCCTGGAGGAGCGGGTGAAGGAGATGGGGGCCTGGGCCGACCTCCTCCTGAAGCACCGGACGGAAGACGAGAACGAGACCCCGGGCTCGGTGGCCAATCTCATGGAAGACGAGATCCTGGACCTGGAACGCATGGTCAGGGAAGGCCGGGAAGGCTGACGGGCCTCCCTCGCCTCACTCTCCCTTCATCTCCTCGAAAAGACAGTCCACGTCCTTTTTGCGGCAAAGCTCGGTGCCTGGCGTCATGACGGCGGCGGCTCCGGCGGCCACACCGTACAGGCCCGCGTCCCGGAGGCTCATGCCCCGATTCAGGCCCAGGACCATGCCGGCCACCATGCTGTCCCCGGCCCCTACCCGGCTCTTGATGGGCACGGTGGGGGTGATGAGCTTCTCGACTCCCCGCTCCGTGACCAGCAGGGCTCCCGCTGATCCCATGGAGACCACCACGACCTGGGAGAGGCCCCGTGCCACCACGTCCTGGGCGGCCTCGGCCTTGGCCGCCTCGTAACCCGAGGGGTCTTCCAGCTCCTCGGTGGAGACGTCGGTGAGAGCGGCCAGCTCCCGGAGGTTCGGCTTCACCAGGAAAGTCCCTCCGTCTTCGGATTCCAGTCCCCTCCGAAGGGCCTCACCGGAGGTGTCCAGGATGAAGCGGGCATCCAGGGAGTCCGCCACCTCCGCCACCCGGCCGTAGAAATCGCCCGGAGCTCCCGGGGGCAGGCTTCCGGAGGCCACCATGTAGTCCGGCGCCGGATCCAGATCTTCCAGCTCCTTCAGGCAGGCCTTCCACTCCTCCCGGGTGAGCTCGGCTCCGGGCATGTCGAAGCGGTACTGGCTCTTGTCCTCGTCCCTCTCCCGGACCATGACGTTCTCCCGGGTCCACTCCTCCACCGGGAAGCGACGGGCTTCCACCCCCTCCTCGGACAACAACTCCTCCAGGATATCGCCGGTGGGTCCGCCGGCCAGGAAGAATGCCAGAGCCTCTCCTCCCATGCGGCGGATGGCCCTGGCCACGTTCAGCCCCCCGCCTCCGGGCTCCCTCCGGGGCTCGTCGCAGCGGAGCTTCTTGCCCGGGGTCACCCTGTCCACCCGGGTCGAGGTGTCCACGGCGGGATTCACGGTGAGGGTGACGATCTCGCTCATCTCGATCTCTCCTGTCTACAATGGGCCCGCAGGGAATGGCGTTGCCCGGCTCCTCCAGGGGGCTGATCCAACGGCTTTCTACACGTGGGTGGCCCGGTCCAAAGCCTGCTCGGCGGCCTCCTGGACGGTCTCGCTGAGGGTGGGATGGGGGTGGATGGTGAAGGCCAGGTCCCGGGCCACCGCCCCCATCTCCATGGCCAGGGCGCCCTCGGCGATGAGAGCCTCGGCCTGGGGACCGGTCACGCCCATGCCCAGGACCCGTTCCGTATCCGGATCCAGGATGAGCTTGGTGAACCCCTCCCCTTCCCCCATGCTCACGGCCCGACCGGAGGCCTGCCACGGAAACCGGACGACCCGGACCTCCCGTCCCTCCTCCTCCGCCTCCCTCTCCGTGAGGCCGCACCAGGCGATTTCCGGGTCGGTGTAGACCACTGCAGGAACGGCCCTGGCATCGAAGGCCGCAGGCTCCCCGGCCACCACCTCCGCCGCCACCCGGCCCTCCTGGATGGCCTTGTGGGCCAGGAGGGGCTCTCCGGTCGCGTCCCCCACGGCCAGGATCGTATCCGCCGTGGTCCGACGCTCCGCATCCACCACCACGAACCCGTCTTCGTCCAGCTCCACTCCGGCGTCGTCCAGGCCCAGCTCCCGGGTGTCGGGCTTGCGCCCCACGGCCAGGAGGACTCTGCGAAACGTTCCGTCCTCGGGAGGCTCGTCCCGGCCCCCCGCCGTGGCGAAGGAGACCCGGAGGCCCTCCTCCGTCTCCTCCATTCCCTCCACCGAGGCCTCCAGGTGGACGGCCTGGAAGAGATCATCCGTGCGTTGGGCCAGGGGCTTCACCAGGTCCGGATCGGCAGCGGGCAGGAGACGATCCTCCATCTCCGCCAGGGTCACCTGGGAGCCCAGGGAGGCGTAGACGCACCCCAGCTCCAGGCCCACGTACCCTCCTCCCACCACCAGCATGGAGTCGGGAACCTCCGGGAGCTCCAGGGCGTCCGCCGAGCTCCACACCCCCTCCCCGAACTCCATGGGAGGGAGGGGGACGGGCCGAGATCCCACGGCCAGGATGGCGTGCTCGAAGGTCACCTCCACCTCCTCCTCCCCGTGCACGTGGAGCTCCCGGGGCCCGGCGAAGCGGGCCCGGCCCCGAACCACCCGGACCGAGCGATCCTCCGCCAGTCGGTCCAGGCCGCCGGTGAGGCGATCCACCGCCTTCTCCTTCCACGCCCGGATCTGCTCCAGGTCCAGCTCCGGTTCCCCGAACCGGATGCCCTTGGCGGCGGCTTCCCGGGCGGAGTGGAGGAGGTCCGCCAGGGACAGGAGGGTCTTGGAGGGGATGCAGCCCCTGAGGAGGCAGGTGCCTCCCAGCCGGTCCTCTTCGCTCACCAGGGTCACCTCCAACCCCAGGTCGGCGGCGTGAAAGGCCGCGGCGTACCCGCCGGGCCCGGCACCCACCACCACGACCTCCGTATCCAGGGGAACGTCGCCCATGACCATACAGGCCTCAGATCTTCAGGAGGAGAGAGTCGGTGTCGTTGAGGGTCTCCACCACCGTGTTCATGAAGCGGGCGGCGTCGGCCCCGTCGTTCACCCGGTGGTCGAAGGCCAGGATCAGGGGCAACCGGAGACGGGCCTCGATCTCCCACTCCACCAGGTCCCCCACCATGACGGGCTCCATGCCGGCGGCAGCCATGCCCAGGATGGCCACCTCCGGGTGCCGGACGATGGGAGTGAAGGAAGTACCCCCCAGGGGACCCGGATTCGTGAGGGTGAAGGTGCCCCCCTGCAGGTCCTCCCGAATGGCCTCCCCCTCCCGGACCCGGTCCACCACCCGGGGTATCTCCCTGGAGAGCTCCGCCAGGGACTTGCCGTCCACATCCCGGATCACGGGGACCACCAACCCCTCCGGCGTGTCCACAGCCAGCCCGAGGTTGTAGTAGTCCTTCAGGACCAGCTCCTCGGCGTCCACGTCCAGGGAGGCGTTGAAGCGGGGATGCTCCTTCAGGGCCGCCACGGTGGCCTTCAGGACCAGAACCGTGAGGGTGAGCTGACCTCCGCTCTCCTCCACGGCTCCCTCGTGCTCCTTGCGGAAGCGCTCCAGCTTCGTGATGTCCGCCACCTCCTGGTGGGTGACGTGGGGAACCTCCCACCATGCCATGGTCATGCGCTTGGCCACGCTCCGGCGGATCCGTCGGAGGGGCTCCCGCCGCACGGGTCCCCAACGGGAGAAGTCCGGAAGGGTGGGGGGCTTCTTCACCAGGGTCCGGAAGGGGAGGGTCGGCGCTTCTTCGCCTGTCTCCTCGCGGACCCTCGTCTCCTCGGGCGCACCCTCTCTCTCCCTCTCTTCCTCCTTCCGGGCAGCAGCCTCTTCCTCGGCTTCCTCCGCCTCCGCCGGGCCCTCCCGGGCGAAGTCCCGGACGTCCGCCGAGGTCACCCGGCCTTCCGGCCCGCTCCCCGGGACCTGCCGGAGATCCACTTCAAATTCCCGGGCCAGGCGCCGGGTGGCGGGAGAGGCGGGAACGGGAGTGTCTTCCGAGGCCGCGGCGGCGGGTTCGGCCTTCTCCACTTCTTCCTCTTCTTCCTCTTCTTCCTCGTTCTCGCCTTCCTTCTTCTCCTCTTCAGCTGCCCCTTCCGCACCCCCGACCTCTCCTGCGCTCGCCCCCTCGCCTTCGGCCTCCCCGTCGTGGTAGGTCAGCAGCACGTCCCCCACCTCCACCAGCTCGTCCTCTTCCACCCGGACCTCCTCCACCGTGCCCGTGAAGGGGGCCGGAATCTCCACGGCGGCCTTGTCCGTCTCCACCACGAAGACCACGTCCCCGTCCTCCACCTGGTCGCCGGCGGAGACTTCGATCTCCACGATCTCCGCCTCGTGCACGCCCTCGCCTGGGTCCTGTAGCCTGAACTCCTTCGCCATGGTTCCTCCACCTACCCTTCTTCCCGGGGGGTCCGGGTTTTGTTGCGCCTACGCTTCCAGGGTTCTGCGGGCTCCCCGGACGATGTCCTCCTCCTGGGGCAGGTAGGCCTGCTCCCTGGCGAAGAAGGGCACGATGACGTCGTAGCCCGTCACCCGCTGGACGGGAGCTTCCAGGTACCAGAAGGACTTCTCGTTCAGGCGAGCCAGGATCTCGGCCCCGGGACCGAAGCTCCGGTGGGCCTCGTGCACCACCACCACCCGTCCCGTCTTCCGGACCGACTCGCTGAAGGTCTCGTCGTCCATGGGAGAGATGGTGAGGAGATCCACCACCTCTGCCTCCACCCCGTCCTCCTCCGCCAGGGTCCCGGCGGCCTCCAGGGTCCGGGGCAGCATGGCCCCGTAGGTGATGAGGGTGAGGTCGTCCCCTTCCCTGGCGATCCGGGACTCCCCGATGGGCAGGGTCTCCTCATCGTCCGGGACCTCCTCCTTCACGGCCCGGTACAGGAGCTTCGACTCGAAGAACACCACCGGATCCGGATCCCGGATGGCGCTCACCAGGAGGGCCCGGGCATTCCGGGGCCCGGACGGGATCACCATCTTCAACCCCGGGGTGTGACCGTAGTAGGCCTCCCGGCTCTCCGAGTGGTGTTCCAGAGCCCGGACCCCGGCCCCGTAGGGTGTCCGGAGCACCATGGGAGCCGAGTACCGGCCCCGGGACCGCCACCGGATGCGGGAGACGTGGCATTCCAGTTGATGGAACGCCAGGTAGCTGAAACCGGAGAACTGGGTCTCGGCCACGGGCCGTAGCCCGGAGATGGCCATGCCCAGGGCCGAGCCCACGATGACGGATTCAGCCAGGGGCGTGTCCATGACCCGCTCCTCGCCGAAGTCGTCCAGGAGCCCCTCCGTGACCCGGAACACCCCTCCGTCCACCCCAACGTCCTCCCCCAGGACCACCACCCGCTCGTCGTTCTCCATCTCCTGGTGCAGAGCCAGGTTCAGGGCGTCCACCATGGTTCGCTCGCTCATGACCCACCTCCCTCACCGTCGGCCAGGAAGGACTCCCGTTGCTCCTCCAGATAGGGAGGACGCTCCTGGTACAGATGGTCGAACATGGCCACCCCTCCCTCCAGGTCTTCCATGGCCTCCTCCGTATCTGCCCAGGCCGCTTCCATCTCCTCTTCCAGCTCCTCCTCCAGAGTCTCCACGTGGTCCTCCTCCAGGATCCCCTGATCCAGGAGATAGCTCTGGAACCGGTCGATGGGATCCCGGGCTTCCCATTCCTCCACTTCCTCCTGGGAGCGGTAGCGCGTGGGGTCGTCGGCGGTGGTGTGAATGGAGAGGCGGTACGTCACGCACTCCACCAGCGTGGGGCCCTCGCCCTTTCGGGCCCGGTCCACGGCCTCTCTCACCCCGGCATAGACGGCGAAGATGTCGTTTCCGTCCACCTGGAGGCCCGGCATCCCGTAGGCCAGGGCCTTCTGGGCCAGGGTCCGGGACCGGGTCTGCCGCTCCCGGGGCACGGAAATGGCCCACTGGTTGTTCTGGCACACGAAGACCACCGGCGCCTTCTGGAGCCGGGCCCAGTTCAGACCCTCGTGGAAATCCCCTTCCGAGGTGGCTCCGTCGCCGAAGAAGGTGAGGACCACTCCGGCCTCCTCTCCCTTCTGGAGGCGCTCGCCGTAGGCCAGCCCCGTGGCGTAGGGGATCTGGGCCCCCACGGGCACGGCCACCGGGAGGTCGTTGATCTCGTCGGGAATCCGTCCCCCCTCGTTGAAGCCGGCATCGTAGAGGAGAACGCCGGTGGGTGGGATGCCCCGCCACAGGGACGCCGTGGTCTCCCGGAAGGAGGGCACCATCCAGTCACCCTCGTCCAGGGCGGCCACGGCGCCGATCTGGGATGCCTCCTGGCCCCGTCCCGGGGCGAAGGTGCCGATCCGGCCCTGGCGTTGGAGCTCCAGGCGTTTCTCGTCGAAGCGCCGGCCCCGGAGCATGGCCCGGTGCATGCGCTTCAGCGTCTCGTCGGAGAGATCCGGGAGAAGCTCCTCGTCCAGCGTCCCATCCTCGTCCAGGATGGAGAGGTGCTCCACCGTCTGGGGCAACTCGACCCCGGTCCTGGGCATCTGGCCTCCTCGGGTTCCTTGCGAGCGTTGATGTAAGCTCACCGGAAGCCGTCGAGCCCACTACACATCAGGTTGGAGGTGGCCGATAGAGATTCGGGTAGAAGTGGGGCTGGACCGCGTCTCCGGCTTCATTCCATCGGAAATCCTATCCGCCGCATCTATCCCGATGAATGGCTACTCCACGTCGGAGACGTGTACGCTTCAGGTAGAACATCGAAGAACAAGAACGGGAAGGAAAACGACCATGGCCAACAGCGGATCAGCCGGACCCTCGGATGAAGCCATCAAACTCGACGTGGTGTCCCAGTTGCGGTGGAACGGGAAGATCGATTCCTCCCACGTCCTGGTGGATGTGGATGCAGGAAAGGTGGTGCTCTCGGGCAAGGTCCTGAACTGCATGGCCAAGGCCGAGGCCGAAAAGAGCGCCCGGCAGGCCTCGGGCGTCCAGGACGTGGACAACCGGCTGGAAGTGAAGATGAAGGAGGGAGCCGGGGAGATCAGCGATGAAGAACTGGCGAGCCGGGTGAATCAGAGCCTCCGGTGGGACTCGGATCTGGCCGATTCGGATGTCAGGGCCGTGGCACAGAACGGCGCAGTCGAGCTGGAAGGAACCGTGGACCACCACTGGAAGACCACCCGTGCCCGGCAGCTGGCAGAGGGGTTCCGGGGGGTGGCCGAGGTGAAAGACAATCTTGCCGTGGTTCCCTCCCACGAGCCCGGCGACGAGGCCCTCGCCAGTCAGATCGCCGAAGCCCTGGAGCGGAACGTCCTGGTAGACGAGGACAAGATCAGGGTCCAGGTTGATGACGGGGTAGCCACCCTGACTGGCTCGGTGGCGTCCTGGGCCGAGGCCAACGAAGTTAGAGAGACGGCCTCCGCGACGCCGGGGGTGGTGGACATTCATGAACGTCTGGAGACCAAGGGGTAGAGCACCATGACCGACCGCATCTCAGATCTTCTCGGCGCAGAGGAGGATCTCCTCACCTACCGGTGTACGGGGATCCCGAAAGAGCACCTGCACCTTCCCGGCCCGGACTTCGTGGACCGGGTCGTCATGAACTCGGACCGGCCGGTCCGGGTGCTGCGGAATCTCCAGGCCGTCTACGATCACGGCAGACTCGCCGGAACCGGATACCTCTCCATCCTGCCGGTGGACCAGGGCGTGGAGCATTCCGGCGGCGCTTCCTTCGCCCCCAATCCGGCCTACTTCGACCCGGAGAAGATTGTGGAGCTGGCCATGGAGGGAGGCTGCAACGGGGTGGCTTCCACCGCCGGAGTGTTGGGGGCCGTAGCCCGGAAGTACGCCCACCGCATCCCGTTCATCCTGAAGATCAACCACAACGAGCTCCTCACCTATCCCAAGCACTACGACCAGGTCCTGTTCTCCAGCGTGGAGCGGGCCCACGAGATGGGAGCCGCCGGTGTGGGGGCCACGATCTACTTCGGCTCCGAGGAGTCGAACCGCCAGATCGTGGAGATCTCCCATGCCTTCGAGATGGCCCACGAGTTGGGGATGTTCACGGTCCTGTGGTGCTACCTGCGGAACAACGCCTTCAAGAAGGACAAGGACTACCACGCCGCCGCCGATCTCACGGGCCAGGCCAACCACCTGGGCGTGACCATCGAGGCGGACATCGTGAAGCAGAAACAGCCCGAGTTGAACGGTGGGTTCGTGGACCTGGACTTCGGCCGGACCCACGACAAGGTCTACTCCGACCTGGCGCCGGATCACCCCATCGAGTGGACCCGCTACCAGGTGGCCAACTGCTACATGGGCCGGGCTGGGCTCATCAACTCCGGGGGCGCCTCCAAGGGGAAGGGAGACCTGGAGGCCGTAGTCCGCTCCGCCGTCATCAACAAGCGGGCCGGCGGCATGGGCATGATCACCGGACGCAAGGCCTTCCAGAAGCCCATGGCCGAGGGCGTGAAGCTTCTCAACGCCGTCCAGGACGTGTACCTGAGCGACGACGTCACGGTGGCCTGAGAAAGGGGAGGGGCCCGGGGACGGGCCCCTCTACCTCTACCGGCCGTACCTCCCGATGAGACGGGCCTCCTCCAGGATGTGGCCTCCCATGGCCTCGTCCAGGTCGTCCCGCTCCGCCCCCAGGCCCAACTCCAGGCGGCTGTCCAGGGCATAGAGGGTGAACCGGTAGGTGTGGGTGCCCCCAGGAGGACAGGGTCCCCGGTAACCCACATCGTCGAAGTGGTTCTTCCCCTGCATGCAGGACAGGTCGCCGGGATTCGTGGGATCTCCCGGCACCCCTTCCGGCAGCTCCAGGGTGGAGGGGGGCAGGTCCCAGAGGATCCAGTGCACGAAGATCCCTCCCGGGGCGTCCGGGTCGTCCACGATGAGGGCCAGGCTCTCCGTGCCCTCGGGCAGCTCCCCGAAGCTCAGGGGCGGGGAGAGGTCGTCCCCGTCGCAGGTATGCTTCTTCGGTATGGCTTCTCCGTGATCGAATGCTGAGGATGTAATCTTCAAGCCGATCTCCTTCCGTTCGTGCTCTCGTTTTCGTGTTCCTTCGCGCTCTCGTTTTCGCTTCCGTTCCCGCTCTCGTTCTCGTTTCCCCATGGTCTCTCCCCTGTGCTGCCCTCATGGCACCCGCTGCTCGAGTCGCTCCCTTCCCGGACCCGTATGCGGGCGTCCACCACCCGGCAGCCCTCTCCGGGCCCCAGAGCGAAGACGGGGTTCAGGTCCAGTTCCTCCAGCTCCTTCACCTGGTCCGCCAGGGTGGAGAGGCGCAGGAGGGCTTCCTCCAGGGCTTCCAGGTCGGCGGCGGGGTGGCCCCGGTAGCCTTCCAACAGGCGAAATCCCCGGATGCGGCGGATCATCTCCCGGGCGTCCCGTCGGCAGAGGGGAACGACCCCGAAGGTGACGTCCTCCAGGATCTCCACGTAGACGCCTCCCAGGCCGAAGGCCAGGACCGGCCCGAAGACCGGGTCCTGGTGCATTCCCAGGAGAATCTCGGCGGCGCCGTGGAGATGGGGCTGGACCAGGACGCCTTCCATGGCATCCTCCCGATCTTCCTCTCGCAGCCGCTCCCGGATCTCCCGAAAGGCGGTGCGCACGTCGTCCCCCGTCTCCAGCCCCAGCTTCACGGCGTCCATCTCCGTCTTGTGGGTGATCTCCGTGGAGGCCAGCTTCACCGCCACGGGAAACCCCAGATCCGCTGCCACCTCCGCCGCCTCATCCGCCGTCGGAGCCACACCACCCCGAGCCACGGGGATGCCGGCCCGTTGGAGGAGCTCCCGAGCTTCCTCCACCTTCAGCCACCCCTCGCCCCGCTCCTCCAGGGCCCTGCGGCAGAGGTTTCGCACTCCCTCCACGTCCTGGTCCTGGAAGGTGGGGTAGTGGTCCCGCTCCCCCTCCTTCCACTCCTGGTACGCCACCAGGCGCCCGGCCACCCGGCCGATCTCTTCGGGAAAGGGAAAGGCGGGCACGGAAAGACCCGGCCTTCGGCGGTCCGGATCTTCTCGCTGGTGCCCGGAGGAATCACAGAGAAGGTAGACCTCCTCCTCCCCCCCAATGACCGAGGCGTAGACGGGCTTCTGGCCCGCCGTGTCGTTCCGGAGCCGGGCCTCGGCCACGGCCCCCAGGATGGCTTCCTCCACCTTCTCCGGCTCCACCACACCCACCGGCGTGTGGATCACCACCACGCCGTCCACCTCGTCGGCGGCCAGGACGGTCTGGAGGCTCTTCCAGTACTCCTCCGGCCCCGCCGAGGCGATCATGTCCACAGGGTTCGCCGTGGACGCTTCCTCCGGGAGGATCTCCTCCAGCTTGTCCCGGGTTCCCTCTTCCAGGGCCGACACCGTCAGGCCCCCGGCTTCCAGCCCGTCGGCACAGAGGATCCCCGGTCCCCCGGCATTGGTGACCACGGCGAACCGCCGGCCCCGGGGAAGAGGCTGCTCGGCGATGGCCCGGGCCATTCCGAACATGTCCTGGAGGGTCTCGGCCCGGATGAGGCCGGTCTGACGGAAGAAGGCCTCCACGGCCTTCTCCTCCCCGCCCACGGCAGCGGTGTGGGAGCCTGCGGCCCGCTCTCCGGCCTCGGTCCGTCCCCCTTTTACCACCACCACCGGTTTCCAGCCGCAGATGCGCCGGGCCAGTTCCCCGAAGCGCCGGGGGTTTTTGAAGGACTCCAGGTAGAAGAGGAGCACATCGTTCTCCCTGTCTTCCTCTCCCCAGTACTCCAGCAGGTCGTCCCCGGCCACGTCGGCCTGGTTCCCCACGCTGGCGAAACTCCTGAGCCCCAGACAGAGCTCCCGGGCCAGGGAGAGGACGGCGATCCCCAGGGCGCCGCTCTGGGAGCAGAGAGACACGCATCCCCGGGGGGGAAGGACGGGGGCGAAGGAGGCGTTCAGGCGAACCTCCGGGTGGGTGTAGAGGGCCCCCAGGCAGTTCGGACCCAGCATGCGCATGCCCCGGTCCCGGACCATCCGCACCAACTCGTCCTGCCGCTTCCTCCCCTCCTCTCCGGTCTCGGCGAAGCCTGCGGAGATGACCACCAGGGCCTTCACCCCCGCCTCTCCGCAGTCCTCCACCACCTCCGAGATCCCCTGGGCGGGCACGGCCACCACCGCCAGCTCCACGCTCTCGCCGATCTCCTTCACCGAGGGATAGGCCTTCACCGAGGCCACCTGCCGGGCCCGGGGGTTCACCGGGTACACGGGCCCCTGGAACCCGGACCGGAGAAGCCCCTCCAGGATCCGGTGGCCCACGGCGTCCGGGTCCCGGGAGGCTCCCACCACGGCCACGGACTCCGGAGAGAAGAGAGGCCGGAGACCGGCGGGGTCGCTCATCGTGCCGTGTATCCTCCGTCGGCCACGAGCTCGGCTCCGGTGACGAAGCTGGCTTCGTCCGACGCCAGGAAGAGGATGGCCGCGGCGATCTCCTCGGGTCTTCCGATGCGTCCGATGGGGTGGAGACCCTCCAACTCCTTCTTCCCTTCCTCCACGTCTCCCTGCTCCGCCAGGAAGTCCTCCACCAGGGGGGTCCAGATGAAGCCCGGATGCACCGAGTTCACCCGAATGTCGTCCTTGCCGTAGAGGAGGGCGTCGGTCTTGGACATGAGGCGGACGGCGCCCTTGGAGGCGTGATAGGGGGGAAGGTCCCGGGCGCTGATGATTCCGTAGATGGACGACAGGTTGATGATGCTCCCCCCTCCTCTCTTCTGCAGGTGGGGGATGGCGTGCTTGGTGCAAAGGAACACGCCGGTGGTGTTCACCGACATGACCTTCTCCCACTCCTCCACCGTGAGCTCGTGGGTGGGCTTGTCGGCTCCGGCGATCCCGGCGTTGTTCACCAGGATGTCCAGGCCGCCGAAGGTGTCCACCACCTCGTCGAACACCTCCTTCACCTGGTCCTCGTCGGTGACGTCCATCTCCCAGGCCCGGGCGATCCCGCCTTTCTTGTCGATCTCGTCCGCGGCCTCCCGGCACGCCTCCGTGTCCACGTCCGTGAGGGCCACACGGGCGCCCTCCCGGGCCAGAAGGGAGGCCGTGGCCTTCCCGATCCCCATGGCGGCTCCGGTGACGACAGCGACTTTCTCGTTCACTCTATCCATCTGGTATCCTCCCTGGGTTCACGTCATCCAAATCTGCGACTCGGTCCGTGCTGCGGACCTGCGTGCATCGCCTGCGTCCTCGCTCTTCCCATCCCGGAGTCCGGGGGAAAGAACGGGACCCGGCGCCGGTGTGGGCTCGGTACTCAGTCTCCCGACACGTACTCCGCCAGGTCCACCACCCGGCGTGCGTAGCCCCACTCGTTGTCGTACCAGGCCACCACCTTGGCCGTCCGGTCTCCCAGGACCATGGTGGAGGCGCCGTCCACCAGGGCCGAGTAGTTCATCCCCACGATGTCCTGGGATACGAGCTCCTCCTCCGTGTACCCGATGATGCGCTCCAGGCGTGGGCTCTCCGAAGCCTTGCGGAAGGCGTCGTTCACCGCTTCCACGGAGACCTCCTCTTCGGTCCGGACCACGAAGTCGATGATGGAGCCGTTGGGCACCGGGACCCGCATGGCCATGCCGTCCAGCTTGCCCTCCAGCTCCGGCAGGACCTTGGTGGTGGCGATGGCGGCCCCGGTGGTTGTGGGCACGATGTTCGCCGCACCCGCACGGCCCCGACGCCACTTCTTGCTGGGGGCGTCCACCACGGACTGGGAGCTGGTGTAGGCGTGGATCGTGGTGAGGAACCCGGTGACGATGCCGAAGGCCCCGTCCATGACGGCGGCCACCGGCGCCAGACAGTTCGTGGTGCAGGAAGCGTTGGAGATGACCTGGTGCTCGTCCAGCTTCACCGAGTCCTCGTTCACACCCAGACAGACCGTGATGTCGGCGCCCTTGGAGGGGGCGGTGACGATGACCCGCTCGGCTCCGGCCTCCAGGTGGAGAGCCGCGTCGTCCCGGGCTGTGAACACTCCGGAAGCCTCCAGGACCAGGTCCGCTCCCAGCTCCTTCCAGGGCAGATTGGTGGGGTCTTTCTCGCCCAGGAAGGGGATGGCCTCCCCGTCCCAGCGGAGCTTCCCGTCCTCCGCTTCGACCTTCGCCACCGGCGCCCCGTGGACGGAGTCGTACTTCAGGAGGTAGGCCAGGTTGTCCAGGGGGACCACGTCGTTGAGGCCCACCACCTGGAGGCCCGAGGACTCCATGAGTTGCCGAAACACGAGCCGGCCGATGCGTCCGAATCCGTTGATTCCCACTTTGGCTGCCATATCTCCTTCGCCTCCTTCGTTGTCCTTCCCAGGTTCCTCGTTCCTCGCGTCGTTGCTGTCCCGCCCGGCTGCCCCGGCGTGCTCCCCGGGGCCGTCCGGCCTCTCGCAATGCTCCCCGGGACCGCAGGGTCTCCCGGTGCGCTCCGGGGAGCCGTCGGGTGCCCCGGCCTCCTCAGGCCTCTTCCTCCTCCATCTCCGCCACCCGGTGGATCACGTCCACCACGCTGTCGGGATTCAGGGAGATGGAGTCGATCCCTTCCCGGACCAGAAAGGCGGCGAAGTCCGGGTGGTCGCTGGGAGCCTGACCGCAGATTCCGATCTGCCCCCCTTCCTCGTGGACCTTCTCGATAGCCTCCCGGATCATCCCCTTCACCGCCTCGTCCCGCTCGTCGAAGAGCTCCTTCAGGGCCTCGGAGTCCCGGTCCACGCCCAGGACCAGTTGGGTCAGGTCGTTGGTACCGATGGAGAACCCGTCGAAGCGTCGGGCGAAGGCCCGGCCCGAGACCACGTTGGATGGGATCTCGCACATGACGTAGACCTCCAGCCCGTCCCGCCCCCGGGGCAGACCCGCCTCTTCCATGGTCTCCAGGACCCGGTCCGCCTCCTGGGGGGTGCGGCAGAAGGGGACCATGGGGATCACGTTGTCGAAGCCCATGGTCTCCCGGGCCCGCCGGAGAGCTTCGCACTCCATGAGGAAGGCCTCCCGGTAGCGGTCGCTGTAGTAGCGGGAGGCTCCCCGGAAGCCCAGCATGGGGTTCTCCTCCCGGGGCTCGAAGGACTCGCCACCCAGGAGCTCGGCGTATTCGTTCGTCTTGAAGTCACTGAAACGCACCAGGACCGGGTGGGGATGCTGGGCCGCGGCGATGTGGGCGATGTTCCGGGCCAGGTGGTCCACGAAGTACTCCCGGCCATCGTCGTAGCCGCGGATGAGCTCCCGAACGGCCTTCCGTGCGTCGTCGTCCTCCACCCGGTCCGGCTGGAGGAGGGCCATGGGGTGGGCCTTGATGAGGTCAGCGATGATGAACTCGATGCGAGCCAGCCCCACCCCCTCCACGGGAAGACGCCACCAGCGGAAGGCGGCCATGGGGCTGGCGATGTTCATCATGATCCGGGTCCGGGTCTCCGGAAGACCCGACACCTCCAGCTCTTCTTCCCGGAAGTCCAGGGTTCCCCGGTAGACCCGGCCCTCGTCTCCCTGGCTGCAGGCCACCGTGACCTCGCTTCCGTCCTCCACTACCCGGGTGGCGTCCCCGGTCCCCACCACCGCCGGGATCCCCAGCTCCCGGCTCACGATGGCCGCATGGCTGGTCCGGCCTCCGTGGTCCGTCACCACGGCGTGGGCCTCCTCCAGGATGGGTCCCCAGTCCGGGTCCGTCCGCTCCGTCACCAGGACGGAGCCCGGCTCGAAACGGTCGATCTCCTCGGGGCTCTCCAGGCGGGCCGCCTTGCCCGAGGCCACGGCCTTGCCGATGGCCGCTCCCCGGGTGAGGATCTCTCCCTCCTCCTCCAGCTCGTAGACCCGGAGGGCCGCGGCCTGCTTGCGCCGGGCCTGTACGGTCTCCGGGCGGGCCTGGAGGATGAAGAGCTCCCCCGTCTCGCCGTCCTTGCCCCACTCGATGTCCATGGGCCGCTGGTAGTGGGCCTCGATGGTCGCACCCCAGCGGGCCAGCTGGAGGATCTCCCCGTCGGACAACACCCAGCCTTCCCGCTCCTCCTGTGTGGTCTCCCGGTCCACCACCCCTCCTTCCTCCTCCTGGTAGACCACCTTCAAAGCCTTCTCGCCCCGTTGTTTCTCCAGGATGGGCACCAGCTCCTCGTCCTCCAGGAAGGGCTTGAAGACCACATAGCGGTCAGGGTTCACCGTTCCCTGGACCACGGACTCCCCCAGCCCCCAGGCGGCGTTGATGAGCACGGCCCGGGGAAACCCCGTGTCCGTGTCCAGGGTGAAGAGGACCCCGGCCCCGCTCCGGTCCGAACGGACCATCTTCTGCACGCCCACCGACAGGGCCACGTCCAGGTGGTCGAACTCCTGTTCCTCCCGGTAGGCGATGGCCCGGTCGGTGAACAGGGAGGCGTAGCAACGCCGGCAGGCGTCCAGGAGATCCTCTTCCCCCACCACGTTCAGGAAGCTCTCCTGCTGGCCGGCGAAGGAGGCCTCCGGGAGGTCTTCCGCCGTGGCGCTGCTCCGGACGGCCACGTCCGCGTCGTCGGTCTCGTAGCGCCGGGAAAGCTCCCGGTAGCTCTGCCGGATGGCATCGGCCACATCGGAGGGCATCTCGGACTCCAGGATCCGGTTCCGGATGGCCTCCCCGGCCTCCGCCAACCCTTCCTCTCCTTCCTCCATCTCCTCCAACTCCCTCTCCAGGGCCCCGGTGAGATCGTTGTGCTCCAGGAAGCGCCGGTAGGCCCGGGCCGTGGTGGCGAAGCCCCCGGGGATGCGAATCCCCTCCTCCTTCAGGTGTCCCAGCATCTCTCCCAGGGAGGCGTTCTTGCCCCCCACCCGGGGGACGTCGTCATTGGACAGGTCCTCCAGCCAGAGAACGAATTCCTGGTTGGTGTCGGGAGCCATGGGTCTCCTTACCGGATTCCGGGGGATACACGGGTGCTGCGGAGTCCCCTTCCGAACTCTCCTGTAAGGGAAACAGAAGGGGCCCGGAGGGACACGGACCGGGGTGGACGCCAGGGATAGAGATTCCGATAGAAGCTCGAAACCGGGTGGGAAAAGGGGAGGCTCAGCGCAGCACCCGCTCCATCCCGTCATGGGCTATGCCCGCCTCCACTTCCCGCTCCCGGGCCATGGCCCGGAGGTCGGCCCCCAACGTCCGCTCGTCCCCCTCCACGATCTCGGAGCCGCAGTGGGTCACCACCATTTCCGGCACGCCCTCCTTCCGGCACCAGGTGAGCTGAGTTCGCACGGGAGTGTGCCCGATGAGGTTGTCTCCCTGCTTTCTGACCATGGAGCGGGTGAGGGTTGCGCCGTCGCCGATGTAGATCCTGGCCCCCCGGAGGGCCTCTTCCCGCTGGTGGAGGTAGACCACGTCCGGGGCGTAGAAGACCGTGATCCTTCCCGCTCCGATCCGGTAGCCCACCGCCGGCGCCCGGGTGGAATGCTCCAGGGTGAAGGCCTCGAAGGTGATGCCCTCCACTTCCACCGGGGACCGGGGCACGACCTTCCGCCTCTCCCGGATGGGATAGGACTCCATCTCCTCCCAGGCCTCCTCCGTGGCGTAGACAGGACAGGGGGCTCCCTCCTCCAGGCCCCAGGCGTGGTCCGGATGGGCGTGGGTCACCACCACGGCCCGGGGGGCCACCTCCTCCAGGGAGTCTTTCCAGTCTTCCCCGCAGTCCACCATGACCCGGCGCCCCCGGTAGGCCACCTCCAGGGCCGTGTGCCGCCGGTGCCGTCGGGTCCGGGCTTCGATGTTCCCCCGAGTCCCCAGGAAGGTGAGCTTCACGGCCCACCTCCGGTCCCGGCTTCTCCCCTGAGACCGGCGACCTGGCCACGCTCTGCCGCTTCTTCTTCACGTTCCTCTTCCTCCTCTTCGTCCTCCAGGGCCGCCGCTCCGGCCATGATGTCCAGGAGCTCCTCGGTCATCTGCTGCTTGCGCTGCTGGTTCAGGCGGCCCTTCAGGTCGTCCAGTCGTTCCCGGATCCGCTTCTCCGCCGCCTCCATGGATGCCAGGCGACTGGCGTTCTCGCTGGCGTGGGACTCGGCCATGGCACGGAAGAGGGAGAGGAAGAGGTGCTCCCGGAGGAGGCGGGAGAAGAGCTCCCCCGACGGGATGTTGAACCCGGGCAGGACCCTGCCGGGCCAGGACCTCCGACCCAGCTCCCCTACCCACCCCTCGTCCAGGGGAAGAACCTGGAGGGCGGTGGGGGCGTAGTCGGCTCCGGACCGGTACTCGTTGTAGACCAGGAGGATCCGGCTGGGGTCCTCCCGGGCCCGAAGCTCCTCCAGAGCCACCAGGAGATCCTGGACCCGGGGGGTCATTCCCTCCACCGTGTCCGGCATGCCGAAGCGGGACTCCATCTCCCACCCCCGCCCGGCCATCTCGCTGGCCACCCGCTCCCCCACGGTGAGGACCAGGGGACGCTTCCCCTCTCCGGACCCCTCCTCTTCCAGTCGCTCCTCGGCCTGGTTTGCCACCTTCCGGTTGAACCGGCCCACCATGCCCAGGTCCGAGCCCAGGACCACGGCCAGGGGGGCGCCGCCCTCTCCTCCGGAAGGGACCCGCTCCCGGGTGAAGAGGATCTGAAAGCCCCTCTCCACCGCCGAGGCGTAGGTTCTCAGGGAGTCCACCGCCTCCCGGCTCTGCCGGATCCGCACGGCGGCCAGGGCCTTCATGGCCCGGGTGATGGAGGCCAGGTCCTCCGTGCTCTCCACCTGGCCCCGGAGATCTTCCAACGTCTGGGCCATCCCTCAATCCTCCTCCCCCAGAAGGCCCAGGGACTCCACTGCCTTCCGGGCCTCCTCCACCAGCACCTCCAGCTCGTCCTCCTCCACCTCTTCCCCGTCTTCCATCCGACCGCAGATCTCCGGAGCCACCTCACCGATCCGGTCCTGCACCGCCCCCACCGCCTCCTCCGCCCGCTCCACCGGCACCTGGTCCAGGACCCCGTGGTTTACGGCCAGGAGAATGCCCATCTGCTGGCAGGGAGTGAGGGGGGCGTGTTCGTCCTGCTTCAGCACCTCCCGGATCCGCCGCCCCCGGCGGAGCTTCCGACGGGTCTCATCGTCCAGCTGGCTGGCGAAGCGGGAGAAGACCTCCAGCTCCTGAAACTGGGAGTAGGAGAGGCGAAGGTCCTGGACCACGGTCCGGTACGCCGGGAGCTGGGCGTCTCCTCCCACCCGGGAGACGGAGCGGCCCACGTCCACGGCGGGGATGATCCCCTTCCGGAAGAGCTCCGGAGAGAGGAAGATCTGGCCGTCGGTGATGGAGATGAGGTTCGTGGGGATGTAGGCGGTGATGTTGCCCTCCTGGGTCTCCACCACCGGCAGGGCCGTGAGAGATCCGCCCCCTTCTTCGTCCTTCAGCCGGGTGGCCCGCTCCAGGAGTCGGGAATGGATGTAGAAGATGTCTCCTGGGTAGCCCTCTCGCCCCGGGGGGCGCCGGAGGAGGAGGGAGAGCTCCCGGTAGGCCCGGGCGTGCCGGGTGAGGTCATCGTAGACCACCAGGGCGTCCCGGCCCCGGTCCCGGAAGTACTCGGCCATGGTGGTGGCGGCGTAGGGAGCCAGGTACTGCAGGCCCGGGGGGTCATCCCCCCGGGCCACCACCACAGCCGTATGCTCCATGGCCCCACCGGAGCGGAGCTCCTCCACGACCCGGGCCACCGAGGCGCTCCGCTGGGCCACGGCGCAGTAGATGCAGGCCACCCCCTCCCCCCCCTGGTTCAGAATGGTGTCCAGAGCCACGGAGGTCTTGCCCGTCTGCCGGTCCCCCACGATGAGTTCCCGCTGGCCCCGACCCACGGGAACCAGGGCGTCCACCACCTTGAGTCCCGTCTGAAGCGGCACCCGGACCGGGCCCCGGTCCATGATGGCCGGAGCCGGCTGCTCCACGGCCCGGCGCTCCGAGGCCCGGATCCGACCTTCGTCGTCCAGGGGATCGCCAAGGGGGTTCATGACCCGGCCCAGGACCTCTTCCCCCACCGGAACGTCCACCACCCGCCCCGTGGCCCGGACCTCGTCCCCGGCCTCCACCTCCGCCTCCTCTCCCAGGAGGACCACCCCCACCTCCCGGGGATCCAGGTTGAAGGCCAGGCCCCGGGCGCCACCGGCGAAGGTCACCATCTCCTCCGAGCCCAACTCCGGGAGTCCCCGGATCCGGGCCACTCCCGTCCCCACGGAGAGAATCGTCCCCACGGACTCGGCCCGGAGGGGGGAGGGCCGACGTTCCCGGGCCCGGGCCAGGGGGTCCAGGCTGGCCCGGAGAACCCGCTCCAGTCCGGCACCCGGCGTCATTCCGCCTCCCTTTCGTCATCGTCGTCATCGTCGCCATCCGCTTCACCCTTGTCATCCTCGTCACCCTCGTCACCTCCGGATTCCTCGCCCGGAGCCCCTTCTTTTGCCTCCCCGGCGGGAGTCTCCTCCTCAGCGACCTCCTCTTCCATCACCCGCTCCACTTCTTCCCGGAGGCCCTGGACGTAGGCATCCACGCTCCAGGCGATCTTCCGGTCTCCGGCCCGGAGCTCAAGCCCCCGGGGCGCCTGGTCCCCGGTGGACACGGAGAGCTCCAGCTCCGGTCCGTCCCCTTCCAGCCAGCTTCCCACCAGGTCCCGGATCCGGTCCTCGTCGTCCTGCGACACCTGGAAGGCGCTCCGTAGCTTCAGGGCGCCGCCCTCCCGCTCCACAGCCTGGACGAAGGCGTCCCGGTCTTCGGTGGGAATCTCCCGGGCCCGGCGGAGGAAGGTCTCCAGGACGGCCTGCCGGGGCTCGCCCTCCAGCAGATCCTCCAGGGCGTCCCGGATGATCCGGTAGCTCTCCTCCCTCACCCGTTCGGCCAGTCTCTCCAGGAACTCCTCCCGCTCCCTCCGGACCGAGACCTTCCACTCCTCCCGAGCCCTCTCCGCCTCCTCCCGCACCTCCTCCAGGAGCTCCTCTCTCCGTTCCTCCGCCTCCTCCCTGGCCTCCTGGAGGATCCGACGGCGCTCCTCCTCCGCGGCCTCCTCCTTCTCCCGGTACTCTTCCTCCAGGGCCTCGGCCTTCTCCCGCTCCTCCTTGGCCTCTTCCAGGCGGCGGGAGATCTCCTCCTCCCGGCGCTCCACGGCATCCCTCACCGGTCGGTAGAGGACGAGCCAGAGGAGGGCGGCCAGGAGGAGGAAGTTGAAGACCTGGGCCGCCAGGGTGAACCAGTCGATCTGCACCCTATCCTCCCGCCTGCAGGAAGTGGCTCCAGAAGGGGTTGGCGAAGATGAGGATCAGGGCCACCACCAGGCAGTAGATGGCGGTGGACTCGATCATGGCCATCCCTACGAACAGGGTCCGGGTCACCGTGTTCGAGGCGTCGGGCTGCTGGGCGATGGCGTCCATGGCCCGGGCCAGGGCCCGACCCTCGCCCAGGGCCGGCCCGATGCTTCCGATGGCGATGGCCAGCCCGGCGATGAAGATGGAGACGACGGCGACCAGTTCGGTGCTTTCCATGAGCAACTCCTCAGGATGACGAATCAGGGCTCCGATCCTCATCGGCCTCCTCCGCTGCCCTCCCCTCCCGCTCGTCTCGAACGGTCCGGGTGCCGGAGGCGATGTAGACCAGGGCCAGGATGGCGAAGACGTAGGCCTGGATGAATCCGATGAGAAGGCCGAAGGCCTCCATGATGGCCGGGAAGACGAAGGGCACGATGGACAGGAGGATGGCCACGATGAGGCGCCCGCTCATGATGTTGCCGAAGAGCCGGATGGCCAGGGCCACGGTCCGGGAGACCTCCCCGATGACGTGGAAGGGGAGCATGAACGGGGTGGGACTCACGTAGTGTTTCAGGTATCCCCCCAACCCCTTGGAGGCGATGCCGTAGGCCGGAACGGCCACGAACACGCACAGGGCCAGGGCCCCGGTGGTGGAGAGGGAGCCGGCGGGATTCCTCACCCCCGGTATCACGGCCAGGAAGGTGGAGAAGACGATGAAGAGGAAGAGGGTCCCCACCAGGGGAAGGTAGGCGTCGGCCTCCTCCCGGGTGGCGTCCCGGATCTGGTCCCGGATCAGGGTCACCACCATTTCCAGGAAAGCCTGTCCCTTGCCCACCTCCGCCCGGACCCGGAGCCTCCGGGTCACGAGCCAGGAGCCCAGGACCAGAATGGCTCCGGAGATCCAGGTGAAGAGGATGGTGGCGTTGATCTTCACCAGGCCCCACTGCCAGTAGACGATGGTGTCGGGACTGAGCTCCACGTCAGATCTCCTTCCCGGATTCCGGACCCTCTCCCCCGGCGGCTCCCTCGGCCTCCGGCCTCACGCCCCACTGCCTCACCAGGATGAAGCGGACCAGGAGGAAGCCCAGGAGGGCCACCAGGAGGCAACTGGCGCTCAGGCGAAGGAGGAGGAAGAACCCCACAGCCACCATGGCCAGACGCACCGCGAAGCTCCCTGCCAACAGACAGCCCGGGCGGGTGGCGGAGGGGATCCGCCGGGTGGTGAGGCGGAGGCCCCAGAAGAAGAGGCCGCCCAGGGCCCCGCCGGCCAGGAAGCAAAGGATGGATCCCAGAATCATCATAGCAGCCCTCCTCCCCCGGAGACCCTCACAGGTCCCGGCTCTCTCGCCGGACCCAGAACCAGGCGTTCACACATCCCAGGATGATGCCCATGCCCAGCCCCGTGAGGGTCCAGGAAATCCGTCCGTTCGTCCGGGCATCCAGCCACAGCCCCACCCCGATTCCCAGGAGGGTGGGAATGGCCACGGCCCACCCCACCATCCCCATCATCCCCAGACCGAACCACAGACTCCGGCCCTCCTCCTCCCGGGCCCGAATCTTCCTCCGGGCCTTTCTCTCCACTTCCTCCTGGAACTCGTTGTCCGTTTCCATTCTTCACCTCCGTTCCCATTCTTCACCTCCGGCGCCGGCGCTCCTGCTCCATGAACCGGCGGGCGAACCGTGCCTCCAGCCCGGTGAGGGCGGCCCGGGCCTCCTTCTCCCGCTCGTCCAGCCTCCGGTACTCCTCCTCCACGGTGGCCCGGAGGTCCGCCAGGTCCCCACCCATGACGGCCCGTCGGGCGGCCACGGTGATTCCCCGGCCCTCCTTCACCAGCAGCCCCCGATCCACGGCGGCGTGCTCCTCCCGATTGCCGGAGGCCCGACCTCCCTCGGCCCCGGAGGCGACGCGGAGGGTGAGAATTCCCGGCACCAGCAGCGAAACGAAATCTTGACGGCGGGGAAGGACCCCCACCGAGCCCTCCTCCCCTTCGGCGGAGAGGAAGGCCACGTCCTCCCGCTCCGCCACCACCCGGGAGGGCACCACCACCTTCACGCGCATGGTTCCCGAAGCCGTCACTCCACCTCTCCGATCTCGCCGATCATGTAGAGCTCTCCCTCGTCCACCCGGGAGAACTCGTCGTTCAGGATCCTCTCACACCCCTCCACCGTGTCCTCCAGGGCCACCAGCCGGCCCTCCGTGCCGGTGAAGCGCTCCGTGGAGAAGAAGGGCTGGGTGAGGAAGCGCTCCAGGCGCCGGGCCCGGTTCACCACCCGCTGGTCGTCCCGGGAGAGCTCCTCCTGGCCCAGCATGGCGATGATGTCCTTCAGGTCCTCGTAGCGGGCCAGGGTCTCCCTCACCCTCCGGGCCACCCGGTAGTGCTCCCGGCCCACCACCCCCGGGTTCAGCATCTTGGAGGCGGACTGGAGGGGGTCGATGGCCGGATAGAGCCCCTGGCTGGCCCGGTCCCGGCTCAGGACCACGCTGGAAGAGAGGTGGGTGAAGGTGTGGGCCACCGCCGGGTCCGTGAAGTCGTCGGCGGGGACGTACACGGCCTGGACGGAGGTGATGGCGTTGGAGCGGGTGCTGGCAATGCGCTCCTCCAGCTCCGAGAGCTCCGAGCCCAGGGTGGGCTGGTAGCCCAGGCGGGACGGAAGCCGGCCCATGAGCCCCGAGACCTCCATCCCCGCCTGGGCGAAGCGGAAGACGTTGTCGATGAGGAGGAGGACGTCCTGGCCTACGGTGTCCCGGAAGTACTCCGCCACGGTGAGGGCCGTGTGTCCCACCCGGAACCGGGCGCCAGGGGCCTCGTCCATCTGGCCGAAGACCAGGACCGTCTCGTCCAGGACCTGGATGTCCCGGAGCTCGCTGTAGAGCTCTTCCGCCTCCCGGTTCCGCTCCCCGATTCCGCAGAAGAGGCTGAGGCCCTCCTGGCCCTCGATCATGTTGTGGATGAGCTCCATGATCAGGACCGTCTTCCCCACCCCGGCACCTCCGAAGAGGCCGGCCTTTCCCCCTCGCTCCAGGGGGGAGAGGAGGTCCACCGCCTTGATCCCCGTCTCCAGGATCTCCGACCCTGGATGGTGCTCCGACAGGGGAATGGCGTGCTGGTGGATGGAGCGCTCCTCGCCCCGGGGCAGATCGCCCTTCCCGTCGATGGGCCGGCCCAGGACGTTCAGGACCCGGCCCTGGAGACCCTCCGAGAGGGTGACACGGACCGGGGCCCCGGTATCCCGGACCTCCATGCCCCGGGCCAGGGCCCGGGTGGGGGTCAGGGCCATGGCCCGGACGCCCCCGTGGGGGGAATGCTCCACTACCTCCAGGACCACATCCGGGACCTGGGGAACCGTCAGCCGGTGGTAGAGCTCCGGCCGCTTCCCGGGAAAACGGGCCTCCAGGACGCTTCCCCGGACCCGGACCAGGGTTCCGGTGGGAGCCGAGGCGGGTTCCCGGTTGTCCCCACGGCCGGAGGAGGAACTGGAGATCATACCGACACCATGTCGGCCAGCTGGGATGCGTTCCGGGGGGCGTTCCCCTGGGCATCGTTGTTGAAGTAGGCGTAGACGTCGTGTCCCTCCCGGAGCCGGGCCGTGATCCAGCCCGCCTCCCCCTGGAGCACGGCGTCCTGGTAGGAGCCCGTGTACTTCTCGGGCCCGGGGCCGTGGTAGCGGAGGTAGGTCCAGCCGGTGGTGAGCTCCCTGGGGTGGTCCTCCAGGAGGTCGTGGATGCACAGAGCCGCCCCGTGGTCCCGGAGGATGTCCAGGACGTCATCCCGGAGCCAGGAGGCCTCCCGGAGCTCCACGGCCCAGCGGTACTTCTCCGGAGCGGCCTCCAGGAAAGTCGCCAGTCGCTCCGGGTTCGGGTTCCAGCGGGGAGGGAGCTGCACCAGGATGGGGCCCAGGCGATCCTCCAGCAGGCGGGCCTTCTCCAGGAAGGCCGGCACGGTCTGCTCCCCATCCTTCAGGTGTTTCAGGTGGCTTCCGTAACGGCTGAACTTCAGGGCGTAGCGGAACCCCTCCGGAGCCTGGTCCCTCCAGGACCGGAAGGTGGCCTCCGAGGGGAGGCCGTAGAACGTGTTGTTGATCTCCACGGTGCCGAAGCGGCCACCGTAGAACTCGAACCACTCCTCCCGGGCCAGGTCCTGTGGGTAGAAGGGCCCCTTCCAGTGGTCGTACTGGAACCCGGAGGTGCCGCAGCGAAAGGTGCCGGCGGACATGAGCCCCCTACCACCCCGGGGCCACGTGAAAGCCGAACTGGCCCGTGTCGCGCCGCTGGAAGGCGTGGGCGTAGTAGAACTCGAAGATCAGCCGGCCCAGGATGTTCAGGCGGGCCGAGGCTCCGGCGCTGAACACGGGAATCCGGCCGGCCTCGTCGGTGGTGAAGGTGAGCTCCGGATCCGAGTCTTCGGTCCAGGCCACGCCTCCGTCGAAGAAGAAGGCGATTTCCGTGGGAATGAAGGACTGGGGAATCAGGCCGAACTCCTCCGTCCCGAAGAAGGGAATCCGGAGCTCCACGTTCCCCACGGCCAGCTTGCTACCCAGGAGGCGCTCGAACTCGGGACAAGCCTGGGGCTCTCCCGGCACCGCCGTGCACTCGCTTCCGTCGAAGGACCGGGGGGCGTAGCCACGGATCAGGGTCTCGTAACCCAGGAACAACTGGGAGAGGCGAGAGTCTTCCGCGTCCGCACCGTAGCGGGCATAGTGCATGCCCCGGAAGGCCAGGGTCACCGGGTTGAAGAAGAAGTAGCGTCGGTAGTCCGCCAGGGTGCTGGTGTAGTTCAGGTCCCCCACGTTCGCCTCCACCTCGAGACGGTAGCGGCCGCCCCGCACCGGGGAGGTGAAGCCGAAGTAGGAGTAATCTCCCACGTAGGCCACCATCCCGTTGTAGGTGGTGAGGTTCGAGGGGCTGCCGAAGCCCACGGCGGAGGGGCTCACCTCCTCGCTCCCGATGAACTGTCCTCCGGGAGTGAAGTAGGAGGTGCGAACCTCTCGGTCGAAGGTCAGGAGGGTGACGCCCAGGTCCGCCTCGATCCGGCTGGTGCGGGAGAAGGGGTATTCGGCCATGAACGCCCCCCGGTTCAGGACGGTCCAGGCCCGAATGAAGTCCACGGCCCGGACCTCCTCGCCGTCCAGAGTGTCCGTCCTCTGTCGAGCTCCTCCCGTGCGGAAGGGAATGCGCCCGGCCATGGCCCCCCAGTTCAGGCGGTTGCCACGGTTCATGTAGGACGCCTGACCGCCGATGTCCTGGAGTTGACCCTGGGCCTGGAGAGCCACGGCCAGCTGGTGGTTCCCCAGCATGTCGCTGAAGAAGGCCGCTACCGAGCCCCCCAGCCCCACACCAAACCGATTCACCGCCACGCCGGCCCGGGGCTGGGCCAGGTAGTCCAGTCCCAGGTCCGTGTCGTAGTCCCGCTGGGCGAAGGTTCCCTCGGGAACGAGCCCGATGGTGGGATCGGCCAGGTACTCCTCCACCAGGACATCGCCCCGCTGCACCCTGGGAGGCGGGAGGAGGGCTCCCAGGCGCTCCTCCGTTCCCTCCCCGGGCATGCCGGCCCCACGGGCCTGCTGCCCGGCCTGCTGCCCTGAGGAAGCCGCCACCACGGCCTCCCCCCGGGCCTCCTCCGGAGAGAGCCCGTATCCCAGGTAGTTCGTGTCCTGAAACACCGTGAACAGGAGGCTTCCCTCCTCACGGGCCACGGTGAGGGTCGGGGAGTGCTCCGTAATCCCCGTGACGCCGGTGGCCAGCCGGGTCACCTGGAAGGTCTCTCCGGACTCCAGGACCAGACGGTAGACGTCGGAGAAGCCGAAGCGGTCCGAGACGAAGTAGAGGCTTTCCCCGTCCGGAGACCACTGGGGATTGATGTGCTTCGAGCCCGGGAAGGGGCGATGCACCGTGATGTCTCCCCTTTCCGGATCCATGATCCCCAGGGCCAGGCGATCGTAGCGGAGCTCCTGGAAGCTCGTTCCCGGACCCCGGTCCGTGGCAAAGGCGATCCGACTCCCCTCCGGGGACCACTGGGGTTGCATCTCCGCATACCGGTCGTCCGTGACCTGGGTCACGTCCCCGCTCTGCACGTCCGCCAGGAAGAGGTCCGTGACTCCGTTCCGGGCTCCGGAGAAGGCCAGGGTCGATCCGTCCGGAGACCAGTCCACGTGGTAGACGGCCCCGATGTCCGAGAGCTCCAGGACCCGGGTCACCTCCTGGCTCTCCACGTCCAGGATGGCGATCTCGTTGTCCCCGTCCGAGAAGGTCACGAAGGCGAACCGGGAGCCGTCCGGAGACCAGCTTCCGGAGGAGGAGATGAAGAAGAGGTTGTCGAAGTGAGGGTTTCTCTCGGAGGAAGCCAGCTTGCCCAGAACCTCCCCCGTGGCGGCGTCGGCCAGAAAGAGATCGATGGTGAAGAGGTCCTTCCGGGAGAAGAAGATGACCCGACTGCCGTCGGGGCTCAGAGACGGTGAGATGTTCATCTCTCCGGCGCCGTTGGCCGGGGAAAGGACCTCACGCCCGGCGTCCTCGGGCCGGGTTCGTCCCTCCATGAGGGGGCCGTAGTGGGACCGGACCGTCTCCTCCCAGAGGAGGGAAAGGGTGTCCGGGGTGGTCCCCAGCACCTGCTGGATCGCCCCCTTCACTCCCGCCTGTCCCACCCCCCGGAACATCCGGGGCACCATCTGGTCGCCGTACACTCCGGCGATGAAAGCCCACAGGGCGTGTCCGAAGCGATAGGGGAAGTACTCCCCGGGGTCGGAGAGGTCCTGGACGGTGGGAAAGCGGTCGTGGAGGAGGGCGTCCCGGAGCCACATGGCAGTGTGGGCGTCCTCCCGGCCCAGGGAGAGATATTCGGGCATCCCTTCGATGAGCCAGGTGGGAATTCGGTTGAAGGCCATGCCTCCCCCGCCTCTACGGGCGGCGGCGATGTCGTACTGGAAGCTGTGGATGAGCTCGTGTCCCAGGACGTGGTCCGTCTCGGCGTAGGTGCCCCCGATGGGCATGATCACCCGGTCCTTGAGGCTCTCCGTCACGCCTCCAGTCCCCTGGGACAGGAAACCTCGAATGGCGTTGGTCTGCTGGAAGTCCGCCTTGTTGGCGTAGACCAGGATGGGCTTCTTGTCCCGGAAGGAATGTTGGAAGGTCCGGGCGAATCGCTCGTACCAGCGCTCCGCCATCCGGCCGAAGTCCTCCACGGCCTGAAGATCTTCCTGCTCGTAGTAGTGGATCTCGAAGTGCTCCGTCTCCAGGATCTCGAAGTCGAAGTCTTCGTACTGGACCTTGTTCCGGCCGAAGTACTGGCCGGAGAGGTCGGGGGCCAGGAAGGCGAGCAGGAGGCACGAGAGGAGAAGGGAAAGGAGGACGGAGGGAATGGGGCTTCCAGCCGGGAGACCCGGAAGTCTCCGGGCATTCGGCCTGGCGGTGGGATGCTGCTTCGGGCGGTTCGACACGGGACTTCTCGTTTCCACCCCCCGGTGGAGGGGCTCACTACAGCAGGGCTTGTTTCGGGCGGTCGTCTACCCCGGTGAGCACTGCATGTAGAAGAAGGTTCCCGAGACTCGGTGGCCGGCCGGGTGCCAGGCCCGGCGGGCGGCCCGATGCCAAGCACGCTGCAACGCCCGGTGCGAAGTCCGGTGCAACGCCCGATGCAGGCCCGGGCCCAGGCCGGGCCCTATCCCGAGTCCTGTCTGCCCAGTCCCCAGCTCATGAGAACGGGGAAGAGGGTGGAGGTGAGGAGGGTCACCAGGACCATGGCGCCGAAGAGGGCGGGGGAGACGATTCCCCCTCCCATGGTGAGGCCCCGCTCCATGACGATCATGGAGATCTCCGCCCGGGGCACCATGCTCACGCCCAGCAGGAGAGCGGAGCTCCCACCCATGATGCCCAGAGCCGGCAGGGAGGTCCCAACCACCTTCCCCACCTGCGGCCATCGCGGAGGATGGCGGCTCGGAGACGGTCGATTCGAGTGCAGTGGATGTGGGAGGCGGAGCTCGGTGACCGCGGGAACCATTTTCGACCGAACGCGAACGCCGCTCACTGTCTGGTTCGCCGCATGCTGGCAGTTCGTGAGCGGCAAGGACGGGATCTCGGCACTCCATCTGAAGCGGACCCTCAAGATCGGATCCTATCAGACCGCGTGGGCGATGCTCCACCGATTCCGCTCAGTTCTCGTGCGGCCTGGGCGAGACCGCCTCTCAGGACGGGTGGAGGTGGATGAGACCTACATCGGTGGCCAGGACCCTGGCCTTGCCGGCGGACGCGCGAAAGGAAAGAAGATCCTCACCGGCATCGCGGTGGAGACACATGCTGACGGTGGACTCGGCCGGTGCCGTGTGGCGCCGCTCGAGAACGCCAAGGCCCCCACTCTCCGGTCATTCATCCAGGACCACGTCGCACCTGGGTCCTTGATCGTCACTGACGGATGGGGCGGGTATCGCAGAATCTCGAAATACGGATACTCGCACGAGCCCCACAACCAGCGGGCGGCCCGAGCCAGAGGAGAGGATCCGGGCAATCTGCTGCCGGGCGTTCATCGGATTGCTTCTCTCACAAAACGCTGGTTGCTCGGTACTCACCAAGGCTCGGTGAACAGTTCACACTTGCCGAGCTACCTGGACGAGTTCGTGTTTCGCTTCAATCGACGAACCTCACGAAGCCGTGGCATGCTGTTCTACCGGGTGATGGAGTTGGCAGTTGGCCAAGAGCCTGTTCGATACCACGAGTTGCTCAAGTCTCATCGCCCCGGTACCGGAACCAGGACACCGCCGCGCCGAAGGGGGGGACCCACCAGCCTCCAGCGCCCTATGGCCGATCAGCCCTGGCGAAGAAGCCACTCGCCGTAGAGTCAGCCCGACAACCCCTCCCGCCTGAGTGGTCGAAACTTGGCGCGATGCCGCCTCGTGGGCGAAGATCGCTGTTGACACGGGTTAGTACGTACCACTATACTGGTACCTATCGGGGTTACACGTCACTATAATGGATACTAAACGATGAATAACCGAAAGCCGAATCTACCGTTCAAGGTTAAGAGAGCACTGCGGAAACTCGGTGCAGACATCCGTGATGCCCGAAAACGGCGCAAGATCCCCGTGCGGGTGATGGCCGAACGAGCACTGATGTCGCCGACGACCCTATCCAAGATCGAGAAGGGAGATCCTGGCACGGCGATTGGATTCTATGCGGCTGTCCTGTTTGTGCTGGATTTATCGCATCGGATAGGTGAGATCGTCGATGCATCAACCGACGAACTCGGTCTCAGCCTGGAGGCCGAGGAATTGCCTGAGCGGATCCGATGGCCAGAGCGTTCTACCAACGCGTCTTCGTCGGAGGAACCATCATGAGCGCCCCGGACGCGCTCGTCCACACAGAACTTGACGGAATAACCTACCTGGTCGGGCATCTTTGGATCAGAGAAAGCCGCAGAGGTACCTTCGGCGCCACCTTCCAATACGCGGATGCTTGGCTGGAGAAGAAGGATGCCTTCGCTATAGACCCGCTCCTGCCACTCGTTTCGCCCGGCCCATTTCACAAGGAGAGGCTGTTCGGGGCGATTGCTGATTCTGCACCCGACCGATGGGGAAAGACTCTCATGGCACGAGCCGAACGTCTACGGGCAAGGCGGGAGGACCGCGCCCCAAGGCACCTCCGGGAGATCGACTACGTCCTCGGCGTCTCCGACGTAGCCAGGCAAGGGGCCCTACGATTCTCCCATACTGGTCGCGAGGTATTCTTGGCGGAATCCTCGGAGGCCGCAGTCCCGCCAGTGGTGGATCTCCCCCAACTGCTGGCGGCCACTCAAGGATTCTTGGACGACCCTGACAACGAGGAGGATCTGCGAATTCTCCTGGCACCGGGGTCATCGTTGGGGGGAGCCCGTCCAAAGGCCTCGGTCAAGGACAATGAGGGGCATCTCTCCATCGCGAAGTTCCCGAAGAAGGATGATCTCTACTCCGTTGGAGCCTGGGAACACCTCGCTCTTGCCATGGCACAGGACGCGGGGATTAGGGTGGCGGAGTCAGCTATTCTGTCCATAGAGGGTCAGGACATCATCCTCCTCACCCGATTTGACCGAGATGGCGAGAGGCGAACTCCTTTTCTTTCGGCGATGAGTCTACTGGACGGGGTAGACCAGGCCCCCCGCAGTTACCTGGAGATCGCTGAAGTCATCCGTCGGCTTGGCGCGCAGGCCAGGGCGGATCTGTCAGAGCTTTGGAGACGGATGGTGTTCAACATTTTGGTATCGAACACCGATGACCACCTGAGAAATCACGGGTTCTTGTATGCTGGTCGCGGCGGGTGGACGCTTTCACCGGCCTATGATTTGAACCCGGTTCCGGTTGAAGTGAAGCCTCGGTTCCTCTCTACGGCGATAGGGGAAGACCCAAATGATACGAGCGCCTCGCTGCGGCTCGCCCTGGAGGTCGCCGAATACTTCGACCTGTCCGAAGAAGAAGCACGCTCTACGGCAGTTCAGGTCGCTCAGGTAACGCAACAGTGGGCGGAACGTGCCCAGAGCGCGGGCATCCGAGGCGCTGAGATCGACCTCATGTCTTCAGCATTCGACCACGATGATCTCGCCCTTGCCCTATCCTTTGCTCAGGACACCTGACGGACTCTCGGCCAACCACGATGATCTATTGCCAAACCTCACCACAACTCCAGTTCGCACGCAGGCAATATCATGCTTGCCTGGTGACGCTTGGGCGGGTGAACCATAGCCCCAGCTCCGGTTAAATGGATACCCCCAACCCAGCATTCCGGCCAGGGCCGCGATGCCAAGGCCGATGCCCGAGACGGCCACGGTCCGGTCCGGCCCTCCCTCCCAGTCCAGAAAGCTGGTGATCCGCCCTTCGGCGTACCGGGCCAGGAGGTACCGGGCCGCCAGGTAGCCCACCCCGCCGCTGGCCAGGACATTCCCCACCCAGATCCAGCCGGCGGATCCCAGGACGGCTCCGAGCCCCCCCAGGTCCGTCTTCAGGCCCACCCCGAAGAGGAGGAAGACCACCCCGAACAGTCCGAGGAAGTCCAGGATTCCCGCCGTCTCTGCCGGCAGCCCCCAGGCATGATCCAGGAGCCGCACGACGAAACCCAGGAGGATGTAGCCCACCAGGGCGGGAAGGCCGGCCCTCTCCGCCCCCATCTTCAGGACGATACAGACGACCAGGAGGAGGCCCAGGAGGCCCGCCAGGAGGGTCAGGTCACGAACGGCGGCCCCTTCCCGTACTCGCCCCGGAGAGAACACCGGGAGATGTCCCCACCTTCCCTGTGGAGCGAGTCGCCTCCTGGAGCTTCAGGAGGCGGGCCGCTTCGTCCCGGCTCCGGACGGAGAGCTTTCTGAGGATCTTGTGGACATGGGACTTAACCGTGCCCACGCTCACGTAGAGGCGGTCGGCGATCTCCCGGTTCGTCAGCTCCTGGGCCACCAGCTCCAGCACCTCCCGCTCCCGCCGGGTGAGCTCCTCCAGATTCGCCGGCTGGAGGCCCCGCTCCCGTGCGGCTTCCGCCAGCTCCCCGATGCGGTGCATGAGGAGGTAGGCCAGCCGGGGGGAGATGACCGCTTCTCCACGGTCCAGGAGGCGGAGCACCATGGCGAGTCCTTCCACGGAGAACTCCCCCAGGGTGTAGCCCGACACCCCATTCTCCAGGTAGCGGAGGATGAAGGCCTCGTCCTTCTTCATTCCCGTGACGATGAGGCGGGGAGGGGGGTCCTGTCCGTCTTCCCTCATCCACCGGCTCAGGGACAGGAGGTCGTCCGCGGGCAGGTGGGCGCTGGCAACCACGAATTCCACCGGGTGCCGGCGGATCTTGTCCCGGGCCTCTTCCACCGTGGTAGCGCTGTCCAGGATGCGGAAATCCGCCTCCGCTTCCAGGGCCCGGCTGATGGCCTGGCAGGTGAGGAGATCCCGGTCCAGAACCAGGAGGGCCTTGCTGGATGGGGTGTCAACCATGGCTCAAGCGCTACTCCCACTCCCCGTCCCGCAGGACGAGATCCTCCGGATCGAAGCTCTCCGCCAGCCCCGGCCACAACGTGAAGACCGACGGGTCCCGGCCTCGCTCCACCTCACCGAGCTCCGCCAGGAAGCGGCTCACCAGGCTCACCAGGCCCCGGGCCACTTCGTCCGGATCCTGATCTTCCAGGTCGTGAGTCAACCCCGCCAGGGGAACCGCCGGATCGGCCAGCACCCGGGCCGTCTCCAGCACCGGATGGTCCCGGACAGATCGGAGAAGGGACCGCTTCAGGACGCTACCGAACCCGGAAGAGCCCAGGAGGGGCGTGAGGTGGCCGTGGAAGGTGGCGAAGAGGCGTTCCGCGGCTTCACCCGCAAGAGCCGGACGGGCCAGGTCCCCTCCCTCCTCTTCCAGGAGGCGTCGGGCCAGGTGTTCCAGTATCGGTGGGGGAGTCGTGGTCATTCGGCTCTCGATTCGGGGACTGACGCTGCTGGTCAAAGCCAGACCTGACTTCTACCCGCCGCCACTCCGGTAGTTCGCCTTCCCACTCCTCTCTTTTTCCGCTCCTTCCATGGATCTCCGAATCTCCGCCCAGGGCCCTCGTGCACGGCTCAATCTCCATCGGCATCTCTATCCGGCCAGTCCACCCCGATGAATGGAGAAGGCCCGAGTCCCCGGTCTATGTTTGTAACACGTTTGGCGAGACATCTTTCTTCCTTGTGGGAATGTGGGGGACGGGTACGATGGGCACCCTGAGCACCTGGCCCAGGGAAAAGACCCTGGCCACCACTCAGCCCGGACGCTGGGTGGAGATCCAGAGATTCCTTTTCGAGAGCGTGGAGAACCGCTGCCGGGCAGCGGGCATCCGCAGGGGCGACCTCCTCCGTTGCGTGGCCAACCGGCCCGACGGGGTGATCATGGAGGACGCGGCGGGGACTCTCCGGTCCGTGGAGCGCCCTTACGCCTGGTTCGTGGGCACAGAAGGCCCATTTCGCCAACCGGAACACCAGCGTCTCCTGGACCGGGGAGCGGCGGACTCCCGGACCCCGCCGGATCCGCACGGTTCCCCTTCCCACCCTGGATCCGGGAGCTGACATGATGGTCCTGTGGACGCTTCTCCTGGTGCTTCTTCCCCTGGCCGGACTCCCCCTGACTCCCGGAGCCGAAAGCGCATGGGCCCAGACCCAGAGCACCCGAGCCATCACGGACCAGGCCGTCACCGACGCCGTGGAAGACGAGCTCCTCCACGATCCCGTCCTCTCTCCGGCTCGCCTGGACCTGGAAACGGAAGATGGCGTGGTCACTCTCAAGGGCCGGGCACTGAGCATCCTGGAGAAGGAGCGGTCCGAGCGCATCGCCGAGACCGTGAAAGGGGTCCGCTCCGTCATCAACCTCATCCAGGTCCGACCTGCCGAGATCCTCCCCGACGACGCTCTACAGCGGGACGTGGAGGCCGCTCTCATGGCCGATCCGGCCATGGAGACCCGGGAGGTCACGGTCTCGGTGGCCGACGGTGTAGGGACTCTCTCCGGAACCGTGGACTCCTGGATGGAGAGGAGTCTCCTGATGAAGGCGGCCCGGAGCGTCCGGGGAATTACGGAAGTCCAGGACCGTATCGAAGTCGATCCGCCCACGGATCGGGACCGGAACGACATTCGGGCCGAAGTGGAGCAGGCCCTCCGCTGGGACGTCCTGGTGGACCACGGTCTGATGGAGGTGGCGGTGGAGGACGCCACCGTCCACCTGGGTGGCGTGGTGGGAAGTGCGGCTGAAAAGCGCCAGGCACGGTACGACGCCTGGGTGGCTGGGGTTGACTCCGTGGACGCCTCGGATCTCACCGTGGCCCGGTGGGCCCGTGATCCGGATCTGCGCAGGGGCAAGTACGATCCCGTCACGGACGCCGAGATCCAGGACGCGGTGGAGCTGGCCCTCCTCTACGATCCCCGGGTCCGGAGAACCCGGGTTTCGGTGGAAGTGGACGGGCACGCGGTGACCCTCCGGGGCCGGGTGGATCATCTCGGTGCCCGCCGGGCCGCCGGGAGCGTGTCCCGGAACACCCTGGGCGTCCACTCCGTGGTGAACCGGGTGAAGGTCCGACCCAGCCGTCCCCCCTCCGATGCCGTCGTCGCCGATCGCGTGGACGAGGCCCTCGCACGAGACCCCTACGTGGATACCGGAGAGGTCATGACCACGGTGGCCGGAGGGGTGGTGACTCTCTCCGGGACCGTGGCGTCCACCTTCCTCAAGGCCCGGGCTGACCGGGTGGCATCCCGGATGGAAGGAGTCCTGCAAGTCAGGAACCTCCTCCAGGTGGTGGACGACACCGACCCCCTCATGGACGAGCCCTACGTGGACAACTTCGACCCGGACGCCTTCGCGTGGTCGGACTTCGATCCTCCCTATACCGAGCTCTCCGACGCTGCCCTGGAGACCTCCATCGAGAACGAGTTCTTCTGGAGCCCCTTCGTGGACGGGGACGATGTGGACGTGAGCGTGGAGGACGGTGTGGCCACCCTTACAGGCACCGTGGACAGCCTGGCCGAGCGGAGGGACGCCACAGAAAACGCTTACGAGGGGGGGGCCGTGCGGGTGGACAACGAGCTGGAGGTCCGCTAGCCGAAAAGGGAAAGCCCGTCCTGAATCGGAAGGGTCCCTTCGAGACGGAACGGACGCACCTCGAGACGGAAGGTGGAGCCATGTTTTTTCCGGAGTTCATCACCGCCCTGGTCATGGGCCTCATCCTGGCCGTGATCTTCGCCCTCATCTTCAACCGCCCCGGACCCTGGGGAGGGTTCTTCTGGTTCTTTCTCATCGTGTTCCTGGGAGCCTGGGCCATCGGCACCTGGGCCACGCCGGCGGGACCGATTCTCTGGGGCGTGGCCTGGCTTCCTTTCCTCTTCGGCGCCCTGGCCATCGCCCTTCTCCTGGCAGCCGTGGCTGAGCCCCGGCCCCGCCCCGCACCCGCCGAAGCCGAGCCTCCAGAGGAGGTGGCCCTGGGGGTCTTCTTCTGGATCCTAATCCTGGTCCTGGTGGTGGCCATCGCCATGGGGAGCTGGTGAGAATCCCTCCGAGGAGCATTGGAACGTGACTCTCGCTTCCGGACGGGATGATCCGTGACACGACCATCGTCACGAAATCCTCTTTCTTCAGAATCGCAGAACTTCAGAACTTCACGAAAGGACACACCATGTCAGTCGCCAAAGTCATCGAGATCTCGGCCGAATCCGACAAATCCTTCGAGGATGCCGTGCACCAGGGCATCGACCGGGCCTCCCAGACCGTGGACAACATCCAGGGTGCCTGGGTCAAGGAGATGCAGGCCAAGGTTGAGAACGGGAAGATCACCGGCTACCGGGTGGACATGAAGGTCACCTTCATCCTGGGAAGCTGAGCCGCTTCCGCCGGCCCCCGGGGATCCCCCCGGGGTGTCCGGCCATCCTCCATCTTCGACGGATCTCCTGAGGCCTCCCCCCGGGGCCCTCTCATCCTTCCATTCCAGGAGAGCCAGCCGTCTCTCCCCTGAGGTCGCCCATCCTCTCCATCATCGCCCGGTACCCTTCCTCCACCAGGGAGGGGATGTCCTGCATCTCCGATCGACTGAACCCCTCCAGATCCGGGGTGATCACCACGTCCGCTCCCGTCACCTTCGGCCGAGCGGCGTTGGCCAGGGCGATGTCCAGGGCGTTGGAGAGGACCTCGATGAAATTCCGGGGCCGATGGTAGGTCCGGCCCATGTGGACGTCCACCACCACGATGGTCTCCAACCTCCACTCCTGCAGGGGCGAGATTGGGAGGTTTTCCACCAGGCCTCCGTCCACCAGGAGGCGCCCGTCCAGCTCCATGGGGATGAAGACGCCGGGCACACAGGCGCTGGCCGTGGCGGACTCCGCCACCGGTCCTTCCCGCAGCACCACCTTTTCTCCCGTGGAGATGTCGGTGGCTACCAGAGCCAGGGGGAGGAGGGCATCTTCGATACGGGCTTCCCCCACACGGTCCCTCAAGGTCTTCGTCAGACGGTCCATGG
>CAZZEL010000034.1:0-35255 GCA_964652625.1 uncultured Gemmatimonadaceae bacterium
CGGGGCCGAGGGCATTCGTTGCTGCGAAGACGGTGTGAGCTCCGTGGTCTCCAGGCCTGGGCCGGGCCCCCCCGCCGAAGGGACGGCGTCACGTCATCGAACTCCCGGAGCGAGGGCCTCGAGAAGGCAGGGAGGACCGTATCAGGGGAGTGAGGACCGCCTCAGGGGAGGGCGGAGCGAAGGAGGCCCTGGAGCTGGTGGTCCTCCAACTCCCGGGCCTTCTGCACGGCCTCCTCGAAGGAGGCCTCGATGATGATGGTGGCGGTGCGGGCAGGCTCCTCTTCGTCTCCGGGATCCCCAGGGAAGAAAGCCAGTCCGGCCCGGCAGGTCCGGGGGTCGGCGGGATCGTCGTCGAACTCCAGGTACACGTCCCAGAACCGGCCCTCATGACTGATGGTGGCCAGGTGATGCCCCGACGAGGGGGGCGGCGAAGAGGAGGGAGACTGGGCGGTAAAGTCCATTTCCGTAACACTACAACGGGTGGGTCAGCATCTCAATCGTCTTGCGTTCCGGGCTCCGGGGAGACGAGGCGGACCGGGAAGGGTTCCGTCACGGCCCCGGTGTAGAGGGTCCGGTGGGGGAAGGGGATCTCGATGCCGGCTTCGTCGAATCGTTCCTTGATGCTCTCCCGGATCTCGTTTCTCACCTCGAAGAAGAGCTCCGTGCGGGTCCAGACTCCGAGGCGGAAGTCCAGGGAGGAGGCTCCGTATCCCTCGAAAAAGAACTGGGGCTCGGGCTCCACCAGCACCCGGGGGCTCTCCTCCGCGATCCGGAAGAGGATCTCCTTCACCCTTCCCACGTCTTCCTTGTAGGCCACGCCCACCGGGATGTTCACCCGGCGGATGGGGAACCGGGTGAGGTTCACGAACTCCGTCTTGATGAGGTTCTCGTTGGGGATGCGAACCATCCGGTTGTCGAAGGTCCGGAGCTTGACCGACAGCATGTCGATGGAGAGGACCCGTCCCTTGAGGGTGCCCACCTCGACGATGTCATTCACCACGAAGGGCTGTTCCGCCATGAGGAAGAAGCCGCTGATGACGTTGGAGACGGAGGTCTGGGCTGCGAAGCCCAGGGCGATCCCAACGATTCCGGCGGCCCCCAGGAGAGGGGCCAGACTGAACCCCATCTCCATGAGTAAGGTCACCAGGATGATGAGCATCCCGGCGTAGAAGACGACTTTCCCCACCACCATCCCCTGCTGGGGCGAGTAGCGGTGGGTGACCCAGCGGCGCGTCCAGCGGGAGAGGAGGAGAATCAGGGGTAGCCCCAGGAGCACCACCAACCCGGCCCGGAAGAGGTTCGAAAGGCCCTCGGGGGTCAGGAGCCTCTCCACGGCCTTCAGCATGCCCGTGGCCTCTTCCGGGGGCGGCTCCTGGGCCAGGAGTGCGAAGAGGGTCGTCAGAGCCTGTTCGGGAACCGCAATCATGGAGCCTCCTTCAGAAGCCCAGACCCAGGCCCGGGAGACGCCGGAGACGGGCGAAGGTCCGGGCCGTGAAGCCCCGAGTCAGGGGCGATCGGGGTGGGGTCAATTGGGGCGCCCCGGGGGCCTCCCGGGGCGTGCGACCGGTCATCTCCAGCTCGCTCCCCACGTCTTCCCCCCGGTAACGGACCCGGACCTCGTCGGACCAGAGGCTTTCCTGCCCCCGGAATACGGCCAGGTGCCGGCAGCGAAGGAGGATCTGCTCCACGGGGAGTTCTTCCTCCGCCTCGTTCGCCAGGGCCAGGGGGCAGAAGATCCGGTCGCCGGTCATGAGCTCCCGGGGGGCGCTCCTTCGGGCCCGAATGGGGAGCCAGTAGGAGGTCTCCCCCTCCAGGTAGTCTCCCCACCACGTCTCGGAGAGGGGGATGGTGGGAAGCTCCAGGATCGTTCCTCCGGAAGTCCCGGGAACGGACAGCCGGATCCAGAGAGGGACCCGGACGTAGATCCGGGCCCGTGCCCCGGGAAGGAGGTGGAAAGGGTTCTCCGGTCGCAAGACCAGGGCCCGATCGGGAAAGAGGGGAAGGACTTCCACTTCGTCGGGGCTTTGGGACGCTCCCCAACGCTCCCAGTGCTCATGGGAGTCCGGGGGTGGCGGAGGCGACGGGCCATCCCCGGGTGCCGGAAGATGGGAGATCCAGATCTCGTCCTGTTTCGTCCGGACGAAAACCGCCACCTCCCCGATCCTCAGAACCAGGGGGTCCTCGGTGGGGATCCGGTAGCGGCCCCAGGAAAAAGGGCTCGGGTGTGCCTGGTGGTTGAGAGCCATGGTTCCAGGGTTGTTGAGGGAGGCCGGCCATGGAGATGGGCCGCTCAACAGCATGTCGGCGCGGAAAGGGAGACAGTGCAAGATACGGTGACCCGGGAGCCGTCGGGAAGGGCGCATCGCTGAGAGGCGCCTGTCGGGGGCAACCGTGCCTCCCGGGGGGGCTGCGCCGCCGGTAGAACCCCCGGGTGCCGGCGAGTCCTCGGTTGTGGAGCAACGCAGGCCCCTCGCTCTTCGTGCCCCGGTGCCTCGCGGCGTCTCAGAGGGCCAGAGACGAAGAGGACCCTCGGCCGCTTTCCCGGACGCCTCATCCCGGCCGAGGCCGAAGGGGATGGGTTCGGATCTCCCTCCGGACCGTGGATACGGCCTGTCTCAGCTCTTTCGTCTCCCGGGGCTCCAGGGTGACCCCGGCGAAGCGGGCCCGGAGGTACCGGTCCACTACGGCCCGGGCCAGGGGCGCGGCGGGATGACCCACGGAGGCGAGGTACCGGGGGAGGGCCAGGGGGGAGCGGAGGGCGTGGGATGGGGCTCCTCCCCGTCTGGCGACTCTCCGGAGGCGGAGATACACCCGGGTCTCCGGGGGTGGGCCCCTCCTCCGGGAGAGAAGGAGCCCTCCCCCTGCAGCGGCCACCAGGAGCACCGAGGCCAGCAGCCATCCGGGAATCCCCTCCCAGTCACCCCGGGACGGCCCCTCCCCCGTAGCCCTGGAACCCCTGAGCAGCTGCCGGCCCTGTTCCAGGAGACGCCACTGGGTCTGTGCCGAGTAGTCCAGGACCCACTTGTTCCAGCGATGCTGGAGGCCGTCCAGGAGGTATCGGCCCGGCCAGGACCAGGCGCCGGCGGAAAGGCCCGCCCCCCCGGCGGGGGGCGTGGGGTCGAAGGGAACCCATCCGTAGCCCGGGAACCACACTTCCACCCAGGAGTGGGCCTGGTTTCCGGTGACGGCCAGGTAGTCGCCGAACTCGCTCCACTCCCCGCCCAGGAACCCGTTGACCTCCCGGGTCGGGACCCCCTGGGTTCGGAGGAGGACGGCCATGGCCGTGGAGAAGTACTCGCAGTGACCCGTGCGTCGCTCCAGGAGGAAGCTCCCCAGGGTGGCTTCAGCGGGAGTGGGAGGGAGCTGGAGGGTGTAGGTGAAGTTCTCCCGGAACCATCTCACCAGGACGGTCGCCTGATCGTAGCGGGTGGGCCCGTGGGCCAGGAGGGAGTCGGCCAGGCGGCGCACCTCCGGGGAGAGGGGGGGAAGCTGCAGGTAGAAGGACCTGGCCGGAGAAAAACGACCCTCCGCCCCTCGGAGCTCCTCCGGAGAGGGACGCCCCAGGACGGAACGGGCGGTGTAGGCCGGGGCGGCGGAGCCCCAGTAGAGGTAGTCCCCGGCGTTGTCGAAGACGGGCTGGATGCGGCTCTCCGGCTCCACGTCCACCACCGGGTGCAGGGCGAAGAGGACCCGCTCCTCCAGGGGGGTGGCGTAGATGGTCTGGGATAGGGTCCGGCCGCCCCAGCCCGCGTACCATCCGGTGGGGGCCAGAGAGGGGGGGAGCCGGGGAGACCGGGACCAGCGAACGCCGTCGAAGTGATCGTAGGAGCGTCCCCGCCAGTACAGGGCGTCCAGGTTCGGTGGCGGCCCGTCGGGGAACTCCACTCTCAAGTAGATCCGGGGATCTCCCGTGATCTCGGAACCGTGACTCCCCAGGGCCACCTGGTCAGAGAAGCCGGCCAGGACCGCCGCCGGTGGGTTCCCCCGGCCGGCCCATCCCCGGGAGACCCGGGGGAAGCTCAGGAAGACCACGCCGCTGATGAGCAGGATCACCCCGGACAGGCCCACCGTGGTGGCCAACAGGCGGGGTGGAAGGGCCCTCTCCTCCACCCCCTGGCTTCGACTCCTCCGCCGGAGATGCCCCACCATGAGAGCCAGGGTAGCGAGGACCACGTAGGCCACGAAGGCCAGGCCGAACAAGAGGCCCGGGCGGTAGGCCGAAGCCGCCAGGAGGAGGGCGAAGGACAGGGCGTAGAGGCGCGCATCGTTCTGCCGGTCCAGGGAGCGGAGGGCCTCGGTGACCAGGAGGAGGAAGATGAGGTCCACCACCGGCATGACCACGTCGCCCCGGACCACGAACACATGGGCCAGGGCCCGGAAGACCAGGAGGAAGGTGAGGGGCAGGGCGATCCTCTCCAGGTGGGAGGAGAGGGAGGGCGACGGTTGCCAGAGGAGGGCCAGCAGGAGTCCGGCTCCGGCCAGGAGCGCCGTGGGCGCCTGAAAGCCGCTACCTCCTGCGAAAGCCAGGAGGCTGGCCAGTCCCATGAGGACGGCCAGGCGCCGGTGGAGCCGGTCCAGCTTCATGGGCGTCCCCTCTTCATGTCCTCGAGTCCTCACGGGGCTTCAGCCCGGTCTTTCCCTTGGGCAGGGGACACCAGGACACACCGTTCCGGAGGGGCCGGGGAGGTGGGGGCCGGGGCATGGGGGCGGAAGTCCACCCGGGCCAGGGCATCCAGTACCCCCTCCAGTTGCCCTGTGCCCTGCCCCGGCTCCACGAGGAAGCCCGGAGCCGCGAACCCGAAGGGGCGCCCCTGCCGGTAGGCCCGGGCGGCCAGGGAGGCGGCCCGTTCCACCGCGATCTCGGCCCTCTCCCCCGGAGTCCCACGGGTGTCCAGGACCACCCAGACCGTCTCCCCCTCGCTCCGCTCGTACTCCCGGACCACCGGGTCCCCCAACCGGGCCGTGCTCCGCCAGTGGATGTCCCGGGGATCGTCCCCGGGCCGGTATCCCCGGAGGCCCCGGTACTCCCCCCGGTGGCCCGCGGGCCCCGGGGGGCCCACGTCCAGGCGGGTCCCTCCGGTCTCCGCACCGGTCCGGGGCAAGTCTTCTGCGTTCCGGTCCGCCCGGGGCCAGATCACCAGCTCACCTCCCAGGGGAAGGTCCCGGGACTTCATGAAGAGGCCGAAGGGAAAGGCTGTGGAGACGGTCACCGCCCGGAGAGGGTAGACCCCCCGTCCCACGAAGCGGTTCTCCGCCCGCCCCCGAGCCGTGGCTCCCGGAAGGACCATGGGGAGGAACGCCCGGCCGGGCAGGCCCTGTTCGGTGAGCTCCAGCGCCACGGAGGGGAGGCGGGTCTTCCCGTTCGTCACCTGGTAGTCGATGCGCACGGGATGACCCACCGTGACTCCCCGGGGAACCACGCGGTGCACCGCCAGTTTCCGGAGGACCTGTTCCGAGAGCCAACCGCTGACAACGATGAAGCCCAGCATGGCTCCCAGGAGCAGGTAGAGGAGGTTGTTCCCCGTGTTGATGGCGGCGAACCCCACGGCGAAGGCCCCGGCGGTGAACACCCCGCCTCCCCCGGTGAACCGGATCCGCCTCCAGGCACGGAGGCGGCGCCACACCTCCCGGGGAGAGAGGCGGGAGGGGTCCCTTCTCCGGAAGACCCGGGAGACGGTGGCCGCCACCTCTCCCATCAGACCGGGACGGGAATGTCCTGCAGGATCTCCTCCACGATCACGGCCGCCTCCTGGTGGGCCTCGGCGGTGGAGGCGGCGGTGCCGGCGGGGAGGAGACGATGGGCCAGACAGGGGACGGCCAGGCTCAGGATGTCATCCGGGACCAGGAAGGTACGCCCCTGGACCAGGGCGAAGGCCCGGGCGGCCCGAAAGAGGGAGACCGCCCCTCGGGGGCTCACCCCGATGGTGAGCCTGGGCTCCACCCGGGTCCGGCGGACGATCTCCATGAGGAAGTCCACCAGGGACGTCTCGGCCCGAACCTCGTCCACCCGGGCCTGGAGCTCCAGCACCTGGCTGGGCAGGAGAACGGCCCTCACTCCCTCCAGCATCTCCTCCAGGCGGGAAGACTGCATGAGGATCCGGCGCTCCGCCTCCTGGTCCGGGTAGCCGATGGTGAGGCGGAGGAGGAAGCGGTCAAGCTGGCTCTCCGGGAGGGGATAGGTCCCATGGTGCTCCAGGGGGTTCTGGGTGGCCAGGACCAGGAAGGGAGCCGGGAGGCGGAAGGTCTCGTCGTCGATGGTGACCTTCCCCTCCTGCATGGCCTGCAGCAGTCCGCTCTGGGTCCGTGGAGGGGCCCGGTTGATCTCGTCCGCCAGGAGGATGTTCGTGAAGATGGGGCCGGGCCGGGTCTCGAACTCGGTGGTTCGGGGGTTGAAAAGGGACACGCCCAGGACGTCGGAGGGAAGAAGGTCGCTGGTGAACTGGATGCGCCGGAAGGTGAGGCCCAGGCTCCGGGCCAGGGCGTGTGCCAGGGTGGTCTTTCCCACCCCCGGAACGTCCTCGAAGAGGATGTGACCCCGGGCCAGGAGAGCGGCCAGGGCCAGACGTACCACGTCTCGCTTCCCGTGGAACACCCCCTCGACCTCGTCCACCAGGTCCTCCAGGAGAGCGAGCCGAGGAGGCGAGGATGTGGAGGCTGCGATCTCAGGCATGGAGCTCGTACCGTGGACGACGGGAGAAGGGGGGAGGAAGGCCCGTGGGCCTGGCTCGGGCGTGTTTAACCCCGGTCGAGGCTCAAAGGTTTCGGGAGGGGTTTGTCCAGCGTTGACACCTCTGAATGGCTTCTCTAGCTTGCCTCACCGTTTCCCTGCGGCCACACTACGTGAAATCGAGCCGGGCCAAATCCGGCATCTTCGGGCGGTCAGAGCCTATGAGAAAGCCGTGGATCGTCGCGGCCGTAACAGGCATTGCGGCCCTGAGCACGCTAGCCTTCGTTCAGACCCGTGAGGAGGAGTCCACTCCTCCCCCCGAGTCTGCCCCGTCTGTCCAGCCCATCGCCTTCCCCCACGACACCCACGCGGGCCAGTTCCAGATCGACTGCGAATACTGCCATTACTCGGCGGAGCGGTCCGTGGATGCCGGGATTCCCTCGGTGGCGTCCTGCATGGGCTGTCACACGGTCATCCAGGGCCGGAACCAGCCCGAGGAGGTCCAGAAGCTCCGGGACTACTGGGAGCGGGGTGAGACCATTCCCTGGGTCCGGATCTACAAGGTGGCGGACCACGTGAAGTTCCCTCACATGCGTCATGTGGCCGCGGATGCGGGAAACCTGGAGTGCCAGGAGTGTCACGGCACCGTGGAGGAGATGGAGGTGATCCAGGAGGTGGAGGAGCCCCTGAAGATGGGCTGGTGCATCGACTGTCACCGGGAGAACGATGCCTCCATCGACTGCACCGTGTGTCACTACTGACCCCGGCCCCCCGGCGGCTGGCCGGGCCGCCGGACGCCGTGATGGCTTTCGGGCCCTGCCCATGAGAGAGCTGAGTTCATGACCGATGGAATGAAACGGAGGGATTTCCTCAGAGTTGTGGGCACCGGAGGCGCCGCCGCCTCGGTGGTGGGATGCTCCACCGAGAGGGTGGAGAAGCTCCTTCCCTACGTCGTGCCCGAGGAGGAGATCACCCCCGGCGTTGCGACCTGGTACACCTCGGTGTGCAGGGAATGTCCCAGTGGTTGCGGGATCTGGGTTCGGACCCGGGAGGGGCGTGTGGTGAAGGTGGAGGGCAACCCGGACCATCCCGTCTCCGGAGGGGCCCTCTGCTCTCGGGGCTACTCCTCGCCCCAGGGCCTCTACAATCCGGATCGGTTTTCCTCACCCATGGTCCGGGAGAACGGCGAGCTCCGCCCCGCCACCTGGGAGGAGGCCGAGGCTCTTCTGGCGCAGAAGCTCCAGGAGGGAGACAACCATCTGTTCCTCACCGGCCGGACGGGCCCCTCCCTCAGGGACCTGATGGACAATTTCGTGTCCGCCGTGGGGGGCACCCGGGTGGAGTACGAGGGACTCTCCGAGGCTCCCCTGCGGGAAGCCACCCGCATCGCCTTCGGCAGGAACGTGGTGCCCAGCTTCGACTTTGCCCACGCCCGCCTCGTCTTCTCCTTCGGGGCCGATTTCCTGGAGACCTGGCTCTCCCCGGTCCAGTACCAGCGGGAGTTCGCCAGGATGGCCGGGGTGGACGAACACGGATCCAAGGGGCGAATGGTCTTCCTGGCCCCCCGGCTCTCCCTCACGGGACAGAACGCCGACGAGTGGATCCCCCTCCGGCCCGGCTCCGAGGCGGTGGTGGCCCTGGCCATGGCCCACGTCATCGCCGCCGAGGGTGGTGACCCGGGCCCCTTCCAGGCCGTCCTGGACGCCTACGACCCACGGAGCGCCCAGGAGGCGTCCGGAGTTCCCGCCGAGGAGATCGAGACCCTGGCCCGGGACTTCGCCTCCCAGGTTCCAAGCCTGGCGGTGGGGCCGGGCGTGGCCGGGCACCACCGGAACGCCACGGCGGCCAACCTGGCCGTCATGATCCTGAACTCCGTGGCGGGCAACGTGGGCCGGACCCTCCGGCTCCAGAGTGTGGACCAGGCCGCTCCGGCCCGACCCTTCGCCGAGCTCCGCTCCGCCATGCGGGCCATGGAGCGGGCCGGGGTCATCATGGTCCACGGAACGAATCCGGCCTATTCCGTGCCCGCCTCAGCGGGCTTCCGGGAGGCCTTCGCATCCGCCGGCTTCCGGGTCTCCTTCGCCTCCGGCATGGACGAGACAGCGGCCCTCTGCGACCTGGTTCTCCCGGACCGGCACTTCCTGGAGGCCTGGGGGGATTCCAGTCCCCGGCCCGGCCTGTACGCCCTCCAGCAGCCGGCCATGCAGCCCGTTCCCCACTTCGACTCGAAGCAGGCCGGGGACGTGCTGTTGAGCGTGGCCACCCGCATGGAGGAGGACCTGGGGGCGGCCAGCTTCTTCGACTACCTCCAGGGCCGTTGGGACCAGATCCGGGGGCTGGCGGCTCCCAGGGCGGACTTCGGGACCTTCTGGAGGGAGAGCCTGCGGAAGGGAGTGGTGGAGCTGCCCGGGACGACGGAAGGCCTGGTGCCCCTCCGCTCCCCGGACACGGCTCTGAGCTTCGACATACCGGCCCTGGACGGGGACGGGGATCTGACCCTGACCGTGCATCCGTCCCCCCGCTTCGGCGACGGCAAGCACGCCGACCGCCCCTGGCTCCAGGAGCTTCCGGACCCGGTGAGCAAGATGGCCTGGCACTCCTGGCTGGAGGTGAATCCCGGGACGGCCGACGAGTTGGGCCTGGAGGACGGGGACGTGGTCCGGGTCCGCTCTCCCCACGGTGAGGTGGAGGTCCCGGTCTGGCGCTACCCCGGGATCCGGGAGGACACCGTGGCCCTGGCCATGGGCGGTGGGCACGGGGAGTACGGGCGTTTTGCCAGCGGGAAGGGGGTCAACCCCATGGACCTCCTCCCGGGAGAGGTGGAGCAACCCTCCGGAGCCCTCCTGACCCTGGCCACCCGGGTGAGCCTGGAGGCCACCGGGTCTCGACGGCCCCTGGCCACCATCGAGGGCTCGGCCGACCAGTACGATCGACCCATAGCCCCGGCGGTGACCCTCGCGGCCCTGGGTCACGGGGGAGAAGCGGCCTCGGAAGGGGGGACGCAGGACGAGGGGACCCAGCAGGCGGGTGGAGGCCAGGAAGGGGTCCACGAGCTGGCGACGGGCCAGGGACAGGGAGGGTCCGGGCACCAGGAGGTTGGGCAGGAAGAGGAGACCCACGGAGAGGCGGGCCATGGCCACGGCGAGCTGAAGGAGCTCCAGGCCATGGGCGGATTCGCTCCGGTGCCCACGGAGGGGCGGCCGGAGGACTTCCCCCTGGAGGGAAGCCAGTACGGCCAGTACGACCCGGAGGCCTACCCCCGCTGGGCCATGGCCATCGACCTGGACAAGTGCACGGGGTGCAGCGCCTGCGTGACGGCGTGTCAGTCGGAGAACAACGTCCCATGGGTGGGGGAGGAGCAGGTGGCCATGGGGCGGGACATGCACTGGATCCGCCTGGAGCGCTACTACGAGACCGTGGACGCCTCCGGCCCCGGGCCCGTGGACGTCCGCTTCCTCCCCATGCTCTGCCAGCACTGCGGAAACGCCCCCTGCGAGCCCGTCTGTCCGGTCTACGCCGCATACCACACCCCCGGAGGGCTCAACGCCCAGGTCTACAACCGGTGCGTGGGCACCCGGTACTGTGCGAACAACTGCCCCTACAAGGTGCGGGTGTTCAACTGGTACGGGTTCAGTGACGTCCCGGAGCCCCTCCAGTGGGCCTTCAACCCGGACGTCACGGTCCGGAGCAACGGGGTCATGGAGAAGTGCTCCTTCTGCGTGCAGCGGATCCGTGATGCGGAGAACCGGGCCCGGGTGGAGGGGCAGCGTCCCGTGCGGGACGGGGAAGTGGTGCCCGCCTGCCAGCAGAGCTGTCCGGCGGAGGCCATCGTATTCGGGAACATCCGGGATCCCCACTCCCGGGTAGCCCAGATCAGCCAGAACCAGCGCAACTACCGGGTTCTGGACAAGCTCATCAACACGCAGCCGGCGGTGACCTACCTGAAGAAGGTCACGTTCCACGAGGTGGACTCCGGGGAGCACTGAATCCGGGAGACGCCGCCTTCAAGGGAGCCGAGAGGCAGCGAATGGCGACGGCGACAGACAAGTCGGAACGAGGAGCCCAGACCCACCCGGACGTCTCGTCCTTCGGGCAGGTGAATCGGGACATCCTGAAGATCCTCTCCCGCCCCGGGAAGGGGTGGTGGGGACTGTTCATCCTGTCCGTGCTCGGGGTGGGCCTGTTCCTCGTCAGCTGGATCTATCAGATCATCACCGGGATCGGGGTGAGCGGCCTCATGAGCCCGGTGGGCTGGGGCGTCTACATCACCACCTTCGTCTTCTGGGTGGGAATCGCCCACTCCGGGACCCTCATTTCGGCCATCCTCTTCCTCTTCCGGGCCCCCTGGCGGCAGTCCATCTACCGGGCCGCCGAGGCCATGACCGTCTTCGCCGTCATGACGGCGGGTCTCTTTCCCCTCATCCACCTGGGGCGGGTGTGGCACGGCTACTGGCTCATCCCCTACCCCAACGCCCGTTTCCTCTGGCCGAACTTCCGCTCCCCTCTTCTGTGGGACGTCTTCGCCGTCACCACGTACTTCACCGTCTCCGCGGTGTTCTTCTACCTGGGGACCATCCCGGACGTGGCGGCTGCCCGGGATCAGGCGAAGGGCCTGCGGAAGAAGCTCTATCAGCTCATCAGCCTGGGGTGGAGGGGGACGGACCGGGAGTGGCACCACTTCGGGAAGGCCTACGTCTTTCTGGCGGCTTTCGCCACGCCCCTGGTTCTCTCCGTGCACTCGGTGGTGTCCTGGGACTTCGCCATGTCCATCGTCCCGGGATGGCACGCCACCATCTTCGCCCCCTACTTCGTGGCCGGTGCCATCTTCTCCGGCGTGGCCATGGTCATCACCCTCACCGTTCCCCTCCGGAAGATCTTCAAGCTGGAGGCGTACCTGACGGTGAAGCACTTCGATGCCATGGCGAAGCTGATCCTCCTCACCTCCCTCATCGTCCTCTACGCCTACCTCACCGAGTTCTTCATGGCCTGGTACAGCGGGGAGGAGGTGGAGCGGACCCTCTTCTGGAACCGGCTCTTCGGACACTACTGGTGGGCGTCGTGGATCATGCTGATCTGTAACGGACTCGTCCCCGTTCTCCTCTGGTTCAAACGGGTCCGACACTCCATTCCCGCCCTCTTCGTCATCTCCCTCTTCATCAACATCGGGATGTGGTTCGAGCGCTACGTCATCATCGTGACGTCCCTCTCCCACGAGTACGAGCCCTTCGCGTGGGGTGTGTACCGGCCCTCCCTGGTGGAGATGGGGATCATGGTGGGGAGCTTCGGGTTGTTCTTCTTCTGGTTCCTCATCTTCACCCGGCTGCTGCCCCCGGTGGCCATCGCGGAGCTGAAGGAGGTGCTGCCGCCCCCCTTCCGGGGCGCCGGGAAGAAGGAGGTGGCTCCATGAGCGGATCTCGGCCGGGCATTCTGGCATCCTACGACTACCTGGACTCGGCGGTGCAAGCCGTGGAGGCCCTCCGCAAGGCGGGATTCAAGAGGAAGACCCTCACGGCCTACGCCCCGGTGCCGGAGCACAACCTGGAGCACGCCATGGGGTACGGGCAGAGTCCTGTGCGGGTCTTCGCCCTGGTGGGAGCGTTGACGGGGACGGCCGCGGGCTTCGCCCTGGGGATCTTCACCTCCATGGACTGGCCCCTGGTGACGGGAGGCAAGCCCATCGTCTCCATTCCGGCCTTCGTGGTCATCGCCTTCGAGCTGACCATCCTCTTCGGAGCCCTGGCCACGGTCATCGGCCTCTTCATCAACATGCGTCTGCCCCGCTTCAAGCCCCTGGTGGTGTACGATCCGGAATTCAGCGCCGGCCGCTTCGGGGTGCACGTGGCGCCGCCCCCGGAGCGGATGGAGGAGGCCCGGGCCATTCTCTCGGCCCAGGAGCCCGCCGAGCTGCTGGAAGACGCCGGGGAGGTGGCCCATGCCTGAGACCCGACTCCTCTCCGGTAGGATGACTCGTGCAGGGGTGTCGGGCCTCCTGCTCCTCCTTCTGGCCGGAGCCGGCTGCACGCCCCTGGACGATGCCATGGTGGCCATCTTCGGCCGGAGCATGCGGGACCAGTCCACCTTCGACCCCTACGAAGATCCCCTCCCGGCTCCGGAAGGTGCCGTTCCCTTCTCCGCCGGGAACCTGCCGGCGGCCCCGGGGGAGGTGAACCTGGGTCAGCCCGAGGGGCTGGAGGAGGTGCCGCCCCCCTTCACGCAGCTGGATGTGTTGAACGAGGCGGAGGTGGTGGTGAACCTGGCCAACCCCGTGCCGGCCACCGAGGCCTCCATCGGCCGGGGGGAGGAGCTCTACCTCCGCTTCTGCGCGGCGTGTCACGGCCCCGACGGGGCCGGGGTGACGGGCTACATCATCGAGGCAGGCTATCCCCCCTATCCCCTCCTCACGGACCGGGTCAAGGGCTTCACCGATGGATACGTGTACGGGATGATCCGTGTGGGGCGGGGTCTCATGCCCGCCTACGGCGCCCGCATGGACCACTTCGACCGTTGGCACGTGGTGAACTACCTCCGGGTGTTGCAGGGCGTGGTTCCCCAGCCGGAGTCTTCCAGATAAGGTCCAGAGCATGGCTCAGATCCATATTCCCAGCGAGATTCCGGTTCGATTCCTGACCCGATCCAGAGGGGCCAGCGCCTTTTTCGGGATCCTGGTCGCGGTGGGGGCCGTGGCCTTCGTGGTGGCCCTCCTGGATGATCCGGCCCGGGCCTGGCGGGCCTACGTGGTGAACTGGCTCTTCTTCACCAGCATCGCCGCCGGGGCCATGGCCCTGGCGGCGGCCACCACCATCACGAAGGCCCGGTGGAACTGGTCGGTCCGGCGGGTCACCTTCGCATTCGCCGCCTTCCTGCCCTTCTCCTTCCTTCTTCTTCTGCCCATGCTGGGCCTCCGGGAAGGGTACTTCCCCTGGATCGAGGCCATGGCCTACGATCCCATCGTCCAGAACAAGGCGGCGTACCTGAACATCCCCTTCCTCATCGTGAGGAACCTGGTGGGGCTCGCCCTCCTCTTCGGCGTCTTCCTCTACATGACGTACCTGCACCTTCGCCCCGACATGGGGCTGGTGAAAGACGGCGGGAAGGCCTCGGGGGATTCAGGCCGGAGCCGGTGGGTGGAGCGGCTGACGGGCGGCTGGAGGGGACAGGAGCAGGAGGAGATCCGGAGCCACAAGAAGCTCACCCGTCTGGCTCCCGCCGCTGTCCTCCTCTACGCCGCCGTACTGAGCATGGTCTCCTTCGACTGGATCATGTCCCTGGAGCCCCACTGGTTCTCCACCATCTTCGGGGCCTGGTTCTTCATGGGAGCGTTCTGGGGTGGGGTGGCGGCCACGGCCTGGGCCACGGTCTACTCGAAGAAGAAGGACCCGGACCTGAACAAGCTCATGGGGGTCCAGCAGCTCCACGACCTGGGCAAGCTCACCTTCGCCTTCACCGTGTTCTGGGCCTACCTCTTCTGGTCCCAGTACCTGGTGATCTGGTACGGGAAGCTCCCCTGGGAGCAGGCCTGGCTCATCCACCGTGCCGAGGATCCCTGGAGCGGACTCACGGTCCTGACCCTGGTCCTCTGCTTCGTGATCCCCTTCGCCGGTCTCCTGGGACGAAAGCCCAAGATGACCCCCTGGATCCTTCGTCTGTTCGCCACCGTGGTTCTGGTGGGCCTGTGGCTGGAGCGCTACCTCATGGTGGTTCCGTCCCTTCACGCCGGAGGGCCCACCATCACCTTCCTGGAGCCCGCCATCGGCCTCTTCTTCCTGGGCCTCTTCCTCTTCAGCGTCCGGTGGTTTCTGAGCATCTTCCCGGCGGTGCAGGTCTGGCAGCCCATGAGCGAGCCCGAGTCCCTGGAGGCGGAGGTGCCGGAGGGCGTGGGGCAGACGGCGGAGGAAGCGGCTCCCGGTGCGGCGGGAAGGTAGCCGGGCAGCAGTCTGTACTTCCTCTGGGGAAGTCCACCCCCGAAGAGCACTTCGAGGCACTTCTACGGTGATGGAAGTGAGGAAATCCCTGCTCTCAGTCCTCCTCGCAGTTTCGGCCTCCGGGTTCATGGAGCTACCGGCCAGCGCCCAGGAGTCGTCGGAGTCGGAGGGTACGATGCAAGCCCGAGAATACGAGCTCAAGCTAGGCGAAATCCCCATCTTCAAGGCGATCCTGGGGGAGGAGAAGCTCGTCTTGGAGGACCGCCGGAACATGACTCGGGAAATCGAAATCGACGAGCTCCGTCACGTCTACTTGAGCGATGCACCGGGGCTCGAGACCGAGGTGCGGTTCCGTTATGAGACCGAGGAGGGTTACCTGAGTGGCTTGAGCTTCTCCGTCAGCCGGCATGACGAGGGCACAACGGCGCTGCTGGAGGCGTTGGGTGAGCGATGCCCTGATCTGGAGATAGCCCGGAAGACACCCCAAGAAATCAGGCGCCTGATTTACGGACCCAACATCAAGGCGCTCTTGCCGCACGTGGTCGGCCTCCTCGTCACAACGATCTTCGCCTTTCTGTTCATGCCGATGATCGTCCACGGGTTCGATTCGGGGCACCGGACCGTTGACGTCCGTGATTTCGCCTCTCCTGACTTCGAATCGCGCCCTCGGAATCTGACCGTGATCGGGCGGCCGCTCCTGGAGATGGCCATGGTCAACAGTCAAGAGCGGCACGGAGGGCTCATCAGGCAGATCTTTGTCCCCATGGTGGGTGACGACTGGCAACGACGGGACCCCGTGGCTGTGTTTGCCAGGGTGGATGGACTCGATGAGGAGGCCTATGCTGCGTTTTCCGGAACCAGGGAGGTCACCGGACTATTGCGCAACATCTGGTGGGAGGGATTGAGGGCCGGTCAGCGGGAGTTCTTCACCAATGAGATCGGCTTGGAAGTCGCGGAGTCTGCGTATGTGGTCCACCACAATCCCAGACCCAAGCGGGATATGTTCGTGGCGATCTCATTCATCCTGGTGGTCGCACTCGTCTGCTTCGCAGTCGGGCAAGCTCTCTATCTCAGGATGGGAGGTCTCTGAGTAACCCGTTCAGACCCTCGCCCTTTCACCCCTGCCCGAGAATCGCCAGGACCCGGTCGTGGAGGATGCCGTTCGTGGAGAGGCCCGACCCCCCGTCCACCCGGGCCTCGCCGGAAAGGTCGGTGAAGCGGCCCCCGGCCTCGGCCAGGATGGGCACGAAGGGAGCGGCATCCCAGGGAGAGAGGATGGGGTCCACCATGATCTCCGCTCGCCCGGTGGCCACCAGGATGTGGCCATAGCAATCTCCCCAGGTCCGAGCCAGAGTGGTCTCCCGAACCAGGCGCTCCCAACCATGGGCCAGGGGGGCCTCCAGGAGGTCTGCGGGCTCGGTGGTCAGGACGGCGGCCTCCGCCAGCTCCCGGACGTCAGAGACCCGGGTGGCTTCCGTGTTCCACTGGCAGCCGAGACCCGTGGCGGCGGACACCGTCTCCCCCAGGGCCGGGAAGTGGGCCACACCCACGGTGGGCTCTCCCTCCACCTCCACGCCGATGAGGACCCCGTAGAGTGGCACGCCCCGCATGAAGGAACGGGTGCCGTCGATGGGATCCAGGATCCACCGGACCGGGGCCCCGGGATTGGTCTCCCCGAACTCTTCTCCCAGGATGCCATGATCCGGGTAGCGGGCCTGGATGCCCTCCCGTATCAGGGACTCGGCGGCCCGATCCGCCACGGTCACCGGCGTCCCGTCCCCCTTGCGTTCCGCCGCCAGAACTCCGCCGAAGTGCTCCAGGGTGACGGCTCCGGCCCGGGTAGCCAGGGACCGCGCGGTCTGGAGAAGCTGGGCGAGCTCCTGCTTGTCTGAACTCATGGATGGCTCCAGGGGGATGGATGGCTCAAGGGGATGGATGGCTGCAGGGGGATGCAGGAGGGGGGAGAGGTCCGTGGTTTCCGGAGAAAGAAGCTATTCCTTCCGCTTCTCCTTGGAGCGGTAGAGGTCCTGGTCAGCGGCCCGGATGAGATCCACCACCTCCCGCATGGTGGAGACGTCGAACTCTCCGATCCCGTAGCTCACCTGGACTCCGTGGTGAGAGAGCTTCGGGTCGGTTCTCACTCGGCGCAATACACGCTGGGCATGGATCTCCGCCTCGTTGCGAGCGATCTCGGTGAGGACCGAGACGAACTCGTCTCCGCCGTATCGGGCCGCCAGGTTCATGGCCCGGGTCTCGCTCTGCAGGACCCGTCCGAAGGCTCGGAGGATCTCGTCTCCCACCAGGTGGCCCAGCTCGTCGTTGAATCGCTTGAAGTTGTCCAGGTCGAAGATCACCAGACACACCGGACGACCCCGGCGGGCCGCCGCCACCTCCCGTTCCAGGTGGATGTCCAGGTGACGCCGGTTCGGAAGCTCCGTGAGAGGGTCGGTGAGCGAGAGGGCCTGGATGCCCTCGTGCAGGCGGGCGTTGACCAGGGCCACGGCGGCCTGGTTCGCCAGTCGCTCCAGGAGGTCCAGGTCCTCCCGGCTGAAGGCTCCCATCTCCCGTTTGCCCGCCGACAGGGCGCCGGCCACCGTGTCGTCCAGGATCAGAGGCACCAGGAGTCCCGAGCGAGCCTGGAGGCTCTTCAGCAGGGCCGGGGGCATGGTCCCGCTACGGGGAAGATCGTCCACCAGGAGGGGCTCACGCTCCTCCACCACCCTTCGCCGGAGGAAACCGGTGATCTCCCAGGAGGCCCCTTCCGGGTGACGACAGGGCCCTCCCGATGCCCCGACCCGGGCCCGGTCGCCCTCCAGGAGCCACACCGTGGAGACGTCGGCGTGGAGGAGCTCCAGGGCGGCGTCGATGACCTTCCGCAGGACCTCCTTCACGTCCAGGGAGCTGGAGATGGCCCGACCGATCTCCTCGATGCGCTCCGCCTCCCGACGTCGGGCTTCCAGCTCCGACACGTGCCGGGTGTTGTTGATGGCTACGGCGGCCAGGTCGGCGATCCCCTGCAGGAGCTCCAGGTCCTCTTCCCCGTAGGCGCCCGGCTCGTAGCTCTGGGTGCTGATGGATCCCACCACCTCGCCCTCGTAGAGAAGGGGGGCGGAGATGGCCGAACGGGTGATTTCGGAATTCTCGTCCCCCAGGACCATGAGGGAGCGGTTCTCCACCCGGTCCCGGACGATGGTGCCTTCTCCCGTCCGCAGAACCTGGCTGTCCGAGCCCCGGAAGGTGATCTCCACCCTCTTCTCCTCGCCCCGGTCCGCATAAAACACCACCGTGGCCAGATCCCGGGTGGTGTCGTAGAGGGCCACGTAGAACCCGGCGGCCTCCAGGACCCGGGTGGTCTCCTTGTAGATGGAGCGATAGAGATTCTCCGATCCCAGAGTCCTGGCCAGGTTGTGGCTGATGTCCAGGAGGACCCGATAGCGCTCCCCCAGACTGGAGCGGCTCAGCTTCTGTTCCGCTGGGGTCATGGGACGTTCTTGCCGGGTCGAGGGAGACACGGACGAATCCCGGAGCATCGGTTCCGGGGCGAATCTTCAACGCCCCATAATAGGTTCGGATCCCCCGGGCGAACAATACGGGTTTCCCCAAAAGGGCTGCTGAACAAGGGGGGCGAGCCCGGTTACGGGCGCCAGGGACCTTCTTCCCGTCCGCCTTTTCAGGAGGTCATTCGGAGCCGTCCCCGCCGGGCCGTTGGACTCCCCCTCCACCGTCTTCCTCCCGACCCTTCTTCGAACGGTCTTCCGCCCCCTCCACGGCCCGGTCCAGGGCCTTGACCATCTCATATCCCATGGCCCGGAGGATCCCCGCCTCCTGGATGTCCGGCTCCGCCCGCCCGATGACGGTTCTCAGGGTCCGGAGGATGGCTTCGGGCCGGCGGGCCTTGAAGAAGTCGATGCGGTGGAGGCCCGCCTCCAGCGCCGCGTACGTCTCCTCCAGCTCCTCGGTGGTGGCGAACCGGGTGGATCGCTTGCCCCGGGGTAGCTCGTCCTCGCCCCCCCCCACGGCCAGGAAGATCTCATAGGCCACCAGAAGAACGGCCTGGGCCAGGTTCAGGCTGGGGTGATCCGGGTTCGTGGGTATGATGGCCACGGAGTGGCAGAGGTCCAGCTGTTCGTTCTCCAGCCCCCGATCTTCCCGGCCGAAGAGAAGGCAGACTACCCCCTGGGCCGCCTTCTCCACCAACTCCGGCGCCAGTCGCCGGGGCCGGACGTAATTCCGCTGGGCGGTGCGGGCCCGGGCCGTGGTGCCCACCACGTGGATGGCGTCGGCCAGGGCCTCCGGGAGGGTGTCCACGATCCGGGTCTGCTCCACCACGTCCTCGGTACGGTGGGCGATCCCCCCGATGCGCCACGCGTCGAACTCCCCGGGCCGCACCAGGCGAAGGCGGGAGAGACCCATGTTCTTCATGGCCCTCACCACCCCGGCGATGTTCACCAGGTTCTGGGGCTCGTAGAGCACCACCACCACGTTGTCCAGGACGGACGTTCCTTCCAACTTCGGGGATTCCATGGCCGGGAGAATGAGCCGGTGGGAAGGGGAAGGCAAGGCGACTCCCCTTCCGTCGGTCTCCCGTCTCCCTTCCCTCTCACCAGCCCTTCAACCCGCCGGCGCCCGAGCCCGGGGCTGGGAGAGGGTCAGGGCCACCAGGAGAGCAGCGCCGGCGATCAAGGCCCCCCCCAGGTAGGGCCATGCGATCCCCTGGAGATCGTAGACCACTCCAGCCAGGAAGGGTCCGATGATCCGGGCCAGGGAGCCCACGCTCTGTCCGATGCCCAGGACGCTCCCCTGGAGCTCCGCCGGAGCCTCCCGGCTCAGGAGGCTGACGATGCTGGGCAGGGTTCCGCCGAAGCCCACGGCCAGGAAGGCCAGACCCAGGAGGAGGAGGAGAACCGAGGGGGCGAAGGCGATGGTGAGGAGCCCGGCGATGAAGGGGAGGCCGGAGAGCTGGATGAGCCTGACCTCTCCCAGGAGGGGAACCAGGCGCCGGACCAGGCCTCCCTGCATGATGGCGGAGATGAGTCCCAGGAAGGCGAAGAGGTAGCCGACGGTCCGCTCTCCCAGCCCGAACCGGACGGATCCGAAGAGAGGGAAGGTGGGCTGCATGGCGGCGAAGGCGATGGTGAAGAGGAAGGAGAGAAGGAGAATCCGGGCCGTGGTGGGGTCTCGGAGGGCCACCCCCAGCTTCCGGAGCCGTTCCCGGGGCCCGTGGACCGCCCGGGCTTGCCGTTCCTCTTCCGGGAGGGACTCGGGGAGGAGGAAGAAGGCCAGGACCGCGTTGCCGAAGCACAGTGCGGCAGCCGCCAGCCCCGGGGCCTCCACCGAGAGGGGAGCCAGCAAGCCCCCAAGGGCGGGGCCGAAGATGAAGCCCAGGCCGAAGGCGGCCCCGATGAGACCCAGGTTCCCGGCTCGGCGCTCCGGGGGCGTGATGTCGGCGATGTAGGCCTGGGCCACGGGAACGGTGGCTCCCCCGGCCCCGGCCATGATCCGGGAGAGGAAGAGGATGGCCAGGCTGCCGGCGTAGGCGAAGACGACGTAGGACGCGGCGGATCCCACCAGGCCCAGGAGAAGAATGGGACGCCGCCCCCAGTGGTCCGAGAGCCGGCCCCAGAGGGGAGCGAGGAAGAACTGGGCCACGGAATACACCGTGATCAACAGGCCCACCTGGGTGCCGGAGGCACCGAACCGGTCGGCGTAGAAGGGGAGGAGGGGCAGGACGATCCCGAACCCCACCAGGTCCAGGAAGACCGTCAGGAAGAGGATGGCCAGACGGGTCCTGCCGGACGGCCCCCGCGGTGCTGCGGACGGCTCTCTTCGGGTCACGGACCGGCGGTGGGGCTTCGGGACGCAGAGGGAGGGAACCTCCCCGGGGCGCTACCGGTCCCCGGGGAGCCGGGGCTCCGAATCGGAGTCGTCCCGGGGCAGGGCCTCGTCGTCGTCTCCGTCCTTCTCCTTGACGGAGGCCTTGAAGTTCCGGATCCCCTCGCCCAGGCCCTTGGCAATGATGGGAATCCGTTTGGCCCCGAAGAAGATGACCACCAGGGCCAGCACCAGGAGAATCTCTCCGACTCCGAAACTCATGATCGTCCCACCCTCATTTCAGGAGAAGCCTGGCGATGGTCTGGAGCTGCATGTTGGATGTGCCCTCGTAGATGGACCCGATCTTGGCGTCCCGGTACAGCTTCTCCACGGGGTACTCCTTGGTGAAGCCGTATCCCCCGAACAGGTCCACGGCCGTGGAAGACACCTCCTGGGCCACCCCGGAGGCGAAGAGCTTGGCCATGGCGGCGGGCATGACGAAGTCCTTGTCCTCGTCCTTGAGGCGGGCTGCGTTGTAGACCATGAGCCGGGCGGCCTCGATGTCCGTGGCCATCCGGGCGAGCTGGAACTGGACCCCCTGGAACTCTCCGATGGCCCTGCCGAACTGCTCCCGCTCCTTTACGTACTCCAGGCTGTGATCCAGGGCCCCCTGGGCCAGCCCCACCATCTGGGCTCCGATGCCGATGCGCCCCTCGTTCAGGGTCTCGATGGCCACCTTGTAGCCCTTGCCCACCTCCCCCAGCACGTTCCCGGCGGGCACCCGGACGTCTTCCATCACCAACTCCGTGGTGGAGGAGGCCCGGATCCCCAGCTTGTCCTCCTTCTTCCCCACGCTGAAGCCCTCCATGTCCCGCTCCACCAGGAACGCGGTGATGCCCTTGTAGCCGGCGTCGGGGTCCACGTTGGCGAAGATGATGTAGAGGCCCGCCTCCTTGCCGTTGGTGATCCAGAGCTTCTGGCCGTTCAGAATCCAATCGTCTCCGTCCGGAGTCCCCCGACAGCTCAGGGCGAAGGCGTCGGAGCCGCTGCCGGCCTCCGAGAGGGCGTAGGCCCCCACCAGCTCCCGGGCCAGGAGGGGGAGGTAGCGCTCCTGCTGCTCCTGGGTGGCCCAGCGAAGAAGAGCGTTGATCACCAGCGTGTTCTGCACGTCCACCAGGACGGCCACCCCCGGATCCACCCGGGAGAGCTCCTCCACCACCAGGATGGACGTGAAGAAGGTGGAGCCCGTGCCCCCCATGTTCTCGGGGATCTCCACCCCCATGAGCCCCAGCTCGAAGAGTTGGGGAATGAGGTCCGGATCCAGGGCCTGCTCCTGGTCCATCCCCATGGCCAGGGGGGCGATCTCGCTCTCGGCGAAGTCCCGGACCGCCTCCCGGAACATGGCTTCGTCCTCGGAAAGGGTGGTGAGGGCCGGGTGAGTGTTGTCGGTGGGGGAAGAGCTCATGAGGACACCTTGCCTTGTTGGTTCCTTTGAGGTTCCGGGTCAGGAGGTCCGGGCCGAGGCCCACTCCCTGAGCTCCGGGGGAACGGGAATCCGGGACCGCATCTCCTGGAGATCCCGGGGCGACACGACTCCCTCCTCCGTCACGAGTCCCCGGACGGAGTCGGGGGACAGACTCTCGAAGTAACGATTCCAGACCTTCACGCCGTGGGGAGACTTCCACACCTCCTCCTCCGGCCGGTCGTGCTGTACGTCCTGGGGGAACCCCGGGGGCAGGAGCTTGGTCCGATCCACCAGGACGTGGAGGGGAATGTTCATCCGGGAGGCGATGCAGCAGAGAGCCAGGCTCCCGATCTTGTTCACGATTCCCAGATCTCCCACGGAGTCGGCTCCCAGGAGGATGAGGTCGCACTCGGAAGCCAGAGTGCCGGCGGCCGCGTCCACGGCATAGGTGACGGGGATTCCGGATCGGGCCAGCTCCCGGGCGACGTTCTTTCCCTCGCCCATGGGGCGTGCCTCCAGGCAGACGACCCGGAGGGCCTTCTCCCCACCGTGGAGAAGGAGAGCCCGCCGGACCGTGGAGGAGGAGGACAGGATGAGGACCCGGTCCTGCGGGTGCAGGACGGCCCCGGCGTGCTCCGCCACCCTCTCCACGGAGACGGACAGGTCCTTCTTGAAGGTCTCGGCGGCGGCCAGGGACTTCTCTCTGGCCTCGTCCAGGGAATGGGAGGGAGAGAAGGAACCCAGGACCCGGGACGTGAGGGTCACCAGGGGAGCCATGGCGGGCTGGGCCTCCAGGATCCGGATGCTCAGCTCGGCCAGCATGGTCCGGAACGCTCCCGTATCCTCCGCCCCGATCCGGAGGACGGCCCGGCGGACCACGTCCGCTGCCGCCCGGCCGATGACCGCGGCGCCGCTCACCACGTCGGCCCTGAGGGGAGCTACCAGGGCATCGAGCTTCAAGTCCTTCTCCCTCCCTCGAGTACGGGAAGTCGGGGGGACCGTGAAAGGTACTCCCGGCGGGGATCCGGGGAAAGCCGCCGGGCCGGGAGGCGAGCACCTTGACGCTCCGTGAAACCGGCGTCTATTGTGGCCCTCCGGCATCTGCCCGGAAACCCGGAGCGTGCTGAGCCGGAACCGATTCCCCGGGGCTCGGCGAGGCGCCCGCCTGCGGGATTGGCGACTGTCATTCATGGAGGAACAATGTCCGACGTTCTCGATGGTCTTCTCTACACCGAGGAGCACGAATACCTGAAACCAACGGACGAGGATGGGGTCTACCTCGTAGGGGTCACCGACTACGCCCAGGGGGAGTTGGGAGACGTGGTATACGTCGAGCTCCCCGAGGCGGGGGCGACCTTCGACAAGATGGAGGCTTTCGGGACCATCGAGGCCGTGAAGGCCGTCAGTGATCTCTTCTGCCCCGTGAAGGCGGAGGTCCTGGAGGTGAACTCGGCCCTGGACGACGATCCTGCCATGGTCAACTCCGACCCCTACGGGGATGGTTGGATGATCCGGATCCGTGTGGAGGACAAGGGCCAGCTCGACCCCCTCATGGACGCCGCCGGGTATCGGGAGCACGTGGGGGAGTGAGCCACCCGGCGGCCTCCGGAGACAGGCCGCCCCCTTCCGCTACCGCCGGCGGGGGAGGGCCCAGGTCCGGGGAGCCCTTCAGCTGGAGCCACAGACAAGAGCCGGTACCGGGGTCCCGGGACGAAGGCGCTCCGGGGCTTGCCAGCGGTTCGAGCGGTCACTCCAGGCCGCGGGCCGCCGGACCGGCGCCAACGCTGGAATTCCAATCATGGCTGTGAAGATAGATACCGAGAGCGATTTCGTTCGCCGTCACGTGGGTCCCCGGGTGGATGAGATCCGGGAGATGCTCCAGGTCCTGGGGTATTCGGAGATGGAGGAGCTCCTGGCCGACACCATCCCGGACTCCATTCGCCTGGACCGTGAGCTGGATTTGCCGGAGGCCACGGCCGAGCCCCTCCTGCTGGAGGAGATCCGCAAGATTGCCCGGGAGAACCGGGTGTTCCGGTCCTACATCGGGATGGGGTACCACGACACCGTCACTCCGGGGGTCATCCAGCGGAACGTCCTGGAGAACCCGGGCTGGTATACCCAGTACACTCCCTATCAGGCCGAGATCTCCCAGGGGCGTCTGGAGGCCCTCCTGGATTTCCAGACCATGGTCATGGACCTGACGGGCCTGGAGATCGCCAACGCTTCCCTCCTGGACGAGGGTACGGCGGCGGCGGAGGCCATGAGCCTCTTCCACGGGGAGCTCCGGGGGAAGCGGAACACCTTCTTCGTCTCCGAGCTCTGCCATCCCCAGACCATCGAGGTCATCCGAACCCGGGCCGAGCCCCTGGACATCCAGGTGGTGGTGGGAGACCACGCGGACTTCGAGTTCCACGACGACGTTTTCGGTGCCGCCCTCCAGTATCCGGCCACTGACGGACAGGTCCTGGACTACCGGGCCTTCGTGGAAGCAGCCCACGATGCCGGGGCCTACGTGGTGGTGGCGGCGGACCTTCTCAGCCTGACCCTCCTGACCCCTCCCGGGGAGTTCGGGGCGGATGCCGCCGTGGGCAACACCCAGCGCTTCGGGGTTCCCATGGGCTACGGTGGGCCCCACGCCGCCTACCTTTCGGCCAACGAACGGTTCAAGCGGAAGATGCCCGGGCGCATCATTGGTGTATCCGTGGATGCCGACGGGAACCGGGCCCTCCGCATGGCTCTCCAGACCCGTGAGCAGCACATTCGCCGGGAGAAGGCCACGTCCAACATCTGCACGGCCCAGGTGCTCCTGGCCATCATGGCGGGGATGTACGCTGTCTACCACGGCCCGGAGGGACTCCGGGACATCGCCCAGCGGGTCCACAACCGGGCCGCGGTCCTGGCCGAGGGGCTCCGGCGTCTGGGCCACGAGATCGTCCACGATCTCTTCTTCGACACCCTCCGGGTCCGACCCGGGGAGCTGTCGGCGGAGGCCGTCCTGGAGAGGGCTCTGGAGAAGGAGATCAACCTGCGGGACTTCGGCGACGGGACCGTGGGGATCGCCCTGGACGAGACCGTCCAGCCCCGGGACCTGGACGATCTGCTGGCCGTTTTCGGCGGGACCGGGGACGTCACAGTCCGGGATCTGGCGGAGGAAGGCATCAAGGTGGAGTTTCCCGGAGCCCTGGTCCGGACCACGGACTACCTCACTCACGAGGTGTTCCACCGGCACCACTCCGAGACGGAGATGCTCCGCTACATCCATACCCTGGAGGCCCGGGACCTCTCCCTCAACACCAGCATGATCTCTCTGGGGTCCTGCACCATGAAGCTCAACGGGACCACGGAGATGATGCCCATCACCTGGCCCGAGTTCGCCAAGCTCCACCCCTTCGTGCCTGAGGATCAGGCCCGGGGCTACCATCGCATCATCCAGGACCTGGAGGGTTGGCTGGAAGAGATCACCGGCTTCGCCGCCACGTCCGTGATGCCCAACTCCGGCGCCAACGGGGAGTACACGGGCCTCATGGTGATCCGGGCCTACCACCAGGACCGGGGAGAGGGACACCGGAACGTGAGCCTGGTGCCGGCCTCGGCCCACGGCACGAACCCGGCCAGCTCCGTCATGGCGGGCATGAAGGTGGTAGTGGTGAAGACGGACGAGCAGGGCAACATCGACGTGGATGACCTCCGGGAGAAGGCGGAGAAGCACTCCGACAACCTGGCGGCCATGATGGTCACCTACCCCTCCACCCACGGGGTCTTCGAGTCCCGGATCCGGGAGGTCTGCGACATCATCCACGAGCACGGAGGGATGGTCTACCTGGACGGGGCCAACATGAACGCCCAGGTGGGCCTGGCTCGCCCCGGAGACTACGGAGCCGACGTCTGCCACCTGAACCTCCACAAGACCTTCGCCATTCCCCACGGTGGGGGTGGCCCCGGGGTGGGACCCATCTGCTGCAACGAGGCCCTGGCGCCCTACCTTCCCTCCCACCCGGTGGTGAAGGTGGGAGGGGAGAAGGGCACGGGGCCGGTGAGCGCCGCGCCCCTGGGGAGCCCCAGCATTCTGCCCATCTCCTGGGCCTACCTCCGCCTTCTGGGCCGAAACGGGGCCCGGGAGGCCAGCGAGGTGGCCATCCTGAACGCCAACTACCTGGCCGCTCGCCTGGGAGAGGCCTACGACATCCTCTACAGCGGTGAGAAGGGTCGGGTGGCCCATGAGTTCATCCTGGACCCCCGGCCCCTGAAGAAGGACTCGGGTGTCACCGACGAGGACATCGCCAAGCGCTTGATGGACTTTGGCTTCCACGCCCCCACCCAGTCCTTCCCGGTCCACGGCACCCTCATGGTGGAGCCCACGGAGAGCGAGTCCAGGTACGAGCTGGACCGGTTCTGCGAAGCCATGCTCACCATCCGGGAAGAGATCGAGGACGTGGAGAAGGGTGTGGCGGACAAGGAGGACAACCTCCTGAAGAACGCACCCCACACGGCCCGGATGATCGCCCGGGACGATTGGGACCATCCCTACTCCAGGGAACAGGCCGTCTATCCGGCCTCCTGGACGTTGGCCAGCAAGTTCTGGCCCCCGGTGCGCCGGGTGGACGCCGCCTACGGCGACCGGAACCTGGTCTGCAGCTGCCAGCCCACGGAGGCCTACGCCGAAGAGGGGTAGGCGGGGCACGAGACGACGGAGTACCGCCGGGGAGCCCGGAGCTTCCCGGCGGCCTCGGCATACGATGTAGACGCAGGAGAACCGACGGCTCCCGGGGCCGAAGGCCGGAGTCCCCGGGAGGCCCCTTCGTGGGGGTGCACCCCCCCTGAAGCTCGACCACGCCAAGGAGGCGATCATGGCCAAGCTGACCTATCACGGGCACTCGACCTTCACCCTCACCACCGACGACGGGACCCGGATCGTCATGGATCCCTGGTTCGACGAGAACCCCGTCAGCGACATCAAGGCCGGGGACATCGAGGCCTTGGACTACATCCTCTGCACCCACGGGCACTTCGACCACTTCGACGACGCCATCCCCCTGGCTCAGCGCACCGGGGCCCAACTGGTCTCCACCTTCGAGATCGTGAGCTTCGTGCAAACCAGGGGAGTGGAGAACGTCCATCCCCTCCACATCGGGGGCGGCTTCACCTTCCCCTTCGGCTACGTGAAGATGACACCGGCTCTCCACGGGGGGCAGGTGTCGGGAGACGACGAAGGGGCCTTCACCACCGTCCCCGGGGGGTTCTGGATGGATCTCTCCTCCACCCGGCTCTACAACGCCGGAGACACGGCTCTCCTCACGGACATGGGTCTGCTGAAGGGGAAGGTGGACGTGGCCATCCTGCCCATCGGCGACAACTTCACCATGGGCCCCGAGGACGCCGTCCGGGCCATCGACTTCATCGAGCCCCAGGTGGTCATCCCGGTCCACTACAACACCTTCGACCCCATCAAGCAGGATCCGGAGGCCTTCCGGGAGATGGTGGGCGACCGGGCCAGGGTGGAGATCATGAGCCCTGGAGACACGTACGAGCTCTGAGGACCGGAGGCCGTCGGGGTTGATGGGTGGACCTCTCCCCGGGGACGAAAGGGCGACGCGCCGAGACCTTCAAGTGAGGTGGCGGGTCCTCACCGACCCGCCCCTGTCGGGGCCGGTGAACATGGCCCGGGACGAGGCCCTGGCCCGGTGTCTGGAGGAGGGAGAAGGCGTTCTCCGCCTCTACCGCTGGGATCCTCCCACCCTCTCCTTCGGCCGGAACGAGCCGGCCCGGGGTCTGTTCCGCCGAGACGCGGCCCGTGAGGAGGGGATCGCCTTCGTCCGGCGCCCCACGGGAGGCCGGGCGGTCCTGCATTCCCTGGAATTGACCTACGGCCTGGCCGTTCCCCTTCGGGCCCTGGGGGGGCTGAAGGCTACCTACCGCCTGGTGAACCGGGGACTCCTGGAGGGGCTGAAGACCCTGGGTGCTCCCGTCTGCCTGGCCGGTCCGGAGGGGAGCAGCCTCCCCCCGGATGCGGGACCGTGCTTTCGGGAGCCGGCGGAGGGGGAAGTGACGGCGGACGGGCGCAAGCTCATCGGGAGCGCCCAGGTCCGCCTGGGCCGGAGCCTGTTGCAGCACGGGTCCCTCATCCTGGACGGGGACCAGGACGTGGTCCGGCGCCTCCGGGCCGATCCCGAGCCCGTACCCCCTCCGGCCACCCTCCGCTCACTCCTGGGAACCCTCCCGTCCCTGGAGGAGTTGCAGCGGGCCCTCCGGGAGGGTCTGTCCCGGACCCTGGGGGGAACGTGGGAGACGGATGGGTACCGGCCCCGGGAAGAGAGGGCCGCCCGCGAGCTGGAGGACCACTACCGTGATCCGGCCTGGACATGGCGTCTCTGAGGCCTCCGGCGCATGTTTCCATGGGAACCTCCGAGACGAAACCCCTTCCCCGAGGAACCATGGTGAGTGGACGAACCGTCCCAACCCTCTTCGCTGTCCTGATCCTCCTCACGGGATGCGGTGGCGAGTCCGGGGAGAGACCCCAGGGCATCTCCGCCGTGGACTTCTGTCAGCCCGCGTTGGCCCGTGTGGATTCCTTCATGGGCACCTTCCCGAAGCCGGAGGTGGATCCGGAGCGCTACGGGGGGACGGCGGTGGTGGGTACGGTGGGGGAGTTGGCCGTGGGGATGAACGGATTCCAGGCTCTGGAGGCCGGGGCCATCCAGCACCAGATGTTCGTGAACCTCATGACCCTCATCCAGTATGACGAGGACCTGCAGCCCGTCCCATACCTGGCCGAGTCCTGGGAGGTCTCCGACGACCTGAAGGAGCTCACCTTCCACCTCCGGGACGATGTCCACTGGCACGACGGGGAGCTCACCACCGCCCATGACGTGGCCTTCACGTACCGGCGGGCGGTGGATCCCGCCACCGGCTTCCCCAACCCCGGCTTCTTCCAGCACTACCTCCCGGGGGAGGAGGCGGTGGAAGTGGTGGATTCCTTCACCGTCCGCTTCCGGTTCCAGGAGGCCCACAGCGACTACATGGATCCCTGGCGCACGGTAGCCATCATGCCCCGGCACCTCCTGGGAGGCGTGCGGCCGGAGAACCTGGCCCGGCATCCCTTCGGCACCGTCTGCCCCGTGGGAAACGGACCCTTCCGCTTCGCGTCCCACTCGTCCGGGGAGAGCTGGACCTTCGTGGCGAATCCCGCCTTTCCCCAGGAGCTGGGTGGGCGCCCCTTCCTGGACCGCTACGTCTACCGGATCATCCCGGAGCATACCACGCTGCTGGCAGAGCTTCTCACCGAGCACATCGACGTGTACGTGGCCACCCTTCCTCACCACGCGGACCGGATCCGGGAGGAAGACCACCTGAGAGTGATCAGCTTTCCCTATCGGTCGGTGTTCTTCGCCGGGTGGAACACCCGGGTGCCGAAGCTGGCGGATGCCAGGGTCCGGAAGGCCCTGACCCTGGCGACGAATCGGAGGCAGATCCTGGAGGGAATCCGGGGTGGGAGGGGGGAGCTGGCGAACGCCGGCGTGCCCCCGGTCCACTGGGCCTACGACTCCGCGCTGGTGGACTCCCTGCCGTACGATCCGCCCCGGGCCCGACGGCTCCTCACCGAGGCGGGCTGGGTAGACCGGGACTCCGACGGGATTCGGGAGTCGGAGGAGGGGGAGCCCCTGAGCATCGAGCTCATCTTCAACCAGAACCAGGAACGCCGGGAAGTCGCCGAGATCATGCAGGCTCAACTGGGGGAGGTGGGGGTGGACCTGAGACCCCGGGTGGTGGAGATGACCTCCCTGGCGGAACGGATCACCTCGCCGGAGAGGAACTTCGAGGGCGTTCTCATCGCCTGGGAGACGGAGTTCCGGCTGGACGAGCGGGACCTCTTCCACTCCGATGCGGTGGACGGGAGGTATGCCTTCGCCGGCACCCGGGATCCGGAGCTGGACCGTCTCCTGGACACCCTGCAGCTGATTCCGGACCGGGAGGAGGCCCGGCGACGGTGGACGGAATACCAGGAGCGGATCATCGAGATCCAACCCTACACCTTTCTCTACTTCCCCCACCGCCAGGACGGCGTGAACCGGCGCCTCCGAAACGTGGTGATGGATGTCCGGGGCGAATGGGCGAACCTCCGGGAGTGGTGGATCGCCCCGGACCATCGAAAGGGCCCCTGAGCGGGTGAGGTCCCGTGCTCTCCTACGCCCTCCGCCGGATCCTCTACGCCATTCCCCTGGTCCTGGGGGTGGCCACCATCCTCTTCTTCGTCCTGAACCTGGCCCCCGGGGACCCCCTGGCCCTCTACATGGGTCCCGGCGTCTCTCCGGAGGCCGTGGAGCGGATTCGACAGAACCTGGGGCTGGATCAGTCTCTCCCGGTGCGTTACGGGCGATGGCTCCTGGCCTTCCTGCAAGGTGACTTCGGTTACTCCCTCACCCGGAACCAGCCGGTCCGGGACCTGATCCTGGGGGCCCTGCCTCCCACCCTCCTCCTCACCGGCGGGGCCGTGGGCCTGGCCTTCCTGGTGGGTATCGCCCTGGGGGTGGTGCAGGCCGTGCGCCAGTACTCGGCCCTGGACTCCCTCCTGAGCGCCGTGGCCCTCTTCTTCTACTCCATGCCGTCCTTCTGGCTGGCCATCATGCTGATCCTCATCTTCAGCGTGAATGCCCGGAACCTCTGGGGGTGGCCCGTCCATTTCCCCCCTTCGGGAATGACCAGCCCCGGCCACGATCTCATGGGATTCTGGGGGCAGCTCAAAGACCGGGCCGCCCACCTGGTTCTTCCCACCCTATCCCTGACCCTGGTTCTGGCCGGGGGCATCGCCCGCTACGTCCGGACCAGCATGCTGGAGGTCATCCGACAGGACTACGTGCGGACGGCCCGGGCCAAGGGCCTCCCGGAGCACCGGGTCATCCTGAGACACGCCCTGCGAAATGCCCTGATTCCCGTGATCACCCTCTTCGGGATCTACTTCCCCTTTCTGCTGAGCGGTGCGGTGTTCATCGAGCACGTCTTCTCCTGGCCGGGGATGGGCAAGCTCCTGGTGGATGCCATCCTGCAGCGGGACTACCCGGTGGTTCTGGCCGGGAGCTTTCTCTTCGCGGTCATGGTGGTGGTGGGCAACCTCCTGGCCGACCTCCTATACGGGTGGGTGGATCCCAGGATCCGCTACGGGCGCCATCCGGGCGGTCCCCCCTCCGCTGTTCGATCCGGGACGGCCTGAGATGGCCGGGTACGGTGGTGATGGTGTCGGCAAGGGCTGGGGCCCGGGGCGGCTGGTTCCGGGCCTCCGGCCCCTGCGCCGGGGCCGGTGGTTGGAGGGAGGTGGGGGGCTGGCGCTCTGGGGCCTTCTCCTGGCCCTGGCAGTGGCTCGCCACGACCGGCTCCTGGCCCTTCCCTCCCGGGGACTGGACCACTGGCTGGCGGCCCTGACCCTGGTGGGGGTCCTGGTGGGGCTGTGGGTGTGGTCCTTTCGGGAGGGGAGCCGGGAGGAGGGGGAGAGGAAGGGGCGCTTCTGGCGGCGCTTCCGACGGAATCGTCTGGCTGTGGCCGGGGTGGGCCTCATCGTTCTCTTCTACCTGGCGGCGCTCCTGGCCCCCCTCCTGACTCCCTTCGACCCCACCTACCAGCCCGCCTTCCAGGCCGGGGAGATGGAGCTGCGCCTGGCCGAGCCCTCCGGAGCCCATCTCATGGGGACGGACCAGTTCTCCCGGGACATCCTCTCCAGGATCCTCTACGGTGCCCGCATCTCCCTGAGCATCGGGTTCCTGGCCGTGGGAATCAGCGTGACCCTGGGGACGATTCTGGGCGCCGTGGCAGGGTACCTCGGGGGGATCGTCGACGATCTGGTGATGCGGCTGGTGGACATGTTCATGGCCTTCCCCCGGGTGGTTCTGGTCATCGCCGTGGTGGCCGTCTTCCAACCCTCCATCTTCCTGATCATCGGGGTCCTGGCCCTGACCCAGTGGCCCTTCACCGCCAGGATCGTCCGGGGCGAGATCCTGAGCCTGAGGGAACGAGAATTCACGGAGGCGGCCAGGGCCCTGGGGTTCTCCCGCTCCCGGATCATCTTCCGGCACCTTCTGCCCAATGCCATGGCCCCGGTCATCGTGGTGGCCACCCTGGGGATCGGCCACACCATCGTGCTGGAAGCGGGTCTCTCCTTCCTGGGGTTCGGGGTTCAGCCTCCCACCCCGTCCTGGGGCTCCATGGTGGCCGATGGTCGGGACTACCTCCTGGATGCCTGGTGGATCGCGACCTTCCCGGGTCTGGCCATCGTCACGGTGGTCCTGGCCTTCAACCTGGTGGGAGACGGGCTCCGGGACGCCCTGGATCCCCGGCAGCGGGGACAGGGAGGCGCTCCGTGAGCCTCCTGGAGATCCGGAGTCTGCGGAGTTGGGTGAACACGCCGGACGGGGTGGCCCGGGCTGTGGACGGGGTGGACCTGACCGTGGAGTCCGGGGAGACCGTGGGCGTGGTGGGGGAGTCGGGCTCGGGGAAGACCCTCCTGGCCCTCTCCATCGTGGGCCTCCTCCCGGAGCCCGGAGGGCACATCCTTCCCGGCAGCTCCCTTCGCTTCCGGGGGGAAGAGCTCCTGGGGGACGGGGACAAGGGCATGCGCCAGATCCGGGGAAAGGGCGTGGCCATGGTCTTCCAGGAGCCCATGACCTCCCTGAATCCGGTCCTGACCGCGGGTGCCCAGATCCGGGAAGCCCTGAGGCTCCATCGGGGCATGAAGGGGAAGGTCGCCCTGGAGCAGGCGACCCGCCTGCTGAAGGAGGTGGGACTTCCGGACCCGGAAATCCACCTGGAGGCCTATCCGCATCAGCTGTCCGGTGGAATGCGTCAGCGTGTCATGCTGGCCATGGCCCTGGCTGGAGATCCGGAGCTCCTGGTGGCGGACGAGCCCACCACGGCCCTGGACCCCACGATCCAGGCCCAGATCCTGGCCCTCCTGGAGGGGGTTTGCCGACGCAGGGGCATGAGCCTCCTCCTCATCTCCCACGACCTGGGCGCCGTGGCCGGGGTGTGCCGTCGCGTCGTCGTCCTCTACGGGGGAAGGGTGATGGAGGAGGGGCCCACCCGGGAGGTCCTCACCCGTCCTCTCCACCCCTATACCCGGGGCCTTCTCCGCTCCCGACCCTCCATGGAAAGCCGGGACGCGCTCCTGGAGCCCATTCCCGGAGACGTGCCGGAAGCCACGGCCTGGCCCCGGGGATGCCGCTTCCATCCCCGCTGTGCTCATGCCTGGGACCAGTGTCGGAAGGGGGAGCCGGAGCTTCGGGATGTGGAGGCTTCCCGGGAAGAGGGGCCGCCGGTGGAGCCAGGGGAGAGAGAGGTGGGGGCGAGGGAGAGGAGAGCCCGAAGGGCCCGATGCTGGCTGGTGGCGGAGGAGGGCGGCCATGGTCGGGAGTGACCCCCTTCTCTCCGTCCGGAACCTCATGCACCGGTTCTCCTCCTCCCGCCGGAAGGAGAGGAGGATCCCCGTCGGGAAAGGGGCGCCCGCGTGGGCTCTGCGTGGGGTGAGCCTGGAGTTGCGGGAAGGGGAGTGCCTGGGCCTGGTAGGAGAATCGGGCTCGGGGAAGACCACGCTGGCCCGCTGTGTTCTGCGCCTGCTGGAGCCTACGGCGGGAGAGGTCCTCTACCGGGGAAGGGACGTCCTGGCCATGAGTTCCGGGGAGCTACAGGCCTATCGCCGGGAGGCCCAGATCGTGTTCCAGGACCCCTTCGGGTCCCTGAATCCCCGGATCCGGGTGGGAGACATGTTGGGGGAGGTTCTCAAGGTCCACGGGCTGGAGTCCCATGGGGGCCGCCGGGGGAAGCGGGTGGATGGGCTTCTGGAGACGGTGGGACTCGATCCGGAGCATGGGCGGCGGTTTCCCCACGAGTTCAGCGGGGGCCAGCGTCAGAGGCTGGGCATTGCCAGGGCCCTGGCGGTGGAGCCCAGGATCCTGGTTCTGGACGAGCCCGTCTCGGCCCTGGACCTGTCCGTTCAGGCCCAGATCCTGAACCTCCTCCGGGACCTGCAGCGCCGCCTCTCCCTCACCTACCTCTTCATCGCCCATGACCTGGCTGTGGTCCGGAACGTGGCCCACCGGGTGGCGGTGCTCTACGCCGGCACGGTGGTGGAAGAGGGACGAGGGGATGAGGTCTTCCGCCGGCCACGGCACCCCTACACCCGCCGGTTGCTGGCGGCGGCGGAGCTGGCCGTAGAGCCCCTCCTCATCCCGGAGGAGGCGGGGGATGTCCAGCCGCCCCCTGACGAGCCCGGGGCCTGGGAGACCGGGCCCACGAGCTCCGAGGATCTTTCCTCCGGATGCCCGTATCAGGCCCTCTGTCCTCACCCGGACAGGGACGGGGAGTGCGAGACGAAGCGCCCTTCCCTGGAGCCGGTGCAGTCCGGGCACCGGGTTGCCTGTTGGAAGGTGGGGGGATGAGGGCCGGGTCTTGACACGACTTTTGCACCTCTCCATCTTGCCAAGCCTTCCAGAGGGGTTTACCCATTAGTCCCTTCTGGTTAGGGTGGAGCGAGCTTTTTTTTTGGCCTGACGGCCGACACGGCAGGAGGTCCTTTTGGTGGGCTTAATGAATATCTACGGTGCTCTCCTCCAGCTGCCCGGTATGGATCAGCCGGAAATGACCTGGCAGGAGCAGACGGCTTTCGTCTGGGACCAGATGGGGTTCATGCGCTGGCCCCTGGGTGCCTGTCTCGTGATCGGGATTATCGTCATCATCTGGAAGTTCTTCTCCCTGTGGATGAAGAGCGCCAGCACCCGCAAGCTCCTCAAGGAGGTCGACGCCCTCCTGAGCGAGCAGCGGATCGACGAAGCCCTCGAGATGACCCGGGAGGTCTCGAACACCGGCGCGAACATCCTCTATGCTGGTCTGGAGCGGCATGAGGAGGGGACCGAGCGGGTGATGAAGGCCATCGAGAATCAGGGTCTCATCGAGTTGAGCAGGCTCGAGAAGGGACTCGTGGTCCTGGCGACGCTGGCCAACGTCGGACCCCTCCTGGGCTTCCTGGGGACGGTGATCGGTATGATCATCGCCTTCCAGTCCATCGAGGCCGCAGGCGAGGTGGAGGCGACCCTGGTGGCCGGAGGAATCAAGGTGGCCCTCCTGACCACGGCCGCCGGACTGGCCATCGCCATCCCCATGAGCATCTTCCACAACTACTTCGTGTCCAGGATCGACGGCCTGGTCATCGACGTGGAAGAGTCGGCTCAGAAGATGATCGATGCCCTCCACGCCATTGAGCGTGGTCGGCAGACTGCGGCCTCCTGAGAGCCGGACCGGACTCCAGGGTTCCCGCAGACATAGAGAAGAGGTCACTCCCCGCCGGGGGTGGCCTCTCTTTTTGGTGCGCCAGGCATGGCGCGCAGCGCCGTGACTGGCGCTGATAACCGTG
>CAZZEL010000035.1:0-18837 GCA_964652625.1 uncultured Gemmatimonadaceae bacterium
CCCCCCAGGAGTTCGACGTTCACACGAAGGAAGGCACCCAGCGGGCCCACACCAGCCCCTAGAACGAGGAGAAGCGACCGGGCACCTACATCTGCGCCGGCTGCTTCCTGCCCCTGTTTTCCTCCGAAGCGAAGTTCGACAGCGGCACCGGGTGGCCCAGCTTCACCCATCCCATCCAGGGGCACATGGACACGAAGCGGGACTTCAAGCTGATCTGGCCCCGGACGGAGTATCACTGCGCCCGCTGCGGCGGCCACCAGGGCCACGTCTTCGATGACGGGCCCGAGCCCACCGGTCAGCGCTGGTGCAACAACGGGGTGGCCCTGGATTTCGTCCCGGAGGGAGAAGAGCTGCCGGAGCTCCGGACATGAGCTCTCCCTCGTGGACAATCTGGAAGTCCGGGGTCCTGCTTCTCCTGATGTCCGCCGGGGCAGAGCAGGCCGCCGGGGCAGTGCAGGCCGCCGGGGCAGCGCAGGCCGCCGGGACAGCGCCGGCGGTGGTGGCAGCGCCGGGGGCAGGTGCAGCGTCGGCGGGAGGGGCAGCGTCGGCGAGGGGGATGGAGCCGGCCCCGGAGGCGGCCGGTGACCTCCACCGCCAGACCACGGCCCGGGACACGGCGGTCTTCGCCGGGGGCTGCTTCTGGTGCATGGAACCCCCCTACGACAAGCTCGAGGGAGTCCTCTCCACCATTTCGGGTTACGCCGGGGGCCATGTGCCGGATCCATCCTACGAAGAGGTCACGGCCGGCGGGACGGGGCACCGGGAGTCCCTGCAGGTGGTCTACGATCCGGAGCGGGTGAGCTACCAGGAGCTCCTGGACGTCTTCTGGAGGAACGTGGATCCCCTGGACGGCGGTGGGCAGTTCTGCGACCGGGGGTTCTCCTACACCACGGCCATCTTCGCCCAGGATCAGGAGCAGGCCCGGGCTGCGGAGGCCTCGAAGGAGGAGATCCGGGAGCGTTTCGACGAGCCCGTAGTCACCCCGGTGGTTCAAGACGCCGACTTCTACCCTGCCGAGGACTACCACCAGAACTACTACCAGGAGCACTCCGTCCGATACCGCTTCTATCGCTGGAGCTGCGGACGGGACGCCCGCCTGGACGAGCTCTGGGGAGAGGACAGGTCCTGAGGGGCCGATGCCTCAGATTCTTCCTGCTTCCCGACCGTCAGGCTCCAGCCTGAGGGACCCGAACTGGAGAGAGGCGACCCGCTGAGGAGAGAAGGGAGGAGCCAGCAACTCCACCCGGGCATCCCGCTCCCACATCCTCCGGACCAGGGCCAGGCACAGGGCGAAGCCGTCCCGGTCACAGGGGGCCACGAGCAAGCCCCGGAGCTCGTCTCCCTTCTCCAGGTCGGGCACGTGGCCGTGGAGGCCCAACCCGTCCAGGTCCAACTCCACCGCCTTTGATCCCTGAAAGTATCGCCGGAACCGTTCCCGACGGTGCTGACGTCGCTCCTCCCGAGAGCGGGGCCGGACGGCGCCGGAGACCTCCAGCCGGTGCACTTCCGGTGATGGCCCCTGAAAACAGCGTAGGATGGGCTCCAGCTCGTCGTTCTCCTGGATGGCCACCAGGTGCCGGGGCAGGAGGGTTTCGATGAGCTGGTGCTGGAACTCCCGAGCCATCTCCCCGGCGACGAACCCCGACGAATCGCACACGATTCCCTCCGCCCCCCGGTCTTCGGCTTCCCCGGCAAGACGGAGGACGCCGCTGAGGGTCTGGAGCAGGTGGCCCGGAGGGGAGACGGAGCCCACCAGGCGGAGGAGGGGCGGATCCGGATCCTCCGGGGAGCCTGCGGTCATGGCCACGGCCCCCGGGGGGCCTATCTCGGCCTGGCCAGGGTCGCAGCTAACCAGGGCCGTTCCGGCCTCCCCGGCCAATGCCGTCCACAGCCACCGGCACAAGGTGCTCTTGCCGGTGTCCGGGCCTCCCAGGACGTACACCCGGCCGGCCCGGCCCCGGGCCCGGATGGCGCCCAGGAGGCCGTGCCAGGAATCCGGGACCCGAGGGTCCGCGGGCTCCACACCGGCGGCGTTCCTCACCGGACACTCTCCGGCCGACGCCACGGCGGCTCGGTGCTTCTCGTCCCGGCTGTCGCTGCCGGAGGGATCATGAGAAGGGTCTGCAGCCCCCTACACCAGCTCGGCGAAGAAGTCGTTGCCCTTGTCGTCCACCAGGATGAAGGCCGGGAAGTCTTCCACCTCGATGCGGTAGATGGCTTCCATTCCCAGCTCCGGGTACTCCAGGAGCTCCACCTTCTTGATGTGGTCCTTGGCCAGGACCGCCGCCGGGCCCCCGATGGAGCCCAGGTAGAACCCCCCGTGCTTCTCGCAGGCGTCGGTGACCTGCTGGCTCCGGTTCCCCTTGGCGATCATGACCATGGAGCCCCCTTCGGCCTGGAAGGGATCCACGTAGGGATCCATCCTGTTGGCCGTGGTGGGTCCGAAGGAGCCGGAGGCCATGCCCTCCGGGGTCTTCGCCGGGCCGGCGTAGTAGACGGGATGATCCTTGAAGTACTGGGGAAGGCCTTCGCCACTGTCCAGGCGCTCTTTCAGCTTAGCGTGGGCGATGTCCCGGGCCACGATCATGGGGCCGGTGAGGGCCAGGCGGGTCTTCACCGGGTGCTTCGTGAGCTCCGCCAGGATCTCGCTCATGGGCTGGTTCAGGTCGATGGCCACCACGCCCTTTTCCTTCTGCCCCCGGAACCGCTCGGGGATGAACCGGCCCGGATTCCGCTCCAGCTCCTCGATCCAGATCCCCTCCCGGTCGATGCGGGCCCTGGCGTTCCGGTGGGCGGAGCAGGACACCCCCATCCCCACGGGGCAGGAGGCCCCGTGCCGGGGCAGGCGCACCACCCGGACGTCCAGGGCGAAGTGTTTCCCGCCGAACTGGGCCCCGATCCCCGTCTTCCGGGCTTCCTCCAGCAGGCGCTTCTCCAGCTCCACGTCCCGGAAGGCCCGGCCGTGCTCGTTCCCCTCGGTGGGGAGATTGTCCAGGTACCCGGTGCTGGCCAGCTTCACGGTCTTCAGGTTCGCTTCGGCGGAGGTTCCGGCGATGACGAAGGCCACGTGGTAGGGCGGGCACGCGGCGGTGCCCAGGGTCTTCATCTTCTCCGTGAGGTAGGAGACGAGCTTGTCCGGATTGAGCAGCGCCTTCGTCTCCTGGAAGAGGTAGGTCTTGTTCGCCGAGCCACCGCCTTTGGCCACGAAGAGGAAGTTGTACTCGTCGCCTCCCACGGCGTGGATGTCGATCTGGGCCGGGAGGTTCGTGCCGGAGTTCTTCTCCTCGTACATGGTCAGGGGCACGGTCTGGGAGTACCGGAGGTTCTCGCCCGTATACGTCTCGTAGACCCCTCGGGACAGGGCTTCCTCGTCTCCGCCCCCGGTCCAGACCTGCTGGCCCTTCTTGCCGTAGATGGTGGCCGTGCCCGTGTCCTGGCAGAAGGGCAGGACCCCTTCCGCCGAGACCTCGGCGTTCCGGAGCATGGCCAGGGCCACGCTTCGGTCGTTGTCGCTGGCCTCCGGGTCGTCCAGGATGGCGGCCACCTGCTCCAGGTGTCCCGGGCGCAGGAGAAAGGAGACGTCCCGCATGGCCTCCCGGGCCAGGAGGGTGAGGCCCTCGGGCTCCACCTCCAGGATCTCCCGCCCCTGGAAATCGGCCACGGAGACATAGTCCGAGGTGATCTTCCGGTAGGGGGTGTCGTCGTCGGAAAGGGGGAAGGGATTCTGATATACGAAGTCTGCCATGGTTCCGGTTCCTCTCGTCCCGTGTGAAAGGGCCATCCTGTCCGGGAAGACAATCTGGCACGCCGAGGCCGGAGAATCCAACGGATGGGCCGGGCGCCGGCCGAGCCGGCACCACCTCCCACCATGACGAACGGCGCGCCTATGGGTATTCTTTCTCTGGGCATTCTCTCTCTGAGGGATCGGCACACACGGACATCCACGGAGTGTTCAGGATGAGCGACCGGCAGGTACGGCTGGAGCGGAGTCTAGGAGAGTGGCTGGAGAACGTGGGCTCGGAAGAGGCGGCCATGGCCTTGCTGGCCACGGCGGAAGACCTTCTGGCGGAGACCTCGGACGGGGACTCTCCCTGGGAGATTCCGGAGGAGATCTGGTTCCGCTACCTGAACGAGACCCGCCGGACCTCCTTCCTCCAGGCCCTGCCCGACGCCGATGCCCGGAACCGCTGGGCCGAGACCACCTACCCGGTGATCCGCCACAAGGGCTTCGGCGTGGAGGCCCTTCTGGAGCAGCGGGCCCGGGAGCATCCGGACCGGACCCTTTTCCAGGAGATGGAGGGAGGGGAGGCGGTGCGGTGGTCCTACGAGGTCATCCTCCACCGGGTCCGGACCATGGCCGCCGTCTTCTGGTCCCTGCACGACGACCCTCCCCGGCTGGCCCTCATCACGGAGAACACCCTGGACGGGGCCTGCACGGACCTGGCCTGCCTGGGCTACGACATCCTCATCACCCCCCTGAACCCCCACTTCAACGCCGAGACCCTGGCCTGGATCTTCGACGAGCTGGACATCAACACGGTGGTGGTGGAGACGGAGGACCTCCGGGACCGGGTGGAGGCGGCCCGGCCCCAGGCCCGGGGAGACTTCCATCTCTTCCTCCTGGATCCGGACGCCACGCCCCAGGGAGAGAAGCAGTCGGTGCTGGGAGAGTCCATGGCCCGCCTGGGCCGGGAGGACGTGGCCCGGATCCTGGAAGGGCGGACCCGGCGGGACGTCATGGACGTGGCCACCGTCATGTTCACCTCCGGGAGCACCGGCCGGCCCAAGGGCGTGCGGTATACCGCCTACAACCTCGTCACGAAGCGATTCGCCCGAGCGGCGGCCCTTCCCGGGGTGGGGGACGGGGAGGTCCTCTTCTGCTTCCTGCCCCTCTTCCACACCTTCGGCCGCTACCTGGAGATGATGGGGATGCTCTTCTGGGGAGGGACCTACGTCTTCAGCGGCAATCCCTCCCTGGAGACCCTCCTGGCGGGGTTCAAGGCCGTTCGTCCCACGGGACTCATCAGCATCCCTCGCCGCTGGCAGCAGATACAGGAGCGTTGCCTGGCGGAGATGGGCACCGCCGCAGATCGGGCCAGCCGGTCCGATGCCTTTCGCAAGGTGGTGGGAGACCGACTCCGCTGGGGGCTTTCGGCTGCCGGCGCCCTGGAGCCCGCCACCTTCCGCTTCTTCCAGCGCCACGGCGTGGACCTCTGCAGCGGGTTCGGCATGACGGAGGCCACCGGGGGCATCACCATGACCCCGCCCGGGGCCTATGAAGACAACACGGTGGGGATCCCCCTCCCCGGGATCGAGGCCCGCCTGTCCGAGCAGGGAGAGCTCCAGGTCAAGGGACACTACGTGGCCCGCTACCTGGGGGATCCTGTCCCCTCTCCCGACGACGACTACTGGCTTCCCACGGGGGACATCTTCCGGAAGCGGGAGAGCGGGTACTACGAGATCGTGGACCGCATCAAGGACATCTACAAGAACAGCAAGGGCCAGACGGTGGCCCCGGGAGCCATCGAGCAGAAGCTGGCCCACGTTCCGGGGATCGCCCGCTCCTTCGCCGTGGGAGATGGCCGGGACTACAACGTCCTCCTCATCGTCCCGGACCTGGAGGACCCGGTCCTGAGCGAGGGGGTGGAGACGGAGAAGACCCGGGAGTACTTCCAGCAGATCATCTCTGCGGCGAACCAGGAGCTGGCTCCCTACGAGCGGGTGGTGAACTTCGCCATCCTGGACCGGGATTTCCAGCGAGAGAGAAACGAGCTGACCCCCAAGGGGTCCTTCCGGCGCAAGACCATCGAGGAGAACTTCGCCGAGACCATCGACGGGCTCTATCAGCGGAACTACGTGGAGCTGGAGGCGGCGGACCTGACGGTGCGGATCCCCCGTTGGTTCTTCCGGGACCTGGGCATCCTGGAGCCGGACATCGTGGCTCAGGAAGGAGGGCTGATGAACCGCCGGGGCCGCCGGTTCCTGGCCCTGGAGCTCCAGCCCGAGGACGGGACGGTGGCCGTGGGAGACCTGGAGTACCACCTGGACGGAAGCATGGTTGATCTGGGCCTCTTCGCCCGGCAGCCCCTCCTGTGGATCTCCAATCCGTCCCTCATAGCCTTCTGCCCCTGCAAGGAGGGGTGGGACGTTCCCCTCCGGGGGGTGTCGCCCCAGGTCTTCCTCCCCTGGCGGGAGGAGGGAGACTACACCCCGGCGGTGACGGTGACGCCCACGTCGGCCCGGGACATGGCCCTCGTGGAGGTGAACCGCCTCTGCACCGCCGCCCTCTTCGCCCCCACGCCGGAAGCCCGGGAGGCGGTTCGGGGCCTTGAGAGCTTTCTGAACCGCTCCAGCCTGCGCCTCAGCAGGGTCATCCACCGGAGGCTGGAAGCCCTGGCCCGGCACCCTGACCTGGAGGTCCGGGCCGAGGCCTATCGCATCTTCCTCCTGGCGGGCCCGGTCCCGGACTACTCCCGGGAGCTTCCCACCTTCCTCCTGTCGGGACTCCCCTTCCTCTCGGAGAAGAGCATCCGGGCCATCGCCGACGCCAAGATCGAGCGGGTTCGGCTGGAGGCCCTGCGTCTCCGGCTCCAGCGTTACCGGACCCAGCTCTCCTGGCCGGCCCCGGATTCCATGCGGGCTCAGATGAAGGACATCTTCTCCCTGCTGGAGACCTTCGTTGAGCACAATCCGGAGTACTACTCCCAGATCCGGGCGGAGTTGGTGAGCTGGGTCCTCCTGGATGCCGATCCCGAGGTCTCGGAGAGCGCCCGGGAGCACCTGGACGCCATGGTGGAGCGCTTCGAGGGTCACCTGGAGAAGATCACCACGGACAACGAGCCCCACCGTTGGGAGGGCAAGATCGTCTTCCAGGACCGGGTTACCGAGGAGGAGGCCCGGCTCATGAAGAAGGCGCTGGTGGGGACCACCTTCCTCAAGCAGTCCACCATGCTGGCCTTCGACGACCGGGGCGTGGAGGTGGAGGAGATCCGTCCCAACGGCATCTGGATCGCCCGGGTGTTCTCCTTCCTGGAGAACCGGGTCTACCGGATGAGCGTGAACACGGTGGGAGGGAAACACTACGACATCCTCCTGGCTACGGCGGCGGATACGGAGGAATCCACGGTCCTGGAGACCACCTACTGGATGCTGGCCCTGGGGGGACGGGTGGACTCGTCTCCCGTGGTGCGCCAATTCGGGTGCTACCGGCCGGAGCTGGGAGCCTTCTCCATGGCCCTGGTGAACGACCTCACGGGATGGGAGCGGGTCCGGGAGCTCACCGGGGAGAGCTTCGTGGAGTTCCACCCCACCCGGGAGCACTGGCGCAACCTCTTCGTCCGGGGAATGGCCGCCTTCTTCGTGGGCTGGAAGCAGAGCGAGGGCCGGATCGTGCCCGGCCCCGTGAGCCCGGCGAACGTGGTGGTTCCGGCCCCGGACTTCCGGTCCGGAGCCACGATCCTCTCCCTGGCGGACTGGCGCCCCTACCAGGGCCCCCTCTCCCTGATCCGTCCCATGCTCAAGAACTTCTTCCTCTCCACGGTGAGCTACTACCCGCAGAAGCGGGGCGAGCTGGACGTGGCCTGGATTTTCGAGGCCGCCATGGAGGCCCTGGGCACGGAGGGAGGAAAGGCGTTTCTGGATGACCTGTCGGAGAGCCTCCGGGAGGAGGAGCTCGCCGACTTCGACCGGGAGTGGGCGTTGGAGGAGGCCCTGGAGGCCTACCGGGAGAGCCTGGAGAAGGAGTACCGGGCGCCCCTGGCCCTGAAATGCGCCGTGGAGCGGTACCGGGAATGGGAGCGCTCCAACCCCCGGGCCACGGCTCTGGCCCGGGAACGACAGATCATGGAGCTTCACCAGCTCTACCGGCTGGAGGCCCAGGGAGACCTGGGTCGCTACACCCTCTACCGTCAGACCTACTTCGCCGGAGCCGACGAGCCGGTGAGGGCGGCCTTCGATCGGCTCCTGAAGAAGATGTTCCGGAATCCGGAGCAGCGTCCCACCCACATGGTGGAGCTCTCGGAGCTCCAGGCCACCCTCCCCGAAGGGGTGGACCGGCACGTCTTCAGTCGCCTGGTCTTCCCCGCCGGCCGTTCCGTGAAGCCTGTGGAGATCGTGGCGGTGGGGGACGAGGAGGGCCGCCACGTGGTGGTGACCTCCCACGTCCGGGACAATCGTGGCGAGGAGTACACCCTGCGGGAGCCCATCGGCCCGGCGGAGATCGGTCGCCTCTACCGTCTCTACCTGGATTCGGGCATGCCCATGAGTCTCTCGGACCAGGCCCACTACCTGCTGGCCATCGATCCCGAAGATCGGATCGTGGGGGGGATCTGCTACAAGCTCATGGAGGTGGAGGTGGCCCACATGGACGGGCTGGTCATCACCGCCCCCCTCCGGGGTCGGGGCCTGGGTGGGGAGCTCCTGGAGGATTTCTCCCAGCGCATGCAGGCCCAGGGGGTCCGGGCCATCAACACCCACTTCATCTCCCGGCCCTTCCTCCGGGCCCACGACTTCCAGGTGGACGAGGAGTGGGGCGGGCTGGTCCGGTTCCTGGAGGGGGAGGAGCCGGAGCACACTCCCTACACGGTGGAGAACGTGGTGGCGGAAGAGCCCGAGGAAGCCCCGGAGGGTTGGGCGGTCTCGGAGGGGAGTGGGGGCGGTGGTGGAGGGGGGTCGTAGGTCAGGGCGCCCCGACGGTCACGGTTTCTCCCCGCTTCGGAATGCGCAGATCCGCCTCCGGGTAGCCTGCCGCCCTCCACGCTGCCCGGGCGAGCCGGGGGGGCTCCAGGGGGTCCTCGAAGGTGAGGCGGAAGGTCCCCCAGTGGATCCCGATGAAGGAGCCCCGGCCTCCCAGCTCTCCGTAGGCCCGCACCGCCTCTTCCGGGCTCATGTGGGCGGGACCCATGAACCACCGGGGAGCGTAGGCTCCAATGGGGAGAAGCGAGGCCCGGAAGGGGCCCAGCTCCCGGCCGATCTCCCGGAAGGCGGAGCAGTGGCCCGAGTCTCCGGCAAAGAGGATCCCGTCCCCGTTTCCTCCCCGAACGACCCATCCGGACCAGAGGCGCCGATTCGTGCCCAGGGGTGTGCGGCGGGTCCAGTGCCGGGCCGGCACGGCCGTGGCCTCTCCCCGCCCCTCCGGGAGCACCACCGTCCCCCACCAGTCCCGCTCCTCCACCCGGCGGGCGCCCCGGCGGGAGAGCCAGCTCCGGTATCCCAGGGGCGTGCACCACAGCAGGTCCGGGCCCTCTCGTTCCTGAAGGGCCCGGACGGTGTAGTCGTCCAGGTGGTCGAAGTGGTCGTGGGAGAGGAGGACGACGTGGATGGGGGGTAGATGGTCCAGCTCCGGCACCGGGGGAACGAAACGCCGGGGCCCCCATCGGCCCCAGGGCCCGGCCCGGTCTCCCCAGACCGGGTCGGTGAGGACGTTGAGGCCCGGAAGCTGAAGAAGGGCCGTGGCGTGCCCCACCCAGGTGATGCGAATCTCCCCGTTCTCGGTCCAGGGCAGGCTCATGGCCGGGGTGGCAGGGGGGAGGGAGGCGGGCCCGGGGTCCGGGGGAAGGGTGGTGGTGAGCCACTCCCGGACGAAGCTCGGGAACCGGCGTCGCATGCGTTCATCGTTCCGGGCTTCGGGCCAGGGGTTCCGAAAGCGGCCCCGGGGACCGTGGTGGTCCTTGCGGCCCCGGGTGGAGTGCGGTGGGCCGTTCCCTCCGGAAGAAGACGGGTTCATGGGGGAGGTCAGCAGGGAAGGTCAGCCTTCGGCAGGCCGAGCCTCCGCCGCCACCGGCGTCCGGCGGTAGGGAGCCACCGGATTGAGGATGTTCCGGCACTGGGGATTCACGCATCCCGGGCACCGGAGGCCGTACTGGGAAGAGCAGGCTTCTCCTCTTTCCAGGTGTTCCAGGACGATGTCCGCCAGGGCGTCCTGGAAGAGGGGGTCCCCGTTGAAGGCCGGGGCCCGCTCGAACCGGCTGATTCCCACCTCCCGCGCCAGAGCGCCGTACTCGATGTCGATCTCCGAGAGGGTCTCGATGTGGTCGCTGGTGAAGGCGATCCCCACCACCAGGACCTTGTCCCTCCCCTTGGCTCCCAGCTCCTTGATGACCTGCTCCGTGCTGGGCCCCAGCCATCGTACCGGGCCCACCTCGGACTGGTAGGAGAGGATGTACTCGTTCAGGAACCCACCCTCCTTCAAAACCTCGTGCACACTGGCCCCCACCTCCTGGGGGTAGGGATCCCCGCGGTCGATGATGGAGAGGGGCAGGGAATGGGCGCTGAAGAGGAGGAGGACCTCGTCCCGCTCCTCCCGGGGAAACCGCTCCAGGCCCTGCTCCACGGTCCTGGCCATGGCCCGAACGAAGGTGGGATGTGTGGGCCATCGGTCGATGACGCTCCAGCGGAAGTCCCGGGACATTCCCAGGCGGCCCGCCGCTCGCCACAACTCGTTCAGGCTGGAGCCCGTGGTGGCGCAGGAGAACTGCTGGTACTGGGTGAAGGCCACGGCCCGGCGGATGCCGTCGGCCTTCATCTGTCGCAGGGCGTCCTCGCTGGTGGGGTCGATGTAGCGGAAGGCCACGTAGAACTTGTGGGGAGCCGTCCGGGGAGAGAGTCGGTCCAGGCGCTCCACCATCCCCTGCCCCTGGACCTCCGTCCAGTGGAGGATGGGGGAGCCACCCCCGATCTCCTCGTAGAGCTTCTGCACTCCGGCGGTCCTGCGCTTGGCGATGAAGGGGCCCAGCCAGGACTGGAAGGGAAGCTGAATGATCTCCCGGTCCCGGAAGAGCTCCAGGAGGAAGGGCCGGACCTCCTCCAGGGTCTTGGGACCGCCCAGGTTCAGGAGGACGATGCCCGTGGGACCCTCACCGCCCCTGCCGCGTCCGTTCTCCTCGGTGATCTCGTTCTCTGCCATGTTGTCCCTGACACAAGAGTCCTGACGGCCAGCGTCTCGCAGCCGATTGGCCTGTGGCAGCCGGCCCCCCGTACCCGGCAGACGTCCCCCGGATCCGATTGCGTCCCTGGAGGCAGGAGCACAGAATCAGGGCTCTGATGTCCTTCCAGACGGAGGTGCCATCCATGCGACGCCACACGATCCCCATCCCGTTTCTCCGGACTTTCCTGGCCCTGATCCTCCTTGCCCCCGGCTTGCAGGCCCAGAAGCGTCCCATGACCATCGTGGACCTCATCAACGTTCCCTCCCTGGGCGATCCCCAGGTGTCTCCCGACGGGAGCCAGGTCCTCTACGTCCGGCGCGACGCAGACTGGGAGGAGAACCGGAGCATCTCGCACATCTATCGGGTGAACGCCGACGGCTCCGGTATCCGTCAGCTCACCTATGGGAAGGAGGGCCAGTCGAACCCGTCCTGGTCTCCGGACGGTGGGACCGTCGCCTTCACCGCTGATCGGGACCATGCCCGGGGAACCCAGATCTACCTCCTGGACCTGGCGGGAGGTGAAGCCCGGCGTCTCACGGATCACCCGACCTCGGTGCAGAGTCCCTCCTGGTCTCCGGACGGACGCTGGATCTACTTCCTGGCCGAGGATCCCGAGACGGAAGAGGAGAAGGAGGAGGAGGCGGCGGGGGACGACGTCTACGCCTTCGACGAGAACTACAAGCAGGAGCACCTGTGGAAAGTGGAGGTGGCGACGGGCGAGGAGAGTCGGATCACGGACGGGGATTTCACCGTGGCCCAGTACTCCCTGTCCCGGGACGGAAGCCGGGTGGCTCACGTCCGGACCCCCACCCCCCTGTACGGGAGCTACCAGTACGGTGAGGTCTGGGTCATGGACCGGGACGGAACCGGCGCCGTTCAACTCACCCGGGATACCGTGCCCCAGCAAAGCCCGGCTCTCTCCCCGGACAACCGGACCGTGATGTTCCGGGCCGACTCCAACGAAGAGCTGGACTTCTACTACAACGACAAGATTTTCCTCGTCCCCGCTGCCGGGGGCACCCCCCGGGTCCTCCTGCCGGACGTGCCCTACGAGATCACGGGGGCGGCCTGGTCCGCCGACGGCAACAGCATCTTCTTCACGGCCAACACCGGCGTGCGCCACGAGCTCTTCCGGGTGAGCGCCCGGGGAGGTACTCCGGTCCGCCTCACGGAGGGCGATCACGCCCTGGGCTCCTGGACCTACGATCCCGAGAGCGGCATTCACGTCTTCACCGTCCAGCACCGGACGAATCCCGGGGACGTGTGGATGCTGGGGGAGGAGGATTCCGCCGGGCCCCGGCGGGTGACCCGGGTCTTCGACTACCTGGACGACACCTTCCTCCTTCCCCGGCAGGAAGCGGTGCAATGGGAAGGGGAGGACGGGGAGATGGTGGAAGGGCTCCTCTTCTATCCCCTGGGCTACCGGGAAGGCACCCGATATCCCCTGGTCGTCCAGACCCACGGGGGGCCCGCCGCCTCGGACAAGTTCCAATTCGGCTCCTCCGGCAACTACATCCAGGTCCTGACGGCCCACGGGTACTTCGTCTTCAAGCCGAACTACCGGGGGAGCACCGGATACGGTGATCCCTTCCTCCGGGACATGGTGGGCCACTACTTCAATCAGGCCCACAAGGACGTCATGACGGGGGTGGACCACCTCATCGACCGGGGCCTGGTGGACGGAAACCGGATGGGGAAGATGGGTTGGAGCGGGGGCGGACACATGACGAACAAGATCATCACCTACACGGACCGCTTCCGGGCGGCCTCCAGCGGGGCCGGTGCGTCCAACTGGGTCTCCATGTATGCCCAGAGCGACGTGAGGGTGTACCGGACCCCCTGGTTCGGGGGCAATCCCTGGGAGGAAGATGCCCCCATCGACGTCTACTGGGAGCACTCTCCCCTGAAGTACGTGCACCAGGTCACCACGCCCACCTTGATCCTGGTGGGGGAGGATGACCTCCGGGTTCCCATGCCCCAGTCCGTGGAGCTCTACCGGGCCCTCAAGGCCCTGGACGTGCCCACGCACCTGTACGTGGCGCCCCGACAGCCCCACGGTTGGCGGGAGCTCCGGCACCGTCTCTTCAAGGCGAACGTGGAGATGGACTGGTGGGAACGGTGGATCATGGACCGGGAGTGGACCTGGGAGGAGGCCCCGGAGGGGACATGAGGGGGGTGGAGGGGGAAGAGGGCCCGACTGCGAAGGGCACACGAACGCAACGCCAACGAGGAGCTCCATCGTGAGCGGAGTATTCGGTGTCGTCTCCACGGAAGATTGCGTGCCGGACCTGTTCTACGGCACGGACTACCATTCCCACCTGGGCACGGTCCGGGGGGGAATGGCCGTGCGGAACGGCGGACATTTCACCCGTTTCATCCACGACATCACCAACACCCAGTTCCGGAGCAAATTCGAGGACGACCTTCCCCGGATGGCAGGGGAGGGTGGTATCGGGGTCATCAGCGACTACGAGGATCAGCCCCTTCTCATCAACTCCCACCTGGGCACCTACGCCATCGTCACCGTGGGAAAGGTGGCGAACCTGACGGAGCTGGTTCAGGAAGCCCTGGAGAAGCGGGGTGCCCACTTCTCCGAGATGACCGGAAGTCAGGTGAATCCCACCCAGCTCGTGGCCCATCTCATCGACCAGGGCAACTCTTTCCAGGAGGGAATCGCCTACGCCCAGGAGAAGATCCAGGGCTCCTGCTCCGTCCTCCTCCTCACCCATGAAGGCATCTACGCGGGCCGGGACCGGGTGGGCCGGACGCCCCTGATCCTGGGAAGCAAGGACGGGGCCCGAGCCGTGACCCTGGAGACCTGCGCCTTTCCGAACCTGGGCTACCAGGTGGACCGGTACCTGGGGCCGGGGGAAGTGGTTCGTTTCGACGCCCAGGGGGTGGAGACCCTTCGGCCCCCGGGCCCGGAGATGAAGATCTGCGCCTTCTTGTGGATCTATTACGGCTATCCGGCCTCCAGCTACGAGGGAGTGAACGTGGAGTCGGTCCGGTACCGGTGCGGGGAGCAGTTGGCGGCCCGGGACGATGTGGAGGCGGACCTGGTGGCGGGCATCCCGGATTCGGGCACCGCCCACGCCATCGGCTACGCCAACGCCGTGGGAGCCCCGTTTCGCCGTCCCTTCGTGAAGTACACCCCCACCTGGCCCCGGAGCTTCATGCCTCAGGACCAACGGGTCCGGGATCTGGTGGCCCGGATGAAGCTGATTCCGGTGTCGGAGCTCATCGCCGAACGACGTCTGATGCTCTGTGAGGACTCCATCGTCCGGGGGACCCAGCTCAAGGAGATCATCCGGCGGGTCTTCGACTACGGGGCCCGGGAGGTCCACATGCGCCCCGCCTGCCCGCCCCTGGTCTTCGGATGCAAGTTCCTGAACTTCTCCCGCTCCCGCTCGGAGATGGACCTGGCGGCACGGCGCTCCATCGTCGCCCTGGCCGGGGAGGAGCCGGAGGACCTGAGACCCTACGTGGAGACGGGTTCCCAGGCCTACCTGGCCATGGTGGAGGGGATCCGGGAGCGGTTGGGTCTCACCAGCCTTCGCTACCAGAGGCTGGAGGACATGGTGGAGGCCATCGGCCTGCCCCGGGACAAGCTCTGCACCTACTGCTGGAGCGGGGAAGAGTAGCAGGCGGATCCGAAGCCGGCCTCTCAAGGCTCCCGGTGGGCCAGCCAGTGGGCCGGCACCTGCCTCCTGCCCAGGCCGGGGCCTTCCATCTCCAGCCTGAGCTCGGCTCCCCCGCCACCCTGGAAGTAGAGAACCTCCACGGGGTGCCAGCCCCTGTGGAGGGCCACCTGCCCGGACCGCTCCGAAGCGCTGTGGTAGCCGTCGTGGTCCACCACCGTCCGGTCTCCGATGCGCAGTCGGCTTCCGTCGTCGGAGGTGAGGTGGAAGGTGAAGATCCCCTTCCTGGGCACCCGGATGTAGCCCCGGAGCCTGAGGCCGAAGGGCTCCCGGGGTGCTCGGATGGGGAGAGCCACCCTGGCCACGGTGGTCTCTCTCCTCGAGTTGGCGGTGAGACGGGGCACGCTGGGCGGCAGGCTGTCCACGCTGGACGGCAAGCTGTCCACGCTGGGTGGCAGGCTGTCCACGCTGGCGTAGGAACCGGGGAGGACGGCAGCCCGGAGACCCCCCCTGCGCCGGCTGCCGGGAAGGGAGACCGGGGCCAGGAGCCGGGTACGGGCGAAGCGGGCCCGGCGCACCGGACCCATCTCGCCGTCGGCCATGACCACCCGAGCCGCCACTTCCACGGGTCCGTTCGCCAGGGAGAGGCGAAGGGGGCCGCGGTAGACCGGGCCACCGGGGCCGGGCTCGGGGCCGTTCAGGGTGTAGTGGATCCGCCCCCCCCGAACCGGGACGTCCAGCTCCAGGAGGACGGAATCCCGGAGGACGAGACGGTTCTCCTCCAGGCCCGCTACGTCGGGAATCCGGTAGGTATAGTCCCGGGCGTCCAGGGCCTCCAGGTGCCTGGGGAGTCGGGTCCGGAAGCTGGCCGGATCCCGGGCTTCCGCCGGGGACCAGACCACCTCGGAAAGGGCCAGGAGTCGAGGAAGAACCATGTATTCCACGTGCCCCGGCGTCTTCATGTACTCGGTCCAGACGTTGCCCTGGGCGCCCAGGACATGCCGGACCTGGGCCGAGGACAGCTCCGGCGGCACGGGCTCGAAGGCGTACACCCGCTCCAGGGGCGTGTAGCCACCGATGGCCAGGGGCTCCTGAAGGGTGTCTCCCTGGTAGTAGTCGAAGTAGAGGTGGCTCGTGGGGGTCATGATCACGTCGTGGCCCTGCCGGGCCGCCTCGATTCCCCCGCTCATGCCTCGCCAGGACATGACGGTGGCGTCCGGAGCCAGGCCTCCCTCCAGGATCTCGTCCCACCCGATGAGCCGTCGCCCGTGCCGGTTGAGGAAGGCCTCGATCCGGCGGATGAACCAGCTCTGGAGCTCCTCCTCGTCGGCCAGCCCCTCCCGCCGGATGATCTCCTGGGCCACCGGGCTCTCCTCCCAACGCTCCTTGGGGGCCTCGTCCCCGCCGATATGGATGTAGGGTCCGGGAAAGAGCTCCATGACCTCGGTGAGGACGGTCTCCAGGAAGGTGAAGGTCTCCTCTGTGGGACAGTAGATATCCCGGGTGACCCCCCAGCGGGTGGACACCTGGAAGGGCCCCTCGGTGCAGGCGAGCTCCGGGTAGGCCGCCAGGGCCGCCACCGAGTGTCCGGGCATCTCGATCTCCGGCACCACGGTGATGGACCGGGCCCGGGCATGACGCACCACGTCCCGGATCTCCTCCTTCGTGTAGAAGCCGCAGTGGGGGATGCCGTCTCCCACGTAGGGATCGAAGTTCTTCTCCAGGATCGTCTCTTCCCGGCAGCTCCCCACCTCCGTGAGTCGGGGGTAGGCGTCGATCTCGATGCGCCAGCCCTGGTCCTCCGTGAGGTGCCAGTGGAAGACGTTCATCTTGTAGTGGGCCAACAGGTCCAGGTACTTCTTGATGAACTCCACGGGGAAGAAGTGACGCCCCACGTCCAGGTGCATCCCCCGCCAGGAGAAGCGGGGAGCATCCCGGATCTCCACGGCCGGAACCGTCACCCTCCCGTCTCCCCGGGCCATGAGCTGACTCAGTGTCTCCAGTCCGTACTGGATGCCTGCCCGGGTCCCGGCCCTCACCTCAGCCTCGTCCCGGGATACCCGGAGTCGGTAGCTCCCCTCACTCTCCTCCTCCTCGGGCTCCGCCTCCAGCACCACCCGGATGGGGTTTCCCGAGCGGCCCTGTTCTCCTTCGGGCCCCACCGGGAGGGGGATGCCCGTGGCCTGGCGCCGATCCCGGGCCCAGGCCTCCACCACCCCCAGCAGCTCCCGGTTCTCGGCCGGGGAGGGCAGGATGTGGGTCCCGGCTCCCAGCGTCAGGCCCCCGGGTGCCGGCGACACCTCCCGGGGAAAGGGGATCACGGGGTAGCGTGCCGGGTCCGGGGCCTCGGGCTCGCAGCCGCCCAGGAGGGCCAGGAGGAGGCTCGGCATCAGAAGCCCGGGGCGGACCCAGGAGAAGGGGCGGCGGGAGGGGAGGCAGAAGCAGAAGAGGACGTGGGCCACAACCCGGGACCCGACGTTCCGGACTCTCGGTGAGGTGTTCCGGGACCGGGATGAGGGAGGATCCGTCCGGACTCTCGGTGAGGTGTTCCGGGACCGGGATGAAGGATGATCCGTGGTCATGTGTGGGAGCTCTGCTCGAGACGGAGGACTGTGAGATGTCCCAGGACGAGGGGGAACACGGTTTCGCTCCCATAATTGTCTTTCCCCCAGGCCCCTCGTCAATTTCCGGGGCCGAGGAAGGACCCGGGCCGGAGCCCGACTCCGGCTCCACATCGCTCTTGAAACGGAGAAAGGCGGGAGCTGCATGCGCATGCTCGTGGACGGCGAATGGACGGAGGGAGAGGGGGAGATCCCGGTCCAGGACCCCTACAGCGGAGAGATTATCGACACCGTGCCCCGGGCAACGGCCAGGGACGCCGAGAGGGCGGTGGCGGCAGCGGTGGAGGGATACCGGGTGAGCCGGGATCTGTCCACCGGCCAACGGGCCCGGATCCTCCGCCGAGCCGGGGAGCTGTTGGAGGAGCGGAGTGAGGAGTTCGCCGTGGTCATCGCCCGGGAGGGCTCCAAGACCATCCGGGAGGCCCGGAAGGAGGTCTACCGGTGCACTCTGACTCTCCGCCTTTCCGCCGAGGAGGCCACCCGGAACCAGGGGGAGACGGTGATCTTCGATCAGCAGGAGGGGTCGGAGGGCAGGAGAGGCTACTACACCCGGGTCCCCGTGGGCGTGGTGGCGGCCATCACCCCCTTCAACGATCCCCTGAACCTGGTGGCTCACAAGGTGGGACCGGCCCTCGCGGGAGGGAACGGTGTCGTCCTGAAGCCCGCCACAGTCACGCCCCTGTCCGCCCTGAAGCTGGCGGAGCTCTTCCTGGAGGCGGGGCTCCCGCCCCGGGTGCTGAACGTGATCACGGGCCCTGGAGGTACGGTGGGGGAGGCCCTGGTGACGGACCCCCGTGTCCGGATGGTCTCCTTCACCGGAGGCGTGGAGGCGGGCCTCCGGATCACACGGAAGGCCGGACTGAAGAAGCTGGGGATGGAGCTGGGATCGAACAGCCCCGTGGTGGTCCTGGAGGACGCGGACCTGGAGGCCGCCGTGGAGAGCTGCGTCTCCGGCGCCTTCTGGGCGGCGGGACAGAACTGCATCGGGGTTCAGAGGATCTATCTGCAGGAGACCATGGCTCCGGCCTTCCAGGAGGCCTTCGTGGCCAGGGCCCGGGCCTACAAGGTGGGTCCCAAGCTGGAGGAGGACTGCGACATGGGGCCCCTCATCACCGAGGAGGAGGCCCGGCGGGTGGAGGGCTGGGTCCGGGAGGCCGTGGAGAAGGGGGCCCGGGTCCTCTGCGGAGACGAGGGGGAAGGGGCCGTCTACCGGCCCACGGTTCTCACCGACGTGCCGGAGGACGCCACCATCAACAGTGAAGAGGTCTTCGGGCCCGTGGTGAGCCTCTACACGGTGAAGGACCTGGAGGAGGGCATTCGCCGCTCCAACGCCGTGGACTTCGGCCTTCAAGCCGCCGTCTTCACCTCGAGTCTGGCTTCCGCCTTCCGAGCCGTGGACGGCCTGGAGGCCGGAGCCGTCATGGTGAACGACTCCACGGACTACCGCATGGACGCCATGCCCTTCGGCGGCATGAAGCAGTCGGGACTGGGCCGGGAAGGGGTCCCCTTCGCCCTTCAGGAGATGACCGAGCCCAGGACCGTGTGCTTCAATCTCTGACGGGGCGGAATCCCGGGGGGGCGTGAGCCGCGTCACCCGGGCCAGGCCCCACATTCCGGGCGGTCGGACCCCGCACGGGCGGCCGGACCCCGCAC
>CAZZEL010000035.1:18937-34505 GCA_964652625.1 uncultured Gemmatimonadaceae bacterium
GGCGGTCGGACCCCGCACGGGCGGCCGGACCCCGCACGGCCTGCCGCTACTTTCTCCAGGTCGTCTTCAGCACCCGGAGCCAGTTTCCGTGGGCGATCTTCCTCAGGGCCTTCTTCTTGAAGCCCCGCCCCCTCAGGTCCGCCAGGAGTCGGGGGAGCCCCGAGACGTCCTCCAGGTCCTGGGGGAGCTGGGTCCCGTCGAAGTCCGAACCCAGCCCCACGTGGTCCACGCCGATCCGGTCGGCGATGTACTCCACGTGGTTCCCGATCTCCGTCAGGGAGGTGTTCTCGTCTCCCAACCCGTCCCTTCGGAGGAAGGCCCGGGCGAAATTCACCCCCACGATTCCCCCCGTGTCCTTGACGGCCTCCAGCTGGTCGTCGGTGAGATTCCGGGGGGAGGGGCAGAGGGCGTGGACTCCTGAGTGGGAGGCCACCAGGGGGGCCCGGGACAGGGAGGCCACGTCCCAGAACCCCTTCTCGTTCATGTGGGACAGATCCAGCATCACCCCGAGCTCGTTGCAGAGCCGGACCAGGTCACTACCCGCCGGGGTCAGCCCCTCTCCCGTGTCGGGTGAGGCGGGAAAGCTGAAGGGCACACCGTGCCCGAAGACGTTGGAGCGGCTCCAAACGGGGCCCAGGGAGCGGAGACCGGCCTCGTAGAGGACGGGCAGGGCGTCCAGACTCCGGGTGAGGGCTTCCACCCCCTCCATGTGCATGACCACGGCCAGGGTCTTCTTCTCCAGGGCCCGAACGAGCTGCTTGTGGGTCCGGACGATCTTCAGCTCCCCCTTGGACATCGTCTCCATGCGGAGGAGGGTGGCCATCATGGTCAGCACCGAGTTCAGGGCTCGCTGCTGGTTCACCGGGCCGGCAAGGGGTACGTCCCAGCCCTTCTCCTTCACGGGGCCTTCCGGGCCCTCTTCCCGCCAGCGGATCTCCTTCTTGAAGCCCTTCGTGGGGACGAACATGGCGAAGAGCCCTCCGGCGAATCCCCCGGCCCGGGCCCGGGGTAGATCCAGGTGGCCACCCTCCCGGCCCGTGAAGAAGCTCTCCTCGGTCCCCGGCTCCTTGATGGCCAGGTGGAGCACGGTGTCGTTGTGGCCGTCGAACACGGGAATGGGGTCGTCTGTTGCCATGCCAGGCCTCCAGCGTGGGAGTGTCCGAGTCCGGCGGAGGGCCGGAGAGGAGGGAATCTGCGGGCCCGGCACCCCTTGTTCAACAGCTTCTCGGCTGTTTCAATGGGGGTGTGTGCGTCCCCTCGGAGAGGAGATGAGGTGAGCAGTCCCAGGGATCGTTTGTTTCAGGAGTGGGTCAGGAGCTGGGAAGAGAAGGGACAGGGTGTGCCCTGCGCCGAGGCCCAGGCCGATGGCGTCCCCTGCTTCGAGCTCGAGAGGAAGTGTGAAGAGTGCGAGAAGGCCTTCGAGTCCTGGCTCGAGTACCGGAGACAGGAGGGTATGGCCGACGGTCCGGTGAGCTGATGGGTCTCCTCCGTCGCCGCCTCCGGCCCATTTGTGCTCCGCTGCCGGCCCGCTGACCTGCCGTCTCCCGACAGTCCCCTAGCGGGCCATCTCCACGGCCAGTTCCACGGTCCGGGCGTGGATGCCTACCGTGTCCTCCAGTCTCCGGGCGTAGCCTCCGGCCAGGAGGATGGCCACGCCGGTGTTCTCCTCCCGGCACTTCTCCAGCACCTTCCGGTCCCGCTCCTCCAGTCCCACCCGGGAGAGGGAAAGCCCCCCCAGCTGGTCCTGGGCGAAGGGATCGGCTCCCGCCAGGTAGAGAACGAGCTCCGGGTCCTGCTCCACCCACACCTCCTCCAGGCCGTCGTCCAGGAGGTCCAGGTACTCCCGGTCCCGGATCCCGTCGGGTAGAGCCATGTCCAGGTCGCTGGGGGGCTTGGGGAGGGGGTAGTTCCTCTCCTGGTGCATGGAGAAGGTGAAGACCCGGGGCTCGGAGGCGAAGATGGCGGCGGTGCCGTTGCCGTGGTGCAGGTCCAGGTCGATGACCGCTCCCCGGTCCAGCCGTCCCCGGGCCAGGAGCTCCCCAAGGGCCACGGCCACGTCGTTCAGCAGGCAGAATCCCTCCCCGTGATCGGCGAAGGCATGGTGAAAGCCCCCTCCCAGGTGGACGGCGACCCCACTTCCCTCCAGGGCCAGGGAGGCGGCTCGGATGGTTCCTCCGCAACAGTGGAGGAAGGCGTCCCGGAGGCCCGGGGAGAAGGGGACTTCCAGGCGCATCTCCTCGGCGGGGCTCAGGGTGCCGGTCCGGACTTTCTCCACCCACTCCGGGGTGTGGACCCGACCCACGGCCTCCCAGGACGCCGGCCTCGTCTCCTCCAGGTCCTCCTCCTTGAAGACGCCCCGGGACAGGAGGGCTTCCTTCACCTTCCGGTACTTCACCGTGGGAAAAACGTGGGCCCCGATGTCTACTTCGTAGCGGGGGGACCAGAGGACGGGGCAGGGCGGGGATTCTGGCATGGCGCGGGCTGCCTTCCGGAGGGGGTGGAGGTGATCCCTGATCCTCGGGTCCCGTTGGGGCCGGGGCAAGGGTGGTGGAGGCCCCCGGGCCACTTGCCCCCCGCTTCCATGCGGGTCTAGGATTCCCGGCAGTCCCCGGGAGGCGAACACCCCTCCTGGAGACCCCGGTTCGGAAGCTCCTTCCGGCCCTCCTCTGTGCGGCACGGCAACAGGAAGATCAAAGCATCCATGGAAACGAAGCGCCCCACCAATCCAGCGGCCGAGGAGATCCTCGGCGGTTACTTCCCCGTCCTGGACCACGGGTTCGTGTCCCTGGTGGATTACATGGGAGACGACGAAGCCATCGAGCGGGCGGCCCGGGTGAGCTACGGGGCCGGCACCCGGAAGGTGTCCCAGACCCGGGGGCTGGTTCGGTACCTGCGCCGGCACCATCACACCACCCCCAGCGAGATGGTGGAGCTGAAGTTCCACTGCGCCATGCCCATGTTCGTGGCCCGGCAGTGGATCCGCCACCGGACCGCGTCGGTGAACGAGTACTCGGGCCGCTACTCCCTCATGCCCCTCCTCTTCTACACGCCCCGCCAGGAGCACTTCGCCCGGCAGAGCGAGTCGAACCGGCAAGGGCGGGATGCCGGTGCGGCGCCGGAGGAGCTGTACCGGGAGGCCGTGCAGCGTTGGGAGGAGGCCCGGAAGGGGGCCGCGGAGGACTACGGGTGGCTGGTGGGGGAGGACGTGGCCCGGGAGTTGGCCCGGATCGACCTTCCCCTTTCCACCTATACCCAGTGGTACTGGAAGATCGACCTCCACAACCTCTTCCACTTCCTCACCCTGAGGACCGCCCCCAACGCTCAGTGGGAGATCCAGGAATACGCCCGGGTCATGGCGGGAATGCTCAAGCGGGTGGCTCCCCTGAGCTACGAGGCCTGGGTGGACTACAATCTCTGCGGGGCCTCCCTGAGCCGTGGCGAGCGGGAGGCCATCGGCCGCCTCCTGGAGCCTTCGGAGGAGGGCATCCGGGCTCGCCCCGGAGAGGGGGAGCTGGACCGTGAGGCCCTGGGGGAACTCGGGCTTTCTGCCCGAGAGATCCGCGAACTGAGAGAGAAGCTCGGTCCCGTCATCCGACCGGAGTTCGACCTGGACCTGAGCCGGATGCGAGAGGCCGAAGAGGTGGAAAGGGAGATGTACCAAGCAGTTCCGGACTCTTTCGAGTAGGCGGGTCCGTTCCGTCCCAGCCCTGTCCGGGCCCACGTCTTCGGAGGGAATACATCTTGCCGTTGAAATGGAACCGGGTATTGAAATGGGATCCGGTTGTTCGAGTCGTTCCTTCGGCCTCGGGAAGTGTATGAGAAACGCGGTGGTTGGAGATCCGGAGCATGCTCTCCTCTTCTTCCTGGAGCGAGGAGCTCCCGAGGGCATTCTCTCCGTCTATCTCTACGCCGAGGCCGGGGACGGGGGAACACCCAGGGACAGCGACCTGGACGTGGCCGTTCTGGTGGATCCGGCACGCTATCCCAGCAAGAAGGACCGGGGCCAGCTTCGCCTGACCCTGGCGTCGGACCTCATCCACGCCCTCCGGGACAATCACGTGGATCTGTTGATCCTCAACGACTCCCCGCCGGGTCTGGGCAAGAGGGTGGTCACGGGATGGCCCAGGGTCTACTGCGCCGACCCGGACACGGACCACGCCTTCGTGAGGGACGTTCAGCTCCAGGCCGCCGACCTGGAGCTCTTCCCGACCCAGGGAGCCCAGGCTCTCTTCGAAATCCGACCCAAGCCCTTCCTCCAGCAGCGCCTGGGCATGGTCCGCAAACACCTGGACCACCTCTATTCCCTCCAGGCCAGGGTCCCGGGGTCCTGGGTATTCGACGGGGACCTCAGCCTCTACAACGACATCCGCTTCAGCATCCTCACCGTCATCCAGACGGTCATCGATGTGGCGGCGGAGATCAGCGTCAGGAGAGGGCTCACCTTCTCCGACTATTCCGAGGCCATAAGGAACCTGGCCGCCCTGGAGGACTTCTCCTCCGATCTGGTGGAGGCCCTGGCCCTGCTGCCGGGCTTCCGGAACGCCCTCCTCCATCCCCACTCCGCACTGGAGCCGGAACAGGTGGTGGAACAGCTCCACGGTCTCCAGCCCGTGGAGGAGTTCCTGGTCCTGGTGGCGAGACACCTGGACGATTGAGGCCGAGACGGCTCGACGATTGAGCAGGTAGCCCCCCCGGCGCCGGGCTTCCCTCCGGCCCCCTCCGAAGAGTAGCCCTCTGGCGCTGGCCCCCGAGATCCATCACCGTACGAAGAGGCTGATGTAAGAGTCGGGGTGCCCCGCGCCCCTTTTCTTCCCTGGGCCTTCCCGGTACGGTTTCCCTGTCCAGCACCCCCCCGAGCCCGGAGCACGATATGCCGACCCGCTCTCGACCCCCGGTCCCCGGCACCGGTGAGTCTCTCCCCGGCGCACTCAGCGGCACTCCCTCTCGCCCTCGGAGGCCCCGTTGCCCCGGCGCCCCCGCCGGCACCCGCCCTGCCGCCCACTCCTTCGGACACCGCCTCCGGCCTCTCCTCCTCTTCGCCGTCAGTCTCCTCACCGGCGGCTTCCTGGCAGGCTGCGAGCCGGAGCCCGAATACGACCTGGTCATCCGGGGCGGAACCGTCTACGACGGAAGCGGCGAGGCGGGCCAGGTGGCCGACGTGGCCGTGGTGGGAGACAGCATCGTTGCCCTGGGAGACCTGGGAGGAGCCCGGGGCCGGGAGGAAGTGGACGCGTCGGGGATGGCCGTGGCGCCCGGGTTCATCAACATGTTGAGCTGGGCCACGGAGAGCCTCCTGGAGGACGGCCGGGCCATGAGCGACATCCTGCAGGGGGTGACCCTGGAGGTCATGGGCGAGGGGACCTCCATGGGCCCGATTCCCGACTCCCTGAAGGACTGGGCGAAGAGCCAGCAGGGGGACATCACGTACGACATCCCCTGGAACACGCTGGGTGAGTACCTGGAGCACCTGGAGGACCGGGGGGTGAGCGTGAACGTGGCCTCCTTCGTCGGAGCCACGACGGTGCGGATCAACGTGGTGGGCTTCGACGACCGGGCTCCCACCGGGGAGGAGCTGGAGGGAATGGTGGCCATGGTCCACGAGGCCATGGAGGAGGGGGCCGTGGGCGTGGCCTCGGCCCTCATCTACACTCCGGCCTTCTACGCCGACACCCCGGAGCTCGTGGCCCTGGCCCGGGCCGCCGGAGAACACGGGGGGATGTACATCTCCCACATGCGCAGCGAGGGGAACCGGCTCCTGGAGTCCCTGGAAGAGCTCCTCACCGTGGCCCGGGAGGCCGACGTCCACGCCGAGATCTATCACCTGAAGGCGGCGGGGGAGTCGAACTACCCCAAGCTGGACGAGCTCGTCCGAAGGGTGGAGGACGCCCGGGCCCGGGGCCTGGAGGTCACGGCGGACATGTACACGTACACCGCCGGAGCCACGGGGCTGGACGCCGCCATGCCGCCCTGGGCCCAGGAAGGGGGGCCTGAAGCCTGGTTCGACCGTCTCCGTGATCCGGCCATGCGGGCCCGGATCGCTGCGGAGATGGTCCGCCCCACGGACGAGTGGGAGAACCTCATGCTGGCCGCCGGGGGTCCGGAGAACGTCCTCCTGGTGGGCTTCAAGCAGGACTCCCTGAAGCACCTCACCGGGAAGACCCTGGCGGAGGTGGCGGAGATGCGGGGCACGGCTCCGGAGATCACGGCCATGGACCTGGTGGCCTCGGACGAGAGCCGGGTGGGGGCCGTCTACTTCATGATGTCGGAGGAGAACGTGAAGAAGAAGATCGCCCTGCCGTGGGTGAGCTTCTGCTCCGACGCGGGAGCCCTGGCCACGGAGGGGGTCTTCCTGGAATCCAACCCCCACCCCCGGGCCTACGGCTCCTTCGCCCGTCTCCTGGGGAAGTACGTGAGGGAGGAGGAGGTCCTTCCCCTGGAGGAGGCCGTCCGGAAGCTGACCTCCCTGCCGGCGGAGAACCTGGGCCTCCGGCGGAGGGGACGCCTGGAATCCGGCTACCTGGCGGACGTGGTGGTCTTCGATCCGGCCACGATCAGGGACAACGCCACCTTCGCCGAGCCCCACCAGTACGCCACCGGGGTACGCTACGTCCTGGTGAACGGCCAGGTGGTGGTCCGGGATGGCGAGCACACCGGGGCCACCCCCGGCCGGGTGGTTCGGGGACCGGGCTGGACCGGATGGGAGGACTCCGGCTCGTAGCGGTCCGGCAGGGAGAGGACAGACCTCACCGGTACCGTTCCGCTTCCTCCCGGTACCGCCGGGCCTCTTCCGGGAGCCCCAGGGCCTCGTAGGCTTCCGCCAGGTCGCTGCGGGCCGCCTGGAGCCAGCTCACCCCCGGGTCGGTGATCTCCACCAGGGCGTCGTACCCGGCCCTGGTGGCCTCTTCCGCTTCCCCCCACCGGCCCTGCCGGAGGAGGGCCCGACCCAGCTTGATCCGGGCGATGGCGGTGTTCATGTCCCCCGGGGAGAGGGTGGTCAGGAACACCTCCACGGCTTCCCGGAACCGGTCCTCGGCCCGAGCGTATCGGCCCGCCTCCAGGTGGACCGCTCCCAGGTTCGATCGAGCGATGCCCTGGAACCAGTGGGGTTCGGCGTAGATGGAGTCGTAGATCTCGGTCATCCGGCGGAAGCTGTCCCTCGCCAGGGCCAGGTCTCCTCCGGCCAGGGCAATGAGGCCGATGTCGTTCTCCGTGGAAGCCACATCACGGTGGACGGGGCCGAACACCCGGAGCTGGATCCCCCGGGCCCGCTGGAGGTGCCCCAGGGCCTCCCGGGTATTGCCCTGGTAGTTCAGGGCCCGCCCCAGGAGGGTGAGAGCCGAGGCCGTCTCCGGATGCTCCTTTCCGTGATAGGCCTCCATGATCTCCAGAGCCTGACGGTACCGTTCTTCCGCCTCGGCATACCGTCCCCACTGGAACTGCACCGCCCCCAGGTTGATGAGCCCATCCGCCACGTTCGGATGGCCGGGGCCGTAGAGCTCCCGGTCCATGGCCAGGCTCATCCGGTTCAGGGAGTCGGAGGCTTCGTAGTTCCCGGCGTAGAAGTGGGTGTTGGCCAGGTCCCCCATGGCACCTGCCAGCTCCGGTGTCCGGTCTCCCGTATCCCGGTAGGCGGCCACGACCTCTTCCAGGATGGCCACGGCCCCGGGGTAGTCCCCTTTCTCCTGAAGGACCCGTCCCAGGGCCGTCTTGGCCTCCAGGACCAGGGGATGCTCCGGTGGCAGGGTGGTGGAGGCCATCCGGAGTCCTTCCCGTACCAGGGCTTCCGCCTCCTGCAGGCGGGCCTGCCTCAGGCGCAGGCCCCCCAGGGCCACCAGGCTCCCCGCCGCTTCGGGGCTTTCCCCTCCGAAAACGACTCTGCGCCGTTCCAGGGCCCGACCCAGGAGAGTGTCCGCTCGGTCCAGGCTTCCCAGTTGCTGGTACAGGCCGCCGAGGGTGTGGTACAACTCCGCCTGGACTTCCGGCTCCCCCGCCAGGAGGCCCGCTTCCTGGACCCCACGTTCCATGAGGGTGATGACCCGAAGGGTGTCGGCGGGCCCCACCGACCCCTCGCCTCCCTGGAAGAGATTCACCATGAAGTCCTGGATCCGCCGGGTGCGCTCCGCTTCCGCCACGGCCTGGTCCCGGGCGTTGGTCAACCGGGTCGTGTAGAAGGCGACGAGAGCCAAGCCGGCCAGGAGCACGGCCAGAGCCCCGGCCACGGACCGGAGGTTTCGCCGAAGGAACTTCCCCAGTCGGTACCCCAGGGAGTCGGCCTGGGCATCCAGGGGCTCGCCCCGGAGGAAGTGATCGATGTCCCGGATGAGGCCCTGCACCGTCCGATACCGGCGCTCCGAATCCTTGTGCATGGCCGTCATGCACATGACGTCCAGGTCCGACCACTCCCCCCGGGAGGCCACGACCACGGGGTCCTTCCCCCTCCCGCCTCCGGCCTGGGACGGTCGCCGGGGCTCCTCCTCGGCGATGGCCCGCTCCACCTCTCCCGGGGTCTTGTCCGACAGATCCAGGGGCTGCCGGTCCGTGAGGAGCTCGTAGAGGAGCACGCCCAGGGCGTAGATGTCGGTGTAGATCCCGGTGGGCCGGCCCAGGACCTGCTCCGGGGCCGCATAGGCCGGGGTCATGAACCGGAGGACGGTCTGGGTGGGATCCGTGACGGCCCCGGGCTCGTCCAGCTGCTTGGCAATGCCGAAGTCCAGGAGCTTCAGGGTACCATCGGGCTTCACCAGGATGTTGGAGGGCTTCAGGTCTCGATGCACGATGGCCTGCTGGTGGGCCGCCTGCACCGCCTCGCACACCCGCCGGTAGATCTCCAGGCGCTCCCGGAGGGGGGAGTCCCAGAAGCGGCAGTAGTCCGTGAGGGGGAGGCCGTCCACGTACTCCATGACGAAGAACGGTGTGCCGTCCGGTAGGACGTCGGCATCGTAGAGCTGGGCGATGGAGGGGTGCCGAAGGCTCGCCATGGCCCGTTGCTCCCCGGCGAACCGCTCCCGACGGGCCGGCGAGAGCCCCGCGTCCCGGAGGATCTTGATGGCCGCCGTCCCGCCGGTGTCCTCACGGACCCCCAGGTAGACGACACCCATCCCGCCCCGACCCAGGACCCGGGACAGGCGGTAGGGACCCACGAACTCGTAGGGCAGGGGGTTATCGTCCAGGAGATCTCCCGCAACCCGGGACAGATCCCTGTCCAGGACCCCGGAGCTCTGCCGGTCCCCCTCCAGAAGCGCCTGGACCGCCGCCAGGAGGTGGGGGTTTCCGGCGCATTCCCCCCGGAGGAAGGTGAGTCGTTCCTCTTCCGGGAGATCCAGCGCCGCGTGGAAGAGGGACTGGGCCCGCTCCCATGTCCTGGGATCGAGTTGCATAGGGTCTCCAGGGTTGATGGAAGAACCGAAGGGATGTCGAACGAGAGGCCTACCGCAGTCGCACTGCCAGCCAGGCCCGAGCCGCCCGCCAGTCCCGCTCCGCCGTGGAGGGGGACACGTCCAGGAGGCTGGCCGCCTCCGCTACCTCCAGGCCCCCGAAGAAGCGGTATTCCACCAGCTGGGCCTGACGGGGGTTCAACCTGGCCAGCTCTTCCAGAGCCGCGTCCAGGGCCAGCATCTCCTCGGCGCTGGCGTCGCCTCTTGCCAGGATCTGCTCCCCACTCCCACCCTCTCCCGCCAGACCTTCCTCCAGGGTCACCAGGATCCGGTCCCCACCCCGCTTCCGGGCCCTCCGCCGGCGAGCCGCCTCCACCAGGACCTGCCGCATGGCCCGGGCGGCGATGCGCTTGAAGTGGAGCCGTGACTCGGGCCGTGTGCGGAAGGACCGGGCCAGCTTCAGGTAGGCCTCGTTCACGAGAGCCGTGGGATTCAGCGTCTCCCCGGGATGATTCCGGCTCACGCTCGAAGCCAGGCGACGCAACTCCTCGTACGTCGCGCTGAAGAGCGTCTCCAGCGTGTCTCGCTCACGGGACATGGCAATGGAACACGGACTCGGGAATCGCACGTCCCCGGCAGGCCCAGCCGTGGCCCACCGTGGGTCCGGGAAGCCCCAGGGAACACCCGGAGCCTCCGGAAGAAGCGATGCCGAACCTACGCTTCTCCTGGCCGAACGGTCAATTCTCCGACGTTCCATGACGGTCCGGGTCCCGACTTCGCGCAATGCGAGGAGGCCGATGGGAACCACCCACCGAACCCACCGGAGACCTGAACCGAAAGGAGCCTTCCATGTCCGAGATCGTCATCAACAACAAGCCCTATGACCACCGCTTCTTCCACGGAGAGGTGGTGGGTGCCACGAAACAGCTGGAGACGAAGGTGACTGGTGGCGGAGGGGGCGGCGGGACCTTCCGTGGGACGGGGTATTCGGCCCCCGTAAGCATCAAGTCCAAGACCATCACCCACGACATGATCCACCTCAGCGACGGGAACGGCGCCGAGCACGCCCTGCGTCTGCAGGACTGGGATCTCTCGGCCCGGGAGAGCCACCGCCTCACCGCCGTGTGGTTGGTGAAGAAGGGGAAGAAGGAGGGGCCCTACGTGGTCATCCACAACCACACTCTGGGCCAGACGGATTACAACGAGAGGACTCTGGCCAAGATGCACCGATCCGTCTGGATTCTCCTGGCCAGCCTGGCCGTTCTACTCCTTCCCCTGAACGGAACGGTCAAGGTCGTGCTCGTGGCCGTGGGCCTGGCCTACTGGTGGTACCGGGGGATCTCCGGACGCCGGCACCTCATCGCCAGCGGGAAGCTGCTCCAGCTGGCCGGGGTCTGAAGAGCTGTTGAACGACCGGGACCAGCCCCGTCACCAGCGCCGTCGCTCCGGAGTCCAGGCGACCCTCATTTGACCCAGACCGTCTTGATGTTCACGAACTCCTGGATGCCGAAGGGGGACAGCTCCCGGCCGTAGCCGCTCTCCTTCACACCGCCGAAGGGGAGGCGGGGGTCGGAGCGGACGAAGGCGTTCACGAAGCATGCGCCGGCATCCAGCTCCTCCCGGGCGATGCGGGTGCCCCGCTTCACGTCCCGGGTGAAGACAGCGGCCCCCAGGCCGAAGGGGCTGTCGTTCGCCACCCTAATGGCCTCCGCCTCGTCCTCCACGGGGATGACGGCCGCCACCGGACCGAAGAGCTCCTCGTCGTAGGCGGGCATTCCCGAGCTCACGTCCGAGAGGACCGTGGGAGGGTAGTAGGCTCCCTCCCTCTCCGGGATCTCACCGCCCAGCAGGCACCGGGCCCCGGCATCCAGGCTCCGGCGCACCTGATCGTGGAGCTCGTCCCGGAGGTCCTCCCGGGCCTGGGGGCCCACCACCGTATCCTCGCCCATGGGATCGCCCATCTTCGCCGCCGCCATCCCCTCCACGAAGCGCTCCTCGAAGGCTTGCCGGAGCTCCTTCACGACGATGAAGCGCTTGGCGGCGATGCAGCTCTGGCCGGAGTTGATGAGACGGGCCGTGACGCAGGTCTCCACCGTGGGCTCCAGGTCGGCATCGTCCAGGATGAGGTAGGGGTCGCTTCCCCCCAGCTCCAGGACCGTCTTCTTGAGCGCTTCTCCCGCCGTGGCGGCCACGGCTCGGCCCGCGGGGGTGCTCCCGGTGAGGGTCACCGCCCGGACCAGGGGGTTCTCGATGACGCCGTCCACCCGGGAGCCGGGGATGAGGAGCGTCCGGAAGAGCCCCTCCGGGAATCCTGCCTCCTGGAAGATCTCCTGGATGGCCAGGGCGCAGCCCGGCACGTTGGAGGCGTGCTTCAGCAGGCCGGCGTTTCCGGCCATGAGGTTGGGAGCGGCAAACCGGAAGACCTGCCAGAGGGGAAAGTTCCAGGGCATGACCGCCAGAACGACCCCCAGGGGCTGGAAGGTGACGAAGCTCCGGCTGGCGTCGGTCTCCACCTCCCGGTCCGACAGGAAGTCCTCGGCGTTCTCCGCGTAGTAGTCGCAGACCCAGGCGCACTTCTCCGCCTCGGACACGGCACCTGCCACGGGCTTTCCCATCTCCCGGGTCATGAGCTCACCGAGCTCCCGGGCCCGGCCCCGGAGGATCCCGGCGGCTCGGCCCATGAGCTCGGCCCGGTGCCGGAAGGGGGTCGTCCGCCACTCCCCGTGGACCTCGTGGGCATGACGGATCGCCTTCTCCACCTCCAGGGGCAGAGTCTCCTCGTATTCCTCGATGACCTGGCCGTTGGCCGGATTCCGTGCGATCATGGCCATTTGGGGGCCTCCTCTTCGTTGCCGTTCTCGAGCCCGGTGCCGGACCGAGGACACTGGGTAGCCAGGGCCCGACCCGGGGGTATTCCAGGGGTAGTGTACGCAACGAGTGCCGGGTCTGCACCCGGAACGACGGGGGGGCAGGGGAGTAACCGGAAGGACAGCGTTCGCCGGGCCTCACTCCATGAGGCTTGTCCGGCGCCTGCCCACGTGAGCACGTGAGAATGACCGTAGCCCGACCCAAACGACTGCGAATCTCAGGAGGTCCCCCATGGACGAGTCCCCCGATGTGACGACCCAGGAACCCCTCTCCCTTCCCCGGGTGGGTGATCCGGCTCCCCAGTTCACGATCCAGACCACCTTCGGAACCCTCAAGCTGGAGGATTTCAAGGGCTCCTGGCTGGTCCTCTTCTCCCATCCCGCCGATTTCACGCCAGTCTGCACCACCGAGTTCATCGGCTTCGCCGAGATCCAGGACGAGCTGCGGGAGCTGAACACCGAGCTCATGGGGCTCAGCGTGGACAGCGTGTACTCCCACATCGCCTGGGTGAGGAACATCAAGGAGAAGATGGGGGTGGAGATCAACTTTCCCATCATCGCCGACCTGAACAAGGAAGTGGCCACCCTGTACGGGATGGTGAACCCGGGGGAGAGCACCACCGAGACGTCCCGGGCCGTCTTCATCATCGACGACGAGCAGGTGGTCCGGGCCATCATCTACTATCCTCTCACCACGGGCCGGAACATGCAGGAGATCCTCCGGGTGGTGAGGGCCCTGCAGACCACGGACGAGAACGGCGTGGCCACCCCGGCGAACTGGGAGCCGGGCCAAAAGGTCATCATGCCGCCTCCCACCTCCGCCGAAGGCGCCGACGAGCGTGTGGGGCAGGAAGGTGTGGAGTGCACGGACTGGTATTTCTGCAAGAAAGACCTCTAGAACGGGAGATTCCCATGGCATGCATCGAGCCCGACGGCTCTCTTACCGTCACCGGCCGCCTGCTTCTGGAAGGGCTGGTCCAGGAGCCCCTGCCCCCGGAGGACATCGCCAAGAAGGTCAATGAGCCCGTCTTCAAGGTCCGGGGCAGCCTACGGGAGCTCTCCCAGGCCGGGCTCATCGAGGACGCGGACGGCAAGTATCACCTGACCGACGAAGGGAAGGGTCACCTGACCCCGTAGTTCTCCTTTCCGGACATGTGGTGATGTACCGTGAGTGCCGATGCGCCACTCCATCCCATGGAAATCCCGGAATGGGGAGCGTGGGTAGTGGTTGGGAAAGGGATGAGCCCGTTGCGCTTCCCCCTTTCCCGCCTGCCCACCGCCCCCCGGCCTGGCCACCGGGGTGTTCCCAGGAAGACTACTGGCCACGGGCCCGGCTTCCGGACTACTGTTCCCGTAAGGCCGCCGTAGGATCCAGGCGACTGGCCCGGCGGGCCGGGAGCCAGCTGGCCAGTGTGGCCACAGCCAAAAGGACGCCCGTTACCCCCACGAAGGTTGCGGGATCGGTGGCCGAGATCCGAAACAGCAACGCCTGCAGGAATCCCTGGAGGGCGAAGGCCAGGACCAGTCCCGCCACGCCTCCCGCGGTCACGGGCAGGAGGGCCTGCCGAATCACCAGACGGCGCACCTGCCGGGCCTCGGCCCCCAGGGCCATCCGGAGTCCCACCTCCCGGGTCCGCTCCGCCACGCCGAAGGCCACCACGGAGTAGATCCCCAGGGAGGCCAGGAGGAGGGCGAAGGCGGCGAAAAAGGAGAGGGCGAGGGTGGCGATCCGTTTGTCGGCCACGCTGGCGCTCATGACGTCCCGCAGGGTCCGTATGGCGTAGACGGGCTGGTCCGGATCCAGGGCCGCCACCTGACGCCGCACCGCCGGCAGCACGCCCCGTGGCTCCCCCGCCGTGCGGACCATGAGGAAGAACTGGTTCCCTTCCGACACCTGCAGGAAGCTCCCATAGATCTCCGGCTGGGGTGGTGCGTCCAGGGCCCGGTTCCGGGTATCCGCCACCAGTCCCACCACCTGGATCCAGGGAGCCGCGTCTCCCGGTCCACCCAGCCGGAACCTGCGGCCCAGGGGGTTGTCGCCGCCGAAGAACCTCCGGGCCGCCGCCTGGTTCACCACCGCCACCAGGGGAGCCCCCGACTCATCGCTCCGGTCCAGGGTCCTGCCTGCCAGCAGGCGGATCCCCATGGCCTGCAGGTACCCGGGGCTGACGGCGGTGAGGTAGGCTCGGGGAAGGCTTCCTCCCTCCACATACTCTCGGCCCTGTACGGAGAACTGGCCGTCCAGGAACACCTGGGGCGGGAACTGACTGGCCACGGCGGCCGTCTCCACTCCGGGCAGCCCCTCCACCCTTTCCTGAAGGTCCTGGAAAAAGGCCCGAATGCCCTCCAGGTCGTACTCCTCCCAGGGCAGGGTGAGTCGCATGGTAAGGACCCGATCCGCATGGAAGCCGGGATCGATGTGCTGCATCCGGAGGAAGCTGTTGACCAGGAGCCCGCTGCCGATGAGGAGAGCCAGAGCCACTGCGGTCTCCACCCCCACCAGGACCCGCTGCACCCGGTGGCGGCGACGGTCGGGCATGGCCCCGCCACCTCCTGACCGGAGAACGTCGCCCGTATTCGACCCGGCGAGACGGAGAGCCGGGAACAGGCCGAAAAGAAGCCCGGTGAGGAGAGAGATCGCCCCGGTGAAGAGGAGAACCCGCCCGTTGATCTCAGGTTGGGCCGGGAGGGGCAGGCCCAGGACGTCCACCATGGCCAGCAGGGCTCGGATGCCCAGGACGGAGAGACCGGCACCGGCCAGCCCCCCCAGGGCGGCCAGGAGGGTGCTCTCGGAGAGGAGTTGGCCCAGGATCCGCCCTCGTCCCGCTCCCAGAGCCGTGCGCACGGCGAGCTCCCTCCGGCGCCGAAGGGCCCGGGCCAGGAACAGGTTGCCCAGGTTGGCTATGACCAGGAGGAGGACGAGCCCCACGGCTCCCATGAGGACCAGGGCTGCGGGCCGAAGGGTCCTGACGTTGATGTCGGTCCAGGGGGAGGCCACCATTCGCCACTAGCCGTACTCCTCGAACTCCTGTCCGTGGACGGCTTCCACCCGCCTGGAGATCCCCTCCAACTCGGCGTTGGCCTCCTCCAGGGTCACGGCCGGCGCAAGCCGGGCCAGGATCTGGAACTGCCTCCGGTTCCGGGCGTAGGCGTCGGGCCCGATGGGCATGGGAATCCAGAGATCGGTGCCGTAGATCAGGGTTCGGGGCGGCAAGACGCCCACCAGGGTATAGGGTTCACCGTTTACCCGGAGGCCGGACCCCAGAACATCCGGATCGGAGCCGTAGTGGCTTTCCCAAAGCCTGTGGCTGATGATGGCCACGGCAT
>CAZZEL010000036.1:0-2187 GCA_964652625.1 uncultured Gemmatimonadaceae bacterium
GAGTAGACCAGGTTCAGGGCCGGAGCCAGATCGGTCTGGTCCACGGAGGCCACCGTGGAGTCGGTGCCGAAGCGGGTCCGGGAATCCAGGGCCAGGGAGTACCCCTCCACCCGGGCGCCGGCAATGGCCTGGAGCCTGGAGGTCACGGGGATCTCCAGCATGACGTAGCCGGCCACCCGCTGGTCATCGGCGCTGTAGATGTCGCCGGGCTCCACCACCTCGTCGATGGAGAACTCCCCCACATCCGGAGATGCGGGCACGATGGTGCCCGTCTCCAGGGCCGAGTCCAGGTCCTCGATGGTGTTTCCGGCAAAGAGCCAGTTCAGGCGCCGGGCCCCGAAGTCCCGGGTCCGGTTCCGGTAGGCCCCTCCGAACTTCAGGCCCCACTCCCGGGAGGCGATGCGGAGGGGAAAGCGCCAGTCCAGCTCGGCGCTCACGTCGTCATCCACCAGGTCGCTCCAGAAGTACCGGCCGCTCTCGGTGAAATCCAGGAGCCGGAAGGTCCCGTCCGTGTCCTCCACGTAGATGGTCTCCCGGAGGAAGGGCTCGTCCCGGTCGGCCCGGGCCAGGGTCCCCCGCCATTCCAGCCGGGAGTCCCAGAAGAGGAGGTGCTCCCCGGAGAGCTGGCCCCAGGCCATGAGGCGCTGGACGAAGCGGGAGCGTTCGTTCTTCAGAAAGCCCCCGATGTCCTCCCCGTTCTCCCCCTGGTACGTCCGCCCCTCGTCGTCGGTGTTCATGTTCAGGGTGGCCCGGAAGCTCAGCTTCTGGTTCGGACTTGGCTTCAGGGTGAAGTTCGACACCGTGCCCCAGCTCACGGACCGGGTGGAGCGCTCGAAGGTGTAGTCCACGTTGGGCGTGGCCAGGTCCATGGTGATGGAGTCGAAGGCGGAGGTCCGCCACTTCCGCTCCACCTCGTCGGCGATCCTCTTGTAGGTGTCGGAGTAGGTCCCGGCCACGAAGTAGCCGAACTCCCCGTCATCGAAGAGGTCCGTGCGGCCGCCCACCGAGAGGTTGAAGGAGCGATTCAGCGGCGTGTCCTCGAATCGGGGGGCGAAGCTCAGCTCCGTGGAACGGAGGGCCTGGCCCACGGTCACCCGGGCTCCGGGGTCGGAGGGCAGGCGTCCGCCCTCCTTGATGTCTCCCATGAGCCGGGCCGCCTCACCCGGGAGATCCCTGGTGCCGTCGTCCATGCCCAGCCAGTCCAGGTCCCCCCCGCCGTAGCGGATGAAGTCGTCCTGGAACTGGCTGTTCGTGTTGAGGCTTGTGGACACCCCGAACTTCACCGTGAACTGGTCCGGGAAGTCCTTCGTCTGGATCTGCACCGAGCCACCGGAGAAGTCCGCGCTCCTGTCCGGCGTATAGGACTTCTGGGTGGTGAGGCTCTCCATGAACCCGGCGGGAAAGAGATCCAGGGGCACCACTTCCTTTTCCGGCTCCGGAGAAGGAAGGGGCGAGCCGTTCAGGGAAGTCTGGGAGTACCGCCCCCCCAGGCCCCGGACGAAGACGTACTTCCCGTCGGCCACCGTGACCCCGGTCATCCGCTTCGCCACCTCGGCGGCGTCCGAGTCCGGGGACTTGCGGATCTGGGCCTCACCCACGGCGTCCATCATGGACACGGAGCTGGCCCGCCGGTCCAGGAGGAAGGCCGTGCTGCCCTGCTCCCGTGCGGCGCTGACGGTGATCTCGTCCAGCTCGATGGCCTCCGACTCCATGGCCACGTCCAGGGAGATGGTGGTCCCTTCCTCCACGGCCACCCCGGTGACGGTCTTCCTGGCGAAGCCCAGCATCTCGGCCACCAGGTCGTGGGTCCCCGGGGGAACCTGGAGGATGAGGTAACGGCCGTTCATGTCCGTGAGGGTGCCCCGCTCCGACCCGGCGATGTAGACCTGCACCCCGGAGAGGGGCTGGGCCGTGGACCCGTCCACCACCCGGCCCACGATCCGACCGAAGTCGCCGGTCTGACCCTGGGCATGGGCCGGGATGGTAAGAAAACCCACCCCCAGATGGGGCAGGATAACGGTCAAAGTGAACAGGAATCGTTGCAACGGAGATTGGACAAATCGAAACATGGCTGATCATCGGACCGACCCCCTCGACTACCGTGGACCGATCCGCCCGTGTTTGGCGGGAGCCTGGCACACCTCGCCCGGGAACGCTGAGGGGCACAGACTCCCTTTGATTGCTAGC
>CAZZEL010000036.1:2287-8409 GCA_964652625.1 uncultured Gemmatimonadaceae bacterium
GCCCCGGCGTTTGACAGAAGCCCCCTCTCCAAGGAACGTGTCCCATGAGCACGTTCCCGGAGTCCCGGGCATCCCTGTCCACCTCCCCTTTCCTCCGGGAGGCCCGGGAGTTCCTGTGGGCCCACGATCCGTGGGTCCTGGAGCGCCAGATGGAGCTCACCTCCATCCCGGCCCCACCCTTCCAGGAAGGGGCCCGGGGGCAGCGGATGCTGGAGAATCTCCAGGACCTGGGGATGTCCGACGCGGCCCGGGACGAGGTGGGGAATGTCACGGCCCTGTTTCCGTCCGGCGGGAAGGCCCGGGAGGGGCCGGAGGCCCGACCCATCATCCTCTCCGCACACCTGGACACGGTATTTCCTCCCGGGACCGACGTAACGCCGCGCCAGGAGGAGGACCGGATCCTGGCTCCGGGAATCGCCGACGACGGCCGGGGGCTGGCAGCCCTGCTGGCCCTGGTCCGGGTCGCCCGGGAGCTCCGCCCACCCCTCCCCTTCCCCCTCCTCGTCGTGGCCACCGTGGGGGAAGAGGGGGTGGGTGATCTCCGGGGGGTCCGGCACCTCTTCCGGCACGGAGGCCCCGGGCGGGAAGCACGTGGCTTCATCTCCCTGGACGGGGTGGGGCTGGACAAGGTGATCCACCGGGGGGTGGGCTCCCTCCGCTACCGGCTACGGCTGGAGGGGTCCGGGGGGCACTCCTGGGCGGATTGGGGAGCGGCGAACCCGATTCACGTCCTGGCCCGGATCGTTACCCAAGCCCAGGCCATGACCCTGCCCACCGTCCCCAGGACCACCCTCACCGTAGCTCGTTGGGGGGGAGGGAAGAGCGTCAACGCCATTCCCCAGGAGGCGTGGGTGGAGGTGGATCTCCGGAGCGAGGGCGAGGAGGAGTTGGAGGGGCTGGGAGAGGAGTTCCTCTCCCTGGTTCGCCGGGAAGCCGCCGACCACGGGGACGACCTTCACCTGGAGGTGGAGACCCTGGGCCACCGGCCCGCGGGCCGAACCCCTCCTGAGGCGGACCTGGTCCGGGTCGCCCGGGAGGCCACCCTCCGCCTGGGGGTGGAGCCCGCACTGGCCAGCTCCTCCACGGACGCCAACGTCCCCATGGCCCTGGGGATTCCCGCCATCACCCTGGGGGCAGGGGGCGAGGCCGGGGGAATCCACACCCTGGACGAGTGGTACCGAAATCGGAAGGGCCCGGAGGGGATTCTCCGGGCCCTTCTCACCGTCCTGCTCCTGGCGGAGACGGAGGAGACTACCCCCGCACCTCCGAGTGGTCCGCCACGTTGAGCTCCCCCTGGAACTCCCGCACCGTGGCGTGCCCTCCGATGAGGGAGTTCGACAGCTGGGCATTCTCGATGACGGCGCCTGGCCCCACGATGCAATGCCGCAGGGAGGAGTTCACCACCCGGGCTCCCTTCTCCAGGGTCACGTTGGGCCCCACCGTGCTCCCCTCCACCTTCACGTCCTCCTCCACCCGGACCGGATCCCCCAGAACGCTGGAGTCCAGATGGGTCCCCGGGGCAATCCAGCCACGGGTCGTCTCCAGGAGGTGCTGGTTCGTCTCCAGGAGGGTCCCGGGCTTCCCGCAGTCGTACCACCCCTCCACCGGTGCGGTGAGGATCCTGGAATCGTGATCCACCATGTACTGGAAGGCGTCGGTGAGGTAGTACTCCCCGGAGGGACCCGGCTCACTGGCCAGGGCGTGGTCCACACCTTCGAAGAGGAGCTGGTGGTCCCGGATGTAGTACAGACCGATGTTGGCCAGCCGGGAGATGGGCTCGTCGGGCTTCTCCACGATCCGGGTCATGGCCGACTCCTCGTCGGTGACGATGACCCCGAAGCGCTGGTAGTCCTCCACTTCCTTGGCCCAGATCACCCCGGACCATTTGGGGTCCAGATCCCGGACCATGGTGAGATCGGCATCGAAGAGGGTGTCCACGAAGAGGATGAGGACCTCGTCGTCGATGAAGGGTTCGGCCAGCTTCACGGCTCCGGCGGTGCCGTCCTGGACCTCCTGCACCACGTACTCGGGGCGGATGTCCGGGTACTCGGCGGCCATGTATTCCTTGATGACGTCTCCCAGGTAACCGATGACGAAGACGATCTCGTCGATGCCCATCTCCCGGAGATCATCCAGGATGTAGCTCATGACGGGTTTGCCCCCCACCTTCAGGAGAGGCTTGGGCGTGAGATAGGTATGCGGACGAAGCCGGGTCCCCTTCCCGGCCAGGGGAATGACAGCCTTCATGGTAATCGCCTGTGTGTGAGATTGAGATTGTCCGGGGGTGAGGGCATGAACCCAGCTTCACCCCGCCAGAGTATAGAGAAAGGGATAGGGGGGAGCAAACCTCCCCTGCGCCTCCCGAGGCCCGGGCCCGGTGGCCCCGGGTCCGGTGACTGTATATTGGACACGCGTTGCACGACGCCCCCATCCTACCGGGAGAATCCATGAGTCTTCGAATCGCTCCATTGTCCTCTCCCCGGCGGGGAGCCCTTTCCGCCCTCCTCTTCCTTCTCTCCGCCTGCTCCACCGCCGGGGCCCAGACCTCCGTGAGTCCTCCCGGGCCCTCGGAGGCCGAGCCCGGGACCCTGCGGGTCACGGGTCAGGCCCGGATCTCCGTTCCCGTGGACCAGGTCCAGATCAGCTTCGCCGTGGAATCCGAAGCCACGGAGGCCACGGAGGCGGTTCGGGCCAACGCCCGGGCCATGGACGCCGTCCTCACGGGCATCCGGGAGCTGGACCTGGAGGACCTGACCCTGGAGACCTACGGCTACAGCCTGAACCCGGACTACGCCTATTCGTCCTCGTCCCAGGGCGAGCCCAGGACCAGGACCATTGCAGGGTACCGGGCGGTAAACCGGGTCCGGGCCACGGTTCCGGAGGTGGAGGCGGCAGGGGCCATTCTGGACGCCGCCACCCGGGCCGGAGCCAACCGGGTGGAGAGCCTCCGTTTCGAGGCCACGGAGACCCGGGCCGCCCGCCTTCAGGCCCTGGACCAGGCGGTGAGAACGGCCAGGGAGGAGGCCCAGGCCATAGCCGAGGCCATGGGAGCGAGGCTCGGCCCCCCGCTGGAGGTCCAGGGGGGAGCCTCCATCCCTTCGCCCCGGCCCATGGGGGTGGCGTTCGCCAGCCGGGAGGCGGCGGCGGCTCCTACACCGGTGGAGCCCGGGTCCCAGGAGGTCTCGGCATCGGTGACCATCACCTACCGCCTGGTGGAGGGGGGCCGTTGAGCCTTTCCGGTCTCTGGACCGCCCTCACCGAGAACCGGGTGGAGACCCGCCCGGACCACCCGGATCCCCGTCTCCGGGGACGGACCTACGCCATTCCCTTCGGCCGGGTGTGGAAGGCCGCCCGGGAGCTGGCCGACGGAGGGCTCCGGGGATGGACCCTCCTGGAGGCCGACGAGGACCGGGGCCGGATGGTGGCGGAGGTCAGGACCCGCCTCTTCCGGTTCGTGGATGACGTCACCATCAGCATCTCCCTGGACGAGAACGCCCAGACCCGGGTGGACATGACCTCGGCCTCCAGAGTGGGAAAGGGAGATCTGGGGACCAACGCCCGCCGGGTCCGGCACTTCTTCAGGGTCCTGGACCGGCGGATCGAAGCGGGGCCGGAGACCATCCTGGATCCCGGTACTTCCCTCTCCGGCGGTTCTCAACCCGGCGGTTCCCTGCCCGGCTCCCTGGCTCTCCTGACCCTTCTCCTCCCCCTCCCTCCCCTCCTGGCCGCGTGCACGCCGGCCGAGGAGCTCCAGGAGACGGGAGAGATTCTGGAAGAGGAGGTCCCGTCTCCCACCCGAAACTTCTCCGGTCGGGTCTACGAACGGGATATCGTATTCCTCACGGCCCGGGGCGACAGCGCTCTCATCGTCCCCTGGTCCTTCCGGTCCCGTACCCGGCCCGGGGGTGTGGACCGGGAGATCAGGAGCTGGCTCGGCCGTGGGGACGGCTGGGACGCGTTCCTGGCGGAGAGCTGGGAGACCCCACCCAGCCGGGTTCCCTGGCGGATTCTGCCCCGGGGTCCGGCCAGGCTCATCGTGGGGCCCGGGGACGCCCTGGAGCGAATCCTCTACCAGGAGGGCCCCCGGCGTCTGGAGGTGGTGTTGGGCGATCTTCTCATCGAGTGGACGGGCCAGCGGGCCCAGACCTTCCGGATCCACCGGGGGACCCTCCTGTTGTCGGATCGGAGGGCCCAGGGTTTCATCCTGGACCTCAGCCGGGCCCGGGCCAGCGACGACCCGGCTCCCGGGAGCTGGGCCGTCCTCATCTCCGGCGACTCCCTCCAACTCGTCCTGGAGGCCGGGGAGCAGGGAGAGGCCGGGGGTGAAGAGCTCTACAGGGGCTGGGCACGTCTGGACTTCACGGAGCGGCGATGGCGGGGGCTGCAGCTCCTGTGGGAAAACGACAGGCCCTTCGAGCCGGCCCGGAGGAACGTCCCGGTGAGCTGGCACCTGGTCTCTCCGGGGGGCGACCTCCAGGGCCACCTGGATGCGGTCAATCCCCACCTGGAGGTCCGTGAGGGTGAAGGGCCGGTTCTCCCGGTGGACGGCCTGATCCCCGTCACGGGCTCCCTGGTGGTGGAGGAGAGGGAGTTTCCCGTCTTCGGTTTCCTCCGTCACCGGGAGGGCTGATGGCCACCGAGCCTCTTCTGCAGGCCCTTGTCACCATACTCTTCGGAGCCCTGGCCGGGGGGCTCACGAACACGGTGGCCATCTGGATGCTCTTCCACCCTTACGAGCCCCCTACCCTCTTCGGTCGAACCCTGGGGGTCTTCCAGGGAGCCATCCCCAAGAATCAGGCCCGACTGGCGGCAGCCGTGGGCAGGACCGTGGGCGATCGTCTCCTCACCGAGGAGGATCTGACCCGGACCTTCGCCGACCGGGAGTTCCGGGAGGCCTTCGACGACCGCCTCTCCCACTTCCTCCAGTCCGTCCTGGATCGGGAGCGGGGCTCCATCCGGGAGATGGTCCCGGCCCAGGTCCTGCCGGAGCTGGAGAGCATCCTGCACGAGACCGTGGAGGGCGGGATCCAGCGCTTCCAGAGCTACCTGGAGTCGGAGAGCTTCGAGGTCTTCACGCAGGAGAGGGCCCGGGACCTCTTCGAGAGCGTGTCCGACGAGCCGGTGGCGGAGATCCTCACCCCGGCCCGGGGGGAAGCCCTGGCCGGAGCGGTGGAGGATTGGTTGGTGGGGGCCGTGAGCAGCCAGGGCTTCCAGGAGACCGTGGAGGACTATGTGCGTCGGGCCACCCACGCCCTCCTGGAGCCGGACAAGAACTTCGAAGAGGTCCTCCCCCTGGGTCTGGTGGGTTCCCTGGAGAGGGCCATCTCCTCCTACCTTCCCCTGGCCCTCCAGCGCCTGGGGCGGCTCCTGGAGGATCCCCAGGCCCGCCTCCGCTTCGAGCGCACCCTTCACGATCTCCTGCACCGTTTCCTTCGGGACCTGAACTTCTACCAGCGGGTGGTGGCCCGCCTCATCGTCACCGAAGAGACGGTGGACCGCGTGTTGGACACCATCGAGGCGGAGGGAGCCGAGCGGCTGTCGGAGATGCTCCGGGAGCCAGCGGTCCAGGAGGCCATGGCCCGGGGGGTCAACGACGCCATCGTGGACTTCCTCCGGCGGCCCGTCTCCTCGGTCCTGGGAGAGCCCGGGGATCCCAGCGTGGAGGAGGCCCAGACCACCCTCACGGGCTGGGCCGTGGATGTGGCCCGGGACGAGGCCACCCGATCCTTCCTCGTGGAGAAGCTGGAGGAGGCCCTGAACCGGGCCGAGGCGAGAACCTGGGGAGACGTCCTGGAACGACTCCCCCCCGAGACCCTGTCCCGGTGGGTGGTCACTGCGGCCCGGAGCGACGCGGCCATGACCCTCTACCGTCGGACCGGGGAGCGGCTGGTGGACCTCCTCCTGGATCGGCCCATCGGCCAGCCCTCACGCTGGCTCCCCCCCAACGCCGTTCAGCGGATCGAAGGGGCCGTGGGCGATCCCCTCTGGGCCTGGCTACAGACCCAGGTCCCGGACGTGGTGCACCGGATCGACGTCTCCAGGCGGGTGGAGGAGAAGGTCCTCCACTATCCCACACCCAAGATGGAGGACCTGGTGAAGCGGGTCACCCATCGGGAGCTCAA
>CAZZEL010000036.1:8509-33233 GCA_964652625.1 uncultured Gemmatimonadaceae bacterium
CGGCGCCGCTGCCGGGAGGAACGCTCGTCTACGCTGCGGAGCCACCCCAGGGGAGTGAATCGCCTCTTCACCCGCTTCGTCCGTCCCCCGGGTCCCAGGGCCGCTTCCACGTCTTCCGGGGTCTGGCTCGTCTTCCCGGGCAGGCCCCAATAGAGGCCGATGGCCAGGGCCGCCAGACCCCCGAGAATCTTCAGAAAGAGCTCCACGCCATCTCCCGCCTGCCTCAGCCCCGGCCCATGCTCTCCAGGACCAGCAATCCCAGGCCCACCGTGAGGATGATGGGCACGGCGTTCGTGCCTATGGCCACCATGGCCACAACGGCCCAGAAGACCAGGTGCGTGAACGTGTACCCTCCGGGAAGAAGGCCTCCCATGGAACCCCCCATGTAGATGTGGATTCACCCGGACATGCCGAGAACGGGCGGAATTGCGGGACAGCAGGAATATGACGGAAGGAAGGGATGGGGTTCAACCCCTCACGAGCATCATGAAGCCCATGGGAATGGGAAAGGGAATTGAGGGCCGGGGCCGGAGCTGAAGCGGCCGGCGGGCAGCGGGAGCCGTAGCGGCTGGCAGGCAGCGGGAGCGGTCGGTTTGGTCCCAGGGAACCGGGATGGCCGGAGGGCAGCGGAAACCGGAGCCGTCAGTCCGGGGCGTGGGCCGGGGGGGTATCCGCGTCATCGTCCAACTGGTGCTCTTCCACCCTCCGCCGGGCTTCCGCCAGGTACCCGGGCTCCAGCCGGAGAAGACCGGAGATCTTGCGCATGAGGTAGTCCTCCCGACTGGCCAGCTCGCCGTCGGAGAAGACCAGGCCCCACATGGCCTCGGCCAGAACCATCTTCTGGCCCAGGGAGTAGTTCTCGGCGATGAGGTTCGTGAAGCTCCACAGGTCCACGGCCCGGGTCCGCTGCTCCTCCGCCAGCTCCAGGAGCTGGGCGGCCTGGTCTTCGTCCAGTCCGAACTGACGGCTCACCGCGGCCTTCAGGTGGCTCCTCTCCCTTTCGGTGAACTCGTCGTCGGCGTAAGCCAGCTCCAGGAGCAGGGCACAGGCGGCCAGACGCAGCTCCGCCGGCTCCGCATCCTCCCCCTCGGAGCCCGCCTCGGCCATGTTGTTCATGAAGAACTCTTTGATGGAATCCATCATGATGACCCCTCCCGGTTTGCGGCGCCCATCCCAGAGACGCCTCCCGATCCCCGTCTTCTGCCGCCTCGTCAGCGGTTCAAGCAACTCCTGCACCATCTTCTCACCCGTGCCCTCAGAAGTCCAGTGCCCTCACCTTTCTCACCCCGGCCCGCAACGGTAAGACGACCGCCAGCAGGGTAAGGGTTGCAGCCCCCGCTATACCAAGTACGAGAGGAAGCACGGAAGAGTTGCGAAACGGCTCGTCCCGGAGGTTCGCCGAGAGGAAGGAGTAGACGGGCCAGGCCTCCAGGACGATGACCCCGGCCAGGTAGGCCACGGCGGCCATCATGTAGAGGAGCCCGCCGAAGGAGGTGGGGATCTCGGCCACGTTGTCGGACTCGTAGCTCGGGTACAGGGCCCCGAACCCCAGGGCCAGGGCCGTGAGAGCGAAGGTCACCGCCACCATCGTGCCCGTGGAGAGGGCGAAAACGAAGGGCGAGACCTCCAGGATCAGGTTCGTGACGACGATGAGGGGCACGGCCACCAGGAGCAGGGGCACGGTCCCCACCCAGTATTTCGTCCAGAACAGGGTCTTCACCTTCAGGGGGGAGGAGCGGAGGAGCCACATCATCCTGCCCTCCAGGGACATGGCGGGAAAGACGAATCGGGCGGCGATGGCCGCCACCACGAACCCGGCCAGGCCCAGATTCAGGAAGGACACCACGTTGATGAGGAAGAAGGACACCCGCTCCCCGGTGTAGAGGGGAAGGACCTGGATGTTGTAGACGTAGACCACCACCAGCACCCCCAGCAGCAGGAGCTGGGACCACTGGGTGGTGTCCCGGAAGAAGACCCGAATCTCCTTGGCCGCCAGCTCCCGGGCCCGGACGGATGGGACCGGAAGGAGACGGTCCAGCCAGCGAGAGCGCTTCCGGCGCTCCTTCCGCTGGGCCCCCTCCTGGGCCCGGGTGAAGCCCGTGGGGAAGAAGCGCTGGTGGAGCCAGCCCCCCAGGACCAGGAAGGCCGCCGCCGTGGAGAGGAGCAGGAGGAGGGGAAAGGGATCGAAGAACCCGTTCAGGTACGACATGAGTCCGTCGGCCACCCACTCGTTGGGGAGCCAGACCGAGGAGGGGGTCCGGAGGACGGCGATGAAGTCCACCAGGTCACGAAATTCCTCGGGCCGTACCAGCCGCTCCGGCCGCAGGAACCTGAACAGGGCGACGATGCCTGCGGCGGCGAACAGCCCCATGAGGGCCAGGAGGTCCCGGGTCCGGCGGGCCGGGAAGACGTTGACCAGGACCAGGGTGAAGGCCGTCCCCACTACCGCCGGGAGGACCAGGAAGGGCACCATGGCCCCGGCGGAGAGGAGGTAGAAGAGGGGGTCGGCACCGTAGGTGATCCCGTAGGCCAGGAGGAGGGGCACGGCCAGAAGGGCCACCATCCAGGACGAGTTCAGGACGGTCTCCGTCAGGCGGGACCAGTAGACCTGCACCGGCTCCACCGGGGAGGCCATGAGGAGCTCCAGGTCGTCGGAGAGGAAGAAGGTGGACAGGGAGGTGATGACGTTGGAGAGCAGGAGGATACCCAGGAAGGTCAGGAGGGCCAGACCCAGGAGCTTGCCCGCCAGCAGATCTCCGATGCCCTGGGTGTTCCGGAAATAGAGGAGCATCCGCCAGATGATGGCGAAGATGAAGGCCCAGAAGAAGAGCCCCACGAAGCCCAGCACGGCTCCCTTGAAGAAGCGACCCTCATCGGTCCGGGCCCGGTTCACCTTGCCCCGGAGCTTGGGTCGGAGGAGCCAGAGAAAGCCGGGGGTTCCGGGAGGGAAGGAGCCGCCGGAGAGCCCGGAGGAGCCGCCGGAGAGCCCGGAGGGCCTCATCTTCGGATGGTCCCCTGGAGGCTGGCCACGATGTCCGCCACCTCCTCTCCGCCGGTGACCTTCAGGAAGATCTCCTCCAGACGGGCCTCCCCGGCATCGGCCTGGGAACGGAGCTCGTCCATGGTGCCCCGGGCGATGATCCCGCCCTCGTGGATGATGGCGATCTCGTCGCAGATGGCCTCCACCACCTCCAGGGTGTGGGACGACAGGAAGACCGTTCCCCCGTTGGTCACGAAGGTCCGGAAGAGGTCCTTGAGGATCCGGGCCGAGCGAGGATCCAATCCCACCATGGGCTCGTCCACCACGATGAGCTCGGGCTGATGGATGAGGGCGGAGCTGATGAGGAGCTTCTGCCGCATCCCGTGGGAGTAGCTCTCGATGAGCTCGTGCTTCCACTCCGACAGGCTGAAGAGATCCAGGAGGCGCTGAGCCCTCTCCTCCGCCTCACGCCCGTCCTTGCCCCACAGCCCGGCCACGAAGCGGAGGAACTCCCCCCCGGACAGCTTCTCGTAGAGGTAGGGGCGATCCGGGATGTAGCCGATGCGGGCCTTGGCCGACGCCGGGGAGCGGGCCAGGTCGTCCCCGCCGATGAGAATGCCACCGGAAGTAGGGAGGAGCACCCCGGCGATCATGCGGATCGTGGTGGTCTTTCCGGCGCCGTTGGGGCCCAGGAAGCCGAAGACCCGGCCCCGGGGCACCGTGAGATCCACGTCGTCCACAGCGGTGAAGCTCCCGTACCGCTTCGTCACCCCCTCCAGCCGGACCATGGCCCCCTCCGTCCCGGGCCGGGAGGGGGTGAGGTCGGCGGAGAGGTGCTCCGTCCGGTTTCGGGTGGAGGGTTCTCGGGAAGGCTGGGCCATGGACTCGTCAACTCTCCTGGACACCGGCCAGCACGGAACCGACGACCTCGATCTGCAAGTTCCCGATGAGGCGGACGATCTCCACCTGCTGAGCCAATCCTCCCACCACGAACCGGAGGTGGGCCGCGTCGGCCGGGTACTGTCCGAAGGTGGGGTCCACCGCCACCCACTCCCCAAGCCAGACCTCGGGCCAGGCGTGGTAGAAGAAGGCGTCGTTCACGTACACCAGCCCCACGGCGGTTCGGGCCGGGAGCCCCAGGGCCCGGGCCAGGGCCACGTAGAGAACCGTGTGCTCGTTGCAGTCCCCGGCCCGGCTCTCCAGAACCTGCACCGCGCTGGGAACCGAGAAGGTGATGTCCTTGTCCAGCATACGGTTCACCCCCTGGGTGAGGCGCCGGGCCGCCCGGACCGGATCCTGGTTCCATCCCCTCCCCCGCCCCGCCATTCGCCGGGCGGTATGGATGATCCTCTCGTCGTCGCTCTGGATCAGGGGCTCGGGTTGGAGGTGTTCCCGGAGGTCCATCCGGGGATACGGCAGGTCGTAACCCGGCGAGAGGCGTCCCCACTCCTCCTGCCTCACGATCAGGGTGTCGCCCCGGAGCGACTGGCGTCCTCCCTGGAGCTGGAAGCCCTCCAGCTCCACCCCGGACAACACGAAGCGAAGCTCCTCATACCGCTGCACGTCTCCCAGCTCCACGTCGCTCTGGATGGCCGTGGAGAGGATGATGTCCTCGTCCAGGGCGGAGCCCGCCAGCCCCCGGGCCTCCTCCTGGGACTGACGAGCCAGCTCGTACTCCGTCCGCTCCATGGAGAATCCCAGGGGGCTGGAGGCCTCCACGATCCGCCCGTCCTCGTCGATCCAGCTTTCCACCTGGACGCCCCCGTAAGCCTCGGCGATACGCCAGGAGGGAACCGTGTCGTAGGTGGCCGGGACCCACCGTCCCGTCCCCGGGTCCATCTCCACGCTGTCCGGAACCAGGAGGGTATCGTGTTCGGCGACCCGGACCTCCACGGTCCTGGTGGAGAGGGAGGAGGGATCGAAGACCGGGAACCGGAGGCGCTCCCCCACCTCCAGCCCTTCTCCCACGGCCAGACGGATGGGGAGCACCGGAGCGAAGACAGGGGGCTCCGCCAGGCGGTGGGTGCTGGTCTGACGACTCCCTCCGGTGACCAGCTCCACCCGGAGGAGGGTGTCCCCTTCCACCGTACCGCTGGCTTCGTATCGCCCCACCTCCGAGTCCAGGGCAAAGGCGAAGGTCTCCATGACCAGAGCCGGGCTCAGCTCCACCCGGGTTCGCATCACCGCGTTCCCCGTCTGACCCAGAGCCGGGAGCTCCAGGGTCAGGAGGTCCTCCAGGACGAAGCCGTCGGGAAGGGTGTCCAGCCGGGAGGTGGCCAGGCCCACGGCCCGACCGCCCATGCGGAGGGTATAGAAGTTCACCCCGGGAGCCAGGGAGAGGGCGGCTTCGGTGAGGCGGGCCACCTCCGGCTGGAAGTACTCCCGGCGCACCTGCCAGCCCACCATGACCACCCAGAGGAGGAGAACGCCCCCGGCCAGGGTTCGTCGGACTGCGCGTCTCATGAGTCCTTCGGTTCCGCCGCCTCCACCGCCTGGAGGAAGACATCCTCCTCGTACTCGCTTCCCACCACGATGGTCACCCTGCCGGGATGATCGAAAGCCCGGAGGTGATCCAGGATGATGGGGACCATGAGGGAGGCCGACGTCTCGGCATCCAGGTTGCCGGCCCCGGTCCCCAGGGGAGGGAGGGCCAGGGTCTCCAGGCCCCATTCCTCGGCCCGACGCAGCCCGTTCTGAAGGGCCGCCCGTGTGCCCGCCTCCGTCACGGGCTCCTCCTGGGACTGGATGGCGACGTGGATGAGAAACCCCGCCGGCAGCTCACCCCCGGGAGTGATCACAGCCCCTCCCACCGGGAGGTCCCCCATGGCCGTGAGGCGCTCCGAGACCCTGGATCCGGCTTCCCGCTCCACCGCACGGCTCAGGGCCGTGTCCGGAGAGAGGTCCGAGAAGACGGAGCGGAGAACGCCCTCCGACTCCACCGTCACCAGGTCCGACAACAGCACGTCGATCATGATTCCGCCAACTTCCGGGATTTCCGATACAGCTCCGTGGCCTGCTCCGGCTGATTCTTCCGATCGTACAGGATCCCCAGACCGTAGTAGGCTCGTGGATTCGCCGGCTGGGCCTCGATGGAACGCTCCAGGGCGTCCATGGCCTCATCCACCTTACCCAGGCGCGCCAGGGTCTCCCCCCAATAGTAGAGGAAGGTGGCATGGTCCGGGACCTTTCGGCACACCGTGGCCAGCTCCGACTCGGCCTGGGGATAGAGTCCCCGTCGGAACAGAAGGATGCCCAGATTCCCCCGGAGGTCCACGCTTACCGGGTCCATCCGGACCGCCTTCCGGAGGGCCTCCTCCGCTTCGGGAAACCGCCCCAGGGCCCCCAGGGCGACTCCTCGATTGCCCAGGACCTCGGGATTCCGGGGATCCAGCTCCAGGGCCTGATCGAACTGCTGGAGGGCCCCATCGTGGTCCCCTTCCTCGTCCAGGAGCACCCCCAGGTTGTTCCGTGCCCGAACGCTGGAGGGAGCCTCCCGGACGAGCTCCCGGTACAGCTCCATGGCTTCCCGGATCCGGCCCTCCCGGACCCTCTCCTTGGCCCAGGCCATCTTCTGCTCCCAGGGGGAGTCGGGGATGGGAGTGGACTCCTCCTCGGCGCCAGTGGACTCCTCCGCGGCGCCACTCTCGCCGCCAGCGTCCTCCTCTTCTGGAGCGCTCCCCTCCTCGTCACCGGCTTTCTCGCCGGCGTCCTCCTCTTCCGGAGCGTCTTCGTCCTCGTCACCGGCTTTCTCGCCGGCGTCCTCCTCCCCGGGAACCTCCTCCGGCTCCGGCTCCTTCTCTTCTCGATCCTCCTCTTCGGTTTCCCCTCCCAGGGGCTCGTCCCGGGCTTCGTCTTCCAGGAGTTCCTCCTGGGACGTCTCCCCCTCCTCCGGAGCTTCGTCCTCTTCCCCCTGGTCCTTGAGCAGGTCGCCCTGCTCGGAGTCCTCCGCCTTTCTGACCACCGTATCTCCTTTTCCCCCACCGGCAGACCGCCGTGGACTCAGGACTCTCCCCGGAACGAGCCCGTCTCACCCAGGACCCAGTCCAGATAGGGAGGGTGCCCCTCGGACACGGGAAGAGCCAGGATCTCCGGCACGTCGTAGGGGTGAAGTCCCTCCACCCGATCCATGAGCCGGTTGAGGCTGGTTGTCGCCGTCTTCAGAATCAGAAGGACCTCCGGGTCCTCCTGGATCTCTCCTTCCCACCGGTACACGGAGGTGAGGCCCGGAACCAGGCTCCCGCAGGCCGCCAGGCCCTCCTCCACCACCGCCCGGGACAGCTCCAGGCCCGTCTCCCGGTCCGGAACCGTCACCAGCACCGCACGAACCTCGTTGCTGCCCCCTTCTCCTTCGTCTTTCTTCATGCCTCCTCCGGGTTCACCCTGGTTGGCTCCTCCTCCACGAACACCGCCCGTCTCACGTTGGCGGGGTCGTAGAACTGCTCGATGAGGCCTCCGAAGCGGGCCCGCACCACCCGTCGCTTCACCTTCTGGTTGGGAGTCAGGATGCCCCCCTCGATGGTGAACTCGTCCGCCAGGAGACCGATCTTCCTGGGTCTCTCGAACTTCGCAAGATCCCTCACCTCCTGGAAGATCTCCTTCTCCAGGAACTCCTGGACCGTCGGTTCTCCCAGGAGCTCCCGGCGAGAGCGGGCCGGGCTTCCGTTGTCCAGCGCCCAGCGCTCCAAGCGCTCGAAGGAGGGTACCACCAGGACCGAGAGGAAGCTCCTGCCGTCCCCCACCACAACCGCCTGGTCCACGAAGGGGCTCTTCTTCACCCGGTTCTCCACCGGAGCGGGAGCCACGTTCTTACCCCCAGCGGTGACCAGGATGTTCTTTTTCCGGTCCGTGATCCGGAGGTGACCCCGATCGTCGATCTCCCCGATGTCCCCGGTGTGGAACCAACCGTCCTCGGTGATGGCCTTCGCCGTGTCCTCCGGAAGGTTGTAGTACTCCCGCATCACCTGGGGCCCCCGGATGAGAATCTCCCCGTCCTGGGCGATGCGGATCTCCGTGCCCGGGATGGGAGGGCCCACGGAGCCGATCTGGAAGTCCTCCAGGGTGTTCACGTTCGTCACGGGAGAGGTCTCGGTGAGACCGTAGCCCTCCAGGATCTGGATCCCCGTGGAGTAGAAGAACCGATTGATCTCCGGCGCCAGGGGGGCGCTTCCGCTGATGAAGAAGGCCATGCGCCCCCCCACCGCCTCCCTGATCTTCCGGAACACCAGACGGTCGGCCACCCGGTAGACGGAGCGGAGAACCAGGGTGGGCTCCCGGCCCGCCAGCTTCTCCTCGGCCCAGGCCTCCCCCACCTCCCGGGCCCACTGGACGAGTCTGGCCCTGGTGCCTTTGGCGTCCAGGACCTTCTGGTAGGTTCTTTCGAAGAGTCGGGGAACCGACACCACCTTGTTGGGACGCACTGCCCGCAGGTCCTGGGCGATGGTCTGCATGGACCTGGCGTAGGTGATGACGCAGCCCACGGAAAAGAACAGGTAGTCCACCATGCGCTGGAAGACGTGGGACAGGGGCAGGAAGCTCAGGGTGGAGTCCCCCTCCCCCACGGGAATGATCGTGGCGCAGGCCCGGACATTGGACGACACGTTGTTGTGGGTGAGGACCACCCCCTTCGGGTCCCCGGTGGTGCCGGAGGTGTAGAGGATGGTGGCCACGTCGTCGGGATTCACGGCCAGGGCCCGTTCCCGGAAGAGGGTCATGGGCGTGTCCTCCCCGGCGATCCTCCCCCGGTCCAGGAACTCCTCCCAGGAGAGGACCCCCTCGGGTCTGGAGGCCGGGGGATCGAAGACCACGATCCCCAGGTCCCGCTCCAGGATGCGGCGGGCCTGGAGGGCCTTCTCCATCTGGGCTCCCGTGGAGGCGAAGACCATTCGGGCCCCGGAATCCCCCAGGATGTAGGCCACCTGCTCGGCGGTAAGGGTGGAGTGGACGGGCACGTCAGGAATTCCGGCGCACAGACAGCCGAAATCCACCTGGAACCACTCCGGGCGGTTCTCCGAGAGGATGGCCACCCGCTCCCACCGGTTCACCCCCATGGCCCGAAGGCCCGCCCCCACCTTCCGCACCCGCTCCGCCAGCTCCCGGTAGGTGATGCCCTCCGGCTCCGAATCCCGGATCCGCCGAAGAGTGACCAGGTCCGGGAACGACTCCACCGCGTGGAAGAACAGCTCGGTGAGGGTTCCCCTGGGAACCGGTGTCTCGTTTGCGACGTAGTCTCGCGCTCCCACGGCGATCTCTCCTCGGCTCATGGGAATGGAACCCCGGGATGCAGGGGGGCGCGGGAAAGCTGCCCCGGGAGGCGGATCAGCCTCCTGGACCCTCAGACCCGGTGGATCCGGATGTCCACATCCATATCCGGATGAAGGGAATGGAGGACGCTGCAGAGCTTCTCCCTGGACAGCTTCACGGCCCTCTCGAGCTTGCCCTCGTGCTCCTCCCCGGGTCCCTCCACCCGGTAGATCAGGCGAACTCCCGTGTAACGCTTGGGGTGACGGGAAGCCCGCTCTCCCTCCACTTCCACCTCCAGGCCGGACAGGGGGACCCGGGATTTCTCCAGGACCACCTGCACGTCCACGGCCATGCAGCCCGCCAGGGAGAAGAGGAGAGCCTCCATGGGGGCGGGCCCCTTCCTGGACGACCCGTCCAGGGTGATGAGGTCCCCGTTCCCGGCTCCCCCCACATACTCCATCCCCGAGCCCGTCCAGCGAAGACGAACCTGCTTGGTTGGAGACTCAGTCTTCGATGGGCTCATCTGATCCTCGATCCTCGTCACCGGTGAGTTGGGTCAGGGTAGCCTCGGCATGCTTGATGTGCTCCGAGGCGCCGGGGCCTTCCGGAGGATGGGCCAGGAACGCTTTCAGGTGGGGAACGGCCTCCTGGGTCTTGCCGGCCCGGATCAGGAGAAACGCCAATCCGTAGTGGGCCCCCGGAGCCTCCGGTTCCCTCTGGAGGACGTGCCGATACGTCTTCGCCGCCTCGTCGGTCATGCCGATGCGAGTGTAGGCGATGGCGATCTGCTGGAGGACCACAGGGTCCCCCGGCATCTCTTTCAGGGCCAGGCGAAGGGAGGTCAGGGCCTCGTGGAACTTCCCCTCGGAGAGAAGCTCCATCCCTTCCTCGTAGTAGTCGACCTGGTCGTCATCCTCGCCCCGGCCAAAGAGCTTCTTCCAAACGGACATCAGATTAGGACGTTCCTCCGGGAACCGGTCAGAGGGCTGTCGAACAGCCCTTCAAGGAAATCACGGTAACGTAGGATTGCCGTCTGGGCCCCGCAACGGAACCAGGGGAGGATCCCGGGAGACCGGAAGCTGGCCCACCAGTACCCCCTTCTCCTCCACCAGGATCTCCAGACCCTTCTCTTCCATGACCGCCCGACTGTCCTCGGCGGCCTCCAGGAGCACGACCCGCCCCCCGGGCCGGACCACCCGGATGGCCTCCTCCAGCTCACGCTTCCTCGCCCTTCCACTCAACAGGCCCCCATTTAAGCTGTCGGAATAGAAGGGCAGGGCCGCCCGGGCCGTCATCCGGCTCACTCCGGATCGCTCCTCCTGGGTGAGGGTCCGGCCGTCCAGGGCCACCACCTCCACCTGGTCCACCAGATCCGCCACGGCCCCGGCCTGGGAAGCGGCGGCCCCCTGGATGAGAAGGAGGGCCGGGCCCTCCGTTACGCCCAGGAGGGCTGCCAACTGCACGGCCCGGGAGGAGGAGGCCGGATCGGGCCGGCTCACCGGCTCACCCACCCCTCCGGGTTCTTCCGGCTCACCCAGCTCTTCCGGCTTCCCCAGATCCACCGTCTCCTCCGCCCCTTCCGGCTCCCCACTACCCCCTGAGTCTGCCGGTGGAAACCTCAGGTCGCCGAATCCCCCGGTGACGGGGTACTCTTCTCGGCAGTTGAAGCAGCCCAGGCGGCCCTCCAGGACCCGACGGTCCCGGACCTCCCGGGCCAGGAGAATGAGACCGAACTCGGGCCCGCAGCGAGGACAGGTGAGAACGTCGGTGAGGAGGATGTGCACCGCTACCCCCGGGGCTCCGAAGGAGGCGTTCCGGCGGGAAGGGAGGTCGGGGCCGGACTGTACTGGGCCCACTGACCCGGTGTTTCCCAGACCCGAGCGTAGAGGAGACCGTCCGCCAGGTGCTCCGGTAACCGCTTCTTCATCTCCTCGAAGAAGTAGCGGGCCTGGTTCTCCGCCGTGGTCTCCACCTCGTGGAAGGGAGGGATCTCGTTCAGGTTCTCGTGGTCCAGCCGGTCCGCCAGCTCCCGGAGATCCCGCTTCAGGTCTCCGAAGTCGTAGGTCATCCCCGCCTCGTCCAGATCCCGGGACTGAAGCGCCACCTCCACCACGTAGCGGTGGCCGTGCAGACGGCTGCACTTGCCCTCGTAGTTCCGGAGGTAGTGGGCCGAGTCGTAGTGGGCCTGGACGGCGATGGTGTACACGGCTTCCTCCCGGGAGCTAGGACAGGAGGACGTGTCCCGCCATGGAGAGGCGCAGGAACTCGTCCCGTGTCTTCTGATCCCTCAGGAAGGATCCTCGCATGGCGGACGTGATGGTCTTGGAGTTCTGCTTCTCCACCCCCCGCATCATCATGCACAGGTGATAGGCCTCCACCACCACTCCCACGCCCAGGGGGTGGATGGTGTCCCATACGGCCTGGGCCACCTGCTCCGTCAGGCGCTCCTGGACCTGGAAGCGCCGGGAGAAGACCTCCACCAGGCGGGCCGCTTTGCTCAGCCCCATGATCTGGCTGTCGGGAACGTAGGCCACGTGGGCCTTCCCGAAGAAGGGAATCAGGTGGTGCTCGCACATGGAGTAGATCTCGATGTCCTTCACCAGGACCATGTTGTGGTGCCGCTCCTCGAAGATGCCTTCGCCGATGGCATCCTCGGGAGTCATGTGGTAGCCCCGGGTGAGGAACTTCATGGCCGCTTCCACCCGCTCCGGGGTGCGGGCCAGACCCTCCCGGTCCGGATCGGTGTCCAACCGCCGGATCATCTCCCGGATGAGGGCCTGGAAGGGAACCTGGGACAGATCTGCCGCCTGGACCTTCTCTTCCGAAGACATTCGTTCGCTTCCTGGAATCGGAGGGTTCCGCTTCGGGATCGACACCCCCTACCCTCGGGACCGACAAGGGATCCCGGGGGACAGGCGACCCCCAAGAGAAAAGGCCGGCCCCGTGCAGGTACCGGCCCTGGAAACGTCCCGGAAGGTAGTTATTGAAGCCCGGGGCAAAACTTATGGTGACCTCCCACCGACATCCGCAGTCCCCAGGAGGGCGTGACGTCCGCCGGCGGAGTCAGTCCCGGCTTCATCTGTGTTGGCTCAGTAACGATGCCTTCCGACACGCTCCACAATCAATATACCTGCACCCTGGGGTGCGCGTCCAGGGTGGCCCCCGACCGGCCGTTCGGCGAAGACATGACCCCTGGAAGGAGGCGGGGATTGGGGCCCCTTTCCCACCCGTTGACTGGGGTTGGGCCGAAGCCTTAGCCTCCCTGCATGGGTCGCGAGCCTGCAGGATCCAGCGGCCCCTCCGGGGCTTCAGCGGAGCCTCCCACGGGGACTCCCCAGGTCTCCCTCTGCCTCCGACATGCCCTCCCGGGAAGCCAACCCATCACGAACTCCAGGACGCCATCATGATATCCCTTCGGCCCGGACTCCTTCCGGGAGTCCGCATCTCTGTCTTCTTCCTTTTCCTCCTCCTGTTCTCGGGTCTCGGACCCCTGGACGCCCAGGAGCCGCCCCCCCCGGACACCCTCCAGCAGCAGATGGAGGCCCTGAAGGCCCGTCTGGACAGTCTGGAGGCCTTGATCGAACGTCTTCGGGCCGCTCCTGTCCAGGAGGCTCCGGCCCCGGAAGCCGAGGAGGATCCCATCGCGGCCCTCCGGGCGGCGGCCCAGGCCGCGGCGGCGGAGGCGGACACCGCCCGTCCCGCCCCCCGCCAGGAGGAGACCACGACCTTCGTGGGTCGGCAGCGGGCCCTTCAGGCCCTGAACCCGGAGATCAGCGCCGGGGGTGACATCTTCGCCCACATGAACCCGGACGATCCCTCCCAGAACAACTTCTTCCCCCGGGAGCTGGAGCTGGCTTTCGTAGCCTCCCTGGATCCCTTCTCCCGGGGCAAGGTCTTCCTCAGCCGTGGCGTGGAGGGAGGGGAGATCGTGCCCTTCCAGGCCGATGCGGAGGTGCCGGGGCGCCAGGAATCCTCCGTGGACGTGGAGGAGGCCTACGTGGAGTGGGTGAACCTCCCCGGCGGGCTGGGGCTGACCCTGGGGAAGTTCAACCAGCGCCTGGGCACCCTGAACCGCTGGCACGACCATGCCCTCCCCTTTCAGAACCGGCCCCTTCCCCACCTGGCTTTCGTCGGGGGGGAGCCCCTCTCCCAGACCGGAGCTTCGCTGTACTTCCTGGTGCCCGGAATCACCTGGGGCACATGGCAGGGCTGGTTTCAGGTAACCCGGAGCGATACCCCCGAGCTCTTCGGAGAGAGCGTCAAGCCCAGCTACCTGGGCCACCTGAACGGCTTCTGGGACCTGAGCCCCTCCCTGGACCTGGACCTGGGCTTCAGCGCCGTGTTCGGACCCTATGAGACCACGGAGACGGCCTACGACCAGAGTCTCTACAGCGTGGAGGGGACCCTCACCTGGCGACCCCCGGGCCGGAGTCTCTACCGGGGGGCGGTCCTCCGAGGGGGCGTACTGGTGAAGGATCCCCGGGACGCGGGCTTCGAAGGCACGCCGGAGCGGGCCGTGGGAGCCTGGGCCATGGGGGAGCTCCGGTTCTCCGAGCGCTGGTTGGCCGGTGCCCAGTTCGGCTGGGTGGAAGACCCGAACGATCCCGAGGAGACGGCCTGGCTCACGGGGCCCGCCCTCACCTGGTGGCAGAGCGAGTTCGTCAGGGTGAGGGCGGAGTACGACATCCTCCACGACCTGGGTGAGACGGAGAGCCAGCTCGTCCTCCAGATCACCTTCGCCATGGGGCCCCACAAGCACGAGGCCTACTGAGCCCGGAGCTCTCGGAGGAAGGCCAGGTTCCTGAGGTCGTTCTCCACGGGATCCGATCCCTTGGGGGTCTCCAGGATCTTCGGGACCGCCCGGAATCGGGGATCCAGCATGATCCGCCGAAAGGGCTCGGGGCCCAGACTCCCCTGCCCCAGGTGTTCGTGTCGGTCCTTCCGGGAGCCCAGGGGGTGCTTGGAGTCGTTCAGGTGAAAGAGGGTCAGCCGGTCCAGGCCCAGGAGGTCATGGAAACGGTCCCATACCCCCGGGTAGTCCTCCCGGAGGTCGTAGCCCGCCGCCCAGGCATGACAGGTGTCGAAGCAGATCCCCAGCCGGGGCTGTAGCTCCCCGGGAACCCGGTCCAGGATCGCCGCCAGATCCTGAAACGACCCTCCCACCGACGTTCCGCTCCCGGCCGTGAGCTCCAGCAGGACCCGGGTCCTGCCCGGCGTCTCTTCCAGGGCCCGGACCAGCCCCTGGGCATTCCGGGCGATGCCCCCTGGCCGGTCCCGGTCCGTGGCGTTCCCGGGATGGGTCACCAGGAAATCCAGATCCAGGGCGACGCAGCGGGCCAGCTCTCGCCGAAACGACTCCAGGGAACGACGCCAAAGCTCCGGATTCGGAGACGCCAGGTTGATGAGGTAGGAGTCGTGGGCCCCGGCGACCCGGATCCCCTGGGCTTCTCTCTCCCGGGCGAAGCGCCGGCTCGGACCCTCCTCCAGAGGTGGCTCGGCCCATCGGTTGGGCTGCTTCGTGAAGAACTGGAGGCACACGGAGTCGATCTCACGGGCCCGGGCCGGAGCCTTGTCCACCCCTCCCGCCGCAGAGACGTGGGCTCCGAGCTCATCGCTTTCGGGCTGCACTCTTTTCCCCCCTCCGGAAAGAGGTTCCGCCTCCGGGAGCCTTTGGGTTCCAGCCGGACCCCGGGAGGGCATCATGTCATCACCTTGTCAAACAATGAGTTACCGATCCTCCCGTCCCGTCTCCACCGGTCCGCCTCGTCCGGCACGCCTCTTGTGGTTTCTGTGAGCGCGAGAGTGTCTCCTCGCATACGTCACTCACTTGTTCACGTCACTCTCACGTCACTCACACGCAGCAAGGGGTTGGAGGGAGCCATGCGCATCAGCACCGACGGGTATATCGATGTCCGGGACCAGAGGCGAGTCCGCACCCCCGGATACTTCGAGGCCGAGGTGGATCCCATGCCCGAAGGCGATGCCATGGCTTTCCTCCTTTCCCACTCCTTTCCGGGTCACCGGCGAATCGTCCGGCCCATGACCCCCCGGGAGAGGCGGAAGCTCAGGAGAGCCTCCTGGGCCGACTCCATCAACGAGCGCATGTCCCTCCTGGATCAGGTGTGGCGGGGAATCACCAGGGCCGTCGCCTCCCCCAGAAACCCGGAGAAGCCGGAGCTGGTCCAGGTGGTCCGGATGGACCGGGAGTGGGCCTACCCCCTCTACCTGGACGGCGCCGAGACCCGGGTCCTGCCCGCCGGCGGTGTGCCCCTGGGCAAGCTGGAGATGGAGCTGGGAGCTCCCCTCCTGGACCTGGGTGAGGGCAAAGCCAGCGCGTAGCCCGGACCCCCGGGCCCGGACCGGGACTTCCCGACGCAGCCCGACCGAGACCGTGCATCCCCCCGGAGTCCCGGGGGGAATCTCACTGTTCTGACTCCTCTGCCAGACCACCTTCCGTCATCCCCCGGACATCCAGGGCCTCGTCGATCTCCTCTTCGGGTATGAGCCCCCGCCGGAGGACCACGTCCCGGACGCTCACCCCCTCCCGGGCGGCCTCCTTGGCCACCTCGGAGGCCCGGTCATAGCCGATGCGGAGATTCAGGGCCGTGGCCACGGAAGGATTCCGCTCCAGTAGCTCCCGGGCCCGATCCGGATTCGCCTCGATTCCCGCCACACAACCCTGGGCGAAGACCCGGGCGGCCCGAGCCAGGAGGGTGGCGGACTCCAGAAAGGTGTGGGCCAGCAGGGGCATCATCACGTTCAGCTCGAAGTTCCCCCGGCTCCCCCCCACGGTGACCGTGGTGTGATTTCCGGCGACCCGGGCAACCACCATGAGGAGGGCCTCGGCCAAGACCGGATTCACCTTTCCGGGCATGATGGAGCTTCCGGGCTGCACCGACGGGAGGCTGATCTCGTGGAGGCCGGAGGTGGGCCCGCTCCCCAGCCAGCGGATGTCCTCGGCGATCTTCGTCAGGCTCGCCGCCACCGTGTTCAGGGCCCCGTGGGCGCTCACCACCCCGTCCTTGGCCCCCTGGGCCTCGAAGTGGTTGTGGGCCTCCCGGAACTCCAGGCCCGTAGCCCCGTTGATCCGCCGAATGGCCCCCTGGGCGAACCGGGGGTGGGTGTTGATTCCCGTCCCCGTGGCCGTTCCTCCCAGGGCCAGCTCCGCCAACTCCTGGGATCCCGCCCTCACCCGTGACACACCCAACTCCACCTGGCGGGCGTAGCCGGAGAACTCCTGACCCAGCCGCACGGGGGTGGCGTCCATGAGATGGGTCCGCCCGGATTTCACGATGGCGTCGAAGACCTGGGCCCTGTCCCGGAGCTTCTCGTGCAGGAGCTCCAGAGCCGGGATGAGCTCCTCTTCCAGGTTGGTCCTGGCGGCCACGTGCAGGGCCGTGGGAATCACGTCGTTGGAGGACTGTCCGAAGTTCACGTGGTCGTTGGGGTGAACCCGGACCTTTCCCTCTCCCTCTCCCTCACCCAGGAGCTCCTGGGCCCGCCGGGCGATGACCTCGTTGGCGTTCATGTTCGTGGAGGTGCCGGATCCGGTCTGGTAGATGTCCACCACGAATTGGCTGTCGTGCCGTCCTTCCGCCACCTCCGTGGCGGCGCTGGCGATGGCGTCGGCCAGGGTCTGGTCCAGGGTCCCCAGCTCCGCGTTCGTCAGGGCCGCAGCCTGCTTCACCAGACCCAGGGCCCGGATGAAGGGCCGGCCGAACCTCTGACCGCTGATGGGGAAGTTCTCCACGGCTCGCTGGGTCTGGGCACCGTAGAGGGCATTCTCCGGAACCCGCACCTCACCCAGAGAGTCTCTCTCCATCCGGTATCCGTCGGACATCTCCTGCCTCCCGTCGCTTGCCTGTGTCTGGAAAAGGACCCTGCTTCGTCCGAGGGCGCCCTGCTTCGTTCGAGGGCACCCTGCTTCGTCCGATAGGAGCCTACTTTTTCGGGGGCTGACTGGGCCGGAGCTCGATGCGGCTGGCGTGGGCGTTGGCGGGATAGCGGAGAAGATCCAGGACCGCCCGGCTCACGTCCCGGGACGTCAGGGCCCAGCCCGCCTTGTCTCCCTCTCCGTGATCGCCGAAGCTCGTGTCCACGCTGCCGGGCATGATGAGGCTCACCCGGATGCCGTCGTGACGGAGATCCAGCATCATGGCCTCGCTCAGGCCCAGGAGGCCGAACTTGCTGGCGTTGTAGGCCGCTCCTCCGGGAAACGTGTTCCGACCGGCCAGGGAGCCGATGTTCATGATCCAGGCGTCGGAGGATTTCTTGAGCACGGGAGCGGCGGCCCGGGAAAGGTAGAAGACACCGTTCAGGTTCGTGTCGATCTGCGTGTGCCAATCCTCCAGGCTCATCTCGTCCACGGAGGCGAACTTTCCCACGCCGGCATTGTTCACCAGGAGGTCCAGACCCCCGAACCGTTCCGCCGTTCTGCTCACCACCTCTTCACAAGCCTCCGGGTCACGTACGTCCGCGGCCATCCCCAGGATCTCTCCCCGCCCCCTCTTCTCCAGGACACTCGCGACGTCCTGGACGTCCTTCTCGGTGCGGGCAGTGACGGTCAGGTGGAATCCCTCACCCGCCAGGTCCTCCGCGATGGCCCGGCCGATGCCCCTGGTTCCCCCGGTGACGATGGCTACCCTTCCCTCGAACTCCGGCATGCGCCCCCCTCGGTTGTGCGGTCATGTAGGTCCTGTGAACGACGAAGCGGGGCCCCGGCCAGGGGACCCCGCCGTCACCTCCTGGATACGCTCAACCCTTCTCGGCGATCCATTGCTCCGCGTCCAGGGCCGCCATGCACCCGGTCCCCGCGGCCGTCACCGCCTGCCGGTAGCGATCGTCGATGACGTCTCCGGCTCCGAAGATCCCGGGCTCGCTGGTCCGGGTGGTTCCCGGCTCCACCTGGATGTAGCCGTTCTCCTTCTTCTCCAGAGCGTCTCCCAGGAAGGCCGTGTTGGGCGTGTGGCCGATGGCCACGAACATGCCGGCGCACTCCAGGTCCCGCTCCTCTCCCGTCTCCGTGTCCCGGAGCCGAACGCCGGTGATGAAGTCGTCCCCCAGCACGTCCGTCACCTCCGAGTTCCACTCCACCCGGACCTTGGGCTCGGAGAGGACCCGCTCCGCCAGCATCTTGGAAGCCCTCAGCTGGTCCCTCCGATGGACGACGACGATCTCGCTTCCGTACTTGCTCAGGTGCTCCGCCTCCGTCATGGCGCTGTCCCCTCCCCCCACCACCACCAGGCGCTGGTCCCGGAAGGCCGGCATGGCCCCGTCGCAGACGGCACAGGCCGACACCCCCCCACCGGACCGGGCCAGCCGGGTCTCGTTCTCCAGGCCCAGCCAGTTGGCCCTGGCCCCGGTGGCGATGATCACCGTCTTGGTCTGGACCCGATCTCCCCTGCTGGTGACGAGACGGTTCGGGAAGGCGGAGAAGTCCACCTCCACGATGTCCTCCATGACCATGCGGGTGCCGAACCGCTCGGCCTGGGCCCGCATCCGGGCCATGAGATCCTGCCCGTCCACCCCTTCCGGAAAGCCCGGGTAGTTCTCCACTTCTGTCGTGAACATGAGCTGCCCGCCGGGAATCATCTCCGTGCTCGGCTCCCCTTCGTAGAGCAGGGGATCCAGGTTGGCCCGGGCGGCGTAGATGGCAGCCGTCCAGGCGGCGGGTCCCGATCCGATGATCACCACGTTCTCGATGGTCTCGTTCATAGCTCGTTCGATGGTTGCAGGGGGAGGTCTCCGGGCAGGCTAGCCCTGGCTCCCCTTCTGGAAGATCTTCATGCTCGTGGAGTGCCCCGGACTCACCCGGGCATGGGGATCCACGAGATGGACGGCATTGTTCACGGCGATGGCCGCTTCGGCGAAGCCCGTGGCGATGAGGTCCAGCTTCCCCTGGTAGGTGACCATGTCTCCGGCACCGTAGACGCCGGGGAGGTTCGTCTCCATGAGCTGGTTCACCACCACGCGGTTCCGTTCCAGCTCCAGGCCCCAGGACTTGATGGGCCCCAGGTCCGGCCGGAACCCCAGAAAGGCAAGGACCCCGTCCACCGCCAGGGTGGTCTCCTCTCCGGTCCGGTTGTCGAAGACCACCACGGCCTCCACCTCCTCATCTCCCCGGATCTCCTTCACTTCGCAGAAGTGCCGAAGCTCCAACTCTCCCCTCTCCACGGCCCGGTGGAGTCGTGACACGGTCCGCTCATGGGCCCGGAAACGATCCCGGCGGTGGATGAGGGTCAGGTGGCTGGCCAATCCCTTGAGGGCCAGGGCCCAGTCCAGAGCCGAGTCCCCACCCCCCACCACCAGCACCCGCTTTCCCCGATAGCTACCCGGGTCCGGGACGGCGTGGTGGACACCGCGTCCCATGAGCTCGTCGTAGCCCGGACACTTCAGGGTCTTGGGTTCGAACGCTCCTCGGCCTCCGGCCAGAACCAGGGTCCGGGTCCGGTACTTCCTCTTCCGGCCCTCCAGGACCAGAACACCCTCTTCCCGGCTCAGCTCCTGGATCTCCTCACCCAGGACCACCTCCGGGCCGAATTGGAGAGCCTGCTCGATGAGGGCCTCCCCCAGGGTCCGGGCCTGGACCTTGGGAAAGCCCCCCACATCATAGATGAACTTCTCCGGGTAGAGAGCCATGAGTTGGCCCCCGAGCTCCGGGAGGGAGTCGATGATCCTCACCGACCGCTCCCTCATCCCGGCGTAGAAAGCGGCGTAGAGCCCGGTGGGCCCTCCGCCGACGATGGTGATATCACAAACGTCCTGCGCCATGGCGCTATCGATTCCGTCGATTCCTTCTTTTCCGTCTATTTCGTCTATTCCGCCGATTCCGTCGATTCCGTCGCCGGCGACCTCTCCTCCCCGTAGGGCCCGTCTCCCCGGAAGAGATCGGACTCCCGGTACCGCTCCACCCCCTCCACGATGAGAAGTTTCACGCCCACCGCCAGGGGCACTCCGATGAGGAGCCCGACGAAGCCGAAGTAGAAGCCGCCCAGGCTCAAGGCGAGGACCACCCAGACGGGGTGAAGGCCCACGGACTCGCCAACGATCCGGGGGCTGATCACCGCTCCTTCCAGCGTCTGGGCCACCCCGTAGACCACGGCCACCTTCAGGAGGGCCAGGAGCACGTTCCCACTCACCAGAGCGATGAAGATCGCCGGAAGCAGGCTCAACACCAGGCCCAGGTAGGGGACGATGTTGAAGACGGCCACGATCACTCCCAGGAGAACGGCGTAGGGGAACCGAAGGGCCAGCAGACCCAGGGCCGTGATGGTACCCAGAATGAGGGCCACCGTGATCTGCCCCCGGAGATACTGGGAGACCAGCCGATCGTACTCCGAGGCCAGCCCCACCACCCGCTCCCGGGCGTGAGGAGGAATGAGCTCCGCCACCTTCTTCTTCAGGGCGTCATAGTCCCGGAGGAGGTAGAACGTGAGGATGGGCGTGAGGACGACGTAGCCGACGATGGAGAAGAAGGTCCCCAGCCCCCGGCCCAGTCCCAGCACCCCGCTCCAGATCCCGGAGAAGATCCGCTCCTGCTGCTCCTCCAGAAAGGCGATCACCGCCGCCGAATCCACTCCCCTGAGCCGATCCAGCAGGGCCTCCTCCTCAACGAAGGGGATGTCCACGGTGAGGATCCTGGTCCGGAGGGACTCCAGCCAATCCGCCAGGCGGGTCAGGAAGTCCGGGGCCCGCTGGATGAGCTCCCCCGTCTCCCGGGCCAGGGCCGGGATGCCCAGCACCACGGCCAGGCCCAGGAGCACCAGGATCGGGAGGGTCAGGAGGAGGATGGCCAGGGACCGGCCCAGGCGGCGCCCCTCCAGCCAGTCCACAACAGGATCCAGTATGTAGGCCAGCACCAGGGCCAGGACGAAGGGGGCCAGGAGGGAACCCGTGGTCCCCAGGAGGGAGAAGAAGGTGAGGATGGCCGCCAGGCTGATGAGAAGGGAGTAGCCGGGCGTTCCCCGGAAGGGAAAGAGGACCGCCACCAGGACCCAGAAGAGCACGAAGGGAGTGAGGATGTCTCCCAGGCTGTAGAGGAAGAAACCCAGCACCAGGAGAATAGCCGCAGCCTGGAGCACCCTCCAGGTTCCCTCCAGAGACCGTTCCATCACCTCGCCTCCAGTTCGTGGATCTCGGGCACGGGCTCCGGGGCGACTCCCCTCAGATGGGCAGGGAGCCCTCTCCCCGGGCCACGATCCGGGCCGCCTCCCGGATCACCTCCCGGGCGTTCTCGTACCCCACCTTCTCCACGGCTTCCAGGAGGGGGACCCAGCGACACTCCGTGATCCCCTCCGCCTCCTCGGGAACCACCTCCCCGGTCCGGGAGCCCATGAGAAAGAAGGTGCAGTGTTTGTGCACCAGGCGTCCCCGGAGGCGGAAGTACCAGTCGATGGTCCGGAGCCTGGGACCCAGCTCAAGGCTGCCCAGGCCCGTTTCCTCCTCCACCTCCCGGAGGCCGGCGTCGCTGACGTCCTCTCCCCTCTCGAGGTGACCTTTGGGCAGTCCCCACTTTCCGTAGGGATCCTTGATGAGGAGGGCATGGATCTTCCCATGGATTCGCCGGAGCACCACTCCCCCGGCACTCCACTCCTCCCGGGCCCTCCGTCCCACCCCCTCCAGTCCCGTCCGGGCGCTCATGAGGGGAGATCGCCGTCTCTCTCCGCTCATGGGCCAGCCTTTGTTGCTGGACGTGCCGCGTTCCCTCCCATCTCGTGCATCTCGCGGCTCAGAAGATGGAGATCCGGACGTACCGCTGGGGATTGGCCCGAATATCTTCCAGGAGGGCGGAGAGTTGGATGAGGACGTCCTGGGTCCGGTAGACCAGCACGGAGTCCTGCATGAGCTGGCCGATGGCCCCTTCCCCTGCCTCGATCTGGGCCGAGAGCCGGTCCAGGCGGGCGAAGGTGGAGTCGGCCCGGGCCAGCACACTCTGGGCGTCACCCGTGGTGGCGGTGAGCTCCCGGGACAGCTCCTCCAGATTGCCCATGGTCCTCTGGGCATCCACGAGGATGGAATCCGTGGCCGGGTCTCCCAGAAGCTCCTCGGCCCGCTCGAAGACCACGTGGCCGGCGTGGGCGGCCACGCCCAACTCCCGGGCCGCCGTCTCAACCTCCACCGCCACATCGTTGAAGGCGGCCGACTGGACCTCCACCAGCTCCCTGAGACGCTCGCTCACGTCCTGGATGTTGTCGATGGCCCGGGCGATGTTTTGGGCCGTCTCCTCGGTGAATGCCTCCTCCACCCGGTCCGTGAGCACCCCCAGGTTCCTGGCGATCTGGTCCGCGGCAGCCGTCAGCCGGGAGATGTCCGGGAGGGCGTACCCGCCCAGGACCGCCTCCTCCTCCGGCTCCATGAAGTCGAACTGGGGGTAGGAGGCCACCGGCACGATCTCAGCCTGCCAGTCGCCGAACATGGACTCGGGAGCCAGAAGAACGGCGGGATCCTCGGGAAAGGTGACCTCCTGGCGGACGTTCATGGTCAGACGTACCGCTCCTCCTCCGGGCTCCACGGAAATCTGGGAGACCCTTCCGATGCTCACGCCCCGGACCTTCACGGAGTTCCCGGGCATGAGCTGACCCACCTCCCTGACGAGGACCTGCACCTCCCGGGTTCCACGGCCGAAGCTGGCGTCCTGGAGCCAAAGGGTCCCCACCACGGCCACCGCAGCCCCCATCAGGAGGACCACACCCACCAGGATTTCTCTGCCGCGTGTCATACCGCCTCCTCCTGCAGGAGCTCCGGTTTCCCCTCGATGAAGCCCCGGACCACGGGATCCTCACAGGCCTGGATCTCTTCCGGCGTGCCCATGAATCGGATGACCCCCTCATGGAGCATTCCTATCCGGTCCGCCACCCGGTAGGCGCTGTCCATATCGTGGGTGATGACCACCGCCGTGACGTTCAATTCCTCCCGGGTCCGGATGATGAGACGGTCGATGACCGTGGTGGTCACCGGATCCAGGCCCGTGGTGGGCTCGTCATAAAGAAGGTAATCGGGCTGGGTGGCGATGGCCCGGGCGAGGCCGGCTCTCTTCTTCTGCCCTCCGGACAGCTCCGCCGGATAATGGTCCTCCATCCCGGTCAGCTCCACCAGCTCCAGGCATTCCCGGACCCGGTCCCGGATGTCGTCCTTACCCCAACCCTTCATCCGTTTCAGGCCCATCCCCACGTTCTCCGCCACGGTGAGGGAATCGAAGAGCGCGGCGAACTGGAAGACGTACCCCACTTTCCGCCGTATCCTGTACAGCCCCTCAAGGTCCAGATCCCCCAGGTTCTGCTCATCCACCCAGACGGAGCCCTTGTCCGGCTTCAACAACCCCACCACGTGCTTCAGGGCCACGGACTTCCCCGTACCGGACTGGCCCACCACGGCAAGGGTCTCCCCGTCCGTCACCTCCAGGGAGAACCCCCGGAGAACCCGGTTCGGCCCGAAGGCCTTGTGGACGTCATCCATGCGAATGCTCATAGGAGTGTCGCCGCCCAGAAGGCGTCCAACACCAGGATCACCATGCTGCTCACTACCACTGCCCGGGTCGTGGAGCCGCCCACGCCCTCGGCGCCCCCCGTGGTGGTGAAGCCGAAGAAGCAACCCACCGACGTCACGGTGAAGCCGAAGCTCAACGACTTGATGGCGGCGAACTGCACGTCCCAGGGGTCGAAGAAGAGACGCAGCCCCTTCATGAACTCGGGCGTGGACATGTCCAGGAGCTCCAGAGACGTTCCCCACCCCGCCACGATCCCGATGGCGGTGGCCAGGATGACCACGGCGGGAAACATGATGATGCCCGCCAGGACCCGGGGCACCACCAGGTAGGCCACCGGATCGTAGGCCAGGGTCTCCAGGGCGTCGATCTGCTCCGTGACCCGCATGGTCCCCAACTCCGCGGCGATGTTCGCACCCACCCGGCCTGAAAGGGCCAGACCCGTGAGAACGGGTCCCAGCTCCAGGATCATGGTCTTCCCCACCAGGGTGCCCACGAAGTAGATGGGAACGGCCCCGGTGAAGGTGTAGGAGGCCTGAAGAGCCATCACCACGCCGGTGAAGGTGGCGATGAAAAGGGCGATGGGGACGGAGTTCACGCCCACCCTGGCCATCTGCCCCAGGAGCAGAGGCCCCCAGGTCCGCACCCTGGGGAGAGCTCGGAAGGAATCCAGTACCAACCCTCCCCAGCGTCCGATCTGAGCCGCCGTATCCACGGCGGACCGGCCGGTGACCTGGAGAGGGTCGAAGAGCGTGCCGGTTTTCATCAGAAAGAGTATAGTCCCCCCGGGAAGGGCGTCGCCACCCTGGGCGGGATCTCGGCAAGGCGGGAGGGCGTCGCTGTGGGGGGGGGAGGATTAGAAGGCTGTTGAACAAGGGGGGTGCGGCCGCGCGCGGACCACTGCTTCGCAGCGGTGCCCTCTTGCGGATGCCAGACAAGGAAGAGCGACGAATGCGATGTCGTGCATATCGGGGAGGAGCTCTGACGCCGCGACCACCGCTATGGCGGCGGTGCCCGGCCAC
>CAZZEL010000037.1:0-32757 GCA_964652625.1 uncultured Gemmatimonadaceae bacterium
GTCCAGGGCTGCAAAGAGGGGGCTATGGCACCCCGTTCGCAGCCACCAATGGGGCCGGGCCGTCCAGGGCTGCAAAGAGGGGGCAGGCGCGGCCCGGGGACAGATGTGCTCCGTGGGGCTGCGGCCGTGCCTGCCGCCCAAGACGTCTCTTTCAGGAGCCCGCCAGGGGAAGACGGAGGGTGAAGATGGCGCCTCCGCCGGAATGGTTCGCCGCCGTCACCGATCCTCCGTGAAGGCGGGCAATGGCCCGGGCGATGGCCAATCCCAGACCGGTCCCGCCCTCCCGGTTCTGGCCCGGCGTCCGGGATCCGTCCAGCTGGTAGAAGCGCTCGAAGATGGCCTCCTCCTCCCCCGGTGGAATACCCGGTCCCGTATCCCGGACCTCCACCACGGCCTCGTCGGCTTCCCGGGTCACGACGACCTCAACCGTTCCCGAGGGGGGCGTGAACTTCACGGCGTTCTCCAGGACATTCCACAGGAGACGGTCCAGGAGATCCGGGTCCGCTTCCGCCCGGACAGGGTCTCGGACCGTCACCCCCAGGTCCAGGTCCTTCTCCTCCACAATGCGCCCGAGGCGTTCTACGGCCCGCCTGGCCCGGTCCGCCGGATCCACGCTCCTGGGCTGGGCCATGGCGGCCCCGGCCTCTGACCGGGTCAGGGTCAGAAGATCCTCCGCCGTCCGGGACAGTCGCTTCACCTCGTCCAGGGCCGAGGCCATGACCCGACGATATTCCTGGGGACTCCGCTCCCGGCGGGCCGCTACCTCCAGCTCCCCCCGCAGGGCCGTGAGGGGAGACCGGAGCTCGTGGCTGGCATCGGCGGTGAAACGCTTCTGGGCCTCCAGAGCGGTGTCCAGGCGCTGGAGCATCCGGTTGAGGACGTGGACCAACCGCTGGTACTCCTCCGTGTCGGCGTAGGCCTCGATCCGCCGGGAGGCACCATCCTCCAAACCCACTCCCTCGGCCTGGTCCGCGATGTCATCCACGGGCCGGATCATCCGATTCGCCAGCCACCAACCGGACAGATGACTCCCTCCCCCCGCTGTCACCGTGACGGCCAGGAGGAGAAGGGCCACCACCAGAAGGGTCCGGTTCCGAGCTTCCAGGGGCGCCGCCACCTGGAGGACGTGCCGCCGGTGGAGCTCCCCCAGACGCTCCAGGGGATAGTAGAGGGATCGGATGGGGATCCCCTGAAACTCCCCTTCCGTCCAGGTGAGCTCCCCTTCCGCTGCGGTCCGGAGAGCTACGGTGTCCAGGGGAAGATCCCGGGTGATGTACTGGGTACGGAGAAGACTCACCCCGTTGGCATCCCAGACCTGGGCGTACCGGTTCAGGTCACGGATACTGGCCGCCTCCTCCGGGGTCAGCTCCCACTCGTGGAATCGCATGACCCCCGAGGGATCCTCCGTGAGGGCCGAGGCCTGGATGGAAGCCACATTCACCAGGCTCACGTTGAGTTCCCGGTCCAGGGCGTTGCGCAGGGCGAAGAAGCTCAGGACCGAAACCGCACCGACCCCCAGCGTGATCACCGCGGCGACCCGGAGAGCCAGGAGATTCCGGAAGGACCTCACCCGGACCCTCCCCCTCCCTCACCGTCCGACTCCTCCTCCCCACCGTTCCCGGCCTCGTCCGCCGTCTTCAGCACGTATCCCACCCCCCGTACGGTGTGGATGAGGGGGGAGCCGTCTCCCTCTTCACGGAGCTTGCGCCTGAGGTTCCTCACGTGGACGTCCACCACGTTGCTCATGGGATCGAAGCTCAGGTCCCAGACCTTCTCCAGGAGCTCTGTGCGTCGGACCACCTGCTCCGGACGCAGGAGGAAGTACTCCAGGAGCCGAAACTCCCGGGGCGTGAGATCCAGAGGGTCCCCTCCTCGAGACGCCTGGTGCTTGATCCGGTCCATCTCCAGGTCGGCATAGCCAGGACGCTCTCCCCTGGCGGCACCGCCGCGACGGAGGAGGGCCCGGACCCGGGCCAGGAGCTCGTCGAAGGCGAAGGGTTTCGTCAGGTAGTCGTCGGCTCCGGCATTCAGACCCCGAACCACATCCTCCGTGGCGTCCCGGGCCGTGAGGAGCAGAATGGGCATGGCCCGGCCTTCCCGTCGAAGCTCCCGGGCCAACTCCAGTCCCGTCTTCTCCGGAAGCATGATGTCCAGGACCAGCAGATCGTAGTCGGTCACGTGGGCTTTGAACGCCCCCTGATCGCCGTCATGGGCCACATCCACACTGTAGCCGTCCTCCCGGAGTCCTCTTTCCAGGAAACTCGCCACCTTCCGGTCGTCTTCCACCACCAGGATCCGCATGGGCCGGTCCTCCTCCCTTCGCGGGCTGTTGCGGCTCGGATCTCTCCTACCCGGCCACGCCCCGTCCTTTCCCCCGGGACCCTCCCGTGGGGTCCCTTGTAATCCGGAGAAGGAACGGCTTGTCGCCCCAAGGCAGCGGGAAGAGGCAGAGACCGGGAGAGGGGAGAGGGGAAAATGACGGATCACGACCACAACGGCGAGAGCCACCACGCCGCCATGGTAAGGGATTTCCGGCGCCGCTTCTGGATCTCCCTGGCCATCACCGTTCCCATCCTCCTCCTCTCTCCCCTCATCCAGGGTGCCCTGGGCCTGGAGGAGACCCTCCGCTTCCCCGGGGATTCCTACCTTCTCCTGGCCTTCTCCACCCTCGTCTTCTTCTACGGGGGATGGCCCTTCCTGAAGGGGGCGGTGGAAGAGGTAGCCGGGAAATCGCCGGGGATGATGCTCCTCATCGGCGTGGCCATTACCTCGGCCTACGGGTATTCGGCCGTCGTCGTTCTCGGCCTGCCCGGGAAGGTCTTCTTCTGGGAGCTGGCCACCCTCATCGACGTCATGCTCCTGGGCCACTGGATCGAGATGCGCTCCGTCATGGGCGCCTCCCGGGCCCTGGAGGAGCTGGTGAAGCTCATGCCATCGGAGGCCCACCGGCGCACGGAGGACGGCTCGGAGGAAGACGTGCCCATCGAGGAGCTCGACGTGGGCGACGAAGTCGTGGTGAAGCCCGGGGAGAAAGTCCCTGTGGACGGGGAGGTGTTGGAGGGGGAGAGCGCGGTGAACGAGTCCATGGTGACGGGAGAATCGGAGCCGGTGCCGAAGGGGTCCGGGGACGAGGTCATCGGCGGCAGTGTGAATGGCGATGGCTCCCTGGTGGTGGAGGTACAGAAGCTGGGGGAGGACTCCTTCCTCTCCCAGGTGGTGAACCTGGTGGAGGAAGCCCAGGAGAGCCGATCCCGGACCCAGAACCTGGCGGACAGGGCGGCCATGTGGCTCACGTTCATCGCCCTGGGCGGGGGCGCCGTGACCCTCCTGGTGTGGAGCCTGGTCATGGACACCGAGTTCGTCTTCTCCCTGGAGCGGAGCGTGACGGTCATGGTCATCACCTGCCCCCACGCTCTGGGGCTGGCCATCCCCCTGGTGGTGGCCGTCTCCACTTCCCTTGGGGCCAAGAACGGCCTACTCATCCGTGACCGGGCCGCCTTCGAGTCGGCCAGGAAGGTGGGAGCCGTCCTCTTCGACAAGACGGGCACCCTGACCAGGGGGGAGTTCGGGGTCACCGACGTCATCCCCTTCGGCGACATGGACGAGGAACGGGTGCTGACGCTGGCGGCCGGGGTGGAGGCCCGGTCGGAGCATCCCATCGCCCGGGGCATCGCCCAGGCGGTGGACCGTCCCCCGGAGGTGGAGAACTTTGACTCCATTCCCGGCAAGGGGGCCACGGGCATGGTGGACGGACAGGAGGTGAAGGTGGTGAGCCCCGGATTCCTGGAGGAGGAGGGCCTGGGGGACGGCGTCCAGGAACGGGACGACATCTCCTCCCTCTCCCAGGAGGGGAAGACGGTGGTCTTCGTCGTGGTGGACCGGGAGGTCGTCGGGGGAATCGCCCTGGCGGACATCATCCGTGAGGAGTCGAAGGACGCCATCCGGAAGCTGAAGGAGATGGGGGTGGAGCCCATGATGATCACCGGTGACAGCGAGCGGGTCGCCCGCTGGGTGGCCCAGGAGCTGGAGCTGGAGGATTACTTCGCAGAGGTCCTCCCCGACGAGAAGGCGGACAAGGTGAAGGAGGTCCAGGGACGGGGCCTGCGGGTGGCCATGACCGGCGATGGGGTGAACGACGCCCCGGCCCTGGCCACGGCCGACGTGGGAATCGCCGTGGGAGCCGGCACGGACGTGGCCGTGGAGACGGCGGACATCGTCCTGGTGAGGAGTAACCCGTTGGACGTTCTGGCCGTCACCCGGCTTTCGAAGGCCACCTACCGGAAGATGATCCAGAATCTGTGGTGGGCTGCGGGCTACAACATCGTAGCCATCCCCCTGGCCGCCGGGGTGCTCTATTCCGTGGGGATCCTTCTGGGACCCGCCGCTGGAGCCGCTCTCATGTCGGCCAGTACGGTTATCGTAGCGGTGAACGCCCGCTTCCTGAGCCTGGACGGGTGAAAGGGCTGTTGAAGGATGTCGGAAGGAAGAACCAGGAAGGAGAGAGGACCCCGGTCGGTACGAGGCCCTCCTCCCGGACCGTCGTCAACGCACCTGCCAGACGAGGCCGCCGGAGAGCACGAGGTCGTGCTGGGTCTTGCCCCAGTAGGAGTTGATGTTGTCCTTCACCTGGGCCTCGAAGGTGAGCCCGAAGAGGCGGACGGTGAAGCCGGCGCCCAGGTCCGCACTGGGTGTGAACCCGTCCTCCGGAAGAATGGCCTCCACGGTGTTCTCCCGGGTGGGGGCACCGAAGCTGTACCACTTTCCCGAATACCCCGCCAGGACGAAGGGCTGGATGCCGAAAAACTCCAGCCGGGTTGGCAGGACGGCCTGGATCCCCGCGAAGGTGACCGTGGCCGGGAGGTCCAGCCAGGTCATCACCACCTCCGGGGGCTCGAAGAGGACCCTGGGCACAAGGACACCGTGTCCGGCGTTGGCCCATCCGTCCACGGAACGGGCCACCTCCATTCTCACGAAGAGGGGCAAATCGTCCCATTCCACCTCCACCCCCATGCCCACGAGAGCCGCACGACCCAGGGACGTGGTGGTCCACTCCACGGGTCCGTCTCCGGAGAAGTTCTTGAACTCCTCGTAAAAGTAGTCGTCCGGAGCCAGGAGGCCGAGGCGGGGAATCAGGCGAAGGCTCACCTCCTCGGGAATCCGCTGAGCCGCGGCTGGAACAGCCAGGACTGCGGTCATGGCCAGGATGGTAAAACCCGTGCGCATGAAGGGTCCTACCGCCCAGGGCCGGTTTGGTGCCCCTCTCTCTCTCATCCGTCACCCGCCCCGCACGGCCAGCGCCCGGCCCGGGACCGGACTTCTGGCGCAGATGTTGCTGCTGAGGTACACTGTTCCATCAAGGACGTACAATATCAGAAAATGATAACTGCACTAAAATTAAAAGGTCAACCTGGCGAGTAGTCATGGTTGTTACATATCGCGCTGGCTTTTCCACTTCCCAGTTGTTCAACGGCAGGAGATCCATGATGAGTCGGAGCCTTCCCTTCCTCGTAGCGTCCTTGCTCATGGCCTTTCTCGTGGCCGGGTGCGAGGGGCCCGTAGGTCCCGAAGGACCCCAGGGTGAACAGGGTCCCCAGGGTCCCCAGGGTCCCCAGGGTCCGGCGGGACCCGCCGGACAGGACGCCAACGAGAGTTGCACCCAGTGCCACAAGAACGATGTGGACCTGTTCGCCAGGCAGGTGCAGTACGCCAACTCCACCCACCGGACCGGCGGGAACTTCGAGCGGTCCACCACGCCCTGCGCTCCCTGCCACACCCACCAGGGCTTCCTGGAGAGGGTCGAGACCGGCGCCGCCACCACCGCCGAGGACATCCTGGATCCGGCCCCCATCAACTGCCGGACCTGCCACCAGATCCACACCACCTTCACCCAGGCGGACTATGCCCTCACGGTGACGGAGGCCAACGACATGGTCTTCAACCCGGAGCAGGGGCCCATCGACTTCGGTGCCGTGGGCAATCTTTGCAGCCAGTGCCACCAGGGGCGGCCCCTGAGCCCCATGCCGGTGGTGGACGGGGATGACCTGACCATCAACTCCCCCTTCTACGGCTACCACCACGGACCCCAGGGCAACATCCTGGCGGGCACCGGCCTCTTCGACTTCACCGGAGAGATCTCCGGGGGCTTCAACGCCCACGGCAATCCGGAGGTGAACGCCCGCTCCTGCGCCACCTGCCACATGGGCGAGGCCTTCGGGGAGCAGGCCGGAGGTCACACCTTCGCCATGACCTACTTCTACCGGGGCGGAGACCAGGCCAACGTCGCCGGGTGCATCGACTGTCACAGCACCATCGAGGACTTCGACTACCGTGGCCTTCAGACCGAGGTGGAGGAGCTCCTGGACGAAGTCGCCGTGGAGCTCCGGCGCATCGGCATCATCCAGGCCGATGGATACCGGTTCGTGCCAGGTACCTACCCGGCCAACGTGGTGGCGGGAGCCGTGAACTGGCAGACCATCCTGGAAGACCGGAGCCTGGGCATCCACAACCCGGACTACGTGGCGGGGATCCTGGAAGCCACCCTGGAGGAGATGCGAACCTTCTGACGGGATTCCGAACCGACCGGGGAAGGGAAGCGCTGGACGGCTGTACCGCAGCCCCCGAGACTTCCCGGCCCGGTCGGACCGTCGAGGGAGGAAGGAGGAAGGTGAGCCCGCCCCGGAGGCCTCCGAGGCGGGCTTTCTCTCTGTGGGACGTTTTCTGTGAAAGAAGGCCGTCCAGCGGCTACCCTTCGATCCTCTCGGCGGGGACCGTCACTCTCACCAGACCCCGAAAATCCCCGGCCTCGTACCCGGTAGCCAGGTCCCGGGGATACTCCGCCTGCAGCGTTTCCCGCACCGCCGGATCCATGGCCGCCGGATCGCCGTGGCACTGGAGACAGACATCCCCCACGAAGAGGGGCTGGTAGTAGCGGTACTCCGTGTCGCTGACCTTCTGGACATAGGAGGAGGGGGCCTGCCCCCCCTCAGCCAGGGTCTCCTCGAAGTACCGGAGAGCCATCTCCTCCGCCTCGTCCGGAGCATTCGAAGGATTCCGGTAACGGAAGGAGGTCCGCTTCACAGCCATGCCCGCTGCCAGATCCTCCTCCACGGAGCGGGTGAGGGGAATGGCTTCCGTGGCACAGAACTCCACGGCATGAGCGGGTCCACCCTCCTCCATGGCGGCGGTCAGACGCCCCACCAGGGTCCTGAGGAGCGTGGAGGCCGCCGGCTCCGCGATCTGTGAGACCTGCTCCCCCTCCTCCGGGGTGACCTCCTCTTCCTGGCCCTGGCAGCCCAAGAAGAAAGGAAGGGCCGTGAGAAGCAGGACTCCGGCGAATCCCCTCAGACCCCCTTCCCGGCCTACGGTCGTGTTGCGTCCGATTCTCCTGCGCTTCCCTGGCATGATGACCTCACTCTCGGATCGGATGATCCCGGACCGGTCATGGGCCGTGGGTACGGGTCGGTCCGGCGCTTCCGGGAAACCATGGGCCGGTCTCGCCGGAAGCGCCAGGGTGGCGGGACAACGCTGGTCCTGTCCACCAGGGGTTGTGGAACCCGTAGGGCTATTGGAAGGGCTGTTGGACGAGGACGGTGCGCCCCCCGGCTACCCCCATCAATGGTCCTCGTCGGACCGCTTGCCCAGCTCCCGGTCCAGCATGAGGAGGGCCCCCTTGTTGTCTCCGGCCAACTCCAGGAGATCCACCACCCGACCCGTGTTCTCCTCCTCCTCCACCTGCTCATCGACGAACCACTGGAGCTCCATCTGGGCGGGGTAATCCTTCTCCTGCTGGGCCAGCTCGTACAGATCGTGGATGCGGCCGGTGATGTGCTTCTCGTGCTCCAGGGCCTTCCGGAAAGCGTCCAGGGGAGAGCCGAACTCCAGGGGAGGCTCCCCCAGGGCCTTCAAGACCACCCGGCCGCCTCGCCGGTTGATGTGGTCGAAGAGACGCATGGCGTGCTCCACCTCTTCCTGGGCCTGGTGGCGCATCCAGTTGGCGAAGCCGTCCAGGTTCTCCGCCTCGAAGTGGGCGGCCATGGCCAGATAGATGTAGGAGGAGAACAGCTCCTCCTTGATCTGCTCGTTGAACGCATCCTGGATCTTCTGGTTCATCCTTCTCTCCTGGGAGATGGTGGGGCAGGAACGTCGAGAAACGAAGGGGACACCGACGACCGATCCGGATCCGGATCGGCCGTCCGGGATCCCCTGGAATGATTACGACGTACCCGGCAAACCGGAGGAGTTTCCCCGGCGGACGGGGAAAGGAGAGGAGGACCCGACGGGATGGGGACCCATCAACCCCCGGACTTCGCGTGACACCAGAGGCAGGTCTCGTTGGCCCGTCCCTCGTGGTCCTCCGGGGCATCGGGAACCGGAGGCATGGCGCCGGCGGCGTGGCACATCATGCAGTTCTCCTTGCCCTCGATCTCGTGGGTCGTGGGCGAGGCCCCGGTGGTCTGCATGGGGGAGTCGGCAGCGTGACACCAGAGGCACGTCTCGTTGGCCCGTCCCTCATGATCCGCCGGAACATCGGGAACCGGCTCCATGGCCCCGGCGGTGTGGCACATCATGCAGTTCTCCTTCCCCTCCAGCTCGTGTCCCATGACCGAAGGCTTCTCCTGGGCCACGAGGGGCGTGGCCACAGCCCCGAACAGAAAGAGGGCCCCCCACAAACTCGCGATACGACGACTCATCAGAACGTGCTCCCTTGGTGTTGAGGAGTTCGAGATCGGTCCCGCCCCAAGCCGGCGCAGGAGGGTGACCCGCCGCTGACGGGCGGGCGCCTCCAGGGACCGGGGGAGTTTGAGAGCAAGGAGCCGGCCACGATCTCCGTCCCGTCTCAGCCCCTTCCGGAATCCGCCTCTTGCCGCTTCCCGCCGCCGTTTCATGGCACGGTTCTCGCCGCAAAAAGCCGCCACCGGAGAACAAAGTAGGGATCACTTCGGCTGTAAACCAGAAAGTAACTGTATTTGTTCCTTGCGTAACTCTCGGGTCCGAGGGAATCCTGGGTGTGGGACGAGAGGGTGGGACAGAATGGATTCGGGTCAGGACAAAATGTCTTGCCGTGACTCACCGGGAGGTTTCGCTGGAGGGGACGCTCGACGCTGACGCCGGAGGAGGCCCGCCGGACGAAGCGCGCTGGACGACGCGCCCTGGCCGTTGGGCGCCGGACGACGCGAGATCAGGAGCCTGCACATGAGAATGGGTCGAGGAAGCAGCTTCTTTCCGCTGGCGGGGGGAATCCTCCTCCTGGGAGGACTCTGGGGGTGCGCGGATGAAGACGCCCTCTACGTGGACCAACCTCCCTGGTCCGATCCCCTCCAGGACCCGGCCGTGGGATTTCTGGGCTACAGCGACGTGGAAGCCCGGGAAACGGCGTGTAGCGGCTGTCACCCCGGGGCCGAGGCCGAATGGGCCCGAACGGCCCACGCCGACGCCTGGGCCGGGCTCCAGGAGAGCGGTCACTCCCAGGAGTTCTGCGAGGCCTGCCACACGGTGAGCGCCCTGGGCAACGCCGTCACCGAGACCCAGGTGGGCTGGACGGCCACGCAGGATCCCCGCTTCCACGATGTCCAGTGCGAGAGCTGTCACGGTCCGGGACTCACCCACGTGGCCTATCCCGCCGGAGAGCAGCCCCTGGCCGCCTTCGAGGCGAGCCTGGAGGGGACGAACGGGTGCGGGGAGTGCCACAACGGGTCCCATCACCCCTTCGTGGAGCAGTGGGAGGAGAGCGTCCACGGCCAGGGCCCCCATACGGCCTACGCCGCCAACGTGAGTCTCAACGCCTGCGGTCCATGCCACGAGGGGCAGAAAGCCCTGGAAGCCACCTTCGGGGAGGACGCCAACTACCTGGAGAAGGGAGACGGGGAGTTCCGGACCATCACCTGCGTGGTCTGCCACGATCCCCACGGATCGACTTATGGCGGGCAACTCAGGGCCCCCATCGATACTCCTGATCGGGGCAACCTCTGCATGCGGTGCCACACCCGCAGCGGCCTTCCCTGGTCCTTCCGGGGACCCCACGCCGCCCAGGGGCTCCTGGTCCTGGCCGAGGAGGTGGGCTACGTGCCGGAAGGGTCGTCCCTGAATCTGGACCTGATCCCCAACCCCCACGGACCGGAGAACAACCGGGCCCTGTGCACCACCTGCCACGTGGCCCGGCGCACCATCACGGATCAGGCCACCGGGGAGTTCCTCCTGGAGAGCGTGGGACACACCTTCGAGGCCATCAACTGTCTCGACGAGGATGGTCTCCCGGACCCGGACGGGATCTGCTCGGTGGAGGAGCGCTCCTTCGCCGGCTGCACCGGATCCGGCTGCCACGGCAATGAGACCCTGGCCCGGACAGCGTACCTCCGGACCAAGGATCGTCTCAACGTCCTCCTGGACGAGCTCTGGTTGGACTCGGACCACGATGGAATCCTGGAGTCCACGGACGGGGGGCTCCTCCCCCGGGTCCTGGCCAAGGGATATTCCGAAGATCTGAACCCCAGCAGCCCCACCGTCACCCCGGCCAAGGGAGCCATCTGGAACGCCATGCTGGCCTGGACCGACGACCGGCCCCAGTGGTCCGACGGCCGGGTGGGGGGCGTCGACTTCTCGTCCCATCCCAACAGCGGGAACGGGGTCCACAACCCTCATCTCCTGGAAGCCCTTCTCCTGGCCTCCATCGGCGACGTAAGGGAAGCCTATGACCTCCGGTGACATCCACATCCCGGCCGATTCCCTCCGTACCCTCCTCGGCCTTCCCCCGGCCACGGAGTCCCCCACGCTCCTCCGTGGAGGTGTGACATGACCTATCGGAAGCTCTTCCTGCTCTTCTTGCTGTGTCTCCTGGCGCTGCCGGCCCGGAGCGAAGCCCAGGGATTCAACGGACGAGCCAGGACGTACATGAGTGCCCTCCAGATCCGGGATCTGGTCCTGGACAGCCTGCCGGAGGATGTGGTCCCCGGGGAGGGCGTACAGCGCACCCTTCCGGACGGGACCACCCTGACCTGCGGGGATGCGTACTGTCGGTACTACCGCTCCGGGAGGGACAGGGGGGTAATCCCCGTGATCCAGGATCTCCAGGTCAACGTCTGGACCGGAATCACGGGTCTCAGGGTCTACGCTCACGTCCGGGCCAGAGAGTCCATCGGAGACTGGGACGTGATCTGGCCCAGGATGGAGGAGCCGGTGGAGGCCCTGTCGGCCTGGGTGGAGTACCGGCGCTCCTTCTACCGGATCAAGGCGGGACGCATCTGGCAGACCTCGTCCCTGGGGTACTACAACTACGACGGCGCGTCGGCCTCCTTCCGTCTCCCTTTCCGCCTGGACCTGGACGTCTACGGGGGACTCAGCCTGGTCCGGGGCCTGAACCAGCTTCACAACACGGACCTCATCTCCTCCGTGGAGCCCCTGGCCCCCCGTGAGGACGCCTACCTGGGAGGGTTCGAGGCCCGCTGGCGTCCCTACCCGGCCCTGGCTACCTCCTTCACCTACCAGCGAGAGGAGACCATCCACTCCGGAGACCTCTACTCCGAGCGGATCGCCGGAAGCGCCCGCTTCCTCTTCAAGGGCGCTACCCTCACCGGAGAGGTGAAGTATGACCTGGCCACGGAGGAGGTGAACCTGGCCAAGCTCCAGGTGAGGGCCCCGCTGGGCATGGGCCTACGGGGGAGCACCGAGCTTCGGACCTACACCCCCTTCTTCCCCCTGTGGACCATCTGGGGCGCCTTCTCTCCCGTGGGCTACGACGAAGCCCGGGCCCGCCTGGACTGGATGCATGCCGGGGGATCCATGGCCGCATACGTCTACGGAGGCTACCGTCAGTACGGTGACACCTCGGCAGACGCTCCGGCGGAGTACGGTATCCGGGACGACGGCTGGCGCATCGCCCTGGGAGGCCGCTACGATCTCACCGAGTCTCTCACCACCAGCGGAGAGTACCGCTACGACGAGGGCTACGGGGCGACCCGACACGGCGGGGACCTCTCCGTCAGGCGTTCCTTCAGGAGAGACCTGTACGTGGTGATCAAGGGAACGGCGTTCGAGACCTTCTCCGAGCTCCAGATCGGCTCCGGGAGGGTGTACGGGGCGGGGCTGGAGGGCGCGGCTCCCCTGGGCCCGGCCAGGATCCGAGCCGGGGCCATGTTCTACAAGCACGACCCACAGGACCAGGGGCCGGGGATGCTGGATCTGAATCAGGCGAGACTGAACCTCTCCGTGGAGATTCCCTTCGGGCAAGATCCCGGGCTGGCCGAAAGGGGGAGCCAATGAGCCTCTTCCCCCTTTCCACCGACTCGGCCTCCTGCGGCGGGCCCGGCATCCGGACCTCCGGACTGATCCTCTTTCTCGGGCTGGCCATCCCCTGGGCCTTCCTGGGAGCCCAGGAGACCTTTCCCCACGACAAGCACGCGGTCTTCTTCCCCGAGTGCACGGCCTGCCACGAGGCGGCCGGCGGGGAGGAGGGAACCCTCTTTCCGGAGGCCTCCACCTGCACCGCCTGTCACGACGGATCCACCCAGCCCCGGGTGGACTACCAGGCGCCGGAGCCCCGGCTCTCCAGCCTCCGCTTCACCCACACCCCACACACCTTCGACTGCGCCACCTGCCATCTCCCCCAGGGGGAGGAGAACCTGGCGGTGATGGCCTTTCCTGAGGCGGAGAGCTGTCTGGGGTGTCACGCCCCGGAGGCGGAGAGCCACAAGCTGGCCGAGGACTGCTCCTACTGCCACGCTCCGGTGGTGGATTTCCGGCTCTCGGAAAACGGCATGCCCCCGTTCCACGCTCCGGACTTCGAGACGAGCCATGCGGCGGCGGCGGCGGCGAATCAGCCGGAGTGCACGTCGTGCCACGCGGAGAGCACCTGTCTGCACTGCCACGACGGTCAGCGCTCCCCCTCGTTCCATCCCGTGAACTTCCTGGCCTCTCACAGCACCGAGGCCTTCGGCAGGGTGAGCGACTGCTCCTCCTGCCACAATCCCCAGGCCTTCTGTCGGGAGTGCCACCTGGGCCTTGGGATTCAGGGAAGCGGGCAGAGCGGGCTGGCGGCGCCCTACCACGATGGTCAGGCCATGTGGACCCTGAGCCATGGGCAGGCCGCCCGACAGGACCTGGAGACCTGCGTCTCTTGCCACCAGCAGACCGACTGTCTCCGATGCCATGCCGCCGGGAGCGGCATGGGGGTCAACCCTCACGGTCCCGGCTTCAATCCCTCCAGTCTCTCCGACCGAAATCCGGCCATGTGCACGGTGTGCCACGGCAACGGCGGAGGGGGCGGAGGCAACCCGTGAACCCTTGAGAGGATCGAACCCTGATCCCGGCCCCGGGCCCTCTGGGCTCCGGGGCCGGAGCACGGAAGCGAGTCTGTCATGAGGAACGCCGTTCGTCTGGTGTTGGATAGAGGTGCCCTGTGGATGCTCCTCCCTCTCCTCCTGGTGGCCCCTCCCGGTGTGGAAGGGCAGGAGGAAGAGGCCGGCCAGGAGACGGAAGCCGGGGAACAGGAGGAGCCCCAGGATCCCTGCCTCATGTGCCACGGCACCCAGGCCATGTTCACCGGTCAGGACGATCCGGATCGGTACGTGGTCACCCCGGAGGCCCTGGAAGGGTCGGTGCATGAGGGGCTGGGCCTCTCCTGCTCCTCCTGTCACCCGAACATGGAGTATCCCCATCCCGAAGATCCCCAAGCCAGCTGTTCACCCTGCCACTCGGGCATCGAAACCACCTTCGCCGAAAGCCTCCACGGCTACGCCCTGGCCCAGGGCAACGAGCAGGCGCCGGACTGCGCTACCTGCCACGGGAAGCACCTCATCCTCCCCAGCTCCGATCCCAGGGCGGCGACCCACAAGGTCCGTCTTCCCAACACCTGCGCCGAGTGCCACGGCGAGGGAGGGCTCCTCACCGACGAGTACGTGAAGCTGCCCCAGTCCTTCCAGCAGTACGCCCGGTCCGTCCACGGTGAGGGGACCTCCCGGGGTGTGGCGGCGGCGGCCTCCTGCGCCGACTGCCACAGCGTCCACAACCTGAAGGGATCGGCGGATCCCGAGTCCCGCATCAACCCCATCAACGTGGCCACCACCTGCGGCCAGTGTCACCCGGACATCCAGCTGGAGTACGACCGGTCCATCCACGGGAGAGCCCTGCAGGCCGGGGTTACCGACAGCCCCACGTGCACGGACTGCCACGGGGAGCACCTCATCCTCTCCCCCCAGGACCCCTCGGCCAAGGTCTCCGGGGCCAATCAGGCCATCGAGACCTGCGGGGAGTGTCACAACGACCCGGCCATCATCTCCAAGTTCGGCCTCCAGGAAGGTGTGGTGGAGACGTACCTGGACAGTTACCACGGATGGGCCACCCGAGGGGGCGGGCAGGCCGCCACCTGCATCGACTGCCACAATGCCCACCTGGTCCTCCCGGAAGAGGACCCTGCCTCCAGCGTCTCCAGCGAGAACATCGTGGCCACCTGCGGGAGGTGTCACGAGGGCTCCAACCCCACCTTCGCCGAGACCTATGATCACGTCACGGCCTCCATGGCGGGCAACCCCGTGAACCGCTTCATCCGGGACATCTACCTCTGGCTCATCTTCATCCTCATCGGGGGAATGGTGGTCCATAACCTGGTCATCATGAACTACTACATGATGAAGCGGAGGAAGGAGCACGCCTCCGACGGGGTAGCCATCACCCGGTTCACCCGGAACGAGGTCATCCAGCACCTGGCCCTCACCGTTTCCTTCCTGATCCTGGTGGTGACGGGGTTCGCCCTCCGCTTCCCCGATGCCTTCTGGGTGGAGTGGTTGAGCGCCCTGGGTATGACGGAAACCCGGCGAGGAGACACCCACCGGGTGGCTGGCGTCGTCCTCATCCTCACCTCCCTCTACCACGCCTACTACGTCCTGGTCACGAAGAGAGGACGGCAGGAGCTGAAGGCCCTCCTCCCGTCGGGGAAGGACGTGGGAGACGTCTGGGACAACCTCCGCTACTTCACCTTCCGGTCCGACCGGAAGGCCAAGTTCGGCCGCTACGACTACACCCAGAAGGCGGAGTACTGGGCCCTGGTCTGGGGCACCATCGTCATGGCCATCACCGGCCTCATTCTGTGGTTCCCCGAGCTCGCTACCCGCTTCCTCCCGGCCCTGGCCATTCCGGCATCGGGGACCATCCACTACTACGAGGCCTGGCTGGCCACCCTGGCCATCCTGGTCTGGCACTTCTTCTTCGTGATCTTCCACCCGGAGGAGTACCCCATGAGCTGGACCTGGCTCACCGGGAAGATGTCGAAGAAGTTCGTGAAGGAGCACCACACGGAATGGTACGAGGAGGAGATCAAGCCCCAGGAGGGGGAGCGAGAGGAAGCCGGCGTGTCGGGGGACTGACCATGACCCCCCGCTGGGTCGGGCTCCTTCTCCTGTGTCTCGGGGCTTCCACAGGCCCCCTCCTGGGCCAGGACGACGATACCTGTCTCATGTGCCACGGAGACCGGGCCATGCTCCAGGGGACCGAGGACCCGGACCGTCTCCTGGTAACACCCGAGACCCTGGCCCCTTCGGTCCATGGGGAGGCCGGGGTCTCCTGCACCCTCTGCCACCAGAACGTTCCCCTCCCCCATACGGCCGAGGACGTGCCGGAGGTGGACTGCGCCTTCTGCCATTCGGAGCAGGGAGACGCCCACAGCCGGTCCCTCCACGGCCGGGCAGAGGCGGCCGGGGATCCCCTGGCCCCCTCCTGCGTGGACTGCCACGGAGGTCACGACGTCCTGTCCAGCGACGATCCAACCTCCCCCACCACCACCATGAACATCCCCCTCCTCTGTGGCGAATGTCACCAGGAGGGGGCCCCCGTGTCCCGGGATCGGGCAATTCCCCAGGACCGGATCCTCCAGAACTACTCCATGTCCATCCACGGGGAGGGGTTGTTCCAGGCGGGCCTCACGGTGACGGCGGTCTGCACCTCCTGCCACACGTCCCACGAGATCCTGCCCCACACCGATCCCCGGTCCAGCATTCATCGGGACAACGTGGCTGCCACCTGCACCCAGTGCCACGCTCGCATCGAGGAGGTCCACCTCCAGGTGGTGGAAGGGCGTCTCTGGGAAGAAGAGCCCCACAAGATTCCCGCCTGCGTGGACTGTCACGCCCCCCACGAGCAGCGACGGGTGTTCTACGATCCCGGCACGGCCAACGAGGACTGCATGGCCTGCCACGGAGATCCCACCCTGGTGGGCTACAGCCATGTGGCCGACGACACGGTGTCCCTCTACGTGGACCTGGAAGATCACCAGGCCTCCGTCCACCAGGGCACGGCCTGCGCCCAGTGTCACACCGACGTGACCCCGGGACTCCCCACCCGGCCCTGCGAGACGGCCACCGACCCAGTGGATTGCTCCATCTGCCACGCCGAGGAGGTGGATCTCTTCGAGACGGGCAGCCATGGGATGCTCCGGGCCCAGGGGGTGGAGGACGCCCCCACCTGCCTGGACTGCCACTCCAAGCACGCGGAACTGGGGCACCAGAATCCCGTTTCTCCCACCTTCTCCCGGAACGTTCCGGAGCTCTGCGCCCGCTGTCACCGGGAAGGGGAGGTGGCGGCCCGCCGCATGGAGCCGGACACCACCCGTGGTCAGGGGATCGTGGCCAGCTACGAGATGAGCATTCACGGGGAAGGCCTGATGGAGAGCGGGCTCCTGGTCACGGCTACCTGTGACGACTGCCATACGGCCCACCGGCCCCTACCGGACACCCACCCGGAATCGTCCGTGCACCCGGCCAATGTGGCCGCCACCTGCGGGGCCTGCCACCAGGGCATCCAGGAGACCTTCCGGACCTCCATCCACTGGACGGAGCGGGATCCGTCAGTCGGCCCGGACTCCGACGGAAAGCTGGAGTACCCGACCTGCGAGGACTGCCATACGTCCCACGCCATCGCCGGGACGGATCGGGGCGACTTCCGGCTCATGATGATGAACCAGTGCGGGAGCTGCCACGTGGAGGAGACGGAGACCTTCTTCGATACCTTCCACGGAAAGGTGTCTCGGCTGGGAGACGAGGGGGCCGCCAAGTGCTACGACTGCCACGGCACCCACAACATCCTCCCGCCGGAGGATCCGGCCTCCACCCTGAGCCGGCAGAACGCCGTGGAGACGTGTGCCCAGTGCCACCCGGCGGCCAACGCCCGGTTCACCGGGTACCTCACCCACGCCACCCATCACGACCCGGAGAAGTACCCCCTTCTCTTCTACTCCTTCTGGGCCATGACGGCCCTCCTGGTGGGCACCCTCACCTTCGCCCTCCTGCACACCCTGGCCTGGCTCTGGCGGCTCTGGCGTTCCCCGGAGCACTGGAAGCCCCACCGGGCCCACAGGATTCCCCGGCCCGGGGAGCGCATGTTCCGGCGCTTCAGCACCTTCGAGCGGGTGCTCCACGGAATCATGATCCTGAGCTTCTTCACCCTGGCCATCACCGGGATGGTGCTGAAGTTCTCCTACATGGGCTGGGCCCAGATCTCCGCCACGGCTCTGGGAGGATTCGCCGTCACCGGGGTGCTCCACCGGATGGCTGCGGTGGCCCTCATGGGCATCTGGCTCATCCACCTCTGGGACGTGGTGAAGAAGAAGCGGGCCTCGGGAAAGAGCTGGCTCCAGTTCATCTCCGACCGGCGCAGCTCCCTCCTCTTCACCCGGCAGGACCTGGCGGACTTCTGGGACTCGGTGAAGTGGTTCTTCGGCCGGGGTCCCCGGCCCGCCTACGGACGTTGGACCTACTGGGAGAAGTTCGACTACTTCGCCGTGTTCTGGGGCATGTTCGTCATCGGATCCACGGGCCTGGTTCTCTGGTTCCCGGAGTTCTTCACCCTCTTCCTGCCGGGACAGTCGGTGAACGTGGCCACCATCGTCCACAGCGACGAGGCCCTCCTGGCCGTGGGGTTCATCTTCACCGTTCACTTCTTCAACACCCACTTCCGCCCGGACAAATTCCCCATGGATCCGGTGATCTTCACGGGCCGGGTCTCGGTGGACGAGCTCCGGGCCGACAAGCCCAGGGAATACGAGGAGCTGGTGGCCTCCGGTGAGCTGGAGAAGAACCTCTCCCAGCCCTACCCACGGAACGTTCAGGTCATCTTCAGGGTTCTGGGCTTTGCGGCCCTGGCCATCGGGCTCAGTCTCATCGCCCTCATCGTCTACTCCATGCTGTTCGGGTACCGCTGAGGACGAAGGGACGAAGAAGACTTCTACAGCACATTCAGGAAAGCGACAGCCACCGTGACACGTCTCCTCCGCCTTTCGGATTTCCTCTCCGTTCCCCTCTCTCTCCTCCTCCTGGTGGGACTCCCCGTCCTGGGGGGCTGCGCCTCAGAGGGGGAGGAGGAGGACGGGCCTCCCGAATCCGCCGATGCCCCTCCGGCAGCCCGGGCCATGACCGAGGAGGTACAGGAGATGGTGGAGGAAGGGAACCAGGCCCAGAGGGACGGCCGTTACCAGGAGGCCCTGGATGTCTACACCCGGGGCATGGAAGCGGACCCGGACCATCCCATTCCCCAGTTCGGCGCTCTCATGGCCTCCCTGGCCCTGGGGGACTCGGCTCTGGCCGACAGCCTCCGGCAGGGGCTGGAGGTCTCCGCCCCGGAGTTGGTCAGGACCCTGGGGCCCGGGGGAAGCATGGGAGGAATGATGAATCCCCACGGTGCGGGGGGGGCGGGAGGAGATCCCCATGCCGGACTCAGAGGCATGATGCCGGGGATGATGCCCCCGGCGGGGGATTCCGGGGCGGGAGGTCTTCCTCCGGGTCACCCCATGCTCTTCGAGAGGGTTCCGGACACGGCGGCGCGAGATACGGCGGGACCCCCCTCAGGGGGATGAGGCCTCAGATTCGCCCAGGGGAAGCCGGCACCTGATGGTGGGTTCAAGGCCCGGAACCCATGGGCCCTACCCTTCCTTCCTGCCCGTCACCACGATCCGGCCCTCCCGGTCCACGTCCAGGATCATCCAGGTGTTCGTGGTGCCGCAGAGGGTGCAGTAGGCGTGGTCCATGTCCACCACCTCCAACTCCGAGACCTGGCCGCAGCCCTCGCACTGAGCCCGAACCGTGCGCCAATCCTCCGGGGGACGACGTCCACTGCGGGCCAGGCGAACGCCCATGACCACCGGGCGGTAGTGGGTAAGGGGGCAGACCTCCCCGTCACACGCCTCCCCGAAGTTCAGACACACCACCTCGTCGTGGTCCTGAAGCACCGCTTGACCGCTTCGGGAGGGTGCATTCTCGATGGTGACCCGCACTTTCTTCTGGCAGTGCTCGCAGTAGGTGGTCCGGACCTTTTCCTTCGTCTCTTCCGTCATCGTCCCCTACTCCTCTTCCGAGTCCCGGGAGTCTCCCTCCGGCGCGGATTCCGGATCTGCGTCCCGGCCCTCCTTCTCTGCCCGGATCTCCCGGACGATCCGCTTGTAGTTCTCCTCCATCTGTCCGGTGGGCACCTCGAAGAGGGGGCAAAGGGATCCGGTACAGCTCTCCCCGTACTCCAGACAGATGCAGGACGACGGATCGTGGGCCGTGGGCAGGGCACCCTCGGGAAGATCCTCGGGAATCACGACTTCCACCTGCCGATCACAGGCGGAACAGTAGGCTTTCTGCGTTCTCATCTGGAGTCCCTCTCCGAATCGGCATTCCAATCGTACGGGGGAGGGCGGACTCTGCTCGAGTCCACCCACCTTCTACCATACCCTGGAGTGCCGTCGCCGGTGCCGATCCTCCCCGGATCCGGGGTCCCCGGCATCAGATCGTGTGAACAACCTCTCCTTCCGGGGCCACCCGGGTCATCACCCTGCATGCCCTCTCCACGGAGGACACGAAGGCTGTGGTGGCTGCAGCATCGGCGTCCATACACCGGTCCGCCGCCACCGTGACGCTCCGCATCCGGGACCGGGAAGGCTCCCCCGTGGCCGGATCCAGGACGTGGTGATACCGCCGTCCCCCGTGCTCGAAGTACTGCAGGTAGTCTCCCGAGGTGGCCACCCCCTTGTTCCGCATGGGAAGGCTGGTGGCCAGGGACCCGGGATCCTCCGGGGAGCGAACGCCCACCTTCCAGGGATCCCCGTCCTCCGACTCTCCCATGGCGTAGAGGTCCCCGCCCACGTTCACCAGGGCGTTCTGGATGCCCCACTCACGGAGAACCGCTGCGGCCCGGTCCACGCCGTACCCCTTTCCGATCCCCCCCAGGTCCACGCCCATGTCGTCCTCGTGGAAGAGGACCACGTCCCGGCCCCGGGACCGGCCGATCTCCAGGGCCCGGTAGAGGTTCCGACGGGCGAAGCGGCGAACATCCTGAGAGGCCGGGGGCCTCTGCCGCTCCCCCACATCCCACAGACCCATGGCCTGAGCCAGACAGGGATCGAAGACCCCCTGGCTGGCGTCGGCCCAGCGGAGGGACCGGCGGAGAACCCGGGCCGTCTCCTGGGAGACCACCTGGGGTGTCCCGAAGGCCAACCGATTCGCCGCGCCCACCTCGGAATCTCCCCGGTACCGGGTGAGAAGGGCCTCCACCCGCCCGAGCTCCTGGAACGCCGCGTCCATGGCCTTCTGGGCGTACACCTCATCCCCGTGCACGACCCCGATCTCCGCCAGGGTCCCCATGAGGGGAAGGGTACGCCGGACCAGCCGGGGACCCCGGCTCCGGACAAAGGGCACCGTCCCCACCACAAAGGCTCCGATTCCCAGGGAGATGAAGTCCCGCCGACTGGGAAAGGACCGCTTGCCGTTCTCAACCGTCATCGTGGATCTCCGTCCGTCACACAGTTCGTCGCGACGATGCCAGGGCCGTCAACCGACCTGAGGCCACCACCCCGACGCCTTCGAGCTCTTGGATTCTGCTTCTTCCCCGTGGGGAAGGGAACAGGAGTCCCCGGTGCAGCTTCCACAGTCTTCCGCCCCGCACCCCTGTCGGATCGTCATGTATCCGAAGAAGGCGAAGAGAACCGCTGCCCCCAGGATCCCGAACAGGGTCGTCATGCTTCCTCCTCCACCGTCCGACGCTTCATCGCCTTCCCTTCTCTCAGGAGCTGAACAGGCCCGCGAAGCCCATGAAGGCCAGGGACAAGGTCCCGGCCAGAATCAGGACCAGGCCCATGTTCCGGGCCACCGCCGGCACGTCCGACAGCTCCGTCTGCTCCCGGAGGGAGGCCATGAGCACCAGGGCCAGGGTCACCCCCAGACCGGCTCCCAAGGCGTAGAAGAGCCCGTCGACGAAGGTGTAGCCCCGGCCGGTCTGGAACACCGCCAGCCCCAGGATGGCGCAGTTCGTGGTGATGAGGGGAAGGAAAATCCCCAGCTCCCGGAAGAGGGCGGGACTCACCTTCTTGATGGTCATCTCCACGATCTGCACCAGGGAGGCGATCACCACGATGAAGGCGATGATCCTCAGGTACGGGGCATAGGGGAGGACATACAGATTCAGGAACGAGGCCACCAGGGAGGTGATGGTCATGACGAAGATGTTCGCCAATCCCATGCGCAGAGCCGTCCCCACGTTCTTCGACACCCCCATGAAGGGGCAGAGGCCCAGGAAGTAGAAGAGGGTGAAGTTGGTGACCAGCATGGCCGAGACGAGGATCAGGATCAGCTCACCCATCAGGCTGCCTCCTCTCTGCTCTCCGTGGTGGGCACCCTCACGCTGTGGGGCCAGTGCCTCAGCTCACCCCTCTCCTCCTTTCTTCCCTCGTACCAACCCAGGAAGAGAAGGATGAAACCCAGGGTGAAGAAGCCCCCAGGCGGGCTGATGAAGACCACCCAGGGCTCGAAGTTGTCCCCGAAGAGGTTGATGACCCATGGTGTTCCCTGGCCCAGGGTTCCGCTTCCCAGAATCTCCCGGAATCCTCCCATCATCATCATGGCGATGGTGAAGCCGGTCCCGGTCCCCACGGCATCCAAAAGGGCCCTACCCACGGGACGTTTCGAGGCGAAGGCCTCCTGGCGGCCCAGGATCATGCAGTTCACCACGATGAGGGCGATGAAGGCACCCAGCTCCCCGTAGACTTCCGGAGCCACCGCATGCATGACCATGTCCACGATGGTCACGAAGGTGGCGATGATGAGGATGTAGGTGGAGATCCTCACCTCGTGGGGAATGAGGTTCTTCAGGGTGGAGACGAACAGGCTCGAACCCACCAGGACGAACATGGTGGCCGCCGACATGGCCAGCCCGTTCAGGAGGGTGTTCGTCACCGCCAGGGCCGGGCATAGCCCCAGAAGCTGGATGAGAACCGGGTTCTCATCCCAGACTCCCCTCAGGAAGTCCTGCTTGGGAGTGGTTTCTCTCATGGGTGCTCCTCTTCCACCCCGCTGCTCCCGGCGGGGAGTCTGAGATCCTGCGCCACATCGTGGGAACCGGCTCTGCTCTCGGCCGAAGGACCGGCGGTGGCCCCGGGGGGGGCGTACCCGTCCAGCAGGTCATCCAGGGACCCGATGCGCCGGTTGATGATGTCGATGACCGCTTCGGAGGAGATGGTGGCTCCGGTGATCATGTCCACCTGGTCCGGCTCTCCCGTGTTCCGGTCCGGCTTCACCGGGTCGATGGGTCCCGCCACCCCGTTGAACTCGTTCACGAAGGAGGTGTCCTTGACGATCTTGTCCCCCAACCCCGGGGTCTCCAGGTGGCTCAGGACCTTCATGCCCAGGACCCGGTCCTCCTGAGCATCGTAGCCGAAGATGAGACTGATGATATCCTGGAAACCGAACCCCTCTCCCTGGACGGCGTAGCCAATGGGGGCGCCACTCTCGTCGTAGCCCAGGTAGACCCGGTCCAGGACCTGGTTCTCGTCCAGAGAGTCCACCCCTTCCGGAAGGGTGGCCGTCAGGGTGGAATCCGAGAGGAGGAAGAGGGTCTGGTAGCGGTCCGGGCTCTTCAGCACTTCCTGGATGGCCTGGTCCAGAACCTTGGCCTGGTAGGCCAGAATCCGGGGCTGGCTCCACAGGTGCACGAAGACCAGGACCGCACCGGCGATGGCTCCGGCCACGGCCAGGGTCATGAGGAGCCGGAAGGAGGACACCTCCTCCTTCTCGGGGATGGCCTCCGGGGGCGCTCCCGCCTCTCCTTCCTCCTCTCCCTCGGCTTCCACCACACGGTCCGCCACCTGGGGCAGGGTAAGCTCCCCCGGTCGGTCCACGTCTTCCCGGAGGTCCTCCCGGGGCCCGGTCTTCGGCGAGCCTTCCGTGACGGGAACGTCCCGGATGGAACCACCGCCTGTTCCGCCTCCACCTCCCTGGGGAGTGTAGAGCTCGTGGTCTCTGGGCTGGGAATCCTCCCGGCTCGCCTTCTTCCCCTTCTCCTTCCGGCTCACCGAATCGGCCTCCTTCTCCTTCCCTTCTCCCGGGGCGTTCTCCTCCGGCCCATTGTCCGCCTCTTTACGGCCCGGGTCCTCATGTCTCTCCTCGCTCATGCCTTCGCCTCCTGGGCCTGCTTCTCCTTCAGGTGTCCGAAGACACGAGGCTGCGTAGCCCGGTTGATGAAGGGCACGAAGGCGTTCATGAAGAGGATGGCGTACATGACCCCCTCGGGCAGCCCTCCCCAGACACGGATGAGGACCACGAGGACACCGACGCCCACGGCGAAGATCCAGGCCCCCAGGTTCGTCACCGGCGAGGTCACCATGTCGGTGGCCATGTACATGGCCCCCAGCATGAGTCCCCCGGAGAAGAGCATGAAGAAGGGCGGGGGATAGACCTCCCCGTTGATGAGGTAGAGGATCTCGCTGAAGAGGAACACCGTGAGGAAGATCCCGGCAGGAATCCGCCAGTTCAGGTAGTTCCTCAGGGCCAGGTATCCGCCGCAGATGAGGATCAGGATGCCCGCCGTCTCCCCCAGGGAGCCCCCGGTGTTCCCGATCATGAGGCTGAAGAAGTCCGTGATCTCGCCCTCGAACTTCCACAGGCCCAGGGGGGTGGCCTGGGTCACCACGTCGGCCCCCTCCCCACTCTGGAGTGGAAGGGCGAAATTCGCCCCCCGCCAGGCTCCCCACTCCATCTCCGTGGAGGGCCAGGTGGTGATGGCCGTGGGGAAAGCGGCTTGGAGGAAGGCCCGGCCCACCAGGGCCGGATTGAAGGGATTCTGTCCCAGCCCCCCGAACACCAGCTTACCGAAGGCCACCCCGAAGACGCCGCCGATGAAGGCCATCCAGACGGGCATCCCCGCCGGGAGACACAGCCCCAGGAGAACTCCGGTGATGGCGGCCGAACCGTCCCAGAGGCTCTTCTTCGGACCGAACACCCACTCCGTCCCCATGGCCCCCAGGGTAGCGGCGGCCATGACCATGATGGCGCTGGGGCCGAAGTAGTAGACGGCCGCGAGAACCACGGGCACCAGGCTCCCCACCACGTTCCACATGATCTTGGGTGTGGAGTCCGGCGCCTTCAGGTGGGGGGAAGCCGTAAGAAGGAGACGCCTCTCCACCTCGGAAGGGCTCTGCTCGCGATCCTTCATGCCGCCTCCTCCTTCTTCCGGAGTCGCCCGAGCTGGTACTTGGCCAGTCCGAACATCTGGGAGAGGGGGATGTTGGAGGGACACACGTAGGAGCACGCTCCACAGAGCATACAATCCCAGAGTTGAGCCTCCTCCACCATTTCCTGGTAGCGGGCGGTCTGGGCCAGTTGTCCCAGGAGGGAGGGGTTGAGGAACATGGGGCAGGCGTCCAGACAGTGTCCGCACTTGATGCAGGGAAGCACGGTCCGGGGCCGGGACTCCTTCTCCGTGAGAACCACGATCCCGGTGGTGCCCTTGATGACGGGCGCGTCCAGGTCCGGCTGGGCCGCCCCCATCATGGGGCCGCCGAAGACCACCTCCGTAACGTTGTCCTTCAGGCCCCCGCAGAACGTGAGGATGTCCCGGACCCTCGTTCCCACCGGGACCAGGAGGTTCGACGGCTTGTTCACGCCGGGGCCGGTGACGGTGACCACCCGTTCGATGAGGGGCAATCCCGTCTCGAAGATCTCGGCGATGCAGGAGATGGTGCCCACGTTCTGGACCACGGCTCCCACGTGCATGGGGAGCTTGCCCGAGGGCACCTCACGACCCGTCACCGCCTTGATGAGCATCTTCTCCGCCCCCTGGGGATACTTCACGGTGAGGCCGATGACCTCCACGTTCAGATCCTCGGGGATGGCCCGGGACAGGGTCTCGATGGCATCGGGCTTGTTCTTCTCGACCCCGATGACGGCCCGGTCCACGCCCAGAGCCTTCATCATGATCCGGACGCCGAAGAGGACCCGGTCCGGGTACTCCACCATGGTCCGGTGATCCGTGGTGAGGTAGGGCTCGCACTCGGCCCCGTTCACCAGGAGGATGTCGATGTCCACATCGTCCGGAGGAAGGAGCTTCACATGGGTGGGGAAGGCGGCGCCTCCCAAGCCCACCACACCCCCCTTCTGCACCGCCGCCACCACCTCCTGGGGGTCCAGCCCCTCCCACTTGGGGATCACCCGGGGACGGGGGATCTGAGGCGAGTACTTCTCCACCTCGATCCGCACCGCCCGAGCCATGCTTCCGTCCGGATGGGGCCACCAGTCGATCTCCACCACCCTGCCGGCGGCGGAGGAGTGGATGGGGACGGAGACGAAACCATCGGCCTCCGCCACCTTGTCTCCCCGCTCCACCCGGTCCCCCACCTCCACCATGAGGCGGGCCGGCTTGCCGGCATGCTGGCGAAGGGGGAGGACGATCTCCTCCGGAAAGGGCAATCGCCGGATGGGGACGCCGCTGGTCTGATCCTTGTGCTCCGGCGGATGAACGCCGTGACTGAACGTCAGCTTATCCCACATTCCACTAGGGGTTGAAGGGCTTGGCCCGCTCGATCCACTTCTCAAGGTCCGGCTCCCTGGGGTTCAGGGGCGTCCCGGGGTGGATGATCTTCGCGGTGCAGCGCTCCGCCGCCTGCACGATCTCGGCGAAGGTGCCGGCCTCCGGGTCCTTGATGTACGCCTGCTTGTTCTCATTGTAGGCGAACATCTTCTTGTTGATGTTGATGCACTCGTTGCAGCTCGTGCACCGGGCGGTCTCGATGTAGGGCTCGATGACCAGCCCCTCCTCTTCCTCCTCTTCCTCCTCGGCCGGAGGGGCTTCCGCCGGCGCTTCTCCTTCCGCCGGAGGAGCCTCCGCCGGGGGCGCCGCCGTGGCGGCACCTCCCCCGTTTCCGCCTCCGTCACCACCCACCAGGGCCATGGCCTCCGGGGTGAGCTGCACCGGGGACAGACCCGGTGTGGACGACGCCCGCTTCAGGACGTCCCCCACCGTGTCCTCTCCACCCCGGGAGGAGCTGATGAGCCCCTCGGCCATCCGCCGGGCGATGATCTGGGGATAGGTGGCCTTCAGCTCCGCCAGCTTGGACTCGTACTCCTGGCGGATCTTGTCGGCCTCCTTGTCGAACTCGTCCTCCATCTCGTAGGCGATCCGGTCCCGGACGGAGGGAGCCACCTTGTGACCGGCCAGCTCACGGAGCTGGTCCCAGAAGAGGAGTCGATCCTCCGCCAGGGTCACCATCTCCATGGAGGCGGCCATCCGGTCCAGCTTCCCGTCCTTGCCCAGGAGGTTGATGAAGGGCGTCTTGCCCACCCGGTCCTCCGGACTCAGATCCACGAACTCGTGGAAGGGGACCTGGTCGTCGCCCCAGTCGTCCCGCTTGATCTTCCTGAACTGCTTCTTGAAGCGGTTCTCCGTGGCGGCCCAGTCGGCCACGGTGAGGGGAAGCTCCAGGGTCTGCTCCTCCCCCTCATCGTCGGTGTAGGTCAGCTCGTAGCTGGGCCAGTCCTCCTCGATCTCCGGGTTCCCGTTGATGTCCACGGACCTGGCCCAGCTCTCCCCGGCCGACGGATCGTAGACCAGGAAGGGGAAGGCCCGGCTCTCCAGGGCCAGACGGGCGGCGTGGGGAGCCATCTCGTCGGACAGCCCGTGCTCCACGGGGCAGGGGGTGTAGAGGTTGAAGACCGAGGGGCCACGGAAGTTCAGCCCCTTGATGATGCCCTCGATCATGTGGGCCGGGGAGGCCTGGGAGCTCTGCAGGACGTAGGCTCCCCGGTGAGCCAGGGCCACCAGTGCCATCTCCTTCCGGGTCTCCTCCTTGCCGTGCTGGGCCTTTCCGTAGGCCGACATGTCCGCCACCTGACCAGTGAACCCGGAGGTGCAGGCCTGACCGCCCGTGTTGGAGTAGACCTGGGTGTCCAGGACGATGACCCGGATGGGCTTCCCGGAGGCCAGGAGACGGGACACGTTCTGGAAGCCGATGTCCAGCATGGCGCCGTCCCCTCCCATGGCCAGAATGGGCGGGCAGAGATTGAACTCCTCGTCGGTGAACTGCCGCCAGTCGAAGGCCACGAACTCCTCTTCGTGCTCCTCGGCGTCGTACTCGTCGTTCATGAGCAGCTCGGCCCGGCGCACGGAGATGAAGTTGTCCCCCATCTTCCGCATGTGTCCCTCGAAGATCCCGATGGCGATGGAGGGGGCGTCCTGGAAGAGGTGGTTCACCCAGGGGAAGGGATAGGGGTTGAAGGGATAGGTGCTCCCCCACACCGAGGAGCAGCCGGTGCTGTTCGTCATGGCCATGTGGGACCGGCCACGGCCGCTGGGTCCCTCGGTGTAGCGCCAGCGGAGCTCCTTCAGCTCCTTCATGGACTTGTGGTACTGGCGGATGAGGTCCTCCTTCTCCTCGTCCACCGGGAGCTCGGCCTTTCCTCCCTCCACCAGCTCGTCCAGGTCCAGGTCCGCGTCGGCGGACAACAGGTCCCGGATCTTCTCGTCCAGCCCTTCGATGAGGGTGTCCAGCTTGTTCACGAACTTCTCCACCCGGGGCTGCATGACCCCTTCAATGGTGGAGATGAGGATGTGGACGGCGGTCTTCTCGCCGCAGCCCATGCAGGCGCCGTCGCCGCCGGCCATGGTCCGGTAGTTCGCCTTCTTCAGCAGGAGGGTGGGGAGGATCCCGATACCCTCGTCCAGGTCGGTGATGTTCACGTACCGGTCGTGGGTGTCCGGCAGGTTCTCCCAGACCTCCCAGTTCCGACGGAGCTTGTCCACCATCTCCTCGTCCTGGTGCACCGTGACCAGGGCGTTCTCAGGACAGACCTCCACGCAGATGTTGCAACCCTTGCAGGCTTCCGGGTTCACGGTGATGGACAGCAGACCCCCGGTACCCTTCTCCTGGTTCTCCGGGACGTCGAAGAAGGGCGTGGTCTTGGCCAGGGGGAAGTCCGCCAGCCGGGAGTAGACGGCGGCGAACTCCTTGTCCATGGCCTCCTGACGCTCGGCATCGAAGCCCAGCTTCTCCGAGACGTTCTTGTAGGCCTGGGAGAGGATGTCGGCGAAGTTGTGGAAGGGAACGCCCTTCAGGAGCTTGTGGGCTTCCCGGGCCACGTTCTTGGAGATGGACATGAAGGTGTCCAGGGACTCCCCGTCCTTCATGGCCGTGAGAATCGCCGCGTCCAGCACCTCTTCCACCGAGTTCACCACGCCGGGGACAGCGGCGTCGGGGCACTGCATCCAGCACTGGGCACACCCGGTGCACCGCTCGGCGATGAAGTCCGGCACTTCGAACCGGATGTTCGTCATGTCCCGGACCACGCTGGTGGAGGCCGGGATGGCGCTGATGGCCGCGAAGGGATCCGCGATGGGGTCCTCGCCGGTGGTGGCGCAGTAGGAGCAGACCTGCTCCCAGAAGCGACCCTGGTTCGCGAGGCCCCATTCCTGGCTCTCGGCGTGCAGTAGGGAAGGCATCTCGCCCACGCCACCCTCGGCACCCACGACTTCCCTGGCCTCCTCCTGCACCGGAACCTGGTAGAGCTCCTCGTAGCCCCGACGGATCACACGGAGGTTGTCCTCCACCACGGCCTGTCCCAGCTTCCCGAACTTCTTGTTCAGCTGCTCCAGGATTCCTTCGAAGAGCTCCTCCTCGGAGAGGTTCTCCTGCTCCCGGAGACGGGAGGCCTTGAAGAAGGCTCCCATGAAGGCCGCACCCTGCATCCGGTAGCGGAGCTCGGGCTTGCCGGCCTCTTCCTGGGCGATCTTGAACCCGTCCAGCGCGTAGACCTTGATGTTCTTCTGCCGGATGGTCTCCTGTCCCTCCGGCGGGAAGGAATCCCAGAGCGCCTCCGGCTCCATGTCGCTCTGGATAATGAGAATGCCCCCCTCCTTGAGGCCGGCCAGGGGATTCGTGCTCCGCCAGACGTTGGGGTCCGGCGAGAGGACCACGTCCACGTGCCGGAGCTCCCCGTTCAGCTTGATCTCGCCCCGAGACAGGGTGGAGTAGAAGCTCGTGGGCTGCCCCTTCTTCTCCGAGCCGTACTTGGGGTTGGCCTGCACCTGCAGTCCCGCCAGCTCGAAGGCGGTGAGGGCCAGGTTCTTCCCCGTGGTGATGGCGCCCCATCCACCGATGGAGTGGATACGCAGGGAGATGGTGCCCTCGGGCATGAGGTCCAGGTCGCCCACGGGCTCCAGGGTCAGATCCGCCAGGTGGGGATACTCCTCCAGGAGCTCCTCCTGCCAGATCTGGAGCTTGGGATACCGGGTATCCTTCCGGACGAAGTCCAGGCCCAGGTAGAACAGCCGCTGCTGCTTCCCGTCGGGAAGCATGTTGTTCACGGCGGCAATCAGGTCCCCCGGCTGCAGGTCCCGGCTGCCCATGCCGAAGGAACCGGAGTAGAAGTCCGGGACCTCGTCGGGCCGGACCTCGGGCACCTTCGCATAGGGGGTGGTTCCGGAGGCCCGGAAGTTCTCTACGCCCTTGCCCAGGGCGGACCGGATCTCCCGGAGGAGGGGGCCGTCCACGGCCAGAGGCTGATCCAGGCGCTCCAGCACGGCCACGCCCTTCTTGCCCTTGAGCATCTCCGCCACCAGGTCCGTGGGGAAGGGCCGGAACATGATGAGATTCAGCACCCCCACCTTCAGGCCCTTCTCGTCCCGGAGGTAGTCCACCACGGCCTCGCAGTTCGGCACGATGGAGCCCTGGCCCAGCAGAACGTACTCGGCGTCCTCCAGGCGGTACCCCATGGCCCGCTCGTACCGGCGACCGGTAAGCTGGTAGAACTCCTCCATGGCCTGCTCGGTCAGGTCGGCCACGTGATCGAAGTAGAAGGGTCGCTGAGCCGCCACGCCCTGGGCGTAGGAGTCCTGGTTCTGGACGGTCCCGATCATGGCGGGATAGTCCAGGTCGTAGATCTCCGGGATCCGGCGGCGCTTCTCTCCGAAGACCAGACGCTGGGCCGGGGTCGGGGACTCGATGATGTCCGAGGGATCCCCCAGGTACTCCTTGATGAGCTCCCGCTCCGGGAGCTTGACGGACTCGATGACGTGGCTCGTCAGGAAGCCGTCCTGGGCAACCAGCCCCGGATTCAAGGAGAGCTCCGCCGCCCGGTGGGCGATGAGGTTCAGGTCCGCCACCTCCTGGACGTTCTTGCCGAAGAGCTGGAAGAACCCCGTATCGTCCACGGCGTGGTAGTCGTCGTGGCCGGCGTGGATGTTCAGGGCCTGCTTCGTCATGGCCCGGGCCGCCACGTTCAGCACGTAGGTGAGCCTCTTGCCCGCCGCGGCGTAGAGGGACTCGTGCATGTAGGCGATTCCCTGTCCGCTGGAGAAATTCGCGGACCGGAGACCCACCATGCTCATCCCCGCCGTCACGCCGGCGGCGGCATGCTCGCCTTCGGGCTCGAAGAAGAGGAGGCGCCGACCGTTGGCGTTCGTGTACCCCGACGCCACAGCCTGGGCCCATCCCTCCCCCATCTGGGACGATGGTGTGATGGGATAGGCGCCGGCGGCCTCGCTGGCGTTCGTCTCCACCCAGACGATGGCCGTACTGCCGTCCATGGCATCCGGGGTTCCGGGGTATTTGAAGGACTGCTGTCCCTTGTTGCTCTTCGGGCTAATCATCCTGCTTCACTCCCTGCAAGTTCTTGTGCCGGGACGAACTCTTGCGCCCCCTCCACCCACACGATGGCCCCGGTAGGACACCGGGCCACCACTTCCGGATTGGCTTCCTCGATCCTGTCGTAGTTCACCACAGCCAACCCGTCCTTCATCTCGATGAGGCCCTCCGGCGCGTCCTGAACGCAGCGCTCGCAGGCCGTGCACGCTACCGCACAGACCTCTTCCGCTTCATCGCCCTGCAAGAGGCTCTTGCACTGGACGATGAGCTTGTGGTCCATGGGCATGATGGTGAACAGATCCAGCGGACACGCGTCCACGCAGTCGCCGCAGGCCGTGCATTTCTCCGGATCCACCACCGGGAGGCCATGGGGGTCCATCTCGATGGCGTCGAAATCGCAGGCCACGGCGCAATCCGACAGTCCCACGCACCCCCACGCGCATCCCTTTCCCCCACCCGTAACCGCCACGGCGGCGGCACAGCTCTCCACCCCGTGGTACTCGGCCTTCCGCGTGGCCACGTTTGTGCCTCCGGCGCACAGCAGGCGGGCCACCTTCTTGTTGGCCTCACCCGCTGACACCCCCAGCACCGCCGCCACGTCTTCCCGCTCCCCCTCTCCCATGACCGTGCACCCGGCAGGGGCCACATCCCCCTTCACCGCCGCCTCGGCGAAGGCCCGGCAGCCGGCGAAGCCGCAGGCTCCGCAGTTGGCCCCGGGGAGGGTCTCCTCCACCACGTCGATGCGGGGATCTTCCCAGACCTTCAGCTTGGCGTTGGCCAGGGCGATGAGGGTCCCGAAGGTGAGGCCCACCCCACCCAGGATCGCCACAGAGGTCAGGATCAGTGTCCAATCCATGGTTCGACTCGCCCCCCTAGCTCTCCGACAGGTTGGCCTGCTGGATGAGCCAGGCAGCCAACTGACCGGCGTCGTCCATGGCCGGTGCCTCTTCCTCCACACCCTCTTCCCTCTCCACCGCCGCGGGCTCGATGCTCCGGGCCAGGGACCGGAGCTGATGGAGCTCCTCGGTCTGCTGGAAGACGGAGATGGCCCCCAGGGGCCGCTTCGGGTCCTTCTCGGGGACGCTCTTCACGTCCAGGCGCTGATCCAGGGTCTTCCCCGCGCCACCCACGTGGACGAACGTGGCCGCACCCTCGGGCATGAGGGCGGCAATCCCCGGACCCGGAGTGGCCGCCAGGGCCGCCAGGTCATCCGGATCATCGGTCTGGATGACGGTGACCCCCGGCGTGAGGAGACGGATGAGAGGAGCCGGTGCCGCCGGCCCGTTCACCACCAGGACGACCTTCTGGGTGCCTTCCAACAGCTCGCCCAGGGAGGCGGCCCGGAGGTCCTGTCCTTCCACCTCCACCACCAGGGGAGGCGCGCAGCCCTTCTCTCCCCGGTTCCAGTGGTGGGGAGGAAAGGACTCAAGGGGGTTCTTCACCACCTCGGGCTGGGGGATGCCGGTGAAGATGGCCTCCACGGTCCGAGCGGCCCCGAAGGCCCGACCGGCCCGGCCCAGACCCTCGATGATGCTGCCCCGAAGGTACCCGTCCAACTCGCACCGGGCCTTGAAGGTTTCGTCTCCGGCCTTCTTGATACCCCGGAGAACCTCCAGGGCTTCCTCGGCCCTGGCCCTCTTGTCCGCATCCAGGCGCCTGTTGCCGGATACGAAGGGAGCCAGACGCTCCAGGTCGATCCGGGCCGCCCCCATGGGGCCCAGCTCGTGGGCCAGGCGCTCTCCGGGCTTGTCCTTGGAGTCGCCCTCCCGCTCCAGGTGTCCCCGGACCTCCTCGGCGGAGATGGCCACGGAAGACATGAACGTCTCCCTGGCACCGGCCAGGGCCGACAGAGCCTGTTCAATACGATCCTCAGACGGCATAGCGGTCGAACTCCT
>CAZZEL010000038.1:0-31981 GCA_964652625.1 uncultured Gemmatimonadaceae bacterium
GTCGTGGAGCAGTTCGCCAAGGTGGTGGGAGGGATGTTCCACCACCGGTTGGACTATCCCGCCACGAAGCACCTCACGGAGAGCCATGGGGACGAGGAGGCCGGTGGGGCTCCGGGAGGGCCGGAGGCCGACGAGGTCCCGGGAAAGGAGGCCGGCGAGGACCCGGACACTGCCCAGGAGGATGCGCCCCGGCGAGAGGACGAAGGGGGAGAGGATGAGGCCATAATGGGACCGGAAGGCCAGAAGCTGCCGCCGGAACCGGGAGATCCGGGGGATCCGGGGGGCGACGAGGACGAGGCTCACCGGACGGACCGGGGCCCGGCGGGACCCGGCGGGGAAGGGGCCTGATCCATGGCCCTCCGGATCCTGGTCAACGGGACGGGGGAGTGGGACCTCCCCCAGGAGCCCCTCCGGGACGCCGTCCGGGAGACCCTGCGGGCCGAAGGCGTCCGGGAGGCGGAGATCTCCCTCACCCTGCTGGACGACAAGGAGATCCGGAGGATGAACCAGGAATACCTGGATCGGCCCCGGCCCACCGACGTTCTGGCCTTCGCTCTCCACGAGGAGAGTGAGGCGGTCCTGGGAGACGTATACCTGGGGTTCGAGCAGGCCCGACGGCAGGCCCGTGAGCTGGCCGTGCCCCTGGAGGAGGAGCTCCTTCGTCTGGCCATCCACGGCACCCTCCATGTCCTGGGATACGATCACCCCCAGGGGGAGGATCGACAGGACAGCCCCATGTATCGGCGCCAGGAGGAGCTTCTCTCCCGGATCCGGTCCACCTCCCGGCCCCCGGAGGATCCCTCCTGATGGCCTTCCGCACCGAGGATATCGAGGCTGTACGGGTCCGGCTCGAGGAGCTGGTCCAGGCCGGGGAGGTGGAGGCCATCCACGACCTCCTGAAAGAGCTCCATCCCTCGGACGTGGCGGACCTGGTGGAGGCCATGGAGCGGCCCGAGGAGCGGGTGGTCCTCATGGAGGCGTTGCCCAGGGACCTGGCGTCGGAGACCCTGGCGGAGATGGACGAGGAAGAGGACCCGGGGGACCTGCTGGCCGCCCTGTCGCCCAGCCGGGGAGCCGAGCTCCTCCACGAGCTGGACTACGACGACGCCGTGGACCTGGTGGCGGATCTGGATCCGGAGGAGCGGGCCAGCATCCTCTCGGCGTTGCCCCTGGAGGAGGCCGGGGAGATCCGGGGCCTGCTCCGTTACGACGAGGAATCGGCCGGCGGGTTGATGAACACCCGGCTGGTCCGGGTGGTCAGCACCCTCACCGCCGGGCAGGCCATCGCCCAGGTCCGTCGGCAGGGGCGGGAGGTGGAGGACTTCTACACGGTCTTCGTGGTGGACGAGGGGCACCACCTCCTGGGCACCGTGCCCCTGGACGATCTCATCCTGGCCGATCCCCTCCAGCCCGTCATCGAGTTGGTGGAGCCCGTGGCGGCGGCGGTTCCCGCCGACGAGGACCAGGAGGAGGTGGGTCGCCTCATGTCCCGCTACAACCTGGTCTCCATCCCGGTGGTGGATCAGTTCGGGGTCCTCCTGGGGCGGGTGACCTTCGATGATGTCCTGGACGTCATGGAGGCCGAGCAGACGGAGGACATCCTGCGCCTGGTGGGAACCTCGGAGACGGAGGAGCTCCGGGCGGACTGGTACGAGACGGTCCGGACCCGCCTCCCCTGGCTGGTCCTGAATCTCCTCACCGCCACGGTGGCGGCGTCCGTGGTCTATTTCTTCCGGGATACCGTGGAGAACATCATCATCCTGGCGGCGCTGGCCCCGATCATCGCCGCCCTGGGAGGGAACGCCGGCACCCAGGCCCTGGCCGTGACCGTTCGCCGGATCTCCCTGGCCGGGGACGGGGAGATCGGTCACGGTCCCTTCCTGGCCGTGGGCAAGGAGCTGGTGGTGGGGATGGTGAACGGGGTGGTCCTGGGCCTGGTCATCGCGGGGCTTGCCCTCCTCATCGGCGGAGACCCCCTGCTGGGAGTGGTGGTTCTCCTGGCCATGTGGGGTAACCTGGTGGTGGCGGGCTTCGCCGGGTCCTTCGTGCCCACGGTGCTGAACCGGCTGGGGGTGGATCCGGCGGTGGCCTCCTCGGTCTTCGTGCACACCTTCACCGACCTCATCGGGTTCTTTCTCCTCCTGGGCCTGGCTACGGCGCTCCTCCTATGAGACGGTCCCTTCGCACCCTCGCTGTCCTCCACCGCCTGGCTCCCTTCGTGGTGGCATTCCTGAGGGACCGTCGTCGGTTCATCCTCCTGGGACGTCCCGCCAGGCGGCGGGCGGGGCACCACGAGCGCCGGGCTCGACGTCTCACGGAGGTCCTGGCCCGTCTGGGCCCCACCTTCATCAAGCTGGCCCAGCTCTTCAGCGCCCGGGCGGACATCCTCCCGGAGCCCTACCTGACCTTCATCGGGACCCTTCAGGACCAGGTGCCGCCGGACCCCTGGGAGGAGGTGGCCAGGGTCATCGAAGCCGAGTTGGAGGCGCCGTTGGGGGAGGTCTTCGCCAATTTCCAGGAGGAACCCCTGGCGGCGGCCAGCCTGGGACAGGTGCACCGGGCCCGGGTGGATGGCCAGGAGGTGGTGGTCAAGGTCCTCCGCCCGGGCGTGGAGGAGATCGTGGCCCTGGATCTGGACATCTCCTTCCGGATCCTCTTCTGGCTGAACATCCTTTTCCCCAACCACCACATTCGGGCCCTGACGAACGTGGTCCGGGAGTTCTCCGCCGGGGTCCGCCAGGAGATGGACTTCCGCCAGGAGGCGGAGAACATGGCCAACTTCCGCCGCCTCTTCCCCGGAGAGGAGAGGGTCACCGTTCCCCAGGTCCTGGACCGCTTCACCCGGCGAAGGCTCCTGGTCATGGAGTACTGCCGTGGAACCAAGGTGAACCAACTGCAGGAGCGCCTGGATTCCGGGGACCTGGATCTGCAGGAGTTGATGGAGACCCTCACCGGGCTCTACCTCCGGATGATGATGGTGGACGGGTTTCTTCATGCCGATCCCCACCCCGGGAACATTCTGGTTCAGGACGACGGCCGCATCGTCCTGCTGGACTGGGGCATGGTCCTCCGGGTGCCCAAGTGGACCCGGGAGTCCATCCTGAACCTGGCCCTGGCCGTGGAGCGGGAGAACCTGGAGGGAACCATCAACGAGATGTACCAACTGGGGATGATCTCCCCGGAGGTCTCCCGGGGGGAGGTCCGGGAGGCGGCCGAAGAGATCATGCGCATCATGGAGCGGGCCCAGGGCACGAGCCGGGATCGGATCCAGGAGATCGTGGAGGAGATCCTGGACACGTTCTACGCCTGGCCCCTCCTCCTTCCCCAGGAGCTGGTCTACTTCTTCCGGACCTCCGTTCTTCTGGAGGGGATCGGCTACCGCTACGACCCCCGGTTCAACGGCCTGGAGCTGGTGCGCCGGGTGGTGGCGGACTACCGGGCCGAGATCATGCGCACCACGGGCAAGGAGCCCGTGACCCTGGCCCGGGACCTCCTGGCGGAGGCCCAGAGCACCCTCCGGACCGTCCGGGATCTCCTCCTCCGGGCCCAGCGGGAGGAGCTCCGGGTGCGGATGCACCCCCGGGACGTCCAGGGCCACGAGCGGGTGCTGAACCTCCAGGCCCGCCGGCTGCTCCTGAGCATCTTCGCCACGGGGGCCGCCGTCATCACGGCCATCCTCTTCATCTCTCTTCGGAGCTACTGGCTTCTGGCCGGAGGCTTCGCCGTGTCCCTGGGGCTGTTCATCCTCGTCTTCCTCGTCCCCACGCACCTGCTGGAGAACCCCTTGCGGCATGCCCGGGGTATTCGACCGCTGGACCGTTACTATTGACCCGGCGTCGGGCTCCGGGTGTCCCACCCCCGGTGCCTCCGGGTGGACGGTGGATCACTGAGACCGTCCGGGTGGGGCCCGGACGAGAACGCCGATGGGAGGACCGTTGCCAGACCACGAACGCTCCGACTCGATCCTGGGACCTACGGGGGTGAAGGACCTGGACCGTGAGCTCCCTCCCGGGGCTCGGGGCCTCCTGGAGAAGTTCAGGGAAGGGAAGGAGGTCGGCCTGGCCCGGGGAATCTCCCTGGTGGAGGACGAGGGAGCGGGCTTCCAGGCCTTTCTCCACGCGGTATTGGAGACCCCCCGATTCGCCAGGCGGGTGGGGTTCACCGGGCCGCCGGGGGCGGGGAAGTCCTCCCTGGTGGCGGCTCTCACCCGGGAGTACCGGGCCCGGGAGGAGGATGTGGCGGTCATCGCCGTGGACCCCACCTCCCCCTACTCCGGCGGCGCCCTCCTGGGAGACCGGATCCGGATGAACGACCTGGCCACGGACCGGGGGATCTTCATTCGCTCCATGGCCACCCGGGGCTCCGTGGGGGGGTTGGCCACCACCACGAAGGAGGTTCTGGACCTCCTGGACGCCTTCGGCTTCCAGCGGGTCATGGTGGAGACCGTGGGGGTGGGGCAGACGGAGCTGGAGATCACCGGGGCCGCCGACACGGTGGTGGTGGTCCTGGTCCCCGAGTCCGGGGACGGCATCCAGGCCATGAAAGCCGGACTCATGGAGATCGCCGACGTGTTCGTGGTGAACAAGGCGGACCGGCCCGGGGCCGACCAGGTCGTGCAGGATCTGCGCCTGGCTCTGCAGCTCCGGGAAGGCCAGGCTCTCCGGGGGGTTCCCGCCCACCACGGGGTGGACCTGAAGCGTCTTGCGGCCCGCGGGGGGCAGGCCGAGTCCCCGCCTCCGGACCAGAAGGAAGGGGAGGGGACGGAACCCTGGTCCATCCCCGTGGTGAAGACCGTGGCCCAGACCGGGGAGGGGGTGGCCGAGCTCGTGGAGGCCATCGACGGGCACCGGCGGCACCTGGAGGCTTCCGGCGAGCTGGAGGAAAGGCGAAAGGCCCGGGCCGCCGGCCGGGTTCGGGACGTGGTGAGCCGGGAGCTGCAACGCATCACCTGGTCCAACGCCAGGGTGGGGGAGATGTTGGAAGAGGGAGTGGAGAGCATTCTCCAGGGGACGGAGACCCCCTATTCCCTGGCCGGGGCTATCGTGAAGGAGCTGCTTCGGAGCCCGGCACAGTGACGCGGGATCGACGGAGGCCGAGAAGCGAGGATCTGGCATGACCATGACGGAACAGGACAAGGCTCCCCCGGGGGAGCTGGCGAAGCGTCTGGAAGAGAAGGAGCGGGAGATCCGGGAGCTCAGGGAGCGGCTGGCCCGGTGGGAGGAGACATGGGAGGCTGTCCCCAAGCGGGACGATACCCTCTTCACCTCCATCTCGGGCCGGGAGATCCGGCCCCTCTACACCCCGGTGGATCGGGAACATGCTCCGGGCTACCAGGAGGCCTTGAGCTTTCCCGGGGAGTACCCCTTCACCCGGGGACCCTACACCACCATGTACCGGACTCGCCTGTGGACCATGCGGCAGTTCGCCGGATTCGCCACGGCGGTGGAGACGAACCAGCGCTACAAGTACCTCCTGGCCCAGGGGCAGACGGGACTGAGTGTGGCCTTCGACTTCCCCACCCTCATGGGGTACGACTCGGATCATCCCCGTTCCCTGGGGGAGGTGGGGGTCTGTGGGGTGGCCATCTCCTCCCTGGCGGACATGGAGACCCTCTTCGACGGGATTCCCCTGGACCAGGTCTCGGTGTCCATGACCATCAACGGTCCCGCCAGCATCCTCTTCGCCTTCTATGTGGTGGCGGCGGAGAAGCAGGGGGTGCCGCCGGAGAAGCTCCGGGGCACGGTGCAGAACGACATCCTCAAGGAGTACCAGGCCCAGCACGCCTGGGTGTATCCGCCGGATCCGGCCCTCCGGCTCATCGTGGACATGTTCCAGTGGTGTAGCGAGCACGCCCCCAAGTACAACCCCATCTCCATCTCCGGCTACCACATCCGGGAGGCCGGCTCCACGGCGGGCCAGGAGCTGGCCTTCACCCTGGGCAACGGCTTCGAGTACGTCCGCCGGGGCGTGGAGCGGGGCCTGGACGTGGACCGGTTCGCCCCCCGCCTCTCCTTCTTCTTCGACGTCCACAACGACTTCTTCGAGGAGGTGGCCAAGTTCCGGGCCGCCCGCCGGATCTGGGCTCGACACATGAAGGAGCGGTTCGGAGCCACGAACCCCGAGGCCTGGCGTCTCCGGACCCATGCCCAGACCGCCGGGGTCAGCCTCACGGCCCAGCAACCGGAGAACAACATCGTCCGGGTGGCCTACCAGGGCCTGGCCGCCGTCCTGGGAGGCACCCAGTCCCTGCACACGAACTCCATGGACGAGACCCTGGCCCTTCCCACGGAGAAGGCCGTTCGTATCGCGCTGCGGACCCAGCAGATCCTGGCCTACGAGACCGGGGTGCCCAACACGGCGGATCCCCTGGCGGGCTCCTACTATGTGGAATCCCTCACCGACGAGCTGGAAGCCGAGGCCGAGGAGATCTTCCGTCAGGTGGAGGAGATCGGGGGCGTGGTGCCCGGGATCGAGGCCGGCTGGTTCCAGAAGGGGATCGCCGATTCCGCCTTCCGTCAGCAGCGGGAGGTGGAATCCGGGAAGCGGAAGATCGTGGGCGTGAACGCCTTCGCCGAGGGCTCGGAGTCGGTGGAGATCGAGACCCTCAGAATCGAGCCGGGGGTTGAGAAGAACCAGCGCCAGCGCATGGCCCGCCTCCGGGAGGAGCGGGACGACGGCAGAGTCCAGGACAGTCTGGCAGCCCTGTCCCGGGCCGCCGCCGCCGACGAGAACCTGGTGGAGCCCCTCCTGGAATGCGCCCGGGCGTACTGCACCCTCTACGAGATCCGGGAGGCCATGGAGAAGGTCTTCGGAAGCTACAAGGAACCCGTCTTCTTCTGAGTCCGGTTCTCAGTCCATCCGGGAGACCCGTGCCGAAACGAGCCATGCCCCTGAAGGCCATCTTCTTCGATGCAGGAAACACCCTCATCTTCATCGACCCCCGGGTCGTGGTCCCCGTCTTCCGGGAGCACGGCGCCGACACCTCACGGGACCGGTTCTGGGAGGCGGAGTTCCAGGCCCGGAACCGCCTGGCCCGGCGCGTGGAGGCCGGAGCCCGGGGGACCGAAGCCGAGCTCTGGGAGGGCTACTTCCGGGATCTCTTCCTCGGGGCGGGAGTTCCGGAGGCGGAGCTGGAGGCCGTAGGGGCGGAGTTGACGGAGATCCACCGGCAGCGCCACCTCTGGACCTTCATTCATCCCAGCACCGGCCCGGCCCTGGACGAGCTGGCCGGGGCCGACTACCGGTTGGCCGTCATCTCCAACGCCGACGGCAGGGTGGAGGAGCTGATCCGGTCCGGGGGGATCCACCACCGCTTCGAGTTCGTCATGGACTCCCATGTGGAGGGGGTGGAGAAGCCGGACCCGGAGATCTTTCTCCGGGCGGCCCGGAAGATGGAGGTGTCTCCGGAGGAGTCCCTGTACGTGGGGGATCTCTACCCGGTGGATGTGGTGGGGGCCCGGGAGGCGGGCATGGATGCCGTCCTCCTGGACCCCCTGGACCGTCTGGACTATCCGGTGGATCGGATCCGGAACGTGGCGGCCCTGCCCCGGTATCTCAGGGAGCGATGGAACGGGAAGGACTGAGGGGTTGTCTCCCGTACCGGGGCCTTTCGTATGTTCACGGACCCTTCCCGGCGGGAATCGCCGGTGCCAACAGGAGTCGAGGCATGTCTGAGGAAGATCGAAAGATACGTGTCCTGGTGGCCAAGCCGGGACTGGACGGCCACGACCGGGGAGCGAAGGTCATCGCCTCGGCGTTCCGGGACGCGGGATTCGAGGTCATCTACACGGGGCTGCACCAGACTCCGGAGATGATCGTGAACGCAGCCGTTCAGGAGGACGTGGACGTGGTGGCCATGTCCGTTCTGTCCGGTGCGCACATGACTCTCTTCCCCCGGGTCAGGGAGCTCCTGGAGGAGGCGGGAGCCGAGGATGTCCTCCTCACCGGCGGGGGCATCATACCGGAGGAGGACATGGAGGCCCTCCGGCAGAAGGGCGTGGGGCGCCTCTTCGGACCGGGGACCCCCACCGGCGAGGCGGTGGAGTACGTGAGGGAGTGGGCCCGGGGGCGGTTGGCGGAGACGAGCTGACTCGACAGGAGGAGAGCCCGGTATGGCTGAAAGGGAATCGGGTCCCACGGCCCGGGAAGAAGGACGGCTCCGGGCCCTGGCCCGTGATCTCCAGGATCTCCGGGCCCGTCTCCGGGCCGGAGGCGGAGAGCGGCGGATCCAGAGGCAGCACGACCAGGGCAAGCTCACGGCTCGGGAGAGAATCCAGCTCTTGCTGGACACCCCGGAGGAATGGGTGGAGCTCGGCCTCCTGGTGGCCTACGACCAGTACGAGGGAGAGGCTCCCGGAGCCGGAGTGGTGACCGGGGTGGGGAGGGTGGAGGGTCGGGAGGTGGTGGTGGTGGCCAACGACGCCACGGTGAAGGCCGGTTCCTGGTGGCCGGAGACCATCAAGAAGATGCTCCGGGCCCAGGAGGTGGCCATGCGCTGCCGGATCCCCATCATCTACCTGGTGGATTCGGCGGGGGTGAACCTGCCCTATCAGGGGGGCGTCTTCCCGGGCCAGTACGGAGCGGCCCGGATCTTCTACTACAACTCCCTCATGCGCCGGTACCTGGGTATCCCCCAGATCTCCGCCGTCATGGGCCCGTGCATCGCCGGGGGAGCCTACCTTCCGGCCCTCTCCGACGTGATCCTCATGGTGGAGGGCACCAGCTTCATGGGCCTGGGGGGACCGAACCTGGTGAAGGGGGCCACGGGACAGTCCGTGGACCGGGAGGAGCTGGGTGGGGCCCGGATGCACACGGAGATCTCCGGCGTGGCCCACTACATGGTTCCCGACGACGAAGCGTGCGTGAAGCGCATCCGGCAGCTGGTCCTGGAGCTGCCGGACGGGGAGGGGAGGCGCTCCATGACCCGGCAGGACGGGGCGTCTTCGGAGGAGGGGGCCCAGCCTCGCCCGGGCCGGGATCCCCGGGACATCTACTCCATCCTTCCCCACGACCACCGGCAGCCCTATTCGGCCCAGGACCTCCTGGCCTGCATCCTGGACGAGGAGGGGCTGGACGAGTTCCAACCCGGGCACGCGGCGGAGATGATCTGTGGGACCGGCTTCATCTCCGGCATCCCCGTGGGGGTCATCGCCAATGCCCGGGACATGATCAAGGACGAGCGGCCGGGTCCCCCTCGCTTCGGGGGCATCGTCTACACGGAGAGTGCCCGGAAGGTGGCCTACTTCATCGAGACCATGAACCGGCACCGGACCCCCATCCTCTTCGTCCAGGACGTGTCCGGTTTCATGGTGGGGCCGGCGGCGGAGCACTCCGGGATCATCCGGGCCGGGGCCGAGTTCGTGGAAGCCATGTCCGTGGCCACGGTGCCGAAGCTCACCCTCACGGTGAACCACGCCTCCGGGGCGGGCTACTACGCCATGGCCGGACAGGGCTTCGATCCCGACTTCATCCTCTCCCTCCCCACCGGGCGCATGGGGGTCATGGAAGGGGAGAGCGCCGTCATGGCCCTCTTCAGCGCCCAGCTTGACCGGCTGAAGGAAGAGGGAGCTGCCCCGGACGAGGATCTCCGGACCCGAATGGACGAGGTCCGGGAGGAGTACGAGCGGCAGCTGGATGCCCGGTTCGCTGCCGCCCGTGGTTTCGTGGACGAGATCGTCCTCCCGGAGGAGCTCCGGGGGGCCCTGACCCTTCTCCTTCGGGCGGCCCGGCAGAATCGGGGCCCCCACCTGGGTCCCTTCCACCTGCCCTACGATCCCACCCGGGATCCCTCGTGACGGACGGCAAGCTCCGCATCGCCTCGGGCCAGGGGTTCTGGGGGGACGACCTGGACGCCCCCGTCCGCCAGGTGGAGGGTGGTCCCATCGACTACCTCATGATGGACTACCTGGCCGAGGTGACCATGTCCATCATGCAGAAGCAGCGGGACCGGGATCCGTCCGCCGGGTATGCCCGGGACTTCGTTCCCCTCATGGAGCGTCTCTTCCCTCCCATCCTCGAGAAGGGAATCCGGGTGGTGACGAACGCCGGAGGCGTGAACCCGGTGGGCTGCGCCGAGGCCCTCCTGGACGCGGCGGGACGGGCCGGGGTCCCGGCCGGGGACGTCCGGGTGGGGATGGTGACGGGGGACAACCTGGTCCCCCGGCTGGAGGAGCTCCTCGAGGGGGGACACGAGCTGGCCCACATGGAAACCGGGGAGAGCCTGGCCGGGATCCTGGACCGGATCCGGAGCGCCAACGTCTACATGGGGGCCGAGCCCATCGTCCGGGCCCTGGAGCGGGGAGCGCAGGTGATCGTGACGGGCCGTTCGGCGGATGCGGCCCTCACCTACGCCCCCATGATCCACGAGTTCGGCTGGAGCTTCCAGGACCACCACCGGTTGGCGGCGGGGGTGGTGGCGGGCCACATCAACGAGTGCGGTGCCCAGACCAGCGGGGGCAACACCCTGGACGAGTGGTGGACCGTGCCGGATCTGGCTCGGGTGGGGTTTCCCGTGGTGGAGGCGGAAGCCTCCGGGGACTTCGTGGTCACCAAGCACCCGGGCACCGGGGGACGGGTGAGCCGCTCCACGGTGGCGGAGCAGATCGTCTACGAGGTGGGAGATCCCGGAGCCTACATCACCCCGGACGTGGTGGCGGACTTCACCGCCGTCCAGCTCCGGGAGGAGGGAGAGGACCGGGTGAGGGTCTTCGGTGCCCGGGGTCGGCCACGGACCGATTTCCTCAAGGTCTCCGCGGCCTACTCCGCCGGCTACAAGGCCGTGGGCACCCTGGTCTACGCCTGGCCCGACGCGCCACTGAAAGCCCGGATGGCGGAGCGGGTCCTCCGGGAGCGGCTGGACCGCCTCGGGCTCGGCTTCGACGAGATCCGCGGGGAGCTGGTGGGATGGAGCTCGACCCACGGCCCCCTGGTCGGGAATCCTCCCCCCGACATCCCGGAGGTCCAGCTCCGGGTGGCCGTCCGGGGCCCGGACCGGAGGGCGGTGGAGCGCTTCACCCGGGAGATCGCTCCCCTGGTTCTCACGGGCCCGCCGTCGGCCACGGGCTTCGCCGGGGGGCGGCCCCGGGTCCAGGAGGTCATGGCTTACTGGCCGGCCCTGATCCGGCGGGAGGTGGTGGAACCCCATCTCCGGGTGGAGATCCTGGACGAGAGCTCCTACCCGGGAGGGAGCTGAGGATGCCCTCCGTGCAGCTGGTCCGGCTGGTCCACGCCCGTTCCGGGGACAAAGGCAACCTGGCGAATGTGGGGGTCATCGCCTACGATCCCGCCCACTTTCCCCTCCTCCGTGAGCTCCTGACCCCGGACCGGGTGAAGGCCCATCTGGGGGAGCTGGTGGATGGGCCGGTGGAACGCTACGAGCTCCCCCATCTCCACGCCCTGAACTTCGTTCTCCACGATGCCCTGGAGGGCGGAGGGACGGTGTCTCTCATGACCGACGCCCAGGCCAAGGTCCTGGCCAACGCCTTCCTTCGCATGGAGGTGGAGGTGTCTCGGGAGGTGGCCGACGCTGTTCGGGACCGGGGCCGGGCACCGGAGGAGGTCTGGAAGAGGGAGATGGGAGGGGGAGGAGCGGCGGGAGAACGAAGAGAGAGAGGAGGAGGATGGTGAGCCAGGACGGTCGTTCTCAGGAGGTCCTTCGCACCCGGGAGGAGGACGGGGTCCTGACCCTGTGGCTGTCCCGACCCGAGAAGAGAAACGCCCTGAACGGCGCCCTGGTGGAGGGCCTGAGCCGGGAGCTCGCCACCGCCGGGGATCGGGAGGAGGTCCGGGTGGTGCTCCTCCGGGGAGAGGGGCCGGATTTCTGTGCCGGGGCGGACCTGGCGGAGCTGGAAGAGACCATGGACCAGAACCGGGAGGAGAGCCTGGCCGACGCTCGTCGCCTGGGAGACCTGCTCCTGGCCATGCGGAACCACCCCCGTCCCGTTGTGGCCGCCGTCCACGGCCGGGCCCTGGCCGGAGGGTGTGGGCTGGCCACGGCCTGCGACCTGATCCTGGCCCGTGCCGATGCCGAGTTCGGCTATCCGGAGGTCCACCTGGGCTTCGTTCCGGCCATGGTCATGGCCATCCTGCGAAGGAAGGTCACGGAAGGTCGGGCCTTCGAGCTGGTGACCCTGGGGCAGAGGATCTCCGCCGCGGAGGCTCGGGAGATGGGGTTGGTGAACCGGGTCCTGGTCCCGGAGGTCTTCGACCAGGAGGTGGGAGACTTCGCCAGGGAGCTGGCTCGTCGCCCACCCTCGGCCCTGAAGCTCACCAAGGCCCTCCTCTACGAGTTGGGGGACCTCTCGTTCCGGGAGGGCATCGAACGGGGAGCCCAGGTGAACGTGGAGGCTCGCATGACACCGGCGTGCCGGGAAGGGGTCCGCCGCTTCCTCCGGAAGGGTCCCGGGAAGAAGGCGTGATCTTCCTGGATCGATCCCGCCGAGGGAAGGACCCCTACCTGAAGCTGAAGATGGGCCTCTTCTGGATGGGGGCGGCCTTGGCCCTGCTGGGGATCGGATTGGGGAGCTCTCTTCTGGTGAACGTGGCCATCGCGGTTCTCCTGGGGGGCTTCCTTCTTCGCTTCCTCTCTTCCTCCTCCGCTTCCTCCGACGACGACGAACACGACGACGAAGACGACGAACACCACGACGAACACCACGACGAAGTCGGCGACGAACCCCGGGACTGACCTCCCGATCCATTCCACCGCCCCTCGATGCCGCCCAACCTGGGGAGATGGGCGCCCCCGACGATCTCACCGGCGAGCTGCAACGGACCCTGGGCCATCCGGCCTTTCGCCCGGGCCAGGAGGCCCTGGTGCGAGGAGCCCTGGAGGGAAGGGACGCGTTGGGCGTCCTTCCCACCGGCGGAGGCAAGAGCGTCTGCTTCCAGCTTCCGGCGTTCCTGCTTCCGGACATGGTCCTGGTGGTGAGCCCCCTGGTCTCCCTCATGGAGGACCAGGTGATCCGGGCCCGGAAGGTGGGCTTGCGGGCCGAGTACCTCACCTCCACCCTTTCCCGGACCCGCCGCACCCGGGTCGTGGCCCGGGCTCTGGGTGGAAGGGTGCAGCTCCTCCTGGTGGCTCCGGAGCGCTTCTGGGTGCCGGACTTCCAGCGCGTCCTGGCCCGGATGCCTGTTTCCCTCCTGGCCGTGGATGAAGCCCACTGCATCAGCCAGTGGGGCCATGACTTCCGCCCGGCCTACCTGCGCATCGGGGAGGTCCGGCGCCGCCTCAAGATCCCCATTTTGGCCCTGACGGCCACGGCCACCCCTCGGGTGCGGCGGGAGATGGAGGCCTCCCTGGGGCTCCGGGATCCGATTCGGGTCATCGGGAGCTTCGACCGGCCCAATCTCCACTGGGCGGTGCGCCGTGTCCGGGGCCACGGAGCGAAGATTCGGGAGCTGCTCCGGGTCCTCCGGGGACGGCGGGGAGCCACCATCGTCTACGCCGCCACCCGGCGCTCCGTGGAGGCCATCCGGCGAGCCCTGGCATCCAGGGGACTCCCGGCCCTGGCCTACCATGCCGGCCTCTCGCCGCCTCGACGAACCCGGGTTCAGGAGGAATTCCTCCAGGCTCCCGGTCCGGTAGTGGTGGCGACGAACGCCTTCGGCATGGGCATCGACCGTCCGGACGTGAGGCTGGTGGCCCATTATCAGCTCTCCGGGAGCCTGGAGGCCTACTACCAGGAAGCGGGCCGGGCCGGGCGGGATGGGGATCCCGCCGAATGTCTGGCCCTTCACAGCCGGCGGGACCGGGCGGTCCACGATGCTTTCGTGGCCGCCTCCTACCCCCCCGAGGCTCTCCTGGCCCGGGTCCACCGGCACCTGGGACGAGAGCTGGAGCCGGGAAGGCCCCAGACCCTGGAGCTGAGCACCCTCAGGAACGGCCTCTCCTCGGGGATGAGAGAGGACGAGGTGTTGGCGGCTCTCCGGGCCCTGGCTCGCACGGGAGCCCTTCTCCTGGAGGGAGACGAGGATGGGGCGTCCCCCGGTAGTGGGCAGCCCGGGCGGTCCACCCTCACCCTCCTGGACCGTTCTCCCGGGCTCCCGGCCCTGCGCTCCCTCCGGCAGGTGGCCCGGGACCAGGTGGACTCGGCCCAGGCCTACGCCCGGACCCGGGCTTGCCGGCGACGCTTCCTCCTGGAGTACTTCGGGGAACGGACTCCAGGGGGCCGATGCGGTCGCTGCGACCGCTGCCAGGCCGGCCGGAGCAGGTGGGCTCTGTTTGCCCGGGGCACCTCCTCGTAGTTTACCCCGAAAAGGACCTTCCCCGGGAGGGCCCTGGAAGGCCGGTTCCATCGGTCCCCCAGTCCATCGATACCTCGCCCGCCGGAGCCGCACGACGACATCATGGACCCCTACCTGAGAGACGAGCACCGAGAGTTCCGGGAAGAAGTACGAGCCTTCGCCCAGGAGGAGATCCGGCCGGTGGCCGGGATCCTGGACGAGAAGCAGGAGTTCCCCTGGGAGAACGTGAAGGCCATGGCCGAGCGGGGCTGGTTCGGCCTCCCCATTTCGGAGGAGTACGGGGGAATGGGCCGGGACTACATGAGCTACACCCTGGCGGTGGAGGAGCTGGCCCGGGTGGACGCCAGCCATTCCATCACCATCTCCGCCCACACCACCCTGGGTCTCAGCCCCATTTTGTACTTCGGCACCGAGGAGCAGAAGGCCCGTTGGGTCCCGGTTCTGGCTCAGGGCAGGGTGCTGGGGGGCTTCGGTCTCACGGAACCCGGAGCCGGCTCGGACGCCTCCGGGAGCCGGACCCGGGCCGTGCGGGAAGAGGGGGGCTGGCGATTGAACGGTTCCAAGATCTTCATCACCCACGCCGGGGTGGGGGAGATCTTCACCGTCACGGCCGTGACGGACCCGGAACGGGGCTCCAGGGGCATCACGAACTTCGTGGTGTGCAAGCCCACGGTGGCCATGGATCAGGCCGAGGCGTTGGGGGTAGGCCATGCCCCGGAGCTGGAGTTCATCCCCGGGGTCAAGGCGGGGAAGAAGGAAGACAAGATGGGCTGGAGGGCGTCGGACACACGGGAGCTTCTCCTGGAAGATGCCCTGGTGCCCCCGGCGACCCAGCTGGGAGAGGAGCGACAGGCCTTCATCAACTTCATGAAGACCCTGGACGCCGGACGGGTAGGCGTGGCGGCCCTGTCTCTGGGCCTGGCGGAGGGGGCCTACGATGAGGCCCTTCGTTACACTCAGGAGCGTGAGCAGTTCGGCCGGAAGATCTGGGATTTCCAGGCCGTGCAGTTTCGTCTGGCCGATCTCGCCACCGAGATCCAGGCCGGTAAGCACCTCACGTATCACGCGGCCTGGCTCCAGGACCAGGGCCGTCCCTTCAGCAAAGAGGCGGCCATGGCGAAGCTCTATTGCTCGGAGCTGAGCATGAAGGCCTCGGCTCAAGCCATCCAGCTCCTGGGGGGAGTCGGCTACACTCAGGACTACCCCGTGGAGCGGATGATGCGGGACGCCAAGGTCTGCGAGATTGGTGAGGGAACCAGTGAGATTCAGAGGATCGTGATCGGCCGTCACCTGGTGCGGGAGACCTTCGGAGCCTGACGGGTTTCCCTTCCGGTGGAAACCCGAGGGGAGAAGGTCGCTGCCCGGAGGCGGCGGGATACACGGTCCGGCATGCCCGGGGCCCGGCGGCGGATGTCGCAGGGCCGTCCCGGGTGACGATCGAGGGCGCAACAGGCTCTACCCCTGCCGGAATGGCCGGGACGGCCGAGACCCGCGACGAGCCGAGTCCGATTCGGCATCGGGGGTCCGGGGTCCGGGACGAGACGGTCCGGTGGAAAGGCCTGGGCGCCGGGGAGAAACCGTTCATTGAAAAGAGAAATCCTCATCAGTGCGAGCGCCCAGGAGTCCTGGGTGGCCATCCTGGAGGACCGCCACCTGGTGGAGGTCCAACACGACCGACCGGACCAGGGGCGCCTCGTGGGCGACATCTTCCTGGGTCGGGCCGAGGCTGTGCTACCGGGTATCCAGGCGGCCTTCGTGGACATCGGCTCGGGGAAGGCGGGTTTTCTTCACGCTTCCGACCTGGACTACGAAGAGGAGAACGGGGACGAGGAGGAGCCGAATGGCGGCAACGGGGGAGGGAAGCGGAAGGCCCGGCGGCAGGTCCCCATCCAGGACGTGATCCAGAAGGACCAGGACGTGCTGGTCCAGGTCACCAAGGAGCCCATGGGCACGAAGGGCCCCCGCCTTACCACGCAGATCTCCCTCCCGGGGCGCTTCCTGGTCTACATGCCCGGCTCCTCCCACGTGGGGGTGAGTCGGAAGATCGAGGAGCGGGGCGAGCGGGCTCGGCTCCGAAAGCTGGCCAAGGAGATCGTTCCTCCGGACCGGGGAGGGGTCATCGTCCGTACGGTGGGGGAGGAGCTGAACCGGAAGACCTTCCAGAACGAGTTCAATCGGCTCCTGGAAAGCTGGCAGGAGATCCAGGAGGAGGCCCGGAAGGCCCGACCTCCCGCCCTGGTGCACCGGGACGCGAAGCTCATCAGCGGAGTGATCCGGGATCTCTTCAGCGACAAGTTCGACTCCCTGGTCGTGGACGACCCCGAGGTCCACGCCGAGATCAGCCAGTACCTCCGGAAGGTGGAGCCGGAGCTCCTGGATCGGCTGCACCTCTACTCCGATCCCCTCCCCCTCTTCGACAAGTACGGCGTCGAGGAGGAAATCAACCAGGCATTCCAGAACAAGGTGAACCTGGAGTCCGGGGGCTACATCGTCATCGAACCCACGGAAGCTCTGGTCTCCATCGACGTGAACACGGGCCGGTACACGGGAAAGAGGAAGAAGGACCCGGAGCACACGATCCTGAAGACGAACCTGGACGCCGCCCGTGAGATCGCCAAGCAGCTCCGGCTCCGGGACATCGGGGGCATCGTGGTCTGCGACTTCATCGATATGGATTCCCAGAAGAACCGGGACCGGGTCCTCCACGAGCTCCGGAGCCACCTGGGACGGGACCGGGCCCGGACCAAGGCCTTCGAGGTCTCGGAGCTGGGCCTGGTGGAGATGACCCGCCAGCGGGTCCGCCCTCCTCTCTTCCAGAGCCTCACCGAGACCTGCAGTCACTGCGGAGGGGCAGGCCGGGTCTTCTCCCCGGCCACCGTGGTCCGGCAGATCGAGCGAAGCCTGGTTCGGGTGGCCGCCCTGAGCAAGGAGAAGCGGATGACCGTGCGTCTCCATCCGGAGGTGGCCCTCCAGATCCTGGAGCAGGAACGGGACTTCCTTCCGCAACTCCGGGACCGGACGGGTATGAAGGTGGATCTCCGGGACGATCCCCTCATGCGCCAGGACGAGTACCGTCTCCTGGCGGGCCCGGCGGAGACGGACGTGACGGAGAAGTATGTCCCGGATTGAAGCGGTCCGGGCCGGGGTTGACCCGGAAGCCGTCTTCCATACCTTTTACAGGCTATACGACTCGCGGAGAATCCTGACCTGAGGTTCCTATGTACGCCGTATTTCGGACGGGCGGAAAGCAGTTCCGGGCAGAGCCCGGAAATACCCTGCGGATTCCGAGTTTGTCCGCGGAGCCCGGGGAGTCCGTCACCTTCGAGGAGATCCTGCTGACCTCCGACGGTGAGGCCGTCCAGGTGGGCACTCCCATGGTGGAGGGGGCGAAGGTCAAGGCCGAGGTCCTGGGACACGGACGCGATCGGAAGATCATCGTGTTCAAGCGGAAGCGCCGGAAGAACTACCGACGCAAACAGGGCCATCGCCAGGGGTTCACTGAGATCCGGGTGGACGAGATTCTCGTCTGATCCGTTGGCATTGGGGAGTTCGCAATGGCTCACAAAAAAGGTGTAGGCTCCAGTCGAAACGGACGGGACAGCAATCCGAAGCGCCTCGGTGTGAAGCGGTTCGGGGGGCAGAACGTGCGGGCCGGAGGGATCATCGTCCGGCAGCGGGGCACGAAGTTCCATCCCGGCAGGAACGTGGGCCGGGGCGGCGACGACACCCTTTTCTCCAAGGTCGACGGCGTGGTGACCTTTGAGACCATGCGGAGGCGGAGCGTGGTCTCGGTCTATCCCCCGGAGTAGTCCCGACACAGGATGAACCTGTCCGTTCCGCTCCGTGCGGGACGGACCTTTCTATAGGATCGTCTGTACCACGGGCTCGAGAGTCGATACCAAGGCCCCTTCGGCCTCTCATCTTCCCTGTACATCGCAACGTTTCAGGCCCGAGATCCGTAGGGGCAGAATATAGATACGGAGGTGAACCATGAAGACGAGCGCCAACTCGAGGAGGTCTCGAAGACCGGGCTTCCCGGTCGCCCCCTTTTCCTGGTTCAGCAGGTTCAATCGAGTGAGGAGCCGGCGCCTGCAGCTTCCCCGGCAGGGGACTCGGCTCACCGTTCTCGCCGGCGCTCTCCTGCTGGCATTGGGGACCTTGTCGTGGGGTCGGTCTCCCGAGGCTCCGGCCACGGAGATTCCCCATGTCGGAGAGATCGCCCCGTCCCTCTCCCTTCCCGTCGAGGTCAACGAGAAGGTGGAAGGCTGGATGGAGCGGTACCTCACGGACCAGCGACCCGTCTTCGAGCGGTATCTGGCCCGGGAGGGTCTCTATTCGGAGATGATCCGGGATGCTCTCCATCGCCGGGGGATGCCGCAGGACCTGATGTACCTGGCAGCCATCGAGTCCGGCTATTCCCCTCAGGCCACGTCCCGGGTCTCCGCCTCGGGGATGTGGCAGTTCATGGGGCCCACGGCCCAGCAGTTCGGCCTCCGCATCGACCAGTGGGTGGACGAACGCCGGGATCCCATCCGGGCCACGGATGCCGCCCTGGACTATCTCCAGGCCCTCTACGACCGGTTCGGCTCCTGGTACCTGGCCGCCGCGGCCTACAATGCCGGCCCCACCCGGGTAGCCCGGGTGTTGAGGGCCCACGCCGGAGATCAGACCGGTGACGAGGCCCTCTACTGGGAGATCATCGAGCACCTGCCCCGGGAGACCCGGGCCTATGTGCCCAAGATGCTGGCGGCCATCCTCCTGGCCCAGGCCGCCCAGGGGTACGGGTTCCAGGTGGAAGAAGCCCAGCCCGTCCGGTTCGACCGGGTCTGGGTCCCTGGGGGCACCCGCCTGTCCGTGGTGGCCGAGGCCATGGACGTGCCTCCGAAGACCATGCGGGAGCTGAACCCCCATCTCCGTCGCGGAATCACGCCCCCGGGAGAGCCTTTCGCCCTCCGGGTGCCGGAAGGACGCTCCCATCAGGTCGTGGCTTCTCTGGGGAGTCGCTGGCGGCAGGTGGTGGTGGACGACTGACGCCCCTGGGGTCTCGCCCTGGGGACTCCCCTGGGGGTCTCTCCCATGGGATCTCGGTCAGGGCGGGCCTTTCTGGTCCTCCCTGGCCGAGGCCATGATTCGCCAGATCACGTCCCGGGTCAGCTCTTCATCCACTCCCTTTTCCCGGGCCAGGGCCGCCGCCCTTCGAACCACGGCCGCTTCCCGGGCCGGGTCCAGGACCGGTAGGTCCAGCCGGGCCTTCAGCTCCCCGATCTCCAGCACCAGGGCCCGGCGTTCCCGGATGAGCTCCACCAGGGCCTCGTCCACCGCCTGGATCCTCTGCCGCAGCTCCTGAAGGCGCTCCTCCTCGGTTCCCGGGCCCCCGGGTCCTCCGCCGCCGGCGCTGGGTGGGCCGGGTCCCCCACCTGCCTGATCCGAAGGGTCCGTCATGCCGGGGCCTTTCCTCCGGCCTCGCCAACGTCTCCCCGGGCCGCTCGGAGGAAGGCCTCCGTCCGCTCCGGGGCCGGGTCCGAGGTGAGGAGGCTGACGAGGACCAGCGTAGGCACATGAGCCACCAGCCCCAGGATCCCTTCATGCAGGTCCAGGGGCTTCAAGTGTCCGTTGAAGAAGAAGAAAAGGGTGACGGCGGAGCCCACCAGGAGTCCGGCGACGGCTCCGGTGGTGGTGGCTCTCCGCCAGTACATGGCGGCGATGATGGGAGGGGTGAACTGGGCAATGATTCCGTAGGAGCTCAGGAGGAGGATCACCAGGGAGAACCCCTCGTAGAGTGCGAAGAAATAGGCCAGGGCCCCCATGCCCACCACCAGGCCCCGCATGAGGAGCCTCTGCTGCCGGTCGTCCAGCTCCGCGAACAGCCCCACGCCGTCCTCCACCGCCACCGAGGCCCCGGCGTGGAGGAGTGCGTCCCCGGTGGACATGGACGCCGACAGGGCCCCGGCACAGAAGAGTCCCACCACCAGGCCGGGGAGCTGGCTCCTGAGGATGAGGAAGGGCAGAATGAAGTCCGGATCCTGAGGAGACTCGGGGAAGAGCACTCCGGCGAAGCCGATGAGGAAGACGGGGATGAGGAAGAGCTGGAACGTGGGAAAGAGGACCACCGTCCGGCGGATGGTGTCGTCGTCCTTCGCTGCGAAGGCTTTCATGAAGAGGTGGGGCCACATGGCCACGCCGATGGCGCTCACCAGGATGGCCGTGGAGTAGCCTCCCCAGCTCCAGGGATCCCCGGTGTCGGAGAGACCCGGCACCGTCAGGAGCTCCGGTCGTTGGGCGGCGATGTCCCGAAACATCTCTCCCACCCCCCCATAGAGGCGGTTGGGAAGGTAGATCCCCAGGGTCCAGGCGATGATGAGCATGAAGATGCCCTGGAAGGTGTTCGTCCAACCCACGGCCGACACCCCGCTGGTGAGGACGTAGAGCAGCACGATGCCGTAGGCCACGGCGGCCCCCAGCCACAGGGGAATGTTTCCGTCGGTGACGGCCTCGATGACGATGCCGGCCCCCCGCATCTGGAGGGTGATGTAGGGGATGAAGGCCAGGACCGTGAGGATGGCCATGAGGACGGAGAGAAAGCGGGAGGGGAAGCGGCCCCGGAGAAGCTGGGCCTGGGTCACGTAGCCGTGGGCCCGGCCCAGCCGGGCCGCCCTGGGGCCCACCCAGTACCAGGGCGCCATGCCCAGGACGCCGTAGGAGAGGATGTAGAAGGCCGCCGCCCCCCGGGAATACGCCCATCCCGGCCCGCCCAGGAAGGCGAAGGCCGAAAACATGGTGGCGCCGAAGATGAAATACATGACCAGGAGCCCGAAGGCCCGGTCTCCCGCCACGTATCCCGTCACGCTCCGGGAGGCCCTGCGCCCGGCTCTGAGCCCGATGCCCAGGGTGACGGCCAGGTAGAGGAGGATGATGAGGGCGATGCCGTGCCACCGTTCCATCAGCCCGCCCGCCCTTCCGCCCCCGCCTCCTGGTCCCCGGGCCTGGGCGAACCCGGAGGGCGTTCGTTCCTCTTGGCTTCTTCGCCGCCGTCGTCCGCTCCTTCGCCGGCACCGTCAGCCCCTTTGCCGGGATCCATCCCGGTGAGGGCCGGTCCCGTGCCCCGTGCCCTTCCTTCAACCCGGTCCACCAGGAGGAAGACCACGAAGGAGAGGGCCACCCAGAGGGCGATCCAGACCATGGATAAGGGAAGGCCCAGGATCAGGGGATGGATTCGATTGAAGGGGACCATCCCCGGCCAGGTGACGGCCACCACGAAGAGGAGGAAGAAGCAGGCAGCGCCCACCCGGATCAGGCGGAGGCTCACCATGGCTCAGAGAGGCCCCGGGGCCAGTGTCGTGGGGTCACGAGTCGGTCCCTTCCAGTGCCCCGGCGATCTCCTCCAGGGCCCCGGTGAGCTCGTCCATAAGGGTCCGGGTGGCGGAGGGCGTGAGCCCGTCGTGGCCCACCTGGCCTCGCAGGGACCGTATCTTGGTGGCGGCGCTGCGGATCCGACTGGGCGGGTCCGGAGACGCCAGGTCGGGAAAGAGGTCTTCCTTGCGCACGGCTCCTCCTTCCTGGGAAGGGATCCGGGGGCCGATGTCCGGATCGATAGGACGATGGACGGGCAAGCTACCGGTGGTACCGGAGGGGTGCAAGGAAAGACGGTGTCTTTCGGGTACGGCCCTTGCACTGAAGCGAAAAAGACTCGAGGTTGAGGTTCAGACGGGATCGCCTTTGTTCCGAATTCCCCCCGGGAGGTTTGCACGTTGGACCGCCTTCTTGTGTGTTCCCTGGCGTGTCTGTTCGCCACGATTCCCGTGTCCGCCTGTCAGGACAGCGCCGACCATCCCATGGCCATGACCGTGGCCCCGGAGACCCACGGGGCCCTGGCGTTCTCCCAACAGCTTCCCAGCGTCCCCGACCTGTTGGCCCGGGAGGGCCTGGCCCCGGCGGAGGTGACGGAAGTCCGTGCGTGGGAGAGATCCTGGACCCTGGACGGGGCCGAGGGGGCGGAGCTCCGTGACGGCGTCTATCCTTCCGTCGCCCGCCTCCTCTTCCCCCGCCTCGGTGTGGAGGGAGTCGGCGAGCTCATGGCGAGGAACCAGGAGGCCCTCCAGGCCACGGAGGTCTCCGGCGTGTCCATGGCCTCGAAGGTCGTGGGAACGGCCCTGGAACGGGCCAGGCGGCGGCACGAGGAGGCCGTATGGGCCCTGGAAGAGGCCCGGGGGGAGGAGGCCCTGGTCCACGTTCTCCGGACGGGAGATGCCCTGAGGGCCGTGGCGCCCCGACAGGTGGCGGCGACCCTGGTGGCCCGAGCCTCGGAAGCTCTCAGAAGAAACCAGGGGGATGGCTCGTACTCAGAGGAGGAGCTGGCCAGGGTCCGGCGACTCACCGCCGGAGCCAGGAAGGCTCTGGACGATGGGGACTACCCCCGGGCGATTCGCCGGGCGTACTACGCGTGTCAGATTCTGGGTGCGGATCCGCAGTAGGGCGAGGCGGCTGCGAAGGCCCTTCTTCCGCTCCCGGGACACCGTCCGGGGAGCGGATTTTTCTTGCCCGACGGGGGTAGCAGGGGCAATCGGATTTCCTTACGAGAGGTAGGAGATGTCTGGACGTCGAACCATCCTCGCTCTTGCGGCTTTCATGGCCGGTGCGGCGGGCCTCCAGGCCGGGGCCCAGCAGGATTCCCGTCCCGGGGACGTGTTTCGGGTCCCGGTGCAGGGTGTGGTGGAGCTGGGTCTGGCTCCCTTCATAGAGAGGAGCATCCAGGAGGCCGAGGTCGCCGGGGCCGCCGCCCTGATTCTGGACATGGACACGCCCGGGGGTCGGGTGGACGCGGCCCAGCAGATCGCCAACGCCATCGGCGATGCCGGGGTTCCCGTGTACGCCTACGTCAATCGCCACGCCCATTCGGCCGGAGCTCTCATTGCTCTCGCTACCCAGGGCATCTTCATGCGGCCTGGGTCCGACATGGGTGCGGCGACACCGGTGTCGGGGAGCGGGGAAAAGGCGTCGGAGAAGATGGTCTCTGCCATGCGGAGCCAGATGCGGGCCCTGGCGGAAGCCCGGGGCCTGGATCCCGCCGTGGCCGAGGCCATGGTGGACGAGGACATCGAGGTCCCCGGTGTGGTGGAGAGAGGCAAGCTCCTGAGCCTCACGGCAGGAGAGGCCGAGGAGCTGGGCTTCGCCACGGCCGTGGACGACTGGTCTGCCCTGATGGCGGAGCTGGGCCTGGAGTCGGCACCGGTTCGGACCATGGAGGTGAACTGGGCCGAGCGGATCGTCCGCTTTTTCTCCCATCCCCTGGTCTCCCCCTTCCTCCTGTCCCTGGGCTTCCTGGGACTCATCGCCGAGATCAAGTCTCCGGGACTCGGCCTGGCGGGAGCGGCGGGCCTTCTCTCCCTGGCCCTCTTCTTCGGGTCCCATCTCCTCATCGGACTGGCGGGCCTGGAAGACCTCCTTCTGTTCGGGGCCGGCGTGGTGCTCATCGCCGTGGAGGTCTTCGTCATCCCGGGCTTCGGCGTCTTCGGCGTCCTGGGAGGAGTGGGGGTTCTGGCAGGCATCTACCTGAGTCTGGTGGGGGGAATCCCCACCATGGGGGACTTCGCCAACGCCGGCCTGGTCCTGGCCAGCAGCATTCTCATCATCCTGGTGACCTCCTGGGCCCTTCTGCGCCATCTTCCCCAGAGCAGTCACCTGGCTCGAAGCGGGGTATTTCTCCTCACCCAGGGGGAGCGTGAGGACGGGTGGGCGTCAGCCACGAAGCGCCCGGACCTCATGGGCCGGGAAGGGGTGGCCCTCACGGATCTCCGACCCGCGGGCACGGTCCTCCTCGGTGAGGAGCGGGTGGACGCCGTGTCCGAGTCCTCCTGGATCGAGGACGGCACCGCCGTGAAGGTCGTGGCCTCCGAGGGGTATCGACTCGTGGTCCGGTCCCTCCGGCCCGAAGAGGACAGTGACACCGTCTAACATGCCACCTACCATTCCACCGATGCATCCAGCGTCCCGCAACGGAGGATCCCTTTCATGAATGAAGAGCTCCTGGTAACGACCACCTTCATCGTCGTCGGTGCCATCATTCTCCTCTCCATCATCGCCTGGGCCATCCCGGTCCGTCTGTGGATCGAGGCCATCAGCGCCGGGGTCCGGGTGGGCATCGGCTACCTGGTGGGAATGCGGCTTCGGAAGGTGAGCCCACCGGCGGTGGTCCGGCCTCTCATCTGGGCCAACAAGGCCGGGCTGGACCTGGAGATCGCCGACCTGGAGGCCCACTATCTGGCCGGAGGGTCCGTGGACCGAGTGGTCCGGGCCCTCATCAGCGCCGACAAGGCCAACATCGAGCTGGCCTTTCGCCAGGCGGCGGCCATCGATCTGGCCGGGCGGAACGTGCTGGAAGCCGTGCAGGTCTCGGTGAACCCCAAGGTCATCAACACGCCCCGTGTGGCGGCCATGGCCCGGGACGGCATCCAGCTCATCGCCGTGGCACGGGTCACGGTGCGAGCCAACATCAACCGGTTGGTGGGGGGCGCCGGGGAGGAGACCATTCTGGCCCGGGTGGGGGAGGGCATCGTCTCCACCATCGGCTCCTCGCAATCCCACGGGGCGGTGCTGGAGAACCCGGACGCCATCTCCAAGACGGTCCTTTCCAAGGGGCTGGACTCGGGGACGGCCTTCGAGATCCTCTCCATCGACATCGCCGACGTGGACGTGGGCAAGAACATCGGAGCCGAGCTCCAGACGGACCAGGCCGAGGCGGACAAGCGGGTGGCTCAGGCCCGGGCCGAGGAGCGCCGAGCCATGGCCGTGGCCAAGGAGCAGGAGATGAAGGCCGAGGTCGTGGAGATGCGGGCCCGGCTCGTGGAGTCCGAAGCCGAGGTGCCCCTGGCCATCGCCGAGGCGTTCAAGAGCGGCAATCTGGGGATCATGGACTACGTGAAGTACCGGAACGTCCAGTCCGACACCTCCATGCGCCAGGCCATCGCCGGCGAGGGGGAAGATGAGAAGCCCACCGAGCCCCAGGCCTGATCCATGGAAGGATTACCCGAGCTCCTCTTCGTGGCCATCTTCATCCTCTTCGCCCTGGTGGAGGGGATCGGAAGGAAGAAGAAGGCGGAACGGAAGCGACAGGAGAGAGCCTCCCGGACCTCCGGGCCCGGAGAGGAATCCCGGACGCAGGAGAGGGAGGAGGCTACCTCCCCCTCCCCCTCCGGTACCGTGGATCTTGGCAAGAAGCACAGGACCTCCTCGGTGGGCCGGTCCGGTTCCGGGGAGAAGGACGAGGCCGATTCCTCCGAAGGCCTGGTGCCCGAGGAGATCTGGGACGAGATCCTGGGACTGGCCCGGGGAAGCGGTGAGGAGCGGAAGGAGCGGGAGCGGAAGGAGCCCAGGGGGGATGTGATGAAGGACCGTGAGGAGGTTGGCGTCGCCGGAGACGTGGAGAGCCTGGAGGAAATCCCCGACTTCGAGGCCCGATCCCTCGAGCCCCTGGAACCCCGGGACTCGGAGACGGAAGGAGGCGTTCGGACCCCGAAACGCTCCAGGGAGACCATTCCGGCTCTGGCCAAGCCGGTTCCCCGGGGTGCCACCTCCGTCCCCCGGGGGAGGGTGTCTGTGGCCGGTGGCTCCCCCCGAGGCGAGACCCGAGCTTCAGGAGCCGGGCGCTCCCTTCGTCGGGAGCTCTTCGGCGGCGGGTCCGCCAAGGACCTTCAGAAGGGCATCATCCTTCTGGAGGTCCTGGGGCCACCTGTGGGCATGCGGGAGTAGGCTCGGCCACGGGTCCCCCTGTCCGTCCCCGGGGCGTTCTGCGGCTCCGGTGGGTGAGAGGGCGCCTGAGGGAAGGTGTCAGCGGATGACCCCTGAGGGCAGCGTCAGCTCCAGATCCACGACGGCATAGCCTCCTTCTTCGATCCGGAGGCGCCGGACCGGGGACTCGTTCCCCAGGTAGCTGGCCTGGACGGCCACCTCTTCATCTGCAGGCACACCGCATATGGTATAGCGACCCCGACCATCCGTGGTGGCTTCGGCCTGTTTCCCCATCTCCAGGATCATCTCTCCTGCGGGGCTGACCTCGTAACCCTCCCACCGGACCTGCACCGCGGCCGAGGGGACGGGGTTGCCGTCCTGTGTGGCCAGAACCCTTCCCGTGAGGACGGCCTGGCCCTCCCCCCGGCCCTGGGAGGGGCAGACCGAAGCGAAGAGGCTTCCCTCGGCGGGAATTCCCAGGGCGACCTCCGAGACTTCCCCGGCGACGACCTCCACGTCCACCCCCGGGGGATAGAAGCCGAGGCTGTCCAGTTGGGGATGGCTGAAGGCTGCGGTGAAGCGCCCTTCCGGCAGCCCTTCCAGGAGGAAGCGGCCCACCGAGTCCGTCCGGGTGCCGTGCTGGGTGCCGGAGAGGAACACCCGGGCATCCATCATGGGGCGGTGATGGATGCTGTCCCAGACCGTGCCCTGGACGGCCCCCACCGGCGAATCCAGGATCGTCTCCTCGGCCAGGGTGCTGATCTTCGTGATCTCGCCGCCGGCTTCCCGGACGCCGTGCACCCAGATCCCCGAGCTCCCCGCCCGGGAACGAGAGAGGTCCTGGGCGAGAAGGGGCATGCGGATCCACCATTTCCTCACGATCCAGGCGCCGTTGGGAAGCTCTTCGAACTCCACCTGACCCGTGGCCCATCCCTTGCCCTCGGGATGGGGGACCTGCGTGTACCGATACTCCAACACGTCCAGGTGGGCTGTTTCCCAATCCAGCCAGAGGGTTCCGGAGATGTCCGGGACCCTTCTCTCTTCCACGGGCTCGAAGGCCAGGCCCAGGTCGTCGGGACGGTCCTGGTCCACCGTGAGACGGAAGCAGTGGGTGTCCAGGAAGGCGTCGGAGAGGAGGACGGAGGCGTCGGGGCCGAAGTAGTTCCAATCCCCGCTGGAGAGCTGCCGGATGAAGCCGTTCTCCATGAGGTCTTCCGCCGGGAGGCTCCGGATGGGGTTCCGGGCCACGGCCCGGGCCACCTTCCGTTCTTCGGACCGTATCCGAAGGGTCTGGGGGTCCAGCTCCCGCTGGTAGTTCACCAGGGTGTACCGGTAGGCCCCCTCCCGATCCGTCCAGTCCTGGACGGCCAGGGCTTTCCGGGCCTCCTCCCAGACCCTGGCCACCTCCATCCCCTCCCCGGGTCGGATCACGCACCGCCGCTCGCCCCTCACCTCCAGGCCCTCCAGCTCGATGGCCGTCTGGGCGGTTTCCAGGCGGACGCCGGTGATCTGAGCGGAGGCCAGCACCACCGGCTCGGAGGTGACCGTCTCGTAGCCGATGCGTTCCACACGCACCGTGTAGCGGCCCGGTCCCGGGGCCCGGAGTAGAAAGCGGCCCTGCTCGTTCGTGAGGTAGCCGTCCTCCTCCTCCCCGGCTTCGCTTACGAGAAGGGCCAGGGCACCCTCCACGGGAGCTCCCGTGTCCCGGTCCAGGACCTGGCCCATGATCCGTTGCCCCGCCGCCGGCCCGGGGCCGAGCCCCAGGAGGCCGGCCAGGAGGACGAGGACGAGGGAGAGGGCCCCGCGGCCTCGCCCTCCGGAAGCCGTCACAGGAAGGAAGGGCGGGCTACATCTTTCCGGATGCCATCTTCCGGAGAACCGTGTGGAGGATTCCGCCGTTCTGGTAGTATTCGATCTCAATATCCGAATCCAGGCGGACTACCGCCTGGAACTCCTTCGTAGATCCGTCATCGGTCTCGGCCCGGACCTTCACCAGGTCGCCGGGCCCCACCCCGTCGTCGAGGCCGCTGATGTCAAAGGACTCCCGACCCGTCAGCCCCAGGCTGGAGACGGACTCTCCATCCTGGAACTGGAGGGGAAGAACACCCATTCCCACCAGATTACTACGGTGGATGCGCTCGAAGCTTTCAGCCAGGACCGCTTTGACCCCCAGGAGGGCCGTGCCCTTGGCCGCCCAGTCCCGGGAGCTTCCGGTTCCGTACTCCTTCCCCGCAAGCACCAGGAGGGGTGTATCCTGGTCCCGGTAGGCCATGGCGGCATCGTAGATGGTGGTCTCCTCTCCTTCCGGCAGCTTCACCGTGTATCCCCCCTCCTTGTCTTCCAGGAGGAGGTTCCGGATGCGGACGTTGCCGAAGGTGCCCCGCATCATGACCTCGTGGTTCCCCCGGCGAGAACCGAAGGTGTTGAACTGGTAGGGTTCCACCCCCTTGTCCATGAGGTACAGCCCTGCCGGTTCTTCCTTGGGAATGGCCCCGGCCGGGGAGATGTGGTCCGTGGTCACGGTGTCGCCCAGGAGAGCCAGGACCCGGGCCCCCTGGATGTCCACCAGGGGAGGCACCTCCAGGTCCATGTCCTGGAAGAAGGGGGGATCCTGGATGTAGGTGGAGCCGGGATCCCACTCGTAGAGGCTGCTCTCCTCGGGAATGGGGAGGTCGGCCCAGTGTTCGTCCCCGTCGAAGACGCTGGCGTAGCGCTCCTTGAACATCTCCGGCTTCAGGGAGCTTTCCACCGTCTCCTTGATCTCCTCCGGTGTGGGCCACAGGTCCGCCAGGAAGACGGGCTTGCCCTCCGGATCCCGGCAGAGGGGCTCGTTGTAGACGTCCAGGTCGATGCGTCCAGCCAGGGCGAAGGCCACCACCAGGATGGGGGAGGCCAGGTAGTTGGCTCGAACCAGGGGGTGGATGCGGGCCTCGAAGTTCCGGTTCCCGCTGAGAATGGAGGAGACCACAAGGCCCTCATCCTGGACCGCTTCGGCGATGGGCTCCGGCAGGGGACCGGAATTCCCGATGCAGGTCGTGCACCCGTAGCCCACCAGCTGGAAGCTGAGCTCGTCCAGGTAGGGGAGGAGTCCGGAGGCCTTCAGGTACTCCGTCACCACCTTCGAGCCCGGGGCCAGGCTCGTCTTCACCCAGGGCTTGACCTGAAGGCCCCGTTCCACGGCCTTCTTTGCCAATAGCCCGGCGCCCACCATCACCGAGGGGTTGGAAGTGTTCGTGCACGACGTGATGGCGGCTACGACGATGCTCCCGTCCCCGAGCTCCACCTCCTGGCCGTCCAGATTGATCGGCACCGTGCGCCGGTCGCCATCCCTCTCCGCCACGGCAGGGGGGTGCTTCGCCCCGCCGGCCGCCACCACGGGAGCGCCCGGCTCCTTCTCTTCCGAAGGAACCTCCGGCTCCCGGCCTCCCTCACCGCTCCAGTTCTCTCCGGTCTTCTTCTCCGGGAGGGAGAACCCGGTGGGGACCAGGTCCGGGAGATGGTCGGCGAAGGCCTCGTGGATGGAGGTGAGATCGATCCGGTCCTGAGGGCGCTTGGGGCCGGCCAGGCTGGGCTCCACGGTCCCCAGGTCCAGCTCCAGGAGGGAGGTGTACTCCGGGTCCGGGGTCTCGTCGGTGTGGAAGAGCCCCTGCTCCTTGCTGATGCGCTCCGTGCGTTCCACCAGCTCCGGGCTCCGGCCGGTTCCGGCCAGGTACTCCAGGGTCACCCGGTCCACCGGGAAGAACCCCACGGTGGCCCCGTACTCCGGGGACATGTTGGCCAGCGTGGCCCGGTCCGGGAGGGTCATGGTGGACAGCCCCTCCCCGAAGTACTCCACGAAGCGACCCACCACGCCGTGGGCCCGGAGAAGCTCGGTGACTCGCAGGACCAGATCCGTCGCCGTAGCTCCTTCGGGGAGTTCCCCGGTGAGCTTCATCCCCACCACCTCGGGCAGGAGCATGTAGTAGGGTTGGCCCAGGAGAACGGCCTCGGCCTCGATCCCTCCCACGCCCCAGCCCAGGACGCCCAGTCCGTTGATCATGGTGGTGTGGGAGTCCGTACCCACCAGAGTGTCCGGGAAGGCCAGGAAGGCCCCATCCTCTGTCCTCCGGTGCACTACGGAGGCAAGGTACTCCAGGTTCACCTGGTGCACGATTCCCGTCCCCGGAGGCACGACCCTGAAGTCCTCGAAGGCCTCCTGGCCCCAGCGCAGGAGGGCATAGCGCTCCCCGTTTCGCTCGTACTCCTTCGCCACGTTCTGCTCGAAGGCCGTGGCCGTGCCGAAGTAGTCCACCTGGACCGAGTGGTCGATGACCAGGTCCGCGGGAACCACCGGGTTGATCCGGTTGGGGTCCCCGTCCATCCGGGCCAGGGCCGAGCGCATGGAGGCCAGGTCCACCACCCCCGGGACCCCGGTGAAGTCCTGAAGAACCACCCGGGTGGGCATGAAGGGGAAGGCGGCTCCCGCATTGGTGGAACTCCAGGCCGCTACGTCCCGGACGTGATCCTCCGTCACGAAACCCTTCCCGGCGTGGCGGAGGGTGTTTTCCAGGAGAACCCGGATGGAAAAGGGGAGTCGATCCAGGTTCACCAGCCCCTCTTCCTCCAGGCGGGGCAGGCGGTAGAAGGAGGTGGATCCTTCCTCCAGATCGACGGTGGCGAGAGCACCGAAGGGGTCGGCTATGGTCAGGGCCACGATCTGCTCCTCTTCTCGTCGTTCGAATCGGTGGGTAGACCCTTAGAATAAGGAATCCGGGGCCTCTGTGACAGCCTACCCGGGACCCCGTTGAAGGGGTTCCAGCGAGGTGGGCTTCTGGTGGGGGGGCGCCGGGAATCAACGGGAGTCGAGCATGGGGCAGCAAATTTGCTACCGATCATGCTACCACTTGACGACACCTTTCCTGGGGCGCGAGATTAAAGGGACTCTTCAGCGGAGATCGAACGATGGCATTGGCAGATGCGGGAACTTCCAGCGGCAGGTCCTCCCTCCGCAGGAGGGGAAAAGGTGCTGGTGATCGGCCAAAGAAGGTGGGCTGGCAGGTCAGTCGGTCTGTCGCGGAGGCGGTAAAGGAGGCGGTGGAGAGCGGTGTGGCAGAGAGCCAGAACGCCTTTGTCGAGGATGCGCTGCTCCGTCGCCTGAAGGAGTTGCGCCGGGAGAAGATCTATTCGGCCTATGAGGAGGCCGCACAGGATCCGGTCTTCATGGAGGACATGCGGAGCACCAGCGAGGCGTTCAGCGTCACGGTGCGCGACGGGCTTGGCACCAGGCCCTGAGTCGAATGTCGCATCGGGGTTCCGTCGAGCGCTGGGAAATCTACTGGGTGGACCTGGAGCCGAGTGTGGGAAGCGAGCAGGGTGGTGAACGACGGCCGGCCATCGTGGTTTCGAACGACGGTTTCAACCAGCACTTCGACATCGTCACTATCGTGCCGATGACGAAGCGGGAGGGCAAGAAACGCCGGGTCTACCCGTTCGAGGTCCTGGCCCCCGACCTGGTTGGAACCGGCCGGGAGAGCATCTTGATGCCTCAGCAGGTGCGGACGATCTCGAAGTATCGGCTCCTGGAGCGGGCCGGCGTGCTCAATGACGAGTCTATTCAGATCGACCTCGAGAATCGCCTCCTTGAGCATCTGGGCGTTGATTTCGAGGCGGAAGAGCTGTAACCGCGAACCTGCACTTACTCCCACTACTCCGCGATCGCGGCACCTCTGGTTGAGATCCCGGATGTGAAGATGGTCGTCGATATCCACGGCCACCTTTCAACGAGACCCGAGCCCTCCTCCGTGGTTGAGTACCGTACCCCCGGAGTGATACCTTTCAATCGTGTGGCGAGGAGGGCGTGGGGCGGGCCCGGGCTGCGGGATTGGTAACCGGAATGGTACCCGGGCTCGAGCCGGAGGACGGTGAACGCCGCACAGAACAAGAACTTGCCGGGGTGGCGGAAGTGGCAGACGCGGAGGTCTCAAAAACCTCTGGGAGCAATCCCTTGCGGGTTCGAGTCCCGCCCCCGGCATTC
>CAZZEL010000039.1:0-31501 GCA_964652625.1 uncultured Gemmatimonadaceae bacterium
GTCCCGAGCGTATTTGGATTCCAGGAACTCGATGTAGTCCAGGACCTGGTAGACCTGCTCCTCCGGCAGGCTCTCGAGCTTCCTCAGCAATCGCGTTCGGAGGACGTCGTGCATGATGGCGCCTCTTCAAAGAGCGGTTCAAGGGCCAATGAGTGTTGGAGACGGGGCCCTCCGCGTCCTGGAGGTTCCTCCAACCGGACCCGGGCCCGGAAGGCCCGGTCCCAAAGGGGAGCCCCGGCTCGCCGGAACAACACACCAACAGGATAACACACCTCCGGCTCCGGGTGGGAGGGCCCGGCACCGCCCAGGACGGCGCCCCGGCACCCCCCGCCGGAGGCCGGCCGGAGCAGGACGGTTCCAGGAGCCCGGGTCCCCTCGGCGGGCGAGCTCCGGTCCTTGAAGCCGCCCCCGAACCGGAGCAGCTTGTCCGGGTACCAGGTGGCCTCCACCCCACGGCGGCGGCCGGTCCGGACCCGGGACAGGGTACCCGACAACAGGCCCCGGGAAGCTCTATCAGCGGAAGACATGGGCACATCTCCTTCCTCCAGGAACGCCACCGGCCCCCCGAGCCCCGGGGACGGGAACCCCGGTGTGGGTTCCCCGGACACCCCGGGGACGGTGGAGGAGGCCCCGGCGCACCCTTCCTGGAAGCCCCTGGCCCTCTCCACGGCCACCTGCGTGGCCTTCGGGTTGGCGGCGGCGGGAACCCAGCTCTGGATGGAGCGGGAGGTCCTGACCCTTCTTCTCTACGCCGTGGCCTACGCCGCCGGGGGATGGGAGGCCACACGGGAGGCCCTCCGGGCCCTGGTCCGGGGACGCCTGGAGGTGGACCTCCTCATGGTTACGGCAGCCGGGGGGGCGGCCTTCCTGGGCCACTGGGCCGAGGGCGTGATCCTCCTCTTCCTCTTCTCCCTGGGGAACACCCTGGAGACCTTCGCCTTCGGCCGAACCCGGCGCTCCATCGCCGGCCTCATGGAGCTCCGCCCGGATTCGGCGGCCCTCCTCCAGGGGGAGGAGGAGGCCCGGGTGGCGGTGGACAGCCTCCGGCCCGGCCAGCGGGTGAGGGTTCGACCGGGTGAGCGTATCCCCGTGGACGGGGAGGTGGTGGCCGGGGAGTCTCCGGTGGACGAGTCCACTCTCACCGGCGAGGCCGTGCCCGTGCGCAAGACGCCGGGAAGTGAGGTGTTCGCCGGGACGTTGAACGGCCCCGGGTCCCTGGACATCTGCGTGACCCGTACCTCGGGAGAGACCACCCTGGCCCGTGTGATTCGTCTGGTTGAGGAGGCCCGGGAAGCCCGGGCACCGGCCCAGAGCTGGATCGAGGGGGCGGAAAGCGGCTACGCCGGCGCCGTTCTCCTGGGAGCCGGCCTGGCCATCCTCCTGCCCATCCTCCTCATGGGCTGGAGCTTCCATGAAGCCTTCTACAGGGCCATGACCCTCCTGGTGGTGGCCTCCCCCTGTGCCCTGGTCATCTCCATCCCCGCCACCATCGTCTCCGCCGTATCCAACGGGGCCCGCAACGGAATCCTCTTCAAGGGCGGAGCCCACCTGGACGCCCTGGCGGAGATCAAGGTGGTGGCCTTCGACAAGACAGGCACTCTCACCCAGGGACGGCCGGAGCTGGCGGGCTTCTACCATCTGCTGGCCCGGGAGAAGCCCGGGGCCGTCATGGTGAGTCCGGAGATCGCCCGGGTCATGACCCGTCTCCCGAATCGGGTCCGGCCCGAGCTCAGGACCGCCAGCACACCCAGGGGTCGTTGCCCGGGCCTGGGGCTGGAGGACGAGGACTTCCTCGCACTGGTGGCGGGAGTGGAGTCACGGAGCGAGCACCACGTGGCCCAGGCCATCCTCCGGGCCACCCGGGCCATGGGTCTGGCCGTCTCCGAACCCCAGGACTTCCAGTCCGTTCCCGGTCAGGGCGTCCGGGGAAGGGTGGAGGGGGTGTCCCTCCTGGTGGGACGTCGGCAGTGGGTGGAGGAGGGCGTGGGCCGGGAAGTCCCGGACCCCATCCTCCAGTGGGCCGAAAGCCGGGGGCGGGAGGGGGGATCCCCCATCTTTGTGGCCGCCGATGGTGCCCATGTGGGGATCCTCGTCATCGCCGACCAACCCCGGAGGGAAGCCCCGGGGGTCATGGAGGACCTCCGGGCCCAGGGGGTAGAGGAGCTGGTCATGCTCACCGGGGACGCCCCGACCACAGCCCGGGCCGTGGCGGACCAGGTGGGCATCTCACGGGTGCACGCCCGGCTCCTTCCGGAGGAGAAGTCCCGGGTCCTGGAGGCCCTCCGTGAGGAGGTGGGTCCCGTGGCCATGGTGGGGGACGGAGTGAACGACGCCCCGGCCCTGGTCACGGCGGACGTGGGGGTGGCCCTGGGGGCCGCCGGGACCGACGTGGCCCTGGAGACGGCGGACGTGGTCATCATGGGGGACGACCTCACCGGAATTCCCTATGCTCGTTCTCTGAGCCGAAGGGCCCGGCGGATCGTCCTCCAGAATCTCGTCTTCGCATCCGGGGTCATCGTCGTCCTGGTGGTCCTGGCCCTGGCTGGCGTCGTGAGCCTGCCCGCAGGGGTGGTGGGCCACGAGGGAAGCACCATCGTGGTCATCGCCAACGGGCTGCGGCTTCTCAAGGGCCGGCGCCGGGGATCCGGGGGGTTACGGGAGGAGTGAGCTGGGGACTCGGTCTTCCGGATCCCCGGCGGCTGGTCATCCAGGCCCCCGGCCGTCAATCGTCCAGGAGGGGACCCAAAGGGGAGCTGTCCAGGATCTCCTGGAACGCCCGGGCACAGGTCACCGTCAGATCCGCCACGGTGGCGTGCCCCGACTCCATGGCTTCCCTGGGAATGTAGAGCTTGAAGCGGAACTCCGTCTGGGCCCCGGCCGGGTCGGCGTCCAGCTTCCCCAGTCGGTAACGGAGGGTGAGAGGCGTCCGGTAGCCTGGAGGGAGAGCGCTCCGGCCCAGAGCCGCCAGCGTCTCCAGGACCTCCCGAGTCGGCCCCAATCGCTCCAGCGCCGCCCCATCCAGGACCAGGGCCAGGTTCCCCTTCAGGCCCCGGCTGGTCTCGTCCAGGAAGACATCGATGCTGGCCTCTCCAGGCACCCCTTCCCGGTGGAAGAAGAGATAGGCGCTCCGGGACGACTCTCCCGCCCACCGGCCTTCGAACTCGTAGCTGGTGGTCTTCTGAAGCCCGGAAAGCTCCCAACCCACCCGACCCAACCCGTCCTCCACGGCCTCCAGGAGGGGTTCCAGGGTGAGAAGGGGGTGGGACGGATCCGATGAAGACGGCTTGTTTCCAGTCACGACTCCCCTCTCTCTCCCTCTCGAGCGGCGGCCTTATTAAGAATCATAATTGACAAAAGGAGACGTATCGCTAGGTTATGGAAGTGCAGTTTCATTCATCGAGAGGTACGTGTCCAAAAAAACAATGGCTACCAACACCCGATCAACGGATGCCCGGCTCCGAGAGGCTCTGGAGGAAGCGGGTCTCCGCTTCACCGGCCAGCGTGCGGCAGTCTACGGATTCCTGGCCGAAACCACCAGCCACCCCAACGCCGACGAGGTCTTTCAGGCTGTGCGGTCCCGGGTCCCGGGCATTTCCCTGGCCACGGTCTACAAGAGCCTGGAGACGCTGGTGGGATGTGGTCTGGCTCTCAAGCTCACCTACAGCGACGGATCGGCTCGTTATGACGCCCGCACGGAGCCCCACCACCACGCACGGTGTCTGGGTTGCGGCAGGGTCATGGACGTTCCCGGTCACCTGGAAACCGAACAGCTTCAGGCCCTCATGGAAGGGGTGGACGAATTCTCCGTTTCCGGCTACCGTCTTGAGTTGACCGGATACTGCTCCAGGTGCGGCCGACCGTCTCGGAACCAGGAGACCCTCTCGGGCTGAGAGCGGGGAGCAGGGCCAATCGGGTGATCCCGCAGCCGCCCCGGGATCTCCCATCCGGAATCCATCCATGGTGACACGCCTCCCGGCCCTGTGGGGGCTCCTGGCACTCACGCTTTTCGCTTCCGCCACCGGTCACCCCCGGGGGCACGCCCCGAAGGACCCCGGATCCCCACCTGAACACCTGGACCTCCGGGAGGAGCTGGAGTCCATTCTCGCCGCCACGGGGAATCGGCAAGGGCTCTGGGGGGCCATGGCCATCTCCCTGGACCGGGGGGACACCCTCCTGGCCCTGAACCCGCACCGGGTCATGGTGCCGGCCTCCAACATGAAGGTCCTCACCGTGTCGGCGGCCCTCCACCACCTGGGACCCGACTTCACCTACTCCACCTTCCTGTTGGCTCGGGGAGCCCTGAGGGAAGGGGTCCTGGAGGGAGACCTGGTTCTCTACGGTACCGGGGATCCCACCCTCTCGGAGCGGTTCTACCCCACGGAGACGGCGCCCCTGGACTCCCTGGCCAAGCTGGTCACTGGAGCCGGGATCCGGCAGATCCAGGGAGACCTCCTGGTGGACGGCACCTTCTTCCAGGGCCAGGAGCTGCACCCGGACTGGGATCCCCGGGACCTGAACGATCCCTTCGCCGCTCCCGTCTCCGCCGTTTCCTACAACGAGAGCGTTCTCACCCTCCGAGTGGAGGCGGGAGAGCGGGTGGGATCCCGCCCGGCCATCCACACCCAGCCCCCGGTGCCGGGGCTGCCCGTGGTGAATACGGCCCGGACCGTCTCCGCCGGCACTCGTTCCCGGATCTGGCTTCTCAGGGAATCCCCCTGGGATCCCATCGGGATCGAAGGAGAGATTCCCCTCTGGGGCCGTGACGTGTGGCGGCGCCTTCCGGTTCCCGATCCCCTGGTCTTCGCCGGAGGTCAGCTTCAGCAGAACCTGGAGGCCCGGGGCGTCACCGTCCGGGGACGGGTGCGGACTGTCCGGGACCGGGCCCGCTCCCCCGTGGAGGCGGCCTCCGCACCCGGTGGGAACCCGGAGAGCCCCCCGGTTCGGGTCCTGGGCATGCGGAGCTCCCCCCCCCTCCTGGAGATCCTCCGGGTGGTGAACAAGGAGAGTCACAATCTCTTCGCCGAGACCGTGGGCAAGACCCTGGGACGGGTGGTCCTGGGGGATGGATCCTTCCAGGGAGGAGCCGAGGCCGTCCGCCGGTTCCTGGTGGAGGAGGCAGGGGTGCCGGCCGAGGAAGTCCGGATCCGGGATGGCTCGGGTCTCTCCCCTGGCAACGGGATCTCCCCGGGGGCCCTTCTCCAGGTCCTTCACTACATGGCGGAATCCCCCCACTGGGACGAGCTGTGGAGCACCCTTCCGGAAGCCGGAGTCCGAAGGGAGCTGAGTCGGATGTACCGGAGTCCGGCGGCCCGGAACCTCCGGGCCAAGACGGGGACCATGGAGGGCGTCTCGGCCCTCTCCGGAATGGTGAGAACCCGCTCGGGAGAGCGGATCCTCTTCAGCATCATGGCCAATGAGCTCCGTTCCGAGTACCGGGCCAAGAGGGCCGAGGACGAGCTCGGGGCCCGCCTGGCGTCCCTGAGCCGGCCGCTGCCTCCCTGACTGAACCGCCCGAGGAGGGCTGATGGGAGGAGCGCCACCCGGCGGTCAGGGGGAGGGCGCTCCCGTCCGGGAGAGGTTTCTGCCCCGGGCCGAGCGAAGACGCCGACGGAGCTCCACCTCCGACATGGTCCGGAGGGTCCTCTCGGCGGTCTTGGGACTGTTCCAACGGACGTCCACCAACTCCACCACCCGGGAAGGGTCTTCCTTCGACTCCATGCGGAAGAAGTACCGGCCCTTGTAGTCGTCCCCGGGACGCTCCTGAATCGACGCCATCCAGGCCACTCCGTCCTCGTCCTTGAACTCTCTCACGGTCATCTCCTGGCGAGCTACTCCATGACCTTCTCGTCGGAACGGGCCAGGGTAGCCTGAAGCTCCTCTTCACCCATGGTGGCCAGGGCCTTCATGGCCCCCTCCATGGTCTCGGCTTCCATCATGGTCTGCCTGGGAGCCTCATCCCCATCCTTGGGCAGGAAGATGGCGAAGAAAGCGCCCCAGGACTCCCGACCCACCACCGCCTCCCACCTCCGTCCCTTCTCGTCCTGAAATACGCGCACGAGTGAACCTCCCTCGGGTCCGTGGCTCCTGAGGGAGTCCGGCAGCCCTGGGGCGCTCCCGCACCCCCCGGCCGACCCGACTCCGTATTGTCTCCGGTCATTCAAGCCACGATTACCCGGAACCGGGAATGGGGTGCCGGCAGCCCCGTGGCTTCCCGGAACCGACGGAGGACCAGAGCGAGCCCGCCCCCTTCTCTCACCTCCGTGGGAGTGGCCCCGGTGTAGTGCCTCAGGGCCCTGCGGAAGGCCGCTCCCGAGGAGTACTCCAGTTGCCGACTCACGCTCTCCCCGGTGCGGCCCGGCTCCTCGAGCCAGTGGCCGGCATGGAAGAGCCGGGTCCAGAGGAGGAGGTGCCCCAGAGAGGTCAGGCCCCAGGCCTTCAGGCACTCGCTCAGGAAAGGGCGACTCAACCCCACGACCCGGGCTGCCTCCTCGGCGGACCAGCGCAGGTGAACCGAATCCATGGCCCGGAACACCACCTTCGTCTCCCGGGGGGGAAGATAGGGGCTCAGGTATCGGGTCACCAGGGAGGTGGCCCCTTCCTCCGAGGCCCTGGCCAGCACCCGCTCCAGCTCCCGATCCAGATCCTCCACAGCCAGGAGAACCAGATTCCGGATGCCCGCCCGCCCCAGGCGGAAGAGGGTGAAGGGATCCCCGTGGCGACGAACCAGGAGGACCAGACCCAGGTGGGGGAACCGGCTCCGAAGCCCTGCCAGGGAGCCCTCCCGGGAGGGCTCCGGGGCCACGGAGGCGAAATCCACCACCGCCATGGTGGCGGGCCGCTCACGAATCACCCGCAGAAGCCCCTTCCACGACCGGGCCGACGCCAGAGCGTGGCGAGGCTCCAGGACCCGAGCCAGGCGAAGCTCCAGGCCCCGTTCCCGGGTCAAGACCGCCAGCAATGCCATAACACCTTCGAAAAAGACATACCCCGGTCCGGAAATGATTCGGTAGGCCCCGGGGGGCCCACCCCACCTTTGATCAGGTTCCCGTGTTTCCCCCGAAAGCGGGGGATTCGGTCACGCTCTTCCTTCGACTCCTCCAAAGGAGATCACATGAAGAAGATCCGCCTCATGGTCGTCGGCATTCTCACCACCCTGGCCCTCTCGGCAGCCGCCTGCGCATCCCCCACGGCCCCGGATCACACCCTGGGTTCCTCCAATCACACCCTGGGCTCCAGCAACCATACCCTGGGCTCCAACAACGGAGAGTGACGACTCGCCGGTCAGGCTGACGGCCCGCCCCGGGCCATCTCCCAGGGGCCCTCTCACGGGAGCCCGGCCCCCGCCAGGCCTTCCCGCATCTCCCTGAGGCCCTGCCGGACCTCTTCCACGGCCATCCCCGGGGACACCGGATCCCAGGGCCCGTGGGAGACGGGGGGTGTAGAGGAGCTCTCCACCTGCCGGAGGGCCTCCTCCGCATCGAAGATGAGCTTGTTCAGACCGTGGGTCTCGGCGAACCGGAGAGCGGCCTGGAGGTCCTTCTTCCCGGATCGTGTTCGGCCCAGGGCCAGCTCCGAGAGGCCCCGGAAGTAGAGGATCTGTGATCGGACCACCGGGGAGGTTCCTTCCAGTCCCTCCCCGTCCATGGTCCGTCTCAGGTCGTCGTACCGCTGGGCGTCTCCCTCCAGGGCGGCGATGTGGGCCAGGGCGTCCAGGGAGAGAAGACGGAACTCCTGGAAGCGGGCCTGGGCCACCACCACCGAGTAGGCGTCCCGGGCCGCCTGCAGCTCCCCGCCTTCCCGGAGGACACCCGCCAGGTCGAAGAGGGCTTCCAGGCGCCCCTCCCGGGACTCGTAGCTCCTGGTGGCCTTCCAGCCATGGAGGACCGCCGCTTCCAGGTCCCCGGCCAGCTTCTCCACGGTCATGAGATCGTGGTGTCCGATGGCCCGGGCGTAGGAATCTCCCTCCACCTCCCCCAGCTCCAGCACCTGCCCCAGGAGCTCCCGGGCTCGGGGAAGGTTGCCCCGGTCCCGGTAGGTGTTGGCCAGGCCGTCCAGGACTCTGGCCAGGCCCCGGACGTCCCCGGATTCTTCCGCCACCGCCATGGCCACCCCGTACCAACGTGTCGCCTCCTCCCACTCCGCCAGCTTCCTCCCCACCCGCCCCAGGAAGCGGGCCGAATCGATGGCTCCCGGTGCGGATCCTCCGGCCACGGCCAGCTCATGAGCCAGCCCATGGAGCTCCCGGGCACCGCTCAGGTGTCCCTGGGTCTCCACCGAAACCCCCAGCCCCAGGACCGCCGAGAGGAGCTCGTCCCGGTCCAGGACGGCGGCGGCGGACACCACCCGGTCCCAGAGCTCTCTCTCCGGACCCTGGATCTCCGAGGCTTCCATCTCCCGGCGGACCCCGTTGACCTGGTACTCCAGGGAGTCGGGATCCACCATCAGGTCGTCCTCCACCACCCGTCTCACCAGTCGGGCCACAAGGAAGCGGGTCCCCACCCGGCGGTTCAGCTCCTGGCTCTCCTCCCTTCCCTCCAGGTCCCGAAGGACGGGCCAGCCGGCGAAGGCCGGACCCGGATCGTAGGACAGGGCGGCTTCCTCCTGGACTCGGTCTTCCCCTCCCCAGCTCTCGTCCAGGTCCCGGTGGAGGACGATGGAGGCGCATTCACCGGCCAGGAACATGAGCTCCCCCGCCACCTCCGGTGCCAGCTTTCCACGGGGGGTGAGGGAGTCCACCAGGAGGAACCAGGAATGCACCCCGTCGCTCCCCAGGGCCACCACGGCCAGGCTTCGAACGCCTTCCCCCTTGCCGTTGAGCTCTCCCTGGACGTCGGGAACGTCCAGGAAGCCCGGGACCCCGGTGTTCCAGGCTCCTTCCAGGACGGACGGCGGAAATCGCCGCCGGGGTCGGTCGGAGGCCAGGTCCAGGAGCGTATAGGCGTGAACCAACTTGGGGCCGTACTCCTCAAGCCACAGAACCGCCCCCCGGTCTCCCCCGGAGAGCTCCACGGCCCGGGAGAGATGGAGCAGAATCTGACGCTTCCCCGGATCGTGCCCATAGAGGGCCCGGGTCCGGCGGAGTCGGGATTCCTTGCGCTCCCGGTACGAATGCAACTGGACGACGCTGGACGACTTCATAGATTCCAGGCGTGAACACCAGGATATGGGGGGGTACTGCCAAAGTACGACTCCGGGACCGGAAAGACAACGGTTCGGCTTCCCGGTCCGTTCCCTCACCCCCGGTCCGGGGCGGAGCCGACCTGGGACTCCTCCTCATGGCCCTGATCTGGGGCTCCAACTTCCCCATCATCAAGGCCACCCTCCAGGAGATCCCTCCCCTGGCCTTCAACGCCGTCCGCTTTCCCCTGGCCTCCGCCGGCGTCTTCCTCGTTCTCCGGTCCCGGGGACCCATATCCTGGCCCCGTCCCCCGGACCGACTCCGGATCCTTCTGCTGGGGATTTTGGGGAACGTGGTCTACCAGGGATTCTTCATCTTCGGCATCGACGGGACCCTGGCAGGGAACGCCAGCATCCTCCTGGCCACGATCCCGGTCTGGACCGTGAGCCTCTCCACCCTCCGGGGCCACGAGCGCCCGGGTCCCACGGTGTGGCTGGGGATCCTGGGGACCCTGGTGGGGATGGTGGTCCTGGTGCTGGGAGGCCGACTGGAACTGGCCCTGGAGGGGGGCACCCTTCTGGGTGATCTCCTGATGGTGGCGGCGGCCATGACCTGGTCCCTGTACACCGTGGGCTCCAGGAGCCAGGTGCAGCGTTACGGCTCTCTTCCCGTCACGGCGTGGACCCTGTGGGTGGGAACCGTCGGGCTGACCCTGGCCGGGCTTCCCTCCCTCCTGGATCTCTCCCTGAGTCAGGTCTCGCCGGCAGCCTGGCTGGGCGTCTTCTACTCCGGCGTCATGGCCATCGGGGTGGCCTACCTCCTCTGGTACAGGGGGGTGCAGAGAATCGGAAGCTCCAGGACCGCGGCCTATCAGAACCTGGTACCGGTGGTGGCCCTCCTGGTGGCCTGGCTCTGGCTACGGGAGATCCCCACAGGCCAGCAGATCGTGGGAGCCGTCGTGGTGCTGGCGGGATTGACCCTGGCCCGACTGGGAAGGGAGAGACGCTGAGGAACCGCCGTCCCGGAGACCATCCGCCCCGGGCGCTTCAGTCCGGGAGCCCCGGCTCCAGCTCCTTGCGGTGGAGAACCTCCGGAAACTCGTAGTAGAGGACCCCCTCCTTGGAGATCTCCGACCGGACCCGGAAGCCGTCCTCCATGGAGGTGAGGACGTTCTCCGCCGCCGGCAGGGAGAGGTTCAGGTCCGAGGCCACCTCCGTCACGGTGAGGGTTCCGCCCCGGTGGGTGGCCAGCCGCAGGATCTTGCGCTGCATCCGCTGCATCAGGGCCTTCCGACGCTCGTTCAACGCCTTGAGACCCCACCAGAACGCCCCGGTCCCTGCAGCCCCGAAGGCACTTCCGGTGGCGATGGCCCCGGGCTCGGCCTCCACGATGCCCAGGACCACCAGGAGAGTAGCCAGAAGGACCAGCCCGACCCCGAAGACCCTTCGGACCATCCCCCCCCTGGGCAGGGGTTCCTGGTCTTCGCTGCCGGCGTGAACGGGCGAGGTCTCCCGAGACGGCGGAGGCGGCAGGGTCCGGGAATAGTACTGCCATGCCAGCCCGCAGTTCGGGCACACCACCCGATTCCGCCGAAAGAGCCAGTAGGCCACCCCACCGATTCCATAGGTGAACAGACTCACGCCGATGAGAAGGGCGATGTGGGAAGCCCGCTTGAAATAGGGGATCCCGTCCCCCTGATAGCCGCAGCGGGGGCAACGCCGCACGCTGGAGACCGTGGCAGGTCCGGAGCTAACCGAGGCCCCGCAGGTGGGGCAGCGAGTCATGCCGGGTTCCAGGGATTCGCCGCAGGTTGGACAGCGCATGCTTGTGGGACCCCGGGGATCCGATGAGGAAGAGGGCACGTGATTCTCTCCAAAACCCCTACGAGTCTCGCCCAGGGAAGATTCACCCCTCCTCTCTTCCCTCGTGGCCTGTCGGTCCGATGGGCACCGGCCTGGGGCTACCGGAGGCGCACCACCATGAAGCGGAAAGCCGCATCCTCAACCGGCGGCTGCCCGTCCGGGCCGCTGACGCTCAGGGCCAGGCCCCCCGGTGGGGGACTCGTAATGATGAAGAAATCCGACGTCGAGGACCAGAGCGTGCCCGGAAGCGAGAAGGAAACGCCCCCCAGGGGGAGAGGATCCAGGGGGTAGGATCCGTCGATGGTGGAGAGGGTCCGGCGGAGATCGATGCCCGGTGTCTCCAGCTCCGGCCTGGAGGGAAGCCCTGAGCCGTCCAGGTAGAGGGCGGCGGACCACTCCGAGACAAGGTCCGGCCAGTGGCCGCCCGTGACCCAGACCACGTTGTCCACCCCGGTTCGGACCGAGCTCGTCAGGTCCAGGAGGAAATCGTCCCGTTGGGCGTGACCGAACAGGTGACGGAGGAAGAGCCACCCCGCTCCCCTTTCCTCCAGCGTACCCGGGGGGAGGGTGGCCAGGAGGCTCACTCCCGCCGGCTCCCGGAGGTAGCGCCATGCCCGCTTCCAGTTCCCCATCTGGTAGTCCTGGGCCTTCAAGAGATCCCACTGCCGGCGGAAGACCTCCCCTACCAGGTCCTCGGCCATCTGGGCCAGGGCCTCGGAGAGCCAGAGGGCTTCCTGGCTCTCGGCACCGGCCTGGAGCATCCTCTGGTTGAAGTGGACCATGTGCTCGAACTCGTGGGCCAAAATGGCGGGAAGAGCCCGAAGCACCACGGACCGGGCCAGGACGGGTCCTTCCTCCCCCATGGGATCCGGCACCATCGCGTAGAAGATCTCCCCACCGTTGCTCCCCTCCCTGTCCTCCAGGAGGTCCACCCCGAAGAAGAACCCCCCGACGAACCCCTCCGAGTCCTCTTCGGTGAGACGGTTCACCGCCGGGGTGAAGAGAACGATCACCCGGTCGTTGCCGTCCAGGTCCGACTCCTGGCCGAAGTACCCGGTCACCGTGGGATGGATGGCGTCCTCGAACTCACGGGCGAGGCCGGCCAGGTCCAGGTCCGTGAACCCTCCGGACGGCACCTCCTCGTCCACGTAGACGATGCTGTTCTCGGTGATGTAGCGGATACGTGCCGACACGACTTCGAACTCGTTGTCCCGGCTCAGGACGCTGAACTCCCGATGGTCTCCCAGAGCGGGAGCCGCCCCGGGGGCCCTGGTGGTGGGACGAGCCGAGGGGTCGGTCTCCGGACGGGGCCCTCGTCCGGCCAGGGCCTGTCGCTCCAGGGCCCGGATCCGACCCTCCCACTGCTCATGTCCCCGGCGCATGGCGCTCAGGGAGGCCCCCGCCACCGGAGCCGGCCGGGGCCCGGGGGGTCTGGCGGACACCGGCTCCACTCCGTCGGAGGTCAGGCCCACCAGGGTGTAGTCGTACTCGGCGGCTCCCACGGTGCCGGTGGTATGGGGCATGACCAGGTAGCGGGACTCGGGCGCCGAGGGGAGGTGGATACAGGCCAGCCCCCGGGAGGCGTCGGCCACCAGGTCTTCCCCGGGCTCCAAGAGGAGGACCTGGCCCGAGCCAGCCACCTGGAGGGGAAGCTCCTGGCTGCTCAGAGCCCCGATCTGAATCCGGACCCGGACCCCCCGCTCCGGGAGGCAGGACGGCACCTCTACCCGGAGCTGGGAGGCCTGGGAGAAGACCACCTTACCCCGGATTCCGGAGAAGAGAACCACGTTGCGGTCCGGGTCCGGAGCCAGGTTCGCCCCTTCCACCAGGATGGTGTCCCCCGGTGCCACGGCGCCGGCGGGAAGGCTCCTGAGCTCCGGGGCTCGGACGGCTTCGGCGGTGAAGACCGCCGGCCCCCCGTCCATCTCCGGGACGGAGGCCCTCACCCGGTAGACCCCGAAGTCGGAGCCCAGGGTGAGACGGGCGGCCACGGACCCGACGCTGTCCGTCTCGGCGGCCAGGGGCTCGACGGTAGCGCCGGCCCCCTCCACCACCTTCCAGCTAACCCTGACCCCCTCCGCCACACGACCGCTTTCCCTCTCCTGGACCCTCACCTCCAGGGGAACGGGAAGCCGGCCGCCGGGCTCGCCGTACTGGCCGTCCCCGTGGACCCGGATGATCTCCAGATTCGACGCGGACGGTCCGGTGGGAGCGGCGTCCACGCAGGCCCCCAGGGCCACCAGAAGTGGGAGGAGAAGACGACAGGTCGAACGACTCAAGGGCTCACGTTCCGGACAAGCGGGTCAAGTCCATGAGATCCAGGATGGGATTGCCGGTGAGGCCCGCGGCTCCGGTCCGTACCCGACCCACCACCCGGATGGGCTCCAGGGGTATGAGACCCTCCACGTCCCCCAGGCGTTCCGGCGGCACCGCCACGTACACGAACCCCCGCTCACCGGAGGGAGTCCGGGTGAGGAGGAAGGGCTCCCCCTCGTAGAAATCCGTCCGGATGCGTTCCGCCCGCTCCAGGGATACGTACTGGAGCTCCCAGGAGACCAGTCGACCCCGGTAGGCCTCCGGATCGGCGGTCACGTCCTGTCGGGTCGCCTCCACCATCTCCGTGGCCACCGGCTCCGCCCCCTCCACGTCCAGGGGCGACCACACCCATCCCTCCAGCCGCACACGGATCCAGTTTCCTTCCCGGGCCAGAACCCGACCCTCGGCCCCGGGGCGGGTCACCCCGAGGGTGTCCCCGTCGGGTCCGGTGAGGAGGGGAGCCCGGTTCGAGGTGCTCCACCAACCCACGCCTTCCCCTCCCTGCTCCATGGGCGGCAGGGCCGGGCCGGGTGCCGGTGCGTCCCCCCGGGCCTCCGGCTCCGGCAAAGCCACGGAGGCCGCCCAGATCCACGCCGTCCTCCGCACCGGGGTCCACCCGGTGACCTCCGGCACCCCCTCCCGTTCCTCCAGGAGGGCTCCCTCCACGAGTTGGCCCAGGACGGCCCCGGAGGGCTCGGTCCTGAGGTTCTCCTCCGGGTCCGCCGAGACCCGGAGATCGAAGCCCATCCGGTCCGTGGCCTGGAGGGAGCGGGTCCACAGCCAGCCTTCCACGTCCACCTGCACCCAGGCCTCCTCCACGGACCGGACGCGGACCCGGGCGCCCGGAGCCAGGCGGCCCAGCACCACGCCCTGGGGCCCGGCCCGGACATTCTCCTCCACCCGGAGCGTGGCCATCTCCTGGCCCCGGGCCGGTGAAGACCAGGGCACCAGGAGAAGGAGGAGCACCATGAGGGCAAAGGGCTCCGGAGACGGAGCCACACCCCTCGGCCCGGAGGGGGGCCGGGGTAGCCGGAGACGAAGTGAGGTGAAACGAAGGACGGCCACGAGGTGTTTAAGTCCAGGTATGACCGAGGTTCGGGGGCACCTCCCTGAATCTGTCTGCGGGACCCGAGGGCGTCAATTCGCTTCCGGGCCGTTGCACCATCCGACGAACCCTCGATAGCTTCCCGGGTCCCGAGTCGGTCGCTGGCGTGATCCCCGCTTCCGAGGCCCGCATTCATGATTGCACGACCCCCCGCTTTCCTGCCGGCTCTCCTCGCTCTTCTTGCGTTCCTTTCCCCCGGGGAGATTCGGGGACAGGAGATTCCTTCTCCCTACCGGTTCCTGGACACCCGGCAGGAAGCGGGGCCCTTTCTGGGCACCCTGAGCCCGGGCACGGGACGCTTCGGCTACGGCCCCTCTCCGGCCATGGCTTTCGGAGCCCGGTACGGAATCCGGCTGTCGGGCCCTTTCGGCCTGGAGGGGGTGGCCACCTACATGCCCACCACCCGGGACCTCATCGACCCGGGCCGTGACGAGGGGGATCGGAAGATCGGGGAGGTGGACAGCCACATCCTGGCGGTGGATGCCCGGCTTCGCTTCAGTGTCATCGGGGACCGGACCTGGTACGGACTGAACCCCTTCGCCTTCATCGGAGGGGGCCTGGCCTTCGACCTGGCCGGGGAGGACGAAGCCGAGGAGGCCCTCCTGCAGGACGACCGGTTCGACTTCGGCAACTCCTTCCTGGGCACCCTTGGCACCGGCCTCCGCTGGTTGCCGGGGGACCGGTTCCTGGTCCGGGCCGACGTGTCCCTTCTCCTCTGGCAGCTCAAGTCGCCCCGGGGATTCCGGGACCCGGAGCGGGAGTTCAGCGGAGTGGAGGAGAAGGAGTGGGTGAGCGGCCCCTCTTTCACCGTGGGACTCGCCTACCGATTCTGATCTTCACCGGCCCCATGAGGGTGCAACCATGACCCGCTTCGAGACCCGATCCCCAGACTGGCTATCGGTGGAGGACGCCCTGTCCAGAATCCTGGCTCAGGCCGAACCCCTGGAAACGGAGACCATCTCCGTGGACGAGAGCCTGGGCAGGGCTCTGGCGGAGGGGGTCCTGGCCCGGGCCGCCCTGCCGCCCTGGGACAACTCCGCCATGGACGGCTATGCCGTTCGGGCGGTGGACGTGGCCGGGGCTTCCCGGGACAAGGCCGTCTTCCTGAACGTGGTAGGGGAAACCCGGGCTGGCGAAGTGGCCGGGCATGCCCTGGGCCACGGGGAAGCCGTTCGCATCATGACCGGGGCCCCCATCCCTCCCGGGGCCGACACCGTGGTCCGGGTGGAGGACACGGACGCGGAGATCACCCCCGGGCGAGTCCGCATCTTCTCGGCTCGGGATGAGGGCCGCCACATCCGCCCGGGAGGCCAGGACATGCAGGAGGGAGAGGAGGTCCTCTCCCCGGGGGTCCGGGTAGGGCCGGGCCAGATGGGCGTCTTGGCCGCCTCCGGGGCCCGGCAGGTCCGGGTGCACCGGCGTCCCAGGGTGGCCACCCTCTCCAACGGAGACGAGCTGGCCGGCTTCGGGGAGTTCCACCGGGTCCTGCGGGGAAAGGCCGTGCCGGAGACGAACGGACCCACCCTGGCCGCTGCCATCACCTCCATGGGAGGCACGCCCATCTCCCTGGGCATCGCCCGGGACAACCGGGACAGCATCCTGGAGCGGGTGGCTGCGGCCCGGCGGGAGAGGGCCGACGTGCTCCTCACCTCCGGGGGCGCCTCTCTGGGGGAGAAGGATCTCTTCAAGAGGGTGCTGGAGGAGATCGGACTCCGAGTGGACTTCTGGCGGGTGAAGATGCGGCCGGGAACCCCCTTCAGCTTCGGTTTCCTGCACGACGAAGACGGAGAGGAGCCCCTGCCCGTCTTCGGCCTCCCGGGAAATCCGGCTTCCAGCTTCGTCACGTTCCAGGTCTTCGCCCGTCCCTACATCGCCCGCCTGGCGGGCCACACCAGGGTCCATCGCACCGTGGTGAGGGGCCGGGCCGGCGAGAGCTTCAAGTCTCCTTCCCACCTCACCCATTTCTTCCGGGTCGTCCTGAGGGGGGATCCGGTGGAACCGGAAGCCCACCGTACCGGTCCCCAGACCTCGGGTCTGGTCCGGGGACAGGGCTTGGCGGCGGGACTGGCCGTGGTCCCGGAAGGTACGACCGTGGTGGAGCCCGGCGACCCCCTGCGGATCATCCTCCTGGATGACGTGGGCCTGGCAGGGGAGGAGCCCGGCTACCTCTGACCATGAGGCCCTCGTCCCCCCGGGTCCGTCCCCACCTTTCCCTCTCTCCCTTCCTCCTGGCCCTTTCCCTGGCTCTCTCCACAGGGGGCTGCGGCCTTCCCCGCTGGCCGGTGGAGGGGCCTCTGACCTCACCCTTCGGGCTCCGCTTCCGGGGGCTTCGCCCGGACCTCCACCGGGGGGTGGACATCCAGGTGCCGGTAGGCACCGAGGTCCACGCCCTGTCCCGGGGACGGGTCCGGTACGCCGGGCGCATGGCGGGGTATGGGCTGGTGGTGTGGCTGGACCACCCCGGAGACATCATATCGGTCTACGGTCACCTCTCCAGCATCCGGGTCCGGGCCGGAGAGGAGGTGGGAGGGGGGGAGGTGATCGGCCTCAGCGGACGCACCGGAGAGGCGTCGGGCCCACACCTCCACTTCGAGGTGTGGCGCCACGGCCGGGAGGTGGACCCGGTACCTCTCCTGGGGGGATTCCCCGGCGGCTGACGGGCCCCGGCGGGTATCCGACCCCGGCGGCTGACAATCCCCGGCCGGCGTCCGTCCCCGGCCGGCGTCAGTCCCCTTCCTTGAGCTCCCGGACGGCCTCCGTGAGGCGGGGGACCACCTCGAAGAGGTCACCCACGATGCCGTAGTCCGCCACCTGGAAGATTGGGGCGTCCGGGTCCTTGTTCACCGCCACGATGGTCTGGGCGGTGCGCATCCCGGCCAGGTGCTGGATGGCTCCGGAGATTCCCAGGGCGAAGTAGAGCTTGGGGGCCACGGTCTTCCCCGTCTGGCCCACCTGTTCGGCGTGGGGCCGCCATCCGGCGTCCACCACGGCCCGGGAAGCACCCAGAGCGGCGTCGGATCCCAGGGCGGCCTGCAGATCCTCCAGGAGGTTCCAGTTCTCCGGCCCCTTCATGCCCCGGCCTCCGGAGACCACGACGGGGGCCTCGGCCACATCCTTCGTCTCTCCCGCCGTGGCCTTGAACTCCTTCAGCCGAACGGACCAGGAGCCCGGGTCGACGCCCTCCGGTTCGAAGGTCTCCACCGTCCCGGCTCCCGCCTTCTCCTGTGCGGCGAAGACGTTGGGACGGATGCTCACCAGGGCCGGGGAGTCGCCGAATTCCACGGTGGCGAAGGCCTTCCCGGAGTAGACGGGGCGCACGGCCATGACCGTCCCCTCCTCCACCTCCAGCTCCGTGACGTCGGACGCCAGCGGCACGTCCAGGAGCGCCGCCACCCGGGGAGCCAGATCCTTGCCCTGGCTGGTGGCGGCGAAGAGGACCCCGGCGAAGTCCCCGGAGCGGATCTCGTCGGCCACCACCCGGGCGTATCCCTGGGGGTTGTAGGCCGCCAGATCCTCCGATTCCGCCACCCGGATGGTCTCGGCCCCGAAGCGGCCCAGATCTCCGGCGGCTTCCCCGGCGCCGGGACCTCCCACCAAGAGGGCCCGGACCGAGCCCCCCAGTCCCGACGCCAGCTTCCCGGCGGCGCTGACCACTTCTCCGGAGACCCCCCGGAGCCTTCCTTCTCTCTGTTCAACGATGGCGAGGACGTCGCCCATGTCCCTCTCCCTTGATTCGGAATTCCCTGGTGATTCGGTGGCTGCGGCACGGTCGTCCGGCGACCCGGAAAACCCGCCGGCGGGCTAGAGCGCCTTGGCCTCTTCCCGGAGGAGGCGCACCAGCTCCGGCACGGCCTCCGGACCTTCGCCCACGACCCGGCCCTCGGGCCGTTCCGGCGGATAGGCCAGCTTCCGCACCGTCAGGCGGGGCTCCCCGGTCTGGGCCTCCTTCTCCTCCATGGGCTTGCGCTTGGCCGCCATGATCCCCTTCAGGGAGGCGTAGCGGGGCTCAACCTTGCCCTTCGTCATGGTGACGACCGCCGGAAGATCCAGCTCCAGGACCTCGGTGCCCCCTTCCACTTCCCGCTGACAGGTCACCACTCCTTCCCCCAGCTCGAACTCCGAGACGCCGGTGGCGCAGGGGCGGTCCATGAGGGTGGCCACCATGGGACCCACCTGCTGCTGGTCCACGTCGGCGCTCTTCATGCCGAAGAGAACCAGGGGGACGTCCATGGTCTCCAGCTCCGCCTGGAGGGCCCGGGCCGTGGCCAGGCCGTCCAGGTCCGCGTTTCCCTTGAGATGCACGGCCTTGTGGGCTCCCATGGCCAGTCCCTGGCGAAGGGTCTCCGGGGTGTCGTCCCCCCCCAGGGAGACCAGGGTCACTTCCCCGCCGTCTCCCTCCTCCGTGACCTGGAGGGCGGCCTCGATGGCGAATTCGTCATAGGGGCTGATGATGTACTTCACGCCGCCGGGGTCGATGGACTTGCCGTCGTCTCCCAGCCGGATCTTGGTCTCGGTGTCCGGGGTCCGTTTGATGCACACAACGATGTTCAAGGCTCCACTCCCTCACGGTTCTCCAGGATCGAGCCCGTCCTGCGGATCCAAGGGGGGACCGGGCCCGGCCAGCATGATCGGATAAGACCAGGGCGCAATCTAGGGCGGCTTCGGGGCTGGTTCAACTCGCCACGAGGGCCCCGGAGGGGAGAAAGCTCAGAGCAGGGTGGCGCCGGTCAGTGCGAAGCCCACGGTGGCCACGGTTCCCGCCGTGAGGGCGTAGGGAAGCTGGGTCCGCACGTGGTCGATGTGGTCCGTGGCTGCGGCCATGGAGGAGATGATGGTGGTGTCGCTGATGGGGGAGGAGTGGTCTCCGAAGACTCCTCCGGCCAGGGACGCGGCCACGAAGGGGCCCAGGGGATAGCCCATGGCCTCCGCCGCCGGAACGGCGATGGGAAGCATGATGGCGAAGGTCCCCCAGGAGGAGCCGATGGAGAAGGCGATTCCGGCCCCCACCAGGAAGACCAGGGGCAGGAAGAGGAAGGGAGGCAGCACCCCTTCGGTGATCTGGGCCACGTACCGGCCGGTTCCCAGCTCCCCGGCCACGTCTCCCAGGGCCAGGGCCAGGAAGAGGATCAGGGCCAGGGGCACCAGCCCTCCGGCCCCTTTCAGCCCCGTCCGGGTCAGCTCGTCCAGGGAGGATCCCCGCTGGATCAGCAGGAGGATCCAGGCCACGGCCAGGCCACTCATGACCGCCCACAAGACGCTGGTGGCCCCGTCCCCCTCCATGAGGTCCCCACTCCCGGTGATGAAGAGGGAGAGGGGCATCATGAGGACCATCACCCCGATGGGGAGGATCATGTTGAAGGCCCGGGGAGGGATCTTCTCGTTGGGCTCGGGCCGGAGGATGGACTCGTCCACCATGGGCTGAGCGTTCGGCCAGAGGACCTGTCCTTCCCGGGTCCGCTTCTCCGCCTTCCTCATGGGGCCCAGGTTCAGGCCCGTCACGGCGGTGAACAGGGCCAGAGCCAGTGCCGTCATGGCGTAGAAGTTCAGCACCACGCCGGAGAGGAAGACCCGGAGAGGATCCTCCACACCCAGTCCTCCCAGGATACCCAGGTTGTAGGCGCCCCAGGCATTCAGGGGAATGAGGATGCAGGTGGGAGCCGACGCCGAATCGATGATGTAGGCCAGCTTCTCCCGGGAGACCTTGTACCGGTCGAAGAGGGGCCGGGAGACCGAGCCCGCCACCAGGACGTTGATGTTGGACTCGATGAAGAGGGTGATTCCGATGAGCCAGGCCAGGATCCGGGCCTTCCGTGGCGTGTCCACCCACTTCCGGTGCTCCAGGAAGCTCACGAAGCCCCGGACCCCCCCGGAGGACTCCACCGTGGCGATGAGGGCCCCGATGACCAGGGTGAAGAGGATGACCTTGGCGTCCCCGGCGTTGGAGAGGACGGCCACCGATCCGTCCACGGCCCGGGCCAGCCCGGACAGAGGGTTCCAACCCTCCATGATGGTCCAGCCCAGCCACACCCCTCCGGCCAGGGACAGGTAGACCTGGCGGCTGATGATGGCCAGGGTGATGGCCAGGAGAGGGGGAAGCAGGGAAATCCAGGTGGGGTCGCTCATTCCGTGTCCAGCTCCGGGTCAGGGGACGGAGACCAGGCCGTCTGCCGCGTCAAAGGGCGCAATGTGGAAAGGGCATGATGTCACCGGCTCGTCCGGGCCCGGGACACCGCCGGGTGCCCACGAAGGTAGAAGCGCAGGAGCCGGTCCGCAGCCCTGCTCACCCCCACCCGGCCGGACCGGTCCACGGCGTCGCCGGGCACACTCCACCCTCGCAGGAGCTCCAGGGGAGTGCGATCCAGGGGATGGGAGTCCAGCTCGCCGGTGACGGCCAGGGCCTGGGTGAGGCGCCCGGGCCCGGAGCACAGGGGGGTTCGCCCCTCCCGCCGCAGCCGCATGGTCTCCTGGCCGGTGAGGGGGTCCAGGGCCCGGATCAGGACGGCGGCGGGGAAGTCCCGGGGGCCCGTCACCACATTCAGGCACCAGTGGACGCCGTAGCTCCGGTATACGTAGGCTCGGCCCGGAGGCCCGAACATGCTCCTGTTCCTCCGGGTCCGGCCTGTCCGGGCGGCCCCGTGGGATGCCTCGTCCTCCGGTCCGGTGTAGGCCTCCGCCTCCACCACCACTCCGGAGACCTCCGGGCCCCCGATGCGGGAACGGAGACGAGCTCCCAGGAGGGCCCGGGCCACCTCCGCCGCGTCCCCCCGGAGGAGCTCCAGGGGTAGGGGTTCGTCTCCGGGCTCCTCCTCACCCCCTCCTTGCCAGGGCCAGGACGAGGTGGTGCCGGAAGCGGCGCCCCGGGTCGTTCCCCTCACCGCCGGGTCCGACTCCGGCCGGACTTCCGGGTCCGGCGGCCGCTACTGGAGCTCCGGCTCTTTCCGTTCCCGGATCCCGAGGGGCCCCGGGACTGGCTCTTCTCCTTGTTCTCCGCCTTCTGCTCCTTCTGCCCCTTCTGCTCCTTCTGCTCCTTCTTCCCGCCCTTCTCTTCCCCCTTCTTCTCCTCCTCGTACGCCCGCTGGAGGCGCCGCTGGAAGTCCGTCTTCCAGCCCTCCAGGAGCTGATCGGCCCGGTTCGTGGGAATCACCGACGACAGACGATCCGGTTCCTTCTGGAGGATGTCGTAGAGATCGGCACCGAAGGCCTCAACCACCTTCTCCGCCGTCTTCTCCCCCACGCCCTTGTAGCTGTTGCTCAGGTAGCGGATCATGGCGGTCCGGTCCGTGGGGAGCCCCAGGGCCCCCGGCTCCATCTCCTCCCGGGACGCCTGTCCGCTTGGCTCCTGCGGAGCCGGAGGAGCAGAAGCGGTGGACGGCGTTTCGGCCGAGGGGGCCGTGACTTCGGCCTTCTCCCCGGGAGCCACGACCTGACCCTCCAGGAGCGGCGGAGGCCCTTCCTCGCCCTTCTTGCCACCGCTCTTTCCGCCCCGGCGGAGCCGGAGACCCACGGAGCCGCCCCGGGTCTCGGAAGGTTGGGGCGTCGCCCCGGCGGCTGCCGGCTCTTTGGCCGGTCTCTCCTCCAGCTCCTTCGTCAGCTCCTCACCGGTCTCCTCCTTCACACGGCCTGGAGCCTCCCGGACCTCTTCCTCCCGGGCAGCCCCGGCCTCGGGACCCCGAGGCGAGACCTGGTACGTTCCCTCCTCCCGCTTCTCCAGGTCCACCACCTCGTGGTCGTGGGCCTGACGGAGGAACCGGCTGAACTTCCCGAAGCCCAGTTCTCCCTCGTCGAAGGACGGGTTCACCTCCAGCATCTTCCGCTTCAGGTCCGAGTCCCGGACCGAGCCCTCGGACCCGGAGGTCAGCTCCGTCAGGGACCGGCGCATGAGGTCGTAGGCCGCCTGAAGGGGGTCTCCTTCCTGGGCCGCCGGAGCCTCTTCCTTCACCGGTCCGGGGGCCGCCTTCCCGGCGGGCTTCTCTCTCTCCTTCTCTCCGGGCCGGGGCCCTTTCTTCTCCGCCGCCGGCTCCCGACCTTTCTGGGGCCGGGGCCGGCCCCGGCCTTCCCGGCCGGTCTCGGGTCGTGCCCGGGGCCCTTCACCCCCTCTTCCGTTCCTGGGGGGTTTCACTTCGTACTGGCCGTTCTCCAGCTTCCTGAGCTTCACCAGGTTTCGGCTTGAGGCCTCGGAGAGGAACTTGCTGAACTTGGAGAACCCGAAGTTGCCCTCGTCGAAGCTGGGATCCATCTCGATCATGACCTGCTTCAGCCGGTCGGAACGCATGACGTCGTTCCGGGAGGCCATGCGTTCCACGGCCTTCTCCACCAGGACCCAGGGATCCATGGCCTTGTCGCTGGCCTCGGTGGTCTTCTTCAGGCCGGTGAGGGACGTGTAGGAGTAGTACTCGTCACAGTTCTGCACGAGGATGTCGGAGCTGGACTCCTGGATGCCCACTCCGATGACGTACTTCCCGTACTCCTTCAGCTTCAGGACGAGGCTGGAGAAGTCACTGTCTCCGGTGAGCAGGATGTAGGTGCCGATCTCGGGCCGGAGGAAGATGAGCTCCATGCCGTCGATGGCCATGCGGATGTCCGTGGCGTTCTTCTTCGAGCTCCCGTAGGCCGGGGCGAAGATGAGGTCCACGGAGTTCTCCGAGAGGGGCACGATGTACTGGGGATAGCGGCGCCAGTCGGCGTAGGCCCGCTGCACCGTCACCTTGCCCTTGATGATGTCGGAGTTGAGAAGGGTGTTCAGCTCCTTGGACAGATCACTGCGCATCCCCATGGTGACGTTGTCGAAGTCGATGAGGAGGGCAGCGTTGGGAGCGGTGGGAGAATTGGTGGGCACCCCCCCTTTGTGGGGGGCCTGAAAATGAGGCGAGCTCATAGGTACTCCGTTCTCGTAGCAATCATGTCGTGTCGTTCATGCATGCCACAAGACCTCTCCACCCACCCCCAGCTCGTATCCGGGATCCGGTTCCCGGAAGGGACCTGGGAGGGGTCGGAGGGGCCTCTTCGGACCGATGGGCCGGCCGGGGGACCCTCCCCCTGTCGCCTGGCTTCAGTCCTTCCGACTCTCGAGCTGGGCTCGCATGGAGCGGGCCAGCTCGATCCGTCGTGGCTTTCCATCCCCCGTTCGGGGAAACTTGTCGAGGAAACGGACCAGATCGGGGATCTTGTAGTCCGCCATCACCACCCTGCACCAGTCCTTGATATCCGGACCGGTGACGATCGCCCCCTCGACCGGGACGATGCAGGCACACACGGCTTCACCGAGGACATCGTCGGGAATCCCCACCACCGCCGCCTCCCAGACCGCCGGATGAGCTTGGAGCCGGTCTTCCACTTCCCGCGGGTACACGCTGAATCCGTCCCGAATGATAACCTCACGACGCCGTCCCACCAAATGGACGTAGCCCTCCTCGTCCAACACCCCCAGGTCTCCGGTAAGGAGGAACCCGTCTTCCCGCTTCGCCTTCTGGGTCTCCTGGGGCTGCCGGTGGTAGCCCTTCATCACACCGGGCCCCCGAAGGGCCAGCTCCCCCAGACTCTCCACCGGAAGGGGCTCCCCCTCCGGGCCCACCACCAGAATCTCCACCCCCGGAAGGGGGCGGCCCACGGTGTGGCGCCGTTTCTCCGGGGGATCTCCCGGACGGGTCAGGGTGGCCACCGAGGCCATCTCCGTCAGGGAGTACCCCACCTGGAGCGTAGGGCAGAGCTCCTCCTCCACGGCCCGGATCAGGTCGTCGGACATGGGGCCCCCGGCGGCCAGACCCACCCGGAGGGAGGAGAGGTCCCGGGGGACCTCCCTCTGCTCGTGGAGGGCGGTGGCGAAGAGGGGCGGCACGCCGTAATGCACCGTGGCCCGGTGGGCTTGCACCAGATCCAGGGTCTCACCGCCTCCGAAGCTCCTCTGGAGGATGAGGGACGAGCCGGAGAGGACCGACCCCAGTATGCCCGGGCCCAGGCCGAAGACATGGAAGAGGGCCGTTACGCCCACCACCCGGTCCTCCGGCTTCATGTCCATGGCCTGCATTGTCGCCCCGGAGACCCGGAGCAGGTTCTCGTGGGTGAGCTCCACCCCCTTGGGCTTCCCGGTGGTCCCGGCGGTGTAGAGGATGGCGAAGGTGTCTTCCGCCGGATCCATGTCCCACACGGGGTAGCTCCTTCCCTCCCCGGCGGAAAGCAGATCTTCGAACTGGAAGATCTGGTCGTCGTACCAGAGATCTTCCTTGCCCACCGTCACCACGTACTGGAGCTCGGGAAGCTCCACGATGAGATCATCGAAGACCGCCAGGTAGTCCCGGCCATCGAAATCCTCCACGGTCACCGCCGCCGCCGTCTCCGAGTGCCGGAGCATGTACTGGAGCTCCAGCTTCGTAAGAAGGGGATTCAGGGGAACGATGAGAGCTCCCAGCTTGGCGGCGGCGAACATGGCCACCACGAACTCGGGACAGGGGGGCAGGACCAGGGCGATCCGGTCTCCGGCCTCAATGCCCAGGGAGTGGAGGGAGGCGGCCAGGGCATCGGCCCGGGTCTCCACCTCACCGAAGGAGGTGGACGTGTCCCCGTGAAGGAGGAAAACCCCCTCCGGATCCCGGGTGGCCCGATTGGCCAACGCTGCTGCGACGGTCATGCCTTCCACGCGCTCATTCAGCGCCATGGCGCCTCCCGAAGGAAGTCCAGAGGAAGAAACCAATATGGAGCCCCGGGGCGGAGATCGTCAAATGGCCTCTCCTGCAGGTAAAGCCTTGAAAAACCTGGAACTTCCGGCCCCCTCAGGAACTGGCCTCACTCAGAACCTCCAGGACGGCTTTCTCCGGAACCTCACGGGTCCATCCCTCCCCTTCCGCCACCTTGCCGGCCTGGGAGAGGAGGACGTAGCGGGGCCGGCCTCCCCGACCCTTCTTGTCGGACCGGGTGAAGCCCAGGATCGTCCCCGGGGAGAGCTCCGGAGGCAGCGTCGTCGGCAGGTCCATGAGCTCCACCAGGCGGGTGAGGAGCTCCGAGGTTCCCTTCGCCGTCACCCCCAGGCTCTCCCCCAGTCGTGCCTCCATGATCATCCCCAGTGCCACGCAGGTCCCATGGCCCAGGCTGTAGTTCCCGGCGGCCTCCACGGCGTGCCCCAGGGTGTGCCCGAAGTTGAGGATCTGCCGGAGTCCCGACTCCCGCTCGTCCTTGCTCACCACCTCCGCCTTGATCTCGATGGAGCGGAGGACGACCCGTCCCGTGGCCCCCACTTCTCCCTGCATGACGCAGGGGATGTCGCTCTCCAGGTCCGAGAGGTAGACGGGATCCAGGATGGCCCCGTGCTTCACGGCCTCGGCCAGGCCCTGGGCTCGCTGGGGCCCGGGCAGGGTTACGGCCACCTCCGGGTCCACCACCACCAGGCGGGGGGAGTGGAACGCGCCCACCAGGTTCTTGCCCTCGGGAACGTCCACCCCCGTCTTCCCTCCAACCGAGGAATCGATCATGGCCACCAGGCTCGTGGGCACCTGGACGAACGGCAGGCCCCGCATGAAGGTGGCGGCCACGAAGCCCGCCAGATCCCCGGTCACCCCGCCCCCCACGGCGATGACGGCGCTGTCCCGCCCGAAGCCGGCCCGGATCATCTCGTCGGTGAGGCGGGCCCACTCCTTCCGGGTCTTGGAGGCCTCCCCGGGAGGGAAGGTGAAGAGGTGGGCTTCCCGCTCTCCTCCCACCAGGTTCTCGACGATCTCCCTGGCGTAGAGATCCGCCACCCGCTCGTCGGCGATGACAGCGTATCGGTGGGCCTTCAGGTGGCCCTGGATGAGCTGGGGGAGGGCCCGGCGGAGGCCGCTTCGGACCCGGATGGTGTAGCCTCGGGCCCTGCCGCCGGCCTGTACATCGATGGTGTCTTCCAGGAGCATGATGCTTGTCCTTCTCTCAGCGCCCTCGTTCTGTGACACGGGTGGGGTGACGCGGATTGGGTGACATGGGCAGGAAAAAGGAGCTCAGCGCCCCGTTCCCTCATGGATGTCCAGGGCCAGAGCGGGTGGGAGGCCCACACGCAGGACGGCTCCGGGTCGTCCGAAGAGCTCCACCTTCTCCAGGCGGGCGGAGCGGGGAAGGCCGTCCAGGATCTCGTGCACCGCCTCGCTGAAGCGGTCCCGCTCCTCCTCACCGTCCCAGACGCTGGCCCAGACCAGCCCGTGGTCCCCTTCCGGTGTCCGGAGGAGGAGGTAACGATCCCCGTCCCAGCCCCGGGCCAGGGCTCGGCTCCCGGAGCCCAGGTGCTCCTCCAGGAAGATCCCCAGCTCCGCTTGTCCCAGGGTGTTCTGGTAGAGGATCCCGTGGGTGGCCGGGACCTGGATGTCCAGCTCCGTGGGAGCATCCTCTCCTGGGCCCCAGGCCCGGTCCGGGTCCAGGATCTGTTCGGTGGATTGGGGGAGAAAGGCCTGGAAGGGCGGAGGCCGGTTCTCGTGGGTCTGCCACAGGGCCGCCACGTAGGCGGCTCCCTCCAGGTAGGGAAAGAGGAGGGATTCCTGGATGATGGCCGGCGCCGAGGCCAGGGCCGGGTACTGGTTCCGGAGCCCCTCCAGGGCCGGGCCGATGCGCTGGGACAGGTCCGGCAGGGTTGAGAGGTCCATGGGCTCGCCACGGAGCTCCTCGGCCATGTACTCCAGCATGATGAGGGTGGCGTGTCCTTCGATGGCGGCCTGGGCCGCAGCCTGCCGGTCGTTGCCCCGGTCCTCGGCCGTGAGGGAGTCCAGGTTGGCCCCCTGATCCTGCACGGCGTGGACCAGCTCGTGGATCATGACCGTTTCCAGCGTCTCCACCGGCATGTCGTCCATGACGAAGAGAGCCGTGGAATCCGGGTCGTAGAAGCCCGCCACCTGCTCGTTGTAGACGGACAGGAGGATCTCCCGGAGATCAAGACCTTCCTCCACCAGCCCCAAAAGGGCGTAGCTCTCCGTGAGGTACTCCGACTCCTCCGGGGACAGGTCCTCATTCAGCTTGAAGAGGAGGTAGTCCTCCAGGTCTCCCCGGGACCGGCGCTCCACTCGAACCGGTCGGACCAGCTCCATCCCCGCCCGTTCCGAGAGCTTCGGAAGAAGCTCGGCCACCCGGTCCCGGAGGTCCGGGTCGGAGGAGAGGACCAGGGTCGTGTCCGGGGGCGGACCCCCGCAGGCCGAGAGGGCCAGAGCCAGTGCTGCGGCAGCAAACATCATCATCGTCCTTCCTCGGAGAACACCTCGAACAGCTCCTCGAACCACTCGTCGAACGACTCGTCGTGCAGGAGACGGACTTCCTCCGGCTCCATGGGCCAGGTCCGGACCACCTCTTCCACCCTCCAACCCGTCTCGGGATCCACCAGGTCCGGGGCGATCTCCGCCAGGGGCCGGGCCACGAAGCTCCGGACCCGCCAGCGGGGATGAGGCACCCGAAGCCCGTGAGCCCGGATGATTCGCCTCCCGAAGAAGAGGAGATCCACGTCCAGGGTCCTGGGGGCGTTGGGAAAGGAGCGGATCCTACCCTCCCGGGCTTCCACGTCCATCATGAGCTCCAGGAGAGGGCCAGGGCCCTCCCCCCACCTTCCCTCCATCACCAGGTTCAGGAACGCCGGTTGATCCTCATACCCCAGGGGCGGCGTTTCCACCACGGATGAGAGCCTGCCCGGCTCCATTCCTCCGGCCACCAGGGCCCGGACCCCCTGCCGGAGATGGTCCCGGCGTCGCCCCAGGTTCGAGCCCAGGCCCAGGTACACGGTGGCGGACATGACGGAGGGCGACACGGAGGGCGACGGGGACGAGGACGAGGAGGAGCCGGACGACAGTCAGGAGAAAGGGGGGGTCCCGGATCAGGTCCCGGGAATCCTCCCGTAGCGATCCCGGATCCGCACCACGTCGTCCAGGTGGGGCGTGGAGGCCTCCAGGATATCGCAGTCCGTCACCGCCTCCATACGGTGGATGGTCCCGGGCTCGATGTGGAAGGCTTCCCCGGCCTGGAGGGAGACATCCCGGAGATCCTCCTCCGAGCTCCCCACCTGGAAACGCATGCTCCCGGTGAGAAGGAAGATGGTCTCGTCCTTCACCTCGTGGTACTGGAGGGAGAGGGACTCCCCGGCGTTCACGTGCAGGATCTTCCCCACGTATTCCGGGGTGTGCGCCCAGATGAGCTCGTAACCCCAGGGCTTGTCGACCCGATCCGGCGTCTGTTTCATGGGCATTCCCGTGGTTGCGGCCGCTACCCGGTTCCGTCCTTCCCCTGGCGGTCGCCCCGGAGGGGAGACGGGCGGCTTCGGCAAGACCTCTTAGAGTGAACCAACGCCCCAGCCGGGTCAAGAACCTGAGCCGCCCGAGGACATCCGGCATCCTCCGGAATACGTCCAGGGGCCGCCGGAGGGGCGTATCGAGCCCACCGCACCTGATTCGCTGCCCCGAAACGGGCCGGCGTGATGCGAAACGAGAGGACATGGCCACAGCCCGCCCACCCCGGATCCGAGGGGGGACGGGGAGTGTAGGACCCAGGGACGTGCCAGGGATCTTGGGGCCCGGGAAGCCCGGATGGACCCGTCCGCAGGCCCTTTCAGGGCTCCGTGGGAGAGAACGGGAATCCGAAGGGAACCGTCCGGACAAGGCGATGCCAGGACGCGTTGCCTCCTACTACTTGCCTCCCACGTCCCCGGGTACGAGAGTTGCTCCCCAATCCCCTCAGGGGACGTATGACCTGGGGGGGGACGTTCGAGGCGTTGGGGACGTTCAGCCAGAGAAAGACCATGCTCTCATTCAAGGGCGATCAGGCCAGCCGAGGCGACAAGAGCGGTCGGGGGGAGAAGAGCCCGGACGACGGCGCCCCGGAGAAAGAGGAGCCCGGCGGCAGCGACGGGGGAAACGGCCTCCGCACGGACCGGCGGGGTGCGTGGGACTGGTCCCGTCTCCTCCTCCTGGCCATGGCGTTCTTCCTCTTCGGCGCCGTGGGCGGGGCCTGGGGGGCCTGGCAGAACCTGTGCGTCGACTGCCCGTCCATCGCCCAGATCTCCACCTGGGAGCCGGAGCAGACCAGCAAGCTGTTGAGCCACGACGGTCGGCTCATCGCCGAGATCGGGCTGGAGCGGCGCACCCCGGTGGCCATCGAGGCCCTGCCGGATCACGTGCCCCAGGCCTTCATCGCCATCGAGGACAAGCGCTTCTACCGGCACAACGGGGTGGATCCCCGTGGGATCGCCCGATCGGCCATCCGGGTCCTGCTGAACCGCTCCTTCGCCGGAGGCGGGGGCAGCACCATCACCCAGCAGCTGGCCCGGAACATGTTCGCCCAGACCATCGGCTTCGAGAAGCGCATCACCCGGAAGCTGAAGGAGCTCCAGGTGGCCCTGGCCCTGGAGCGCACCTACACGAAGGACCAGATCCTGGAAGCCTACATCAACCAGATCAACTACGATCGGGGCTGGTACGGCATCCAGACGGCGTCCCGGAACTACTTCGGCAAGAACGCCACGGAGCTGAACGTGGCCGAAGGCGCCATGCTGGCGGCCATCCCGAACCGTCCGGCCCGCTACAACCCCTTGAAGAACCCGGAGAACGCCCGGCAGCGGCGAAACCTGGTCTTGGAGCTCATGGCCCGCCAGGGCTACCTCGAGGAGGAGGAAGCGGAGCGATGGAAGGCCTGGCCCCTGCCCGAATCCCGGGCCCAGCTGGGTGAGGGAATCGCCCCCTACTTCCAGGAGTGGGTCCGACAGATGCTGGACGACCGGTTCGGCGACAAGCTCTACTCCGGCGGCCTCATCGTCTATACGACCCTGGACATGGAGATGCAGGAGGCGGCCCATGTCTCCATGGAAGAGGGTTGGGCCGACATCGAGGCCCGGCCCGGCTACGAGCATCCCCTCTACGAGGAGTATGCCGACCAAACCGATCCCTTCGAGGGCACCAACACCCCCTATCTCCAGGGCATGTTCGTCGCCCTGGATCCCCATACCGGGGCCGTCCGGGCCATGATCGGTGGCAGGGACTTCCGCCATTCCAAGTTCAACCGGGCCACCCAGGCGCTCCGCCAGCCCGGCTCCGCCTTCAAGCCCTTCGTCTACACTTCGGCGCTTACCAGCGGGATCCCCGCCTCCCACATCCTGGTGGACGGACCCGTGATCCTCCCCCAGACCAGTGGCGAGGAGTGGAAGCCGGAGAACTTCACCGACGAGTTCCTGGGACCCATCACCATTCGGGAGGGACTCCGGCGCTCCATCAATATGATCGCCATCAAGCTGGGGCTTGAGGTGGGCCTGGAGACCGTGGCCCAGACCGCTCAGCGCATGGGGATCCGCACCGAGGTGGAGCGCTTCCCCTCCACGGCCATCGGTGCGGTGGAGGTCATTCCCCTCCAGATGGCCGAGGCCTACGCCACCTTCGCCACTTTGGGGATCCGAACCCGGCCCCGTTCCATTCTCCGGGTCCTGAGCCCGGATGGGGAAGTCCTGTGGGAACCCCAACCGGAGCGGACCCAGGTCCTGGACTCCCTCAACGCCCGGATCATGGTCTCCATGCTGGAGGACGTGGTGAACCAGGGCACGGCCTACACGGCGGTGCGGATCCGGGGCGAGCTTCCTGCAGAGATTCCGGCGGCGGGAAAGACGGGGACGACGAACGAGGGCACGAACGTCTGGTTCATGGGCGTGACCCCGAACCTCATGGCCGGAGTCTGGTTCGGCAGGGACCAGCCCCAGACCATCTGGGAGCGGGCCACAGGAGGAGGGGACGCGGCCCCGGTCTGGGGGCGGTTCATGCGCCGGGTCTACTACGGTGACGTGAGCCGGGCCCAGGCGGATTCGGTCCTCCGAGCCCGGGGTTACGGGGCCGGGACCGCCGGGGCCGAAGAGGGAGCCGATTCCCTGCAGGCGGCCACGGATTCCCTGGGGACCGCCGAGGAGCCGGAGGAGATCCGGGGCTACCTGCTGCCCATCCCCGACGCCTGGCCCATTCCCGAGGGCCTCATCACCCGGGAAGTGGACGCCAAGACCGGCCTCCTGGCCTCCCCCTGGTGTCCCCAGGAGCGTGCCTACACCGAACTCTACATCCCCGGCACCGAGCCCACCGAGCTCTGCGACATGAGCGGGCCCCGACGTTTCCGGCCCTCAACCTGGCGGTAGGGACG
>CAZZEL010000040.1:0-8938 GCA_964652625.1 uncultured Gemmatimonadaceae bacterium
CCGGTGGGCCGGGTGATGTCGGAAGAAACGTGGCGCCGCATGGGGCTTGTTTCTCCGAAGGCGCTTCTGACGGCGGAGGCCCAGGCCGGGCCCCTGGCAGCCCCTCTGGGCCATCCCTACATTTCCGGCGTCCGGGCCCCGCAGCGGAGGTCCAGGAAGCTTCCCGGAACCCGAGGTGGTCATGGTCGGCGGTTCGCCGGAGAACAGGGCGTGGAACCAGGAGGTCGCCGGTCCCCACCGGGAGAAGGCGGAGGTCGGTGAGGCCTCGGCCCCGTCGGAGGAGGAGAAGGCGGCGGCGGGAGAACAAGCCGCCGGAGCCGTGAGGGAAGGGATGCGGGTGGGGTTGGGCACCGGTAGCACGGTAGCCCACTTTCTCAGGGCCCTGGGCCGCCGGGTGAAGGCTGGGGAGCTGAAGGGGATGGTGGGGGTGCCCACCTCCCTGAGCACCGAACGGGTCGCCAGGGACCTGGGGATTCCCCTGGGAACCCTGGAGGGAGTCGGGACTCTGGATCTCACGGTGGACGGAGCCGACGAGGTGGATCCCAACCTGGACCTCATCAAGGGATTGGGGGGAGCCCTGTTGAGGGAGAAGATGGTGGCCCAGGCCACCCGGCACGTTCTGATCATCGTGGACGAGAGGAAGATCGTGGTTCGGCTTGGATCCCGCTCGCCCCTTCCGGTAGAGGTGGTTCCCTTCGGCTGGGAGAGCCACCTTCCGGTCCTGGAGGAGTTGGGAGGACGAGGCGTGCTCCGTATGGGCGGGGACGGCGAGCCCTACCGGACGGACAACGGGAATCTCATCCTGGACGTCCACTTTCTCGGGGGCATCTCCTCTCCCGAAGACCTGGAGGCTGCCCTGCAGGCCCGAGCGGGTATCGTGGAGAGTGGTCTCTTCCTGGGCATGGCACGGGAAGTCCTGGTGGGCGGCCCGAAGGGTGTCCGGACCCTGTCCCGGCGGCGGGGTTGAGGACGGACGGGTGGAAGCGCTGATGGCGAAGGTACGGGAGGAATGATGGCGAATGTACTTCTGGCACCCTCCATCCTCTCCGCGGATTTCGGTCGCCTGGCCGAGGACGTGGAGCGGGTGGGCCGGGCCGGGGCCGATTGGATTCATGTGGACGTCATGGACGGCCACTTCGTGCCGAACATCACCATCGGCCCCGGGGTGACGAAGGCGGTGCGGAAGTCCACGGAGCTTCCGGTGGACGTGCACCTCATGATCGAGGCTCCGGATCGTTACCTGGGGGATTTTGTGGAGGCCGGAGCCCACTGGCTCACGGTGCACCAGGAAACCTGCCCCCATCTTCACCGGACCCTGGCCCGGATCAAGGAGTTGGGTGCCCGGGCCGGTGTGGCCCTGAACCCGTCCACGCCGGTGGAGAGCCTGGGGGAGGTGGTGGCCTACCTGGACATGGTCCTGGTGATGACGGTGAATCCCGGATTCGGGGGTCAGTCCTTCATCCCCACCTCCACGGAGAAGGTGCGACGGACCCGGAGACTCCTGGATGAGGAAGGGGGGGCTGACGTGCTGATCCAGGTGGACGGGGGGGTGGACGCCACCACGGCTCCGGAGCTCGTGGGGGCCGGAGCCCGGGTGCTGGTGGCGGGGTCGGCCGTGTTCAACCACCCGGAGGGGGCGGAGGAGGGTGTGAAGGTTCTCCGGTCCGCCGCCACCGGAGGAGCCTGAGGCCGGAGGGGACGCCCGGGAAAGGAGAGGCCATGGACGATCTGCCCATCGTGGACGAAGGGGCCATCGAGCGCCTGAGGGAATGGGGTGGCGAGGAGCTGCCCAGGAAGATGATCGAGCTCTTCCTGGACCACAGTGGCGATCGGCTGCAACAGATTCGTGACGGGCTGGCGTCCGGGGATGCGGGAAGGGTGGAGGCCGGAGCCCACTCCCTGAAGTCCTCTGCCGGAAACGTAGGGGCAGTTCGCCTTCAGAAGTTGACGGAGAAGGCCGAGATTACGGCGGAGAGGGAGGATATGGAGGGCCTTCGGGACCTGGTCCCGTCCGTGGAGCAGGCCCACGGAGACGCCGTCCAGGAGCTTCGGCGCCTCGTGGAGAGGATGAACTCATGAAGCGCAAGATCGCCGTCGTGGAGGACAACCCGGACAACCGGCTTCTGGTCCAGGCCCTCCTGGAGGAGTGGTACGAGATCACCGAGTACGAGACGGGGGTGGAGGCGGTGGAGGGGCTGCCCCAGGAGCCCCCGGATCTCATCCTCCTGGACATCTCCCTGCCGGAGATGGACGGGACGGAGGTCCTGGAGAAGATCCGTGAGGTGGAGGCCCTGAAGGACGTCCCGGTGGTTGCCCTCACGGCCCATGCCATGGCCGGCGATCGGGAGAAGTACCTGAACCACGGATTCAACGACTACCTCGCCAAGCCCATCGTCGACGATTCCCTTCTTCTGGACACGATCGCCCGGTGGCTGAACCAGACCGAGTAGAGGGAAGGGGAGGTGCGCCGCGGCGACAGGGAGGCAGCGGCGGCCCTTCTCTGCAGGAGTTGGGACCCCCCAGGGTCCTGAAGGGGGACCGGACGGCCCAGAGGATCACGCTCTACTTCTTCGTCTTCGTGCTCCTCTTCGTGGGAGCCTTCGGTCCCGCCCGGACCTCCTGGATGTCCGGACCCTCCCTTGGCATCGTCTTCCAGACCGCCTCCCTCCTCCTGGCCTTCGTGGTAGGGGCCCTGGCCCTGGTCCGGTTCTACAGCAAGAAGACGGGAACCTACCTCTTCATCGGCACGGGCTTCCTGGGTACGGCGGTCCTGGACACCTTCCACGCCGTGAGCGCCGCCGGACTCGGCGGAGACTGGTCCCGGGCCGAGCTCCGTGACATCGGGAGTTGGAGCTTCACGGCATCGGCCACCTTCCTCTCCCTCTTCCTCCTGGTGAGCTGGCTCGCCTGGCGGCAGGAGAGCCGGGGGTCCGAAGGGGAGGAGATCCGGGAGATCCCGGTCTACGCCACGGCCGCTGCACTCACGCTTCTCATCCTGGGGCTCTTCGTCGTCTTCTTCGACACCCTGGGTGTGAGCCAGGCCTTCTATCCGGCCCAGACGCTCCATCACCCGGCCGAGCTCTTCCCTGCCTTCCTCTTCCTCCTGGCCCTGGCCGGATACCTGGCCAAGGGGCACTGGCGGTTCGATTCCTTCGAGAACTGGCTCGTGGTCTGCCTCATCATCTCCGTGATGGCCCACGGAGCCTACATGCCCTTCTCGGCCCGGTTTCACGACGCCGATTTCGACGGGGCCCATCTCCTGAAGACCCTGAGCTATGCCTCGGTGCTCATCGGACTCCTGGCCAACGTTTACGTGACCTTCCGGCGGGAGGAGGATGCCGCGGAGGCCACCCGGGAGGCCAACTCGGCCCTGGCCCGGGAGATCGACGTCCGGCGCAAGGCGGAGCGGGTGCTCCAGGAGAGTGAAGAGCGCCTTCAGGACTTCCTGGACAACGCCCATGACCTCATTCAGAGCGTGGACCCGGAGGGCCGGTTCCTCTATGTGAACCGGGCGTGGAAGGCAGTCCTGGGCTACGACGATTCGGACCTGGAGGACCTGACCTTCTGGGATATCGTCCATCCGGATTGCCGGGAGCGCTGCAGGAGGGACTTCCGGAGAGTCCTGGAGGGGGAGAGCCTTCCGGAGATGAAGGTGGATTTCCTGGCTCGGAGCGGACGGGTGGTCCGGTGCTCCGGGAGCGCGAACGCCCGACTCCAGGACGGGGAAGCCGTGGCCACCCGGAGCATCTTCCGGGACATCACGGAGCGTGAGGAGGCCCGGCGGGAGTTGGAGGCCTTCCAGGCCAACCTCCAGGCCCTGGTGGAGAACACCGGGGACGCCATCTGGTCCGTGGATCGGAGCCTGAGACTCATCACCTTCAACTCCGCCTTCTCCATGGCCCTGGAGGCCCGAACGGGACGGGAGCCCAGGGTGGGAGACGATCCGGAGACGGTCATGGCGGAAGGGGACGCCGGCTGGTACCGGGAGATGTACCGCCGGGCCCTCCGCGGGGAGGCCTTCTCGGAGCTCAGGGACGAGGAGATGGGGGGACAGCTCCGAAGCTACGAGCTCTTCTTCAACCCCATCCGGGAAGCGGCGGGAATCACCGGGGTGGCCGTCTTCAGCAAGGACGTGACGGCCCGACGGAGAACCCAGGTGGCCCTGCGCATGGCCAAGGAGGAGGCGGAGCGGGCGAACCAGGCCAAGAGCCAGTTCCTGGCGAACATGAGCCACGAGCTCCGCACGCCCCTGAACTCCGTCATCGGCTTCACGAACATCCTCCGGAAGAACCGGAGCGGTACCATGGCCCGACAGGAGCTGGGCTTCCTGGAGCGAATCGCCGCCAACGGGAAGCACCTCCTGGATCTCATCAACCAGGTCCTGGATCTGGCCAAGATCGAGAGTGGGCGCATGGAGCTGGACCTGGAGCCCGTGGACCTGGAGGATCTCATCGCCGAGACCCTGGCCCAGATGGAAGGGCAGGTCAAAGAGCGGCCCGTGGAGTTGAGGAGAAGGGTGCCAGAGGGTCTTGCCCACCTGGAGACGGATCCGGGCAAGCTCAAACAGATCCTCATCAATCTCCTGGGCAACGCCCTCAAGTTCACCGAGGAGGGAGAGGTCACGGTGGAGGTGAGTCCCCTGGGCGACGGCCGCACACCGGACACCATCGCCGTGCGGGACACGGGCATCGGGATCCCCCCGGGACGTCTCCAGGCCATCTTCGAGGCCTTCCAGCAGGCAGACGGCACCACCACCCGGAAGTACGGTGGCACGGGCCTGGGGCTCACCATCTCCCGATCCATCTGCCAGCTCCTGGGCTATGACCTCAAGGTGGAAAGCGAGGTGGGGAAGGGATCGGTCTTCACCATCGTGCTGGACCAGACCCGCCGGGAGCACCACGAGGAGCCGGGTGAGGGGAGCTCCCCGGGAGGGGTCCCGGGACGGATCCCGGGCGACGATCGGGGTAGGAAGACCCGGCGAGAAAGGACCCGGCAGGAGGAGGGCCAGAGCTCGGACGAGGCCGTGGAAAGGAGCCCGGCAGACCGGGCCCTGGAGACGGTCCTGGTGGTGGACGACGACCCGGACAGCCGCCTCCTCATGAGCCACTTCCTTGAGGATCTGGGCTGCCGGGTTTTCACGGCCCGGTCGGCCCGGGAAGGCCTGGAGAGGGCCCGAAGGGAGTCTCCGGATCTCATCACCCTGGACCTGATGATGCCGGGGATGACGGGGTGGGAGGCCCTGAAGGCCCTCAAGGACGACCACCATCTCCGGGACATCCCCGTGGTGGTGGTGAGTATTCTGGTGGCTGGAGACGACGGCGTGAGCTTCCTCGAACGGCTCCGGGACCGGCCCCGGGACGTGGCGGTGCCGGTGGTGATCTACACAGACGAGGAGCTCGGCCGGGAAGAGGAGCGGGACATTCGGGCCCACGCCTCGGGAGTGGTGGCCAAGGGAGAGAGGTTCGAGGAAGAGTTCCTCCGGGTCCTCACCCGGCTCTTCCCGCTGGAGCGGTTTCCCCGGCGCCGTGACCATGGAATCGGAAAGGACTGACCGAGGAGGGCCCGCCGCCCGGAAGGCCCTCCACGTCCTGATCTTCACCGGGGCCGTGCCCGCCCAGCTCCTGGGAGGGTTCTGGGGCGTGACGGTCTATGGAGGGGTGGTGACCCTTCTCATCTTCCTGTCCGCTCTCCGGGGAGCCGGCTCCTTTCTCTACGATGCCCTGGCTCGTCCCGAGGACGGAGCGGCGGAGGGCCGTTACGTCTTCCTGCCCCTGGTGGCCACGGCTCTGGGCGGGTTTCTCAGCCTCCTTCTGGTGGGGTCCTTCGCCGTGGTGGGCTACCTGGTCTGTGGGTGGGGGGACGCCGCCGGCGAGATGGTGGGGGGGCGATGGGGCCGGCACCGCTACGTCTCGCCCCTGGCCGGCACCACCAGCCCCCGACGCTCCCTGGAGGGCAGCGCCGCCGTGCTGGTGGCAGGGAGCGGGGGGGCCTGGGTGGCTCTTCTCCTCCTCGGCCTTCCTCCCCTCCCGGCTGCGGGGGCCGCCGTAATCTGCGGCCTCGTGGGAGCCCTGGCCGAGGCCGTGAGCTCCCACGGCACGGACAACCTCCCGGTTCTCCTCCTCCCCTCCCTGGCCGCCTGGTGGTTGCTGGGCTGATGAAAGGACCGCGGCCGGAGGCTGACGTGTACCCAGGTCCATGAGCACCGTACCCGAGGTTCGTGTCCGACGGGGAAACGACGAGGAACCCAATCCCCAGGGTGCCTTCGTCCTGTACTGGATGACGGCCTTCCGTCGCCTGGGCTGGAACTTCGCCCTCCAACACGCGGCGGACGTGGCCCGGGAGAGGGGCAAGCCCCTGGTGATTCTGGAGGCCCTCCGGCTGGACTACCCCTACGCCAGTCACCGGCTGCACCGGTTCCTCCTCCAGGGGATGGAGGAACGGCACCAGGAGCTGGCGGACGGGCCGGTCCTGCACGTCCCCTTCGTGGAGAGAGAACCAGGGTCGGGAAAGGGCCTCCTCTCGGCCCTGGGGAGGGAGGCCGTCCTGGTGGTGGCCGACGACTTCCCCTCCTTCTTTCTGCCAGAGATGGTGGCGGCGGGGGGACGTGCCCTGGACGTTCGTCTCGACCTGGTGGATTCCAACGGTCTTCTTCCCCTCCGGTCGCCGGACCAGATGTACAAGACCGCCTACAGTTTCCGACGGTTCCTGCAGGGGACCCTTCCGGACCACCTGCCCGAGCAACCGGCTCCGGATCCCCTCCGGGGGGGAGATCTACCCGAGGCCGGGGAAGGCCTCCTGGCCGACGTCCGGAAGAGGTGGACGCCGGCCTCCGGGGCGCTCCTGGCCGGATCCGGCGAGGCCCTGGACGAGCTGCCCCTGGATTCCTCGGTTCCCCCCGTGCCTTACCCAGGGACCACGGCCTCGGCCCGTGAGAGGTTGACCGCCTTCCTGGAGGATGGCCTGTCCCGGTACGCCGAGGGAAGCCGGCACCCGGACGAGGAAACCACCAGCGGCCTTTCACCGTATCTTCACTTCGGTACCCTCTCCAGTCACCAGATCTTCCAGGAGGTGGCGGACCGGGAGGGCTGGACCCCGAATCGGGTCTCCGGGAATGTCGACGGGGCCCGGAAAGGGTGGTGGGGAATGGGAGAAGGGGCCGAGGCGTTCCTGGATCAGCTCGTCACCTGGCGGGAGCTGGGCTTCAACATGAGCGCCAGGAGGGATGACTACACCGACTACGAGTCCCTGCCCGAATGGGCCAGGGAGACCCTGGAAAAGCACGAGGCCGACCAGCGGCCCTACCTCTACAGCCTGGAGGACTTCCGGGATGCCGAGACCCACGACCCCCTGTGGAACGCCGCTCAGCGCCAGCTCCTGGAGGAAGGGGTCATCCACAACTACCTGCGGATGCTCTGGGGAAAGAAGATCCTGGAATGGTCCCCCTCGCCCCGGGACGCCCTGGACGTGATGATGGAGCTGAACGACCGCTATGCGGTGGACGGCCGGGATCCCAACTCCTACAGCGGCATCTTCTGGTGTCTGGGCCGCTACGACCGGGGCTGGCCGGAACGGCCCGTCTTCGGGAAGGTCCGCTCCATGACCTCTGCGTCCACAAGACGTAAAATCAAGCTGTCAAATTACATGGACCGCTTCGGCTAAGGAGTGATCTCATGCCCCTCTTCCGCTACAGTTCCCGGCTCCCCTATTCCGTGGAGGAGGTCTTCGACTGGCACCGGCGCCCCGGCGCCCTGGAGCGGCTGACCCCGCCCTGGGCCTCCGTCCGGGTGCTGGAGCGGGAAGGAGGCATGGACGACGGCGGACGGATTCTCCTGGGCATCAAGGAGGGGCCGGCTCAGGTGAAGTGGGAGATCCAGCACACGGCCTTCCTGGAGGGAGAGCTCTTCCGGGACGAGCAGCGCTCGGGGCCCTTCAAGAGGTGGGTCCATTCCCACCGCTTCCTCCCGGCGGAGGACGGGGGCTGCGTCATGGAAGACGAGGTGGAGTGGGAGCCTCCCCTGGGGGCGGCGGGCAAGATCCTGGGAGAGGCTTTCGGAGAGAAGGAGCTGCAGCGCCTCTTCGCCTTCCGCCATGCTCGCCTCCGCCACGACCTGGATCTCCACGCCAGGTACGGCCAGGGTGAACCTTTGACGGTGGCGGTGAGCGGGAGCACCGGTCTCATCGGTGAGGCCCTCACCCACCTCCTGACCACCGGCGGACACACGGTCCTGAGGATCTCCCGGAGAGAAGGGAAGGGAGACATCCTCTGGGACTACGAAGGGGGAAGGGTGGACACCGAGGGCCTGGAGATGCTGGACGGCGTGGTGCACCTGGCCGGGGAGCCCATCTTCGGCCTCCGGTGGACCCGGGACAAGAAGAAGGCCATCATGGAGAGCCGGGAGAAGGGAACGGAGGTCCTGGCCCGGGCTCTGGCCGGCCTGGGCCGGAAGCCGGGCGTCCTGGTCTCGGCCTCCGCCGTGGGTTTCTACGGGGACCGGGGGGCGGAGATCCTCAGCGAGGAGGCCTCGGCCGGGAAGGGCTTCCTCCCGAAGGTCTGTCGGGCCTGGGAGGCCTCCACCGTGCCGGCCCGGCGAGGGGGCATCCGGGTGGTGACCCTCCGGACGGGAGTGGTCCTGACTCCGGCGGGGGGAGCCCTGGGCACCATGCTCCTGCCGTTCAAGGTGGGGATTGGCGGTCGCCTGGGATCCGGAAAGCAGTACATGAGCTGGATCGACCTGGACGACCACGTGGCCCTCATCTACCACGCCCTCCGGACCCCGGAACTTCGGGGGCCGGTGAACGCCACGGCGCCTCACCCCGTGCCCAACGCTACCTTCACCGACGTCCTGGGCCGGGTGCTGAACCGACCCACCGTGATCCCGGTCCCCAGCCTGGGGGTGAAAGCCCTCTTCGGGGAGATGGGAAAGGCCCTTCTCCTGGA
>CAZZEL010000040.1:9038-31497 GCA_964652625.1 uncultured Gemmatimonadaceae bacterium
CTATCCAGCCGCCGCCTCCATCCTCTCGTTCAGGGCGCCCAGGATCTCCTCCAGCTCGTCCTCCGGGAGGCCCACCCGACCCGTCTCGTCCCAGTCCCACTGTGCCTCCAGGCCCAGGTCCTGGGCGATGGAGTGGTAGGTGGCCTCGGCGGAGAGGAAGACCCCCGGCACGCCGGCTCCGGGATGAGTCCCGGCCCCCACCAGGTAGAGGCCGTCCACGTCCTCGCTTCGGTTGTGGGGCCGGAACCAGGCGGTCTGGGTGAATTTGGGGACGATGGCGAAAGCGTTGCCGTGGAACGCGTTCAACTCGCTGGCGAAGTCGTCCGGCGTGAAGAGGTGCAGAACCTCCAGGTTCTCCTTCAGCCCGTCCAGCCCCCAGTCTTCCAGGAAGGTGAGGATCCGCTGGGCGAACTCCTCCTTGTGACTCTCCCAGTCGATCCCGCTCTGGTTGTTGGCCACCGGGACCAGGACGTACATGCTCTCCGAGCCTTCGGGAGCCATGCTCGGGTCCGTCCGGGTGGGCACGTGGAGGTACATGCTGAAGTCTTCGGGGAGGATCTTCTTCTTGAAAATGTCCTTGAGAAGCCCCTTGTAGCGCTCCGCCAGGATCAGGGTGTGGTGCTCCAGCTGGGGGTACTGCTTCCGGGTCCCCATGTAGAGAAGGAAGCAGCTCATGGTGAACTCCGTCCGGTCGATCTTCCTGTCCGTCCACCGGCGCCGATGTCGGGGCTCGATGAGGTGCTTGTAGGTGTGGCCCACGTCCGCATTGCTCACCACCAGGTCCCCGGGGAAGTACTCTCCGGCGGCCTCCACCCCCACGGCCCGACCGCCCTCCACTCGGATCTTCGTGACCTCGGTCTCCGTGCGGATGGTCCCTCCCATCTCCGTGAACAGACGTCCCATGGCCTCCACCAGGGAGTACATGCCGCCCCGGGTGAACCAGACTCCTCCCTCCCGCTCCAGGAAGGGGTTCATGAGGTAGATGGCCGGGGTGTAGAAGGGGTTCCCCCCCACGAAGAGGGGATGGAAGGAATAGAGGAAACGATGCCGGTAGTCCTGGAAGAACCGGTTCACGAAGGACGTGACGGGCCAGTAGGCGTTGAGCCTGGCCATCCTGGGCAGAAAGCCAAGCATGGTGCTCAGGCGGTCGAAGGGCTTGGCCCCCAGACGGTCTCCGATCACGGTATTGAAGATGGGACGCACTTCCTCCATGAATGCGTCGAAGCGGGCTGCGTCCCGGACGTTGAACCGCTCCATCTGCTTCTTCATGCGCTCGGGCTCACCCACGTAGTCCAGATGGCTTCCGTCGTGGAAGTAGATCCGGTAGTAGGGGTCCAGGGGCATGAGATCCACGTAGTCCTGGAGCCGCTTCCCGGCGGCCCGAAAGACGGAGTCGATGATCTGCGGGGCGGTGACGAGGCTGGGGCCCATGTCGAACACATACCCCTTGTCCTGGAGCTGGTACGCCCGGCCTCCCGTCTTCTCACGCCGTTCCAGTACCGTGACGTCCAGACCGGCGGCCTGGAGCCGGATGGCCAGGGCCAGACCTCCGAAGCCGCTCCCGATGACCACGGCGCTCTTCCCGGGCTCACCGGAGGTTCCGGAGGTGGTTGGGGTGGATTCATCTCTGGGCATGACCATGTGATATTCCGTGTTCCGGGGTCAGGAAAGGGTGGACTCGGGCCCCGGCCCGGGGCGGGTGGAGACGGCCAGGTCCCGAGGCAGGACGGGCGTGGGCCCCTCGGGGTGGCCGGCACCTGATCTCGGGTCTTCGGGGCGGGGGAGGCGGTGAAGGGCCCACAGGCTCCTGCCTCCCAGGCTCACCTTCCGAAGGAGGGAGGTCCTGGCCCGGTGCCGCAGGTTGTCGTAGCCGTTGCTGCGGATTTCGTCGTGGATCCCCTGGTAGACCCGGGCGGCCACCGCCACGGGCTTGCGGGCGTAGGTGGGCAGGTGGACGATGGCCCGGAAGGCCTCCTGATAATCAGCGTCGGCCCGGGCCATGAGCTCCTCCATGAGAGCCCGGTAGCCGGGAAACATGGCCCCGCCCTCCCGCATCTTGGCCTCCAGGAGCTCCCGGTCCACGCCGTGCTTGCTCATGAGCTCCGCCGGGAGGTAGAGGCGGCCCCGCCCGAGATCCTCGCCAACGTCCCGGAGGATGTTCGTGAGCTGCATGGCATGTCCCAGGGCGAAGGCCCGCTCCAGGACCCGGGGATCCCGGACGCCGAAGAGCTCGGTCATCCATCCCCCCACCACCGAGGCCACCCGATAGGAGTAGACCCGGAGCTCCTCCATGGACTCGTAGGTCCGGGGACGCAGGTCCATGCGCACCCCTTCCACCAGCTCCTCGGCGTAGTGGAGGGGAACGTCCAGGCTCGCCATCTCCCCCAGGACGGAATCCAGGAGGGGAACGCCGGTCTGGCGTCCCCGGTAGGCCTCACGGGTCAGCTCCCGCCAGGTGTCCAGACGGGCCTCCAGGTAGGCGGGGTCCTCGTCCTCCGCCTCGTCCACCAGGTCGTCGGTGAATCGGCAGTAGGTGTACAGTCCCGCCACCCGGAGGAGCTCCGGGGTGGGAAAGAACCGGGAAGCAAAGCGAAAGGAGCGGGCGTGGCGGCCGAAGTAGGCCACCCACTCCCCGGGGCCTCCCAGGGCCCGGGCCTGGTCCAGGAGCTCCGCCCGGACATGGGCCGTCCGGACCCGGCCCTCCTCCCTGGAGCCCGGCCGGGAGGAGACCTCCCACCGTTGTCCCAGTCGCAGGGATTCCCGTTCCGCCGCCTCCTCCATCTGCCGGGTCCAGCCGTTCAGGATGCGGGCCAGGCGAAGGCTTTCCATCCCCTCCGCCTCCAGCTCCCGGAGGATGGTGGCCGTCTCGTCCCTCATCCGGCCCACGCCTCGCTCCATGGGCGTGTGGCCCGTGGGGCCGGCAGGACGGAAGAGCCGGGCGAGGATCTCCTCCTGGGAGGCCCGGAAATCCGGGGTATCCACCAGCCCCAGAGGCCAGGTCCACTTGGCTTGCCGGTAGTCCTGGAGGGGGAGCTTGCCCCGGTCCACCGCCGGACAGTAGTCCAGGAAGTCGTCTACCATCTGGTAGAGGCGGCCCAGATGGGCCCCCACCTCTCCCACCCGCTCCGGGGAGCCGATGCCCAGGAGAGAGGGGGCCAGGGCGAAGACGGCCCGGAACAGCTCCCCGGATTTGCCGGTGATGATCTCCCGGTACTCCTCTTCCCGGAGGATCTTGCCCTGGCTTCGCTCCTGGGCCATCTCCCCCGCCACCGTCCGCTCCACCGCACCGATGAAGATCTCCAGGAAGACGGGAGACCGAGCCCGAGCCGCAGCCCTGTAGGCGGAGGTCAGGAGGTGGTCTCCCAGGACCAGGGCCGGACCCACGCCATGGGACGCGGCCAGGGTGGGGCGTCCTCGCCGCTCCGGGGCCTCGTCCAGGATGTCGTCGTGGAAGAGGGAGGCCTCGTGGACCATCTCCACGGCCAGGGCCCCCATCCAGAACCTCTCGTCCAGCTCCTCCCTCCGCTCCCGGGGGACGGTGAGGTAAGCGGAGAGAGGCCGGAGGAGCTTGCCGTCCAGGGCGGGCCGGGCCAGGCCCAGGGTTCCGAGCTCGTGGGCAGCGGCCCGGAGGCGCGTGCGGACCTCCTGCCGGGCGGCGGCCACCGTGGGCCGCCCCAGGTCCGTGGTGGGTCCGGACGCCGGGAACGAGGTGGTCACGATGCCAACCTCTCCCCGGCGAGAGCCGGTGCCGCCGACGCCGTGCGCCGGGCCCGGAGGGCCAGGTGCAGTCCCAGAACCAGTCCCAGGGCCAGGGCCGTCACCACCACGCCCAGCCAGAGTCCCGCCGCCGCCAGCATCCCCAGGGGCATGAGGAGGACCACACCGTAGTAGGCCGAGAGCCAGGGCACGGAGAGCTCCTGGCCCCAGTCACGGGCTCCCAGAAGCTCCAGGAGGAGCATGAGAACGATCCCCGTGCCCATCCAACCGGCCAGGTTCACCCAGGGCATACCGTAGTAGGGACCCGTGGCTTCCCAGATCCAGTAGGGGGTGAGGAAGCTCATGGCCGGATCCAGGGCCAGGTCCCAGGCCGTGAGGAGGTAGGACGCCAGGAGAATCCGACCCCAGAACCCCTCCCGGCCCGGGAAGACCACGTTGGCCATGGCCCAGGAGGGGAGGGCCATGAGGAACCAGCTCAGGGGAATTACCGCCGGAACCCGTCCTCCCAGCTTGTAGCCCAGGAGACTGGAGTACTCGTAGGCTCCGAAGGGGAATCCGTAGCCCGTCCCCAGGAACTCGCTCAGGAAGCTCACCGCCGCCACAGCCCCGAAGGCCCCGAGCCAGCGAAGCCGGGCTCGCCGGAGAAGGGGAATGGCCAGGACCACCGCCGAGAGGATGATGTGGGCCCGGGCGAAAAGCTGAAAGGAGCTGGCGTAGAACCTCCGAACGGCCGGGGACTCGGGCATGAGATGGGGATGCAACGCGAAGATCCCGTAGCCGAGAACCGCCATGAGGGTGAAGATGAGGAGGATGGTGAGACCGAGCCACTCGGGACTCCGGAGCAGCACGATCCACCTGCGGGACATGGATGGGGAAGCGTCGGTCCCCGCGCTCGCAGGGGTATCCGTGGCGGTGTTCATGCCGTTCTCCGTGGATGTGGTCACGAGGCTCTCCGTTCGAACTCCGGCACCGGCTCCCCCGCCTCCTCCGTGGATAGCTCCTGCACCCAGGTCAGGAAGTCCTGGGAGGAGCGAGCCATGAAGAAGTCCCGGAAAGGTCCTGGAGAAAGTTGCTGGGGATTTACGTCGGGAAGCGTGCCTCCCACGGCCAGGGCGTAGGGATGTTGAGGGCGATAGAACTCGCCCAATACCCTCAGGGTGCGATGCAGGTCCGGAAGGGTGTTCTTCGGAGAGAAGGAGATGCACACCAGCTCGGCCAACTGGGCTTCCTGGATGGAGGCGAACTCCTCCACAGGAACGTTCGCTCCCAGGTAGTACACCCGCCATCCCTCCTCTTCCAGGAGGACCCGGACGGCCTGGGCGCCCAGGTCATGCTGGTCTCCCTCCATGGATCCCACCACAGCCACCGGGAGCCCATCCACCGGCCCCCGGGGAAGGGGATACCGGTCCCATCCCCTTCGGAGGCGGAGAAGTACCTCTTGGATCACCTGGGTAGCCATGTGCTCCTCACCCACCTGGAGACGCCCACCCCGCCAGTCTTCTCCCACCTGGACCATGAATCCCCGGACGGCTTCGTCCAGGAACCGGGGGAAGGGGATCTCGGGGCGGCGTCCCACCTCATAGAACAGGTGCCCCAGGAGGTCGCCTTCCCCCTGGGAGAGCCAGCTCAAGCCCAGAGAGTGGAGGCGACCGAACCGGTCCTTGTTGGCCGCCTCCCGCACCGCCAGCCAGACGTTCGCCTCCCAGGGGTGGAACGTGTCCAGGAAGGTCACGGTGTTCTTGGTCCGGGCCGTGGCCAGGACGTCTCCCAGGTGGAGACGCCGGTGGCCGCCCGGGGTCTTCTCCGTGGCGAGGGAACCGTCGTCACTCCATCGCTTCACCGTGGAAGGATGAACCTGGAGGAGGTCCGCCGCTTCCGAGGTCGTGAGCAGGAGATCGAGATTGGATCCGGCCATAACCGCCCTCTGAAGGAATGAGACGCGCCAAACGGGAAAAGTATTTGACTTGAAACGTTCGAAGTTTGAAGATAGACGAAATTCGGAGCCCGTCAAGGGGGGATCTCAGAGGAATCGTCCTCATAAGAACAATGGGCGATACGAAGGATCTTGTATCGATGCTGAGAGCTCGTAGACGCTCAAGAAGCCATCAAAGGGCGTTTATGTCTTCCTCTGCTCCAGGGAGGGGAAAGGACTCACCCGTCCAGCAGGGGCTCCCCCTGGGGAGACAGGGGTGGGTAGGGCCGGCCCTGGTCACGGAGATGCCGTGCCAGCTCCGGATGGGCCCATTCGAAGAGGATCCGTCGGTAGCGCTGGGGATGCAGGCGGGGCGCGTCGTAGAACCCGGCCCGGGAACGCTGCCGGTACGCTTCGAAGAGAAGGAGGGCCGTGGCCACGCTGACGTTCAGGGACCGGACCATGCCCGCCATGGGAATGAAGACCGCCTCGTCGGCCAGGGCCAGTCCCTCACCGGAGATCCCGTCCAGCTCGGCCCCCACCATGAGGGCCACCGGGCGGGTATAGTCCACCTCCCGGTAGTCCCGGGCCCGGGGAGAGGGGTGGGCCGCCAATACGGTGAGGCTCTGGTCGTGGAGAGCGGTCACCGCCTCCTCTACCGTCTCGTGCACCGCCACCCGAAGCCACTTGGCCGTGCCCCCGGACACGTGGTGGTGCAGGTCCATATTGCCCTCCGCCGCCTTCTCCGGGAGAACGGCGTGGGCCTCCAAGACGCCTACGGCGTCGCAGTTCCGGAGGATGGCCGAGAAGTTGTGGGGTTTGTTCACCCGCTCCATGAGGACGGTCAGGTCCGGCTGCCGTCGGCCCAGGACCTCCTGGATTCGACGAAACCGTCGGGGATTCACCGGGCTTCCTCCGCCCGGGCCTCCAGCCAGCGGTAGAAGCCCTCCTGGGCCTCCACCCTGGGCTCCCCCGCCCGGCGGCCCACGTAGTGGTTCTCCTGGTCCATGTCCAGGACCCGGGCCTTCGTGTTGTCGGAGATCTGCAGATGGAGGAAGTGATCCAGCTCCTGCCTGACGTCGGGATCATAGATGGGAAAGGCCACCTCCACACGCCGATCCAGGTTCCGCTTCATGAGGTCCGCCGAGGACAGGTAGAGCAGGGGATCGGCACCGTTCACGAAGCGGAAGATCCGGGCGTGCTCGAGGAACCGGTCCACGATGCTCCGACCCGTGATGTTCTCCCCCCAGCGGGGAAGGCCGGGCCTGAGGCGGCAGATCCCCCGGACCAGGAGCTGGATCCGGACGCCGGCGGCCCCGGCGTAGTAGAGAAGGTCGATGATGTCCTCGTCCTCAAGGCCGTTCATCTTCAGGACCATGCCGGAGAAATCCCCCTTGGTCGCCCGGACCATCTCTTCCCGGACCATCTCCTCCAGACGGTCCCGGAGCTGGAAGGGAGCCACCAGGAGGTGCCGGAACTCCGGGGCCTCCACCTCCTTGCAGAGATGGCGGAACACCAGGTGGACCTCCTCCGTGAGGCGGGCATCGGCGGTGAGGAGACCGTGGTCGGCGTAAACCCGGGCCGTGTTCTCGTTGAAGTTCCCCGTGCCCAGGTAGGCGTAGAAACGCTGGTTATCCCCCTCCTGGCGGGAGAGGAGGGCCAGCTTGGCGTGGACCTTGACCCCGGGCATGCTGTAGACCGTGTGCACCCCGGCCCGGGCCATTTCCTCGGCCCAATCCAGATTCCTGGCCTCGTCGAAGCGGGCCTTCACCTCCACGAAGGCCGTGACCCTGGCCCCCCTCCGGGCCGCCTCCATGAGAGCCCGGACCACGGCCGAGCCCTCCGCCACCCGGTAGAGGGTGATCCAGATCCGGTCCACGGCGGGATCCTCGGCGGCTTCCTCCAGGAACCGGATCACGTACTCGTAGGACTGATAGGGGAAGTGGAGGATCCGGTCCTTCTCCGCCACCGCCCCCAGGATGGATGGGGCCTTCTGGAGGGAGGGGTGGGGAAGGGGCTCCAGACTCCTCCGGACCAATCCCGTTCCCCCTCGCCGGGGCCGGGGGAAGTGGAAGAGGTCGTTGAGGTTGTGATAGCGGCCCCCGGGGACCAGGTCCTCGTCCTCCAGGTCCAGGTACTCCTTCATGAAGGCCACCAGGGCGTAGGGAGCCTGGAGATCGTAGAGGAATCGGCTGGGGAGGCCCGTCTCCCGCTTGCTCAGGCTCTTGCTGATCTTCTTGATCAGGTCCCCTTCGAACTCGTCCTCCAGGTATAGATCCGCATCCCGGTTGAGCTTCACGGCGAAGGCCGAGCCCACCTCGAAATCCGGGAAGAGCTCCGGGAGGTAGAGGCGGATGACGTCGTCCAGGAACACCACGTTGTGGCCCTCTCCCGGGACCATGACGAAGCGGGGCAGAGGGGGGGAAGGGATCTCCAGGAGACCGTAGGAGGGTCGCTCCGAGGCCAGGTGGACCTCCAGCCCGGGCCAGAGCTCCACCACCAGGTAGTTCCCCCCTTCCCGGAGGAAGACCCCCTCGTCTCCTTCCTGGAGGACCCTGGGTTGCAGGTGGGGGGCGATCCGGTCCCGGGCATAGCCTCGGGCGTAGGCCTTCTGCTCCTCCGAGACGTTCCGGTTGTTCAGCAGGAAGATGCCCCGGGCCTCCAGGGCCGGCAGGATCTCTCCCCGGAAGGCGCTGCCGAAGGTCTCCTGCTGGCTCGTGACCAGGAAGCGGATCTCCCGGAGAAGGCGGGCGGGCCGGAAGCGGAGCTTCTTGAGCTTCTTCTTCTTGAGGCGGAGCAGGCTCCGTAGGGAGGCCACCCGGACCCGGAAGAACTCGTCCAGGTTCGAGTAGAAGATGGCCAGGAACCTCAGGCGATCGTAGAGGGGCACCCGGGGGTCCATGGCCTCCTGCAGGACCCTCCCGTTGAAGGCGAGCCAGGTGATTTCCCGGTTCAGGAAGCGCTCCTCGGGTTCCGGGAGGGTGAGCTCGGGTTCCTTGCTGTGGGCCTGCTCCGCCATGGGCTCTTGTCGCCGGGGAGGATGGGGGTTCCGGCATCCAACGTAGGAAAGGCCCGGCGGAGGGGGAAAGGGGAGGAGAACCTCGGGCCTCTTGCTCGGAGGGTCACTTCGGCGTTGATTGGTGCAGGCGCCGGGGTGGCGAAACCGGTATACGCAGGGGACTTAAAATCCCCCGGGAGTGACCTCCCATGCGGGTTCGAATCCCGCCCCCGGCACTGTATATGCGCAGGATGGAGTGCCACTGCATTATGGCGGCGGGAACGTCGGGGCCTGTCACATCTGGGCAGATCCGCTCCCCGCCTCCCACCCCAGGCTCTGGGCGGTCCTCACATACCGCCGGATCGTCTTACGGGTATGACCCGTCGCCTGGGGAATCGCCGCCCCGGTCTCCCCACGGCCGAACCGTTCCAACACTGCCAGAATCTCCCACATGGCCACCTCTCGATAGGCCATCCGCGCACCTCCCGGTTAGAGTCGGGCGCTGAGATGGCTTGGATGGCCCCAGCGGGGTGGGTCAAGCTGGTGAGAAACTCAGCCTCTCACGTGGGTCATGCTGGTGAGATTTGACACAGCAGAGCAAGAGAGAGTTCGTGCCCATTCCGGCCTTCGGCTGGAACTCGGAAATCATACGGGACAGGCTGGTCGTGGGTTTCGGTGGCCTGGGAATGGGTGTGGCCGCGAACATCGACTGGTCGTCCCTGGCCGTCGACCCATTCCCGGCCACCCAGCCGAACGGGGCTTTCTACCCGTCCGCCACAGCCTCGGCCACGGCCTTCGGCTTTCAGGCGGGGCTGATCTACCGATTTACGGAAGCGCTGAATCTGGGTCTCGCCTACACCAGCGAGCAGTTCTTCAACGTGGCGGCTCCGGCCGTGATCCAACACCATGCCAGTCTGGGCTTCGGGTTGGAGTTGGCCGAGGGGTTCGACCTGAGCGCGGCCTTTTATCGGGCCTTCGCGAACGAGGTCTCGGGACCCATCTGGCACCCCATGATGGGGCAGATTCCACAGTCCGACGTGTCCTCCAGCATATTCGAGGACTCCTTTGTGGTGCAGTTCTCTTTTCACCATCACTAGAAGGCTGTTGAACAAGGGGGGTGCCAGTCGGCCACTGGCGGAAGCAGTGAGACGGTGCGGGGGGCCACCCTTCCGCACCGTTCTTGACTTCAGGGCACCCTGCTCCAACAAGGGGTTCAAGCCCCCTCCCTTTCCCGACGATGGAGGAACCTGGCCGGGGAGGGTCTGATATCGGAAGCCTCGGAGGTGGACGGCGGCAGATGATTGGGGCGGCAGAATGGGGAGAGGGGCCCAACGAGGAGCACGTTGCTCTGAGCCGGGAGAATCCCGAGATTTCGCATATGGAAGAGCGTTCATCGATGGAAACGGAGACGCTGCGCCGCATGTCGGCGGGTGAGAAGCTGGCGGTAATGACCTCACTGATCCGGGAAGCCTATCGGCTGAAAGGCGCCTGGATTCGGGTGAACGATCCCGGGCTCTCGGAGGAGGAACTCCGAACCAGAGTCCTGGAGGCGATGGCCGGTGACCGAGCCTGATCTGGTTGGGCTGTTCGTAGCTCCCCTTGAAACACTGGGAGTTGATTACATGATCACGGGTGGCGTGGCGTCGGTCATCTACGGCGACCCGCGGTTCACTCGGGATATCGACCTGGTCCTGGAGTTGCAGGAAGGGCGTGCCGGCGCCCTTCTCGATGCGTTCTCTCCGGAGAATTTCTACCGACCTCCTCTGGATGCCCTCAGGGAGGAGATCCGGCGTCCCCGCTATGGGCACTTCAACATCATCCATCGAGACACGGCTCTGCGGGCCGACGTCTACCTCCTGGGGGACGATCCGCTGCATGCCTGGGCCTTCGAGCGTAGGGTGAGGATCCCGCTTGAAGAGGACGCTGCAATCTGGTTGGCCCCGCCCGAATACGTAGTGGTCAGGAAGCTACAGTACTACCAGGAATCGGGATCGGACCGTCACCTCCGGGATGTCTCGGCCATGCTGGAAATCAGCAGGGAAAAGATCGATCGGCTGGAGGTTGAGGTGTGGACGAACCGTCTCGGTCTCGAGGGGGCGTGGAGGGCTGCCCGAACCTTCGACCGATAGGCGTCGGGGTGGGGAGACCGCTGAGGCCGGAGGCGAGTGCACCGGATCCACTCATGATAGAAGAAATGTCAAGCCTCGCCACCGCGCCCGTGGGGCGGGGGCCCTACGGGAGGAAACGTAGGTGAGCCCCCGCCTCAGAAAGGTGATAATCACCTTGTTCGCAGCTCTCAAGGAGGCGTGACTGACTTCTGGTGGCGCTGAGCGATTGCCGCCAGTCGGGGGGGCATCGGGACAGCCAGTTCGTATCGGTGCCAGAGAGCAGCATATCCAACCGGTCGCGCTGGCTCCGGGAGTCTGCGCCCGTGAAACGCCGTCACTGACTCCGAAAGCCATTCACTCCTGGAGTATTATCCGGAGTAGTGTTCACCCCAAGGCCCCTGCGGACGACGAGGCTGAAGAGCAATCGACTCCTGTCGATGCTGCATCAAAGATCGAGAGGAAGTATAAACCTTAATGACGTTCGTGGCCTCTGGCGAGAGTGATTCCTCGGAAGAAGCCCATGATCATCGGCGGCAAGTTCGCCGTGAAGATCAACGCCAACGTCGGGAGTCCGACCGTCCCGGGCCCGGTGCCAAGGTAGCCTACCTCCGCTCCATGTGTGGGCCCGGGTTCTGCTCCCTTCGGATCAGCGCCCAGTTGAACGAGGCGGGCGGCCTCAACCCCCTCCTGCCAGGAGGCTGTCCAGAACCGGAGCCCAGCCGCCGGCCTTCGCCCAGGGCTCCTTGAAGACGATGGTCCCGTCTCGTGCGATGATGTACGCGCTATTCGGAAGCCCGCCATAGGCTTCCCGCACTGCATTGTCCATCCCGTCCACCACGATGGTTCGGGTCAGGCCCAGCTCCTGCCGGCACCGCGAGGCCAGCGCAAGCCGTTCCTCCATGGTTGCCGGCTGGTCAATGTCCTGGAACATAATCTGGTTCGGATGGGCTTCCCGCTGGTACAGAACGACGAAGTGAACCTTGCCCTGGTACTTCTCGAAGGCTTCTTCCCCGACGGCAACCTGCCGCCTGAAGGGGGGTCAGGTGAAGGAGCCGAACTCCACCACCACGGGCATCTCGGCTGTCGCTTCCATGAGGTGAAAGGGCTCGCCCTCCAGGGTGAGGAGGGTGAAGTCCGGAGCCGTCTCCCCGGCCCTGGGGGAGGCTTCGACGAAATTGTCGAACATGGCCGATTGAGCCCGGGCCACATGGGGTGCGGCCAGGAGAGGGGCAACCATCGCGAAGGCGGCGACGGCGCCGGCCCGGTGAAGGAAGGGGCGGTGGAGAATCTTCGGGAGCATCGGTGTTCTCTTTGGGCGGAGGCGAAAGATCATGGCGGGAATCGTATCGGGCTCGGCCAGTTCCGGCAGCGCGCGGGGCCTGGAGGTTTCGGCTCCGGGGGGGGCAGCAAGGCCATTGCCTTTCCAGTCTCCCCCGAATCAGAAAACGATGATGGGATCGCCCAGGGCTTTGATTCCCCAGAAAACGCAGGTCAGGAACCAGGCCACGGCCACGGTGCCATGATACACGCGGTTCCGGGTGCCAATGGCCAGGAGAAAGGCGACGGCGTAGACCCCGATGAAAACCAGTCGGAGGCCGTTGATCTCGGAGGCCAGAGCGTTGGCCTCCATGACCGTGTCCGCGAAATCCACAGCCCGAAAGGCCAGGGGGACCATGAAAAAGCGGGTCCTGTTCGCCTCGAGGTGAGCCCCGAAATCCGTCACCTCCCCGCCCCGGACCGGGTAGAGGAGTCCGCTCAGGAGGTAGAGAACCAGTGAGTAGGCCACCAGATCGAGGAGGAATAGAAGGGTCCACTCCGTGACCCCTGGGAGGTGGAAGTTGTGCCACCAGACCAACACCGTCGTGACCAGCACATTGGCGGTCCAGACCCCGTGGATCCAGTCCGGGCGGGACGGACGAGCCGGCGCGACAGACGGCCCTGCTTGACGCTTCCGGCCGCCTCGTTGACGGCCCGGTGACGAGCGGTGGGCCGAAGGAAAGAATGGCTTATTCTCGGGCCGAACGGGTTGATCTCCGCAACTACCAAAGGACTTGAAATCCCCTGGGAGTGACCTCCCATGCGGGTTCGAATCCCGCCCCCGGCATTCCTTCCGACCTCATGCCGTCCGGCATGGGCCTCTCGCCTCTCGCCCAATCATACAGCTGAGCCGTATCCCTCAACGTGAAAGCCTGCTCGGGTGTCTTCACGGCGGTGGGAAGACAAACGCTGCAGAGCGGTCAGAATCCCGTCCTGGACTCTCCCTTGGACCCGCTTCCTCCCGCTCTCTCCGGAAAACCTCGCTCGTTGCCGGCATCATCGGCTCCTGGAGACTTCGATTGCTCTACTTCGGTCCCGAAACCTATGTGCCCCTGGCCTCCATCCTCGCCGCAGGACTGGGGGGCCTCCTCACCTTCTGGCGTCGTATCGTGGGCTTCTTCCGGCGCCTGTTCACCCGTGTCTCGGATCGGCGCCGAGCTCACCGCTCCGGGAAGGCCCGGGGGACTCCCGCTTCTCGATCCGGCGGTTGAGCCGGGAGCGAAGGGGGGACGACGGATGAGATACAGGAAGGCCGTGGTCATCGGCCTGGACGGCCTGGATCCGGGCCTTACCGAGGAGATGATGAACGCCGGGGAGCTACCCGCCCTCTCCGCTCTCCGGGAATCCGGGGGCTACACTCGCCTGTCCACTACTCTTCCGGCCCAGACGCCGGTGGCCTGGTCCACCTTCGCGGTGGGAGCGAACCCGGGAGCCCACGGGATCTTCGACTTCCTCCGCCGGGATCCGGAGACCTACCTGCCGGAGATGGGCCTCTACCGTCACGAGCAGAGGAGCCGTCTTCTGCCCCCAAAGGCCGTGAACCTGAGAGGCGGGCGAACGGTCTGGGACCGCCTCTCAGGAGCCGGGCTTGATAGTGTGATCCTGCGCCACCCCTGCACCTACCCACCGGCGTCGTTCAAGGGGCGCATGCTGGCGGGAGTGGGGGTGCCGGATGTCCGGGGAGGCTTCGGCTCTCCCAGCTTCTACACGACTGAGACGGATCCGGCGCCCGGGGAGAGCGAGCACGTCTTCCCGGTGATGCCGGATGAGGAGGGACGGGTCACCATTCACCTCCTCGGTCCCCTGTCCAGCAAGGGAGATGATCTCAGGCTGGCCCTGGAGATGGAGGTGAGGAGAGGACCCGGGGGAGTCGAGGTGGCCTGTCTGGACGGGAGCTTTCGGACGCCCCTGGCCCAGGGGAGTTGGACCTCCTGGATTCCCGTCCGCTTCAAGTCCGGCCCCCTGCAATCCGTCCGGGGACAGGTCCGTTTCTTCCTCGTGGGCATCGAGCCCTTCCGCCTCTTCGCCACCCCGGTTCAGTTCGACCCGGACGCGCCGCTCTTCCCCATCAGTCACCCCTGGGACTACGCCGGAGAGCTCCGCCGGGCTTTGGGCCCCTATGCCACCCTGGGCATGGCCGAAGAGCACAACGGAGTCACGAACGGCCGCATCGACGAAGGGGCCTTCCTGGACCAGTGCATGGACATCATGGACGAGCGCAGGGCCATGATGCACCACGAGCTGGCCCGGCTGGACCGGGGGCTCTTCTACTGTCTCTACGACACGCCGGACCGGGTGCAGCACATCTTCTGGCGCTTTCGTGAGCCCTCGCACCCGGCTCACGGGGGGGAGCCTCCGGACTCGGAGTGGGCGGGTGTGGTGGAGGAGTACTACCGCCTCTGTGACCAGGTGGTCTCAGAGGCCCGGGAGTACGCCGACGACGACACCCTGGTCCTGGTGGCCAGCGACCACGGCTTTTGCTCCTTCCAGCGGGAGGTCCACCTGAACACCTGGCTTCACCGGAACGGCTACCTGGCCCTCCGTGAGGGGGCGGCTCTGGAGGACGGGCCCCTGGATCTCCTCCGGTACGTGGACTGGAGCCGGACCCGGGCCTACGCCGTGGGCCTGGCTGGCCTCTACCTGAATCTCCTGGGCCGGGAGGGGCAGGGGATCGTGGAGGAGGCCCAGGCGCCGGGACTGCGGGAGGAGCTGGCCGGACGCCTGAGGGGACTCGGCGATCCGGAACGGGACCATGTGGCGGTGCGGGACGCTTTCCCTCGAGAGCAGGTCTACTCCGGACCGTACCTGGAGGACGCCCCGGACGTCCTCCTGGCCTGCGCCCCTGGATACCGCATTTCCTCGGCCACGGCCATGGGGGGCTTGGGGCCGGCGGTGTTGACGGACAACACCCGCCGATGGTCCGGGGACCATGCGGTGGATCCCGCCGCCGTCCCGGGGATTCTGTTCATGAACGCCCCCTTCCGGGAGTCCGGGGCCTGTCTCATGGACCTGGCGCCCACGATTCTGGACGCCCTGGGGGTTCCGGGGGACCAGGGACTGGAAGGGAGATCCCTGCTCTCGTGAGAATCCTGGTCATGGGTCTGGACTGCGCGGCCCCGGAGATCCTCCTGGAGGACGACCTCCCCCACCTCCGGCGACTGATGGCCGGGGGTGTGTACGGGACCCTGGAGAGCGTCATTCCTCCCATCACGGTACCGGCCTGGATGTGCATGGCCACGAGCCAGGATCCGGGCTCCCTGGGAATCTACGGGTTCCGGAACCGGGTGGACCATTCCTATGGAGGGCTCCGGACCGTGGACTCTCGATGGATCCGGGCCCAAACCCTGTGGGATCAGATCGCCATGGAGGGAGGCCGCTCCATTCTGGTGGGGGTCCCCCCATCCTACCCTCCAGGGCGGATGAACGGGATCCGGGTGGGTTGCTTCCTCACCCCGGACTCCCGGGAGGGCGTCTTCACCCATCCCCCTGAGGTCTCCCAGCGGATCCGGGACCTGGTGGGCCACTATCCGGTGGATGTCCAGGATTTCCGCACCGAGGACAAGGACCGTCTCCACCGGGAGATCGTGGCGATGACCCGGACCCACTTCCGGGTCGTGCGCCACCTCCTGGAGGAGGAGACCTGGGACTACTTCCAGTTCGTGGAGATTGGGCTGGACCGGATCCACCACGGGTTCTGGAAGCACCACGATCCCCGGCACCGCGGGCACGATCCGGCCAATCCCTGGCGGGACGTGGTGAGGGAGTACTACCGGCTCCTGGACCACGAGATCGGATCGGTCCTGGATCTCCTGGAGGAAGACACCCTGCTCCTGGTGGTCTCGGACCACGGAGCGAAGCCGTTGGCCGGTGGCGTGTGCGTGAACGAGTGGCTGGTCCGGGAGGGGTTCCTGACCCTTCGGGGCCGGCCCCGGGAGGTCACCCCGTTCCAGGAGTCGGACGTGGACTGGAGCCGGACCCGGGCCTGGAGCACCGGTGGGTACTACGCCAGGATCTTCCTGAACGTGAAGGGACGGGAGCCGGAGGGGGTTGTGGAGCCCGAGGATGCCTCAGCCCTGCGGGAGGAGCTGGCGAGCCGGTTGGAAGCCCTCCCGGACGACCGGGGACGGCCCATGGCCACCCGGGCCTACAAGCCCGAGTTCATCTACCGGCGAGTGGAGGGCATGCCACCGGACCTCATCGTCCATTTCGGGAACCTGTCCTGGCGAGCCATCGGGGGTGTGGGGTACGACGCCATCCACGTCCAGGAGAACGACACCGGGCCCGACGACTGCAATCATGCCCAGCATGGAGCCTTCATCCTGGCGGGCCCCGGGATCCCGGAGGAGGGAAGGGTGGACGGAGCCCACCTCCTGGACCTGGCGCCCACGCTTCTTCATGTCGGAGGGTACGACGTCCCGGCCTCCATGCAGGGGCGGGATCTCCTGGGGTCGGATAAACCCGGGGAGGGGCAGAAGACCCGGAGGGAATCGGATGAGCAGCCGTCGTCTCCGGTGGACGGAGAGGCCCTCGTCCGGGAGCGGCTGAAAGGGCTGGGCTATATCGGATGAGCAACAGCAAGAAGGAGGCAGGGGAGAGCTATGGGATCTCGGGGCTTCGCCTGGGGCTCCTGGTCCTGGCGGTGGCCGTGTGGCTGGGCCTGGTGGAGGAGGCCTCGGCTTTCCTCCTGAGTCAGGGGCCGTTCATGGTTCGGGCGGGGCGTCATTCCGTCTGGATGGCCCCCTTGAGCCATCTTCTCTTTCTGGCTCCGGCGGGGCTGACGTTCTGGCTCCTGGGCCGGAGATGGGAGGAGCTCCGGACACGTTCTCGGATCCTTGGGTTTGCCGCCGGCTGGAGCGTGCTCGCCCTGGGCCTGTTCATGGAACGCCTCCATCCCCTGGCCGTCCTGATCCTGGCCGTGGGGGTGGGCACCCTGGTCTCCAGGGTGGCTCGGCCACGTCCCCGGTCCCGTTTGATCCTTCCCGTGGTCGCCGGCCTGGGGATGGTTCTCGTCCTGGGTCTCACCCTACGGGTGGAGCTCCGGGAACGCCAGTTGGTGGAGTACCGGACGGCAGGAGCTCCCACGCCCCCGCCCTGGGCACCCAACGTCCTCCTCCTCATCCTGGACACGGTCCGCTCCACCAGCCTGTCTTTCCTGGATGACTTCGTTCCGGCGTCGGACTATGGGCCGATCCGGACGCCGGTGATGGAGGAGCTGGCGGACCGGTCCGTTCTGTTTACCCGCACCATCGCCCCCTCTCCGTGGACCTTCCCCTCCCACGCCAGCATGTTCACGGGCCACTGGCCCCACCGGATGGCCGGGGGCCGACCCCTGGGCTCCGGGTGGAACGAGACCCTGGGCACTCAGTTCCCCACGGTGGCTCAGGTCCTGTGGCAGCACGGGTACGCCACCGGCGGATTCGTGGGGAACCTTCTCTTCGCCTCCGCAGCCTCGGGACTGAATCGGGGGTTCGTCACCTACCGGGACTACCCCGTGTCTCCTGGGCAGGTCGTCCTCAGCTCCGGCATCGGTCGGAGCCTGGCCGGTGCCGGCCTCTGGCGCCGGGTTCTGCACTACTACCACCCCATCAATCGCAAGTCCGCCGAGGTAGTAGCCCACGAGTTCCTGCGCTGGCAGGAGAAGCAGGGAGACCGGCCCTTCTTCGCCTTCCTGAACTTCTTCGATGCCCACGAGCCCTACCCGCCGCCGGACTCGGTCCGAAGGGCCCTGCCCGGGGGGATCCCCTGGAACGACTTTACCCGGAACGTGGGAATCCTCACGGGGACCTCGGCCTGGCGGACGGACAAGTGGAACATGGGCCCCCGGGAGCAGGCGGCCCACGCCGCCGGCTACCACGCGGCGGTCCTGGACACGGACGAAGCCGTGGGCATCATCCTCCAGGTCCTGGAGGATAGGGGAACGCTGGAGAACACGGTGGTCATCGTGGCCGGCGACCACGGGGAGCACCTGGGGGAGCGCGGGCTGTACGGCCACGGTAACACCCTCTACCTGCCCGTCCTTCACGTGCCGTTGATGATCCTGGATCCCCGGCGGGAGGGGAAGGGAATGAGAGTGAGGCGGGTCGTGAGCCTGCGGCACATGGCCGCCACGATCCTGGATCTGGTGGGGCTGAGTCCCGGTCGGAACCTCATTCCCGGAAGCTCTCTGGCCCGCTACTGGATGGAGGGAGATTCCGTTCCCGGGGAGAAGGCCTTGTCCGTTCTCACCTTCAGGGATGTGGACGAGCCCTGGTATCCGGTGACCTGGGGCCCCGTGATGTACTCCCTGGTGGACTCCACCCACCACTACATCCTGAACGGGGACGGCACCCAGGAGCTCTACGACCTGGAGGTGGATCCGGGGGAGACGGAGAACCTGGCCCTACGCCCTGCGTTTGCAGCCGTCCTGGAGGGCTTCCGGGAGACCCTGGCCACCCTTTCGTCGGAGATCCCCGAGATCAGGCGGGAACCGGTGGATCATCCCCGGCCGCCAAGGCCCGGGGGCCGCTGACGGTGGCCACTCACGGTCGGCTGTCCCTGCCTCCCGGTCAGCGTCGCTAGCGTACCCAGAAGAACAGGGGGATGGGGATGCGGATCTGGGCCTCCGGGTCACCCCCGGGCTCCCCTTCATTGTCCCCTTCCGGGGCGCCTCCCGAGCTCAGGGCCTGGGGGATGAGGATGGACGCCACGGCCCCACCCACCATGACCCCTACCAGGCCGGCGGTCCGCCCCCGACTGAGCTCACGGATCTCCATTCCGGCCAGGTCCCGGGGCAGGACGTGCACGGTGTCCCGGATGGCGCCGGGGTAGCTGCTCATGCCGTTGCCGAAGGGCCCCACCAGGAGCTCGGCACCCTCTACATCGTCCCACCGGAGGAATTGGCCCTCCAGGTACCCGCCCCTGCTGCTCAGATACGGCCTCACCGTCTGCGGTGCACTGTCAGCCACCTGCGCCCGAATCTGGGCGCCCCGGGAAAGGGCGGATGGCTCTGCGGGAACGTAGTGGTAGCAGCCGGCCACCAGGAAGACGGACATGAGAGGGAGAAGATTGCGAATGCGGTTCATGGCAATATCCAGGGACGTGGAGTCGTTTACCATCTATCACAGGAGTATAGAACAACCGCTGTTCCCGTCCAGCTTCCAGGACACGGGGGAAGGAGGGACGGCCCGATGTCTCAACCCCCTCCCCCCGGCAGGTCCACGGGACACCCCGCCGGGTCCATGGTGGTGCCCTCGGGCTGGACACCCCGACGGGTGACGATGCGAATGACCCCGGCCGAAGCGTTGGTCCCGTAGCGCCACCCCGCCGCGCTGGTAGGGATGATCTCCAGGAGGGCCACACTCTCCGGAGCGAAGTCCTGGAGGGTAGAGGCCGCCTCCTGCCCCAGCTGGGCCCCGTCCAGGATCACCAGCGGATGGGTGACGCCGTAGAGGCTGGGGGCCCCCCGTCTCACGAACGTCGTCCCCTCACCGGGCTGGCCTCCGGCCCGACCCACCATCTGGGGCGCAACGGTCCGGATCACCTCCATGACGGAGCTCACGTTCATTTCCCGGATTTCCGCAGCCGTGACCCGTTTCCCCCGGTGGCCCCGGGCCAGCTCCTGGTCGTGCACCAGGGACCAGGGGATCCGGAGTACCACCGGACGCTGGGCGAGTCCTTCCCAGGGCAGGAGAGACGTCCACACTCGACACCGTGGGTCCACCAGGGTCACCTCTCCGCCGCCCCGGACCAGGCCCGGAAACCGGAACTCGCCTTCCTCTCCGGATGTCTCCTTCCGGCCGTCCTCCAGGACCACCAGGACATTCTCCACCGGGAGACCCGTGAGGGAGTCCAGGACCACGCCCCGGAGCTCTCCGGGAAGGGGCCCCGGCTCCTCCCCGGGGGGAGCTCCCCCCCCACAGGCCGACGCCAGGACCACAACGAGGGTGGCCACAACAGCGTGGAGCAGGGGGCGATAGAGGCGTTGGACGCACTGCATGCAATCGTCTTTCATACAGAGATATACGCCTCTGTGGCGCCTGGGTTTCCTCCTCACGGTCCGATCTCTGACCAGGAAGTGGATCCACGGAAAAGGTGCCTGCGAACTCCGGCTCTTGTCGCGCCCCTCAAAAGCCGAAAGCTGCCTCCGCCCGAGGTGGACGGAGACAGCTTTCGGTTGGTTCCGGCACCGGCGAGACTGCCGCCGGCGCCGCTGCTCGGAGTCAGCCGGTCAGGCTAGACCATCAGTACTGGATGGTCGTCGAGCAGCTGATGTTCGGGTTCGCCTGGCACTCGGTGAATCCGATGGGCACACAGGAGGCCCGCCGGGTGGCGTCCGTCTCGTAGATCACCGTTCCCCCGTAGAGGAAGTCCCGAACGGACGAGCCTTCGTACATGGTGAAGGTGTAGTCGTCGGTGTCCCAGCGGTGGATGTCCCACAGACGGTTCCCTTCCAGCCACATGTTCAGGAACTTCTCCGAGGCCAGCATGTCGAAACCGTCCTGCTGGTTGGCAGGGGCGGCCAGCTCCTCTTCGATGCCGAAGTACTCCCGGACGTCGTTGAGGTAGCCCACGAACTCGCCCAGGTTGCCGGCGATGAGGGCGGCCTCGGCCTGGATCATCCGGGCCTCGACCCCGCTGAGGATGGTGATGTCCGAACCCCGGTCGTCGTACTTCTCCTGACGGAGCATGGGGGTCTGGCCGTCGGCGCCGATGTCGTTGTCACAACGGTTGCCCACCCGGCAGTCCGTGTAGGGCGCCCGGGGATTGTCCTCCGGCATGGACTGCACCGGAGTGGCCCAGGCCGAGACCTCGTGCCGCTCGTGGGTCTCGTTCCACATGATGTTCTCGTTTTCACCGAAGTGGTAGAAGGCCACGTACTTGTAGTCCGTGGGGACCTGGGCCGCCTTGGCGGCGGCGTCGGACCAGCTGGCCCTTCCGGACCAGGCCATGCCCGCCAGGGCCTGGGCCTGTCCGGCGATGGCCCCCAGGCGGAGGGACTCGGCACCGCTGGTGTTGGCCAGCTGCTCCGCCCTCTCGAACTGGTTCAGGGCCCGGCTGAAGGCCGTGTCCCGGGGCAGACGCTCGCTGACGCCGTAGGCCAGGTCGCACATGTTCTCAGCCAGGTGGTTGTTGCTGACCCCGGCCAGCATATACGCCCGAGCGTAGATGCTGTCGTCGGCGGCTTCCTCCGCCCCCCGGACCAGCTCGATGCGCTCGATGGCGGTCTCCGCCGCCCAACGGCCCTCCTGGGGCTGCTCCCAGTAGCCGTCCGTGTCGATGGGGTGCAGGAGGCCCCGGCGCTGGAGACCGGTGTCGTAGTAGCTCCCGCTACCGGCCAGCTCGTCGGTGACCCGCACCACCATGAAGACGTGGGAGTCGATGTAGTCGGAGAGCTCCGCCGACGCCCCGGTGACCAGGGTGCCGAGACCCTGGTCGGTGAAGAGGTCGTCGTCCAGGATTCTCCCGGGGTTCTCCACGTCGAAGAACTCGTCCACGTCGCATGCCGTGAGGCCGGCCGTGGCCAGGAGGAGCACAAGGCTCACGCCCAGCCTCGACCAGTCTTTTAGTCGCTTGATCATAGTCTATTTCCTCCCTCTCCCCGGCTCAAAAGCCCACGGAGGCGCTGAAGATGAACGTTCGAACCGGTGGGAGGTTGTAGTACTCCTGACGGAACAGCTCGTCCCTAGATCCGTCCTCGAAGGTCTCGGGATCCATGCCCGGCCAGTCGGTGAAGGTGTACAGGTTCCGGCCGCTGGCACGGAGGGTCAGGGAGCGGGCCTGAGACGGGAGCCACTCCTGGGGCACCCGGTAGCTCAGGGACACGTTCCGGATCTTGAACCAGTCCGCCGGCTCGGCCCACATACCGTAGCCCGTGTACTGGTCCGTACACTTGGCCAGGTCGAAGGCCGTCAGATCGCTGGTCTGGCCCGCGTCCACCTTCTCCTGGATCTCCCAGCAGGGAGGCCATTCCCCGCGGCGCACGTTCTGGTAGGCCGTGCCGGAGGAGAGGTAGTGCCCACCGGCGCCCTCGGCCATGGCGTCCAGGCGGAACCGCTCGAAGAAGGTGAGGGAGGTGTTGATCCCGTAGTTGTGCGTGGGATACGTGGGCCCGATGTACTGGAACACCATGTCCGGGGCCTCGCCCACGGCGTCGGGGTTCATGACCCGCTCCTGGTAGAAGGCCGGGAGGGGGCAGTCCTTCGTGTCGTCCCGGGGCGTGCTGGGATCGTCCTCGTCCAGGCAGGGACGGGCCCGGTTCCGCCAGCCGATGTAGATGTCTTCCAGGCCGCCCAGGTCCAGGACCTCGCTGTTGTTCGTGGAGAAGTGTCCGCCCACGGTCCAGAGGAAGTTGTCCATCCGGAGGGCCTCGAAGTTCGCCGAGAGCTCGATTCCCGTGTTCTTGAACTCACCCACGTTCCGGAGCTGGTT
>CAZZEL010000041.1:0-14738 GCA_964652625.1 uncultured Gemmatimonadaceae bacterium
CCTCAGACCAGCCCGTCCAACGCCTGTTTCAGGTCCGCCGCCAGGTCGTCGGCGTCCTCGCAGCCCACGGCCAGGCGGACCAGGCCGTCGGTGATGCCCGCGGCCAATCGGTCCTGGTGCTTCACGGCGGCGTGGGTCATGGAAGCCGGATGCTGGATCAGGCTCTCCACCCCTCCCAGGGAGACGGCCAGGGCCGGGATCCGCACGGCCTGCAAGAGGCTTCTTCCCGCGTCGATCCCACCCTTCAGATCGAAGGAGATGAGGGACCCGGTGCCCTTCATCTGACGAGCGATGAGATCGGCCTGGGGATGCCCGGGGAGCCCGGGATAGCGGACGGTCTCAACCGCCGGGTGATCGGCCAGGAGCTCCGCCAGCGTCTGGGCATTCTCCTGGGCCTTCCGGACCCGCATGGCCAGGGTCTTGATGCCTCGACGCACGAGCCAGGCCTGATGGGGATCCATGGTGCCCCCCAGGTAGTGCAGAACGCCCCGGACCTTCTTCATGAGCTCCTGGTCCCGGAACACCAGGACCCCCCCCACCACGTCGGAGTGACCGTTCAGGAACTTGGTCACGGAGTGGAGAACCACGTCGGCCCCGAAACGGAAGGGCTTCTGGAGGACGGGGCTCATGAAGGTGTTGTCCACCACCAGGAGGGCCCCGGCCTCGTGGGCGATCTCGGCGGCACCGGCGATATCGGTGATGGCCAGGGTGGGGTTGGCCGGAGTCTCGATGAAGACGAGTCGGGTCCTGTCGGTGATGGCATTCCGGAGAGCGTTCAGGTCACTGGTGTCCACCATGGTGGAGCTCACGTCGAAGCGGGAGAAGTCCCGCTCCAGGACCACCCGGGAGGGGCCGTAGACCGAGGCGCTGCACACCATGTGCTCCCCGGCGTTCAGCAGAGCGAAGAAGGCCGTGGAGACGGCGGCCATCCCGGAGGCGGTGGCCAGGGCGAAGTCTCCCTCCTCCAACTCCGCCACGGCCTCCTCCAGCATCTCCATGGTGGGATTGCCCATGCGGGTGTAGATAAAGCCCTCGTCCACGCCGGCGAAGCGGTCCGCACCCTCCTGGGGATTGCGGAAGACGAAGGTGGAGGTCTGGAAGATGGGAGGGGAGGCGGAACCGAAGGCGGGGTCCGGCTCCGGGCCCGCGTGAATGCAGTCGGTGTCGATTCGGGTGCGGGCCTTCTCGCCTTCCTTCATGATGTCTCCTCGGTTGTGGTTCGGGGGCAGGTGGAGACCCCGGGGAGGGGTCAGACTTCCAGTCCGTACTGCTTCGCCTTGCGCCACAGGGTGGATCGGTGGATGCCCAGCTCCCGAGCCGCCTGGCTCCGGTTCCCGTTGTTGCGCCTGAGGGCTTCCAGGATGACCTCCTTCTCGTCCCTCTTCCGGGGCGTCACCCCGTTCACCGCTCGACTCTGCCGTGTGATGGCGGCAGGAAGGTGGTCCGCCGTGATGGCCTCGTCGTGACACATGACGAAGGCGTGCTCGATGGCGTTCTCCAGCTCCCGGACGTTCCCGGGAAAGGAGTATCGCCGCAGGGCGGCCAGGGCATCCGGGGCCATCCGCCGGATGTTCTTCCGGGTCTTCTTGCGGAATTTCTTCAGGAAGTGCTCCACCAGGAGGGGGATGTCCGCCGGACGCTCCCGGAGGGGTGGGACCCGGAGCTCCACAACGTTGATGCGGAAGTAGAGGTCTTCCCGGAAGCTCCCCTCCTCGATGAGCTCCTGGAGGTCCGCGTTCGTGGCGGCGATGATCCGGGCGTCCGTCTTCATGGTCTTCGTGGAGCCAAGGGGCTGGTACTCCCCGTTGTTCAATACCCGGAGGAGCTTCACCTGGAGAGAGGGGTCCATCTCGCTGATCTCGTCCAGGAGAAGGGTCCCCCCGTTGGCCAGGCAGAACTGACCCGGTTTGTCCCGCTTGGCGTCGGTGAAGGCCCCCTTCTCGTAGCCGAAGAGCTCGGATTCCAGGAGGGTGGCCGGGAGGGCGGCGCAGTTGATCTTGATGTAGGGGCCGTATTTCCGGGGACTCAGGTTGTGAATGACCTGGGCGATGAGCTCCTTGCCCGATCCGCTGGGGCCCTGGATGAGGACGTTGCACTCCGATTTGGCCACGTCCGGCAGGAGTTGCACCAGCTGTTGCATCTCCCGGTTCACGCTCACGATGTCTTCCAGCGCGTGTTTCTCTTCCAGGCGCCGCTGGAGATCCTCGAGGTCGGAGAGGTCCCGGAAGAACTCCACGGCACCCACCACCCGGTCCTGGTCGTCCCGGAGGACCGTGGTGTTCACGCTGATGGGGAGCTCGCATCCCTCCTTGGTGAGAATGGAAACCCGGGCGTCCTCCACCCGGTCGTGGTGCTGGAGGGTGTCCTTCAGGGGACAACGGGTATGGCAGAACTCGGTGCGAAAGATGTCGAAGCAGTGCTTTCCCACCGCTTCCTCGGCATCGAAGCCCGTGATCTCCTCGGCCGCCTTGTTGAAGGCCGTGATGATCCGGTTGTGATCGACAGTGAAGACACCGTCGCTGATGCTCTGGAAGATCAGTTCACCGACGTCCTGCATCCCGTTTCCGTTCGTCTCGTTGCTCACGGCCTCACCCCCCGCCACCGCTCTCACGTGGCTACGAGCTCGATCTTGCTCCAGCTACCCTCCGGGAGACCGAGCTTGTCCTGGATGAGGGCCGCACCGTCGTTGAGGTGAAACTGCCGCGGGCTGCTCGGTCCCACAAGGACGACAGGACAGACGAAGCTCTCGGCAAACTCCTCGATGGGCTTCCCGGCAAAGGTGGCGTCGGGAGAAGGATATCCGAGAACCAGAATCTGGAACTCCCGGTCCACCAGGCACCGGTGCAACTCTGTCCACTCGTTGTCCTCGCAGAGCCGGAATCCCACCTCCAGGTAGTCCCCAGCCCGCTTGTCATAGTACAACCGGAGCTCCTTCTCCCGTTCCACCACCAGGTCGTTCAGCTCTTTCCGGCTGGAGAAGTCCGGTGGCGTGGCCCGGGGATCGTAGGGATCGGCCAGGAAGTGGAAGACGTTGAGCTGGACCCCGTGCATCCGGGACAGCTCCAGGGCGTAGTCGAAGGCCCAATTCCCCTCCTGGGAATAGTGGGCACAGAAGCCGATGGCGTTCAGTGTGGGGATGGCCATGTGAATCTCCTCTCCGTGTTGGGGCGAGACGGCGTCTCGGATGCCCTCGCCCTCAGATGTCCGTCAGGTAGTAGTGTGAGTAGACGGCGCCGATGGGATTGTTCGCCAGGGACTTGTCCTTGACGAAGATGGTCGTCACCGGCGCGCGGCTGTTCCGGTTGAAAACGGCGTCCGCGCCGACACACAGGCCCACGAGGACGTTGAGATCGGTTTCCCGGGCATTCAGGACGGCGGCCTGGCCCACGGGGTCGCACACCGTGGACCCCCCGTTCCGTGCCATGGGGAAGTCCGCCTCCACGCCACCCACCTTGCAGCACACGGGGATGACCTGGAAGAAGCGTCTCAGGACGTCGGTGAGGATGGAGGTCGGTTCCAGGAGATCCATGCAGAAGGCCACACCGATGGTCTTGTACTCCATCTCCAGGGCGAAGTAGACCAGCTCCGCCAGCCGGCAGAGGGTCCGCTCCTCCTCCCACGCCACATCCACGGCCGACTCCAGGATCTCCCGGGTTTCCCGGGTGACGTCCGGATCCGGAGGCAGGGCCACATAGGGGCACCGTTCTCCCTGGAGACACACCCGGTCCCGGCATGCGATGCAGTCCAGGACCCCGGCGGCCGCATGGGAACCCCCGGAAGAGATCACCACGTTGTCCTCGTCTTCATCCTCTTGCTCCTCTTCCTCCTTCACCTTCTCCCCGGCGGGGTTCTTTCCCTCTCCTTCCAGCAGTGGCTTGGAACCCGAGGACGAGGGCTCCCGAGCCAATCCGAATCCGGGATACAGACGGCCTTTGCGGAGGGCCTCCAGAACCTCTCCGGAGGTGCCGGCCACGTTCTCGATCACCTGAACCTCCTTGGAACGGATGGACTCCCGGGTGGACTGGCTGATCCCTCCGCAAACCAGGGTCTCCACCTCGGCTTCGTTCAGCACTCCGGCCAGGTCCATCCAGGTGGTGCCCTCCAGGGGCAACACCGACTCCTTGCGTACTCGTCTTCCCTTCACGTTCACCACCAGAACGGAATCGGCGAACGTGCACCGGGGAGCGACCCGATCAGCCAGAAGTGGTATTCCGATACGCATGATCTCCTCAGGGCTCGCGTTGCACTCCCTCAGTGGAGGCAACACCCATGCCGACATCATGCGACAGGGAAAAGCCACTATTTAAGCGATGTATGGGAAATATGTCTCAGGAGATACGTTGCAACACCTGTCGCGTTGCAACTCGATGTTGCAACACCTGCAACGATCCTTGCCCCTGGCAGAGGAAGCTGTCGAGGGAGGCCCGGAGCCCCCTGCAGAATCTCCGGATGCGCCAGGAAGCCAGGCTCCAGGCCACGTCCCGAGAATCGCTGGCGGCACGGGCCGGCCCGGCAGAGGTCATGGGGACCCGGATGGTACACGCCTTGCCCCTTGTCGGGGTGACAGGTCGTTCCACGACCCCGCACAACGAGGTACCAACGAATGGAAACTGCCAGCATTCTGAGACGCGAAGAGGCCCCGGAAACCCAGGAGCGTCGGGTCTTCCCCTATCACCTTCTGGAACGTCCCGAAGGGGACCTGGTGCCGAAGTTCCTGGAGGCCTTCGCCTGGGTCCTGGAGTACACGGACTACAAACCCCTCCTGGACTCCTATAGCACGTCCAACGCCAAGTGCAACCGATGCGCCGTGTCCTGCCCGGTGCTCCTGGCGTCGGGAGATCCCAAGGACATCCCCTGCTACCGGACCAACCTTCTCCTGGACATCTATCGGCGGTACTTCACCCTGAACGGGTGGTTCAAGTCCCGCCTGACCGATGCCTTCGAGCTCACCGAAGACCTCATCGACGAGATGGGGGACATCTTCTATCGATGCACGGTGTGCCGCCGGTGCGCACGGGCCTGCCCCCTGGGATTCGATCACGGCCTCATCACCCGTTTGGGTCGCTACATCCTCAGCCTCATCGGCATCGTCCCGAAAGCCCTCCAGGTCAGCGTTCAGGAGCAGCTCCAGGGCGAGACCCGGAACACCTCCAAGGTTCCCCGAGCCGGCCTTCTGGACATCCTGGATTTCCTGTCCGAGGAGATGGAGGACACCCTGGGGGTGGAGGTGGAGTTCCCCACGGACAAGAAGGACCGGGACTACGTCTTCTTCTGCGCCGTGAGCGACTACCTCATGGAGCCCGACACCCTCATGGGGAACGCTGCGGTCCTCTACGCCGCCGGGGACTGGGACCGGTGGACCATCGGTCTGTGCAACTACGACGGCATCAACTACGGCCTCTTCTACAGTGACTGGCACCTGGAGAACATCATCAAGCAACTGGTCTCCGAGGTGGAGCGTCTGGGGGGGAAGAACATCCTCATCGGCGAATGCGGTCACGCCTCCCGGGCAGCCCACGACTTCATCCCCACGTTCATGGGGGATCGGGCCCCTCCGGTCTACAACTTCATGGAGTACACCCTGGACTGCATCCGGAAGGGCAAGATCAAGCTCAACCGGGACATCATCACCGAAAAGGTGACCTACCACGATCCCTGCAACATCGCCCGGTCCGGTTGGATCGTGGATCAGCCCCGGGAAATCCTGCGAAGCTTCGTGCCCAACTACGTGGACATGACTCCCAACGGGGAGGACAACCTCTGCTGCGGGGGCGGAGGCGGCCTGGTGTCCGTGGACGAGATCCATGACTTCCGCATGAACGTGGCCGGAAAGATGAAGGCCCGGCAGATCGAGGGGACCGGCGCCGAGATCGTGGTGGCCCCCTGTGCCAACTGCAAGAAGCAGCTCAAGGAGCTGGTGGAGCACTACGAGCTCCCCTGCGAGGTCATGGGCCTCCACGATCTCATCCTCAAGGCCATCGAGATTCCCGGCGCCAAGAGCCCCGAGGAGCGGAAGGAAGAGGCTGCGCTCTTCGCCATCTAGACCCGCCGGGACCTGAGAGCAACAAGGGGAGAATGAACCCATGCAGGCTTGGATAGATTTCGCGAAGGGGCCGCTTTTTGCCTTCACCTTTCTCTTCATGGTGCTGGGATTGGGCCGGCAAGTGGTCCTTCAGCTCTACTTTCTCACGGCGAAGAAGGGGAGAAGACTGAGAGACGTCTCCTGGGGGACCATGCTCAAGGAGACGCTGAGTTGGCTCATCCCCTTCCGGCACAACGTGCCCGGAACCGGGGTCTTCTCCGCCGCCTCCTTTCTCATGCACATCGGGGTCCTGCTGGTTCCCCTCTTCCTGGTGGACCACATCGTCCTCTGGGAGGGATTCTTCGGCGTGGATCTCCCGGCCATGGGGCCGGGCCTGGCGGACATTCTCACCCTGCTCACCATCGGGTGTGTGCTGGTCCTTCTGGCCTTCCGCCTCTTCCGGACCAGGCACCGGGTGGTGAGCACCCCCTGGGACTACTTTCTCCTGGTCATGGTCCTCCTCCCCTTCCTCTCGGGGTACCTGGCATCCCATCCGGCGGTAAACCCCCTGTCCTGGGACGTGATGTTCCTGACGCACCTCCTGAGCGCCGAGGTGCTCTTCGTCCTGGTCCCCACCACCAAGCTGGCCCACGTGGTCCTCTTCTTCTTCGACCGCATTTCCGGGGTGCATTGGCAACTCCGCCCCGGAGCCGGAGACAAGGTGGCCGAGGCTCTGTACGGTGAGGAGGTGAAGATATGAGTGCTGCCATCCTGGTCGACGTGACCAAGTGCACGGGCTGCGAGCGGTGCGTGGACGCCTGCGTGGAAGAGAACGGATTGGATCCGGTCCAGGCCCAGAAGGACCGGGCCACCACCGAGGACGGACTCTCGGACAACCGGCTCCTGAGCATCCTCCAGGTGGAGGACGGCCGGTTCGCCCGCATGAGCTGCATGCACTGCGTGGAGCCCAGCTGCGTGTCCGCCTGCCTGGTGGGAGGGATCACGAAGACGCCGGAAGGGCCGGTGGTCTACGATCCCGACAAGTGCATCGGGTGCCGGTACTGCATGCTGGCCTGTCCCTTCCACGTTCCCCGCTACGAGTGGGATGAGACCCTGCCCTACATGAAGAAGTGCGCCATGTGCTTCCAGCGCCTGAACGACGGGCTGGAGCCCGCCTGCGTGGAGGCGTGTCCCAACGACGCTCTTCACTTCGGGGAGCGGGACGATCTCCTGCGGAAGGCCCACGACCTCATCGCCTCCAACCGGAGCCGGTACGTGGACCGGGTGTGGGGGGAGCACGAGTTCGGAGGCACCTCCGTGCTCTACCTGTCCGACGTGGACCTGGCGTCCCTGGGCTGGCCGGCCCCGGACACCGAGGCCATTCCCTCCCTCACCGAGCCCCTCATCGAGAAGACACCCTTCATCGGGCTCAGCGTGGCCGGAGGCCTCCTGGGCCTGAACTGGATCGTCCAGCGCAGGAGACGTCTGGGAGCCGAGGCCGTGGCCGCCCATGACGAGGGAGCCGGAGGGGCCAGGGGTCCCGCCGCATCCGAGGCCGTCACGGAAGGAGAAGAGGCCGGAGAAGCCGGGAAGCTGGCGGAAAGGAGCTCCACATGAGCGGGCGCACACGTGGAATCAAGGACGTGCTCTGGGCCCTGGCCCTGGCGGGGCTGGTGGCCGGCGCCTTCCGACTCTGGTTCGGCCTGGGCGCCACAACGAACCTCACGGACGCCGTGCCCTGGGGTCTGTGGAAGATCCTGAACATGGTGGCGGGGGTGGCCATTTCCACCAGTGGCTTCACCGTGGGGTTCCTGGTATACGTGCTGAAGATGGAGCGCTTCAAGCCCCTCATGAAACCGGCCATCCTGGTGGCCTTCCTGGGGTACGGCTGCTCCTGCCTGGCCCTTCTCTTCGACATCGGGCTCCCGCACCGGTTCTGGCACCCCTTCGTCATGTGGAACGAGCACTCGTTCCTCTTCGAGGTGTTCTGGTGCGTGATCCTCTACTTCACCGTCACCTCCATCGAGCTGGCGCCTCTGGTGTTCGACAAGCTGAAGGCGGAGAAGGTGAGCCGCTTTCTGCACCGGATTGCCTTCGGTGCGGTGATCGTGGGAATCTCCCTGTCTTCTCTGCACCACTCGTCCCTGGGATCCCTCTTCCTGGTCACCCCCCAGCGGCTGCATCCCCTCTGGTACACGCCGCTGCTTCCCCTGCTCTTCATCCTTTCGGCCATGGGCGCCGGGATGATGTTCCTGGTCCTGCTGAAGATCCTCTACGCTCGTTGGTACGATCCGGTCTCCATCTTCGGACCCCGGGACGAGCGTCGCCGGCTCGTCCTCATGCTCACGGGCAAGGGAAAGGAAGCGGAAGAGATGGGGCCCGAGAGAGGACGGGACCTGCCCATGGTGGTGGGTCTCGCCTCCATCGCCACCGGGATCCTGGGCGTGTACCTCCTGCTCCAGATCTTCAACCTCTTCTACCACGGGGCCTGGCAGGCCCTGGACGCGGCCAGCTGGGAGACCTGGCTCTTCGCCTTCGAGCTCTTCATCGCCGCCGTCCTGCCCCTGGCCCTGGTCTGGAGCCCCCAGACCCGGCACTCGCCCCGGGCCCTGGGTATCGCCGCCTTCTCCGCATCCGCCGGTCTGGGCCTGAACCGGTTGGACGTGGGTATCTTCGGCTACTTCCATGACGCCGCCCAGATCTACTTTCCGTCCCTGGTCGAGTGGGCCCTGTCCGCGGGCGTGGTGGCGGCGGCGGGGCTGGCCTTCTTCTTCTTCGTGGAGAACTTCCCGGTCTTCGACGACGACTGGTTCGAGCGTCGCCGCATCAGCCGGATGGTGGAAGCCTCCTTCGACTCCCTCTCACGGGTGTGGCGGACGGCCCTGAGGAGCGGTCTGGAGCGGGCCACCCTCATCGGAGTGGTGGTGGTCCCCCTGGCCTGGATCCTCATGTATCCTTCTTACGAAGAGCCGAATCCCCCGGAGGTGCGTCCGGCGGCGGGCATGAACGTGACCCGGACCAAGCTCCGCATCGACGGGAACCAGGCGGGCGTGCAGACGGAGTTTCCCCACGAGGACCACAAGGAGCGCCTGGGCGGGGAGGAGTCCTGCGTCACCTGCCACCACATGGCCTTGCCGGAAGACGAGACCACCCCCTGCTTCCGCTGTCATACCCACCTGGTGGACAGCACCATGATCTTCGACCACGAGGAGCACGAAGCGTTCGTGGCTGAGGAGGAAGGCTTCGGGGGCCCCCATCCCGAGAACCACACCTGCGTGGTGTGCCACACAAAGGGTGTGACCAAGACGGCGGAGACGGCCAAGCCCTGTATGGACTGCCACCGGGAAGACACGGACTGGGAGCAGGAGGTGGAGGAGGATCCCACCGTGGACCTGGCCCGAGCCGTGAGCTACATGGAGGCCATGCACGACAACTGCATGGGCTGTCATGAGGACGAAGCCGTGAAGCAGGATCGCCCGGAGCTCAGGGATTGCTCTACCTGCCATGGCTCCCTCACGCCCCGGGACCACCCCGTCCGAGCCCTGGCGGCACAGAAGGACCCGGTTGGGAGAGGCTCCACATCTCTGGCCGGAGGCGGGTAGGCGATTCAGAAGCCAGGTCGGCCATCTGCAAGCCCGTGCGCACCCGTGGACTCCGAATCCTCCCGCCGTTAGGATTCGGAGTCCATCTTCGGCCCTGGCAGGCCCCTACCAGAACCATCGACGACTTCCATGCTCCACCAGCACTCGAATCCGTCCCGTCTATCTCTCCCGGGAGTCTTCCTGGGTCTCCTTCTTCTGGTCGGCCTGAGCGCTGCCTGCGAGCAGGACAGCACCTCCGCAGATTACGGTGAGGTCCAGGTGAACGTCACCACCACGGGGGAAGACCTGGACCTGAACGGCTACACCCTCCTCATCAACGGGGGCGCGGACTCGGCCCAACTCTCCTCCGAGGATGAGCTCATCGTCACCATCGTCGTGGGAGAGTACACCTTCGAGCTCTCCGGCGTGGCGGACAACTGCGCCGTGGACGGAGAGAACCTGCGAACCGTCCGCGTCGGAAAGGGGGAGAGCCTCACCGAGGACTACCTGGTGGTCTGTGAAGCCATCCCCTCATCCGCCTCCGGAGAGGGGCGGTAGCGCCGCCAGGCCCTTGGCTTCGTCGATGAAGAGCTGGAGGTGGGGGAAGGGGATCTCGATGTCCGCCTGCCCCAGGGCCTTCCGAATCTTCTCCGTGTACTCCAGCCGCAGGGGCACGGAAAGCCCCGCGTCCTGCACCCACATGCGAAGCTGGAAGTCCACGCTGGAGTCGTTCAGGCGGGTCACCACCACGTCGGGCTCCCGTCCGGGAGCCAGCCGGGCTTCTCCCTGCACCAGACCCATGACCACGGCCCGGGTCTCGTCGATGTCCTCCTTGTAGGCTACGCCGAAGTCCACGTCCACCCGGTACGAGTCGGTGCCGGACTGATTCCACACGGCCTGGTTCACCATCTGGTCGTTGGGGATCACCACCATCTCCCGGTTCAGGGTCCGGATCCTGGTGGACCGGAGGGTGAGCTCCCGGACCTGGCCGTAGATGTCCCCCACCTTCACCCAGTCTCCCACCTCGAAGGGCCGGTCCAGGAGGATGGTCACCCCGGAGATGAAGTTTCCCAGGGAGTCCTTGGCGGCGAAGCCCACCGCCAGGCCGGCGATTCCGAAGCCGGCCAGGATGGCGGATACGTTCACCCCCAGCTGGGAAAGGGTCATGACCCCCACGAACCCCAGCCCCAGCACCCGGAAGGTCCGGACCCCGATGGCCTGCATGCCTGCGTCCACCTTGGGGCTCCGCTTCATGATCCGGGAGCCGGCACCCAGCAGGATCCGGTAGAGGGCGTAGAAGAAGACGGCGACGAAAAGAGCGCTGAGGAGCTTGGGAGCCAGCTCCCCTCCCATGTGCAGCGTGCCGTCCACCACCCGGGTCATGAGGGCATCCCACTCGCCCTGGAGCAGGAGACGCCCGGCGCTGGACACGCCCTCTCCCAGGTTGGAGAGAGCGTCGGAGACGGAATCCCGAGCGGCGGGAGGGAGGGTGTCACCCTGAGGCAGGCCCGGGACCTGGCCCCGAAAGCCGGCCGTGTGGGAAGAGGACGGGAAGAGAGAGGTGGCCATGGTCGGTTCCCCTGGTCCGAAAGAGTGAATTCCCGATAGGAAAGGGGAGACCCGCGGGAGCGAAAGCGTCCCATGGGCCTCCCCTTCCGGCTACACGGACCGGGAACGGAGGTTCGGAGTCCGGCCCCATCCGGGTCCGGCTCCATCTGGGCCGAGAAAGGCTACGTCGTGGGCTTGGCCTCCTCCTGGGCCGCTTCGATCCGGACCACGCCCCGGGCCAGAAGCGCGCTTACCGCCTGGGACATGCTGTCGAAGTACCGACTGAAGCGGGCGGACTCGTCGGTCTCGTACTCCGCCAGGTTCCGGGCCCAGCGGAACCCGATGGGCTGATACCAGAGCTCGGCCTCCACCGTGAAGGGGCCCGGGTTGGAGCCCACATCCACGGCGTAGCGGACCTTGTCCATCCCACCCTGGAAGTCGTGGTCCTCCGCGGCTTCTCCCTGGACGGCCACATCGTAGACCGCCGTTTCCTTGTCGAAGCCCAGGGGGAGGATCCGGTTGTCCTTGATGTACTCCATTCCCCAGAGGAGACCGGTGGTCACCTCCCCGGCATAGTCCACCATGACGGGCTCGTAGATCTGGACCTGGTCCGGCCCGTCGATCTCCAGGTAGTGGGGTTCGTAGCGACTGGCGTCCGTGTCGTTGTCGTTGCCCACGATGGAGCCGTCGGGCCGAAGGGCGCCGGACTCGAAGACCACGTCTCCCCCCCGGTCCTTCACGGTCACGTGAAGCCATGCCCGCCGGGAGGGATAGGCGGTGGGCAGCTTGTGGCCCGCCAGGTTCTCCACCAGGACGTCCACATCCAGGCGCCCGTCCTCCAGCCCCACCGGGTCCACCGTCACGGTGGCCGAGTGGTTCCTGAGGTTGTCCAGGGCCTGGCCTGCCGTGGCCTCCAGCTCCTGGGGCAGGGCCGCCGTTCCCATCTCCCCCCGGTACCGGTTCAGCATCCTGGGCATGAGGAAGTTCCCGCCCCGGAAAGTGTGCCGGTTCACCTCGGCCCTGGGATTCAAAAGGACCCCTGTGACGGACACGGAGTCCTGGATCAGGGGCATGTGACAGCTCTGGCAGGGCTCGTCCTCCACGTAGTCGCTGTGCTGCCACTCCAGGTAGGGAACCTGCTCTGGAAGCTGGCCCACGATCTCTCCCTGGGGATTCCGGGCATTGGTGTAGAGGGTATGGCAGGTGGCGCAGAGCTCGGCACTCTGCACGTGATCACCCACCTGGGGGTGGAACTGGGAGGCGGAGCTCATGACACGGGTCCGGCCCTCGTCCACCTCGAAGGGACCGAAGGCCACCCGGTCCCCCATGGGCGTGGTGTGATCGATGACGAAGCCACCGGTGAAGCTCTCCTCGGTGCCCAGCTTCTCGTCCTGGATCTGGTGGCAGGCGCTGCAGGAGACCCCGTCCGCGGCCAGATGGGCATAGGGCCCGGTCCCCTGGCCGGGAGGCAGGTTCCGGAAGATCCTCCCCTGACCCCCGTCCGCCACGCTCTGGGCCCTGGCCATGGCCAGATGGCATACGGAGCACTTGTCCTCGATGGCGTCCACCAGCCCGGAGTGGTCCAGGGTCTCCCGTCGGACCGAGGCCATCCAGTAGGGATCCCGACCCGAGTTGCCCATCATGGAGGATCGCCAGTCGAAGCCGATGGAGACATCCTCCCCGGAGGCGGCGGTGAGCTGGTTGTGGCAGGCCATGCACTGGTCCGCCGTGTGAAAGAGCCGGGGGACGGAATCCGGTGGAGCGTCGGCTTCCTGGGCCCGGATCGGAACGGGCGAGAGCAGGAGGGCCAGGAGCACGAAGCCGGCGGGAATGGTACGCATGGTGTTCTCCTTCATAGCCAATAGCATGGTGACCTCACCAACCCTCGAAGAGCCCGCCGTCGAACCAGTCCCATAGGACATAGAACATGAGCTGGGGATCCCGCCCCTCCGTCTCGGTGAGGGGCAACCGGACTCCGAAGTTGGCCATGATGTGCTGCCGCTGATTCAGGGTCACCTGCATCTGGGGCAGGAGGTCCCAGGTCGTGGCTGCTCCATCCTCCAGCTCCCTGGAGGCCAGGAATTCCACCATGGGAGACCAGGCCCGGCCCCAGGGTCCCCCGGGAGTGAAGGTCCGGCCCAGGGCCACCCGGAAGAACCCTTCGTTCTCGAAGTCCGTGTCCGTGGGGAGCTCCGCCCCGGCCTGCATCTGGACGAAGGACTCCAGGGGAAGGAACTGGGCGAAGGTGAGGAAGGGCTCCAGAACGGTATACCCCTTCCCGAAATCCTCCGACTCGTCCCCGGTGGGGAGGATGGCCTCGAAAGTGAAGCTGGTGATGGTCCCGGAGCCCATGCTGTGGAACAGCACCCTCTTCAAGCCCACGGCCACGTCTCCCAAGCCACCGGCCCAATCCCCGTCGTTGGGTCCCTGGGGCTCGGAGAGCTCCCGCCAACCGAAGGGAACGCTGACCTCCACCTGGTTCCGGGCCCCGAAACGCTTCTCGAACACCAGGCTGTTCATCACCGAAGGCGCGTCCCCCGTGCCCACCGCGCTCTGGAAGACGTACTCGTCCTCGGGGTAGGCCTTCTCCGTGGCCAGGGCCAGGGGAAGGTTGAACTCGCCCTGGGGCCAGCGCTCGTCAGTGCAGAGGCTCTTGATGTAGCCCACCACCCGTTCCAGCTCCTCCTGGGTGAGAGCGTCCCCGAAGGCGGGCATCATTCGGTGAAACCCCCGGAGCGGCCCGCCTTCCTGGGCCACCCAGACGAAGTCTCCGTGGGGCTCCCGGGAGGCGAACTCACAGTCGGTGAAGTCCGGGGGAGCCGGATCGGCGAAGCCCAGCGTCGTGGCGGACATGCCGGTGCCGTCCGGTCCATGGCAGTTGGCGCAGGCCTCCTCGTAGAGCTCCTGGCCGGTGGGTGCCGCGGCTACCGGCGCTTCCGCCGGGGTCGTGGCCGAGGCATCCGGTCCGGCCACCGTAGCGGGACCGGATCCCGCATCCTGGGCATGGGTGGGTGTGACAAATAGTCCTGGGAGGGCCAGGACGAGGGAGAGCACCGTCCAGCGTAACGGGCCAGTACTCATGGGCTTTTCCTCCCCTCGGAGTGCTTGGGGAATCGAGGGTCGATTCTCTCTATGTAGGACTGATCTCGATCTATGCGGTGTTCCGGTGCAATGTTCGCGCCATAGTCAGGGTTCCATCTTGACCAACCAATATGGGAAAGAGAACTATCAGTAGATAGTATTTATCATATTCTCTTCAATCAGTGGTGAATGAGCGAATCCCGTCCTTCCGGTCCGCCTCCTCCCGGGCCAGCCCGGCGATGGCCTCCACCATCTGGTCGAAGATCAGGGCGTGGGCCGGATAGCTGCCGTACCAGTAGAGCCAACCGAAGAATCCCGTGGGGGCGAAGAGGGCGGCCTGGATGAGGCGGGTCTTCCCTTCCTCGTCTCGGGTCTCCCACTGGAGCCAGGCCCGGCCCGGTAGCTTCATCTCGGCCCTGAGGCGCAGGAGCCGAGGGGGATCCACCTCCTCCACCCTCCAGAAATCCACGGCCTCCCCGGGCAGCAGCTCCGTGGGGTGGCGGCGA
>CAZZEL010000041.1:14748-31385 GCA_964652625.1 uncultured Gemmatimonadaceae bacterium
GGCGGCGACCTCTCCGGAGCCCGGGGCCACCCGCGACCTGATCCAGGAAGCCACGAAATCGCCAGGCCCAGTCCCACACCAGCCAACCCCGGTCGCCTCCCAGGGAGGAGAAGGCCCGGAACACGTCCTCCTGGGATCCGTTTACCAGACGGGACCGGACCTCCCGGACCAGACCCTCCCGGTCTTCCAGGCGGAAGGTCTCGTCCCCTCCCAGGGCGTCGCTCCAGCGGGTCTGGACGTTTTGGCTCTCCACTCTCTCCGTGGCCAGGCGAACGGCCTCCGGGTAGGGCATGGGCCGGATCTCCGGGAAGAGCTCCCGGGCCCGACTCCGGTCCGCCACCACGGGTCTCACCATTCCCCGGACCAGGGGGACGGCCAGGCAGTTCGGGATGGGGGTCACCAGGCCCACCCACAGAGCCGCCAGACCCGGCGCCAGGACAGGCAGGGGAACGATGACCCTGGGCAGCCCCCGGACCCGTGCGTACCCCATCATCATCTCCTTGAAGGTCAGGGGGTCGGACCCCACGTCCACCACCCCCAGGGAGTCCTTCCTTCCCAGGGCCGCCACCAGGTAGGCCAGGACGTCCCGGACGGCGATGGGCTGCACCGGGTTCTTGATCCAGCGGGGAGCAACCATGACGGGGAGACGCTCGGTGAGGTAGCGGACCATCTCGAAAGACGCGGAGCCGGAGCCGATAATGGGGCCCGCCCGGATCTCCGTGGTGGGAAGGCGGGCCCGGAGGGTCTCCCCCACCTCGGCTCGGGACCGGAGGTGCTCCGAGCTCCCGGCGCCGTGCCCGTCCGGGAGGATCCCTCCCAGGTAGATGACCTGGGAGACCCCCTGGGCGCCCCGGGCAAAGCTCTCCGCCGCCTCCCGGTCCTTGCGGGCGAAATCCGAGCCGGAGCACATGGCGTGGACCAGGTAGTAGGCGGCGTCCATTCCCTTCGCGGCTGCCGCCACCCCCCCCGGATCGTTCACGTCTCCCCCCACCACATCCACCCCCTCGCTCCAGGAACGGGCCCCCATCCGCTTGGGGTCCCGGACCATCACACGGACGTTGTGACCCTCCTCCAGAAGCCTGGGGACGAGACGTCCACCGATGTACCCCGTGGCGCCGGTGACGAGAACGTTCATGGATCACCCTTCCGGAAAGGACCCGCCTCTCCGGTCAGCCTTTCTGCCCCCTGGGCTTTTCCAGGAGAAGCATCTGGCCCCGATCCCCGAACTGGCTCAGTGAAAGGAGGCGCTGCTTGTCTCCCCGGGTGAACCGGATCCAGGACGTGAGGCCCAGGTCTTCCGAGCCTTCCTCCTCCTCGCCCGCTTCCCAACCCTTCTCGGACAGCCAGTCCCGAACCTCCCGGAATCGCTCCCTGAGGTCATCCGGGTTGTACCAGGTCACGGTCCGGGATTCCTCTCCCATCTCCGCCAGGGACATGGCGCAGTGGGAAAGAAAGGGAAGGTCGTCAGGATAGTCGTCGGGTCGGGTCTCGGAGGGCTCGAAGGGGAGAGAGCGCATGGCCGGCCCCCCCTCGGCGGACTGGACCACGAAGCCCCCGGGCTGGTTCTCGTCCTTCTTCATCCTCACGGTCCGGCCGTCGGGAAGAGGAATGTCCACCTCCTCCAGCTCTCCTGCACGGAAGGCCTCCGCCGCCTCCCGCATCTTCTCCACCATGGCTCGGCGGGCCGGATCCAGCTCCGGTCCCGGCCCACCTCCGGCCTGGTTGCTTGCGTCCTGTTCCGTCATGGTATCCTGTTCCCTTCCGGTGATCCGGCTGGTGGTCGTTCCCTCGTCCTTTCCTCGTGGTTCCATGGGCTTCCAGTACTCTGAAGACCTTCATGGGGTCCCGCTCCCAGTGCGGTCACCTGCCAGGGAGTCGATGTGGGCCTTCGGCGGCTCCACCTTCCAGGAGGAGAGCAGGGTAAGCCCACCGGTCGAGATGCCCAGCTCTCGGAGCCACTCCGCCAGAACCTGGTTGGAGTTGTTCCCGAACCAGTAGGTCGCGGGATGACGGGCGAACTCCAGGTCGTAGGCGGCATTGTAGAGGAAGGCCTCCTCTCGTCCTTGCAGGAAGAGGGAGTCCAGCCGGGTCATGAGAGCCCTGGCCCGGTGTTCTTCCACTTGGAGGGTGACGATGGCCTCAACCCCGACCCTGAGAGCCCGACGCACAGCCGCCGCCTCCGGCTCGGCATCCAATTCCCGGCGGCCGAGAGCTGAAGCGGTGGGCCAGAAGAGAGCCTTGATCCCGGAACGCAGTCGGGTGTCCGTCTCCGCGTAGTACCGCCAGTCCCCGAAGGAGTACCGTATGATCCCGTCGTCGGTTCTGGGGAGAACCAGACTGGCGTGGCGACCGTGGTCCAGCAGGAGGGCCGGGACCGGCGAAGCGGGGGCGGGTGGCGGTGTGAGGCTGGTGGTGCATCCGGCGGCGGACGCGGCCAGAGCCAAGAAGGCCACAGCGGAGGCTCCCTGGAATCTCATCCTTCTCCCTCTGGTCGGTCGTTTCCATGTGCAACGAAGAGAGCGTCTCGGGTGGCGGCCCGGGAGCAGGGGGTCTCGCATGCGAGCCCCGGGGAGAGAGTCAATCCTCCGGGGGCGGAAGACGCCGCTCCTCCAGCATCTCCTCGATACGCTTCAGCCGATCCGTCAGGATTGAGTTCTGGGTCCGAAGCTGGTCCAACTCGTCCAGGACCCGGTGAAGGGCCTCGTCGTCCCTTCCGTACCGCCCTTCTCCCAGGCTCCCGCCCACATGGGTGACCACCTTCCAGAGGATGTAGCCGAACAAGCCGAGGCCCAGGATCATGGAGAGGAGGGCCAGAAACGGGGAAAGGGGCATACGTGATCTTCCTGGTGCTCGGTGCGCCGCCGGTACGCCGTCGGTGCGCCGGAAGGTCTTTCGAGGCCACGAAACAAGATAGACTGTCCGGGCCTGAAGGCGAAGGTCACCGGCAGAAGGGCGGAGAGCCGACCCCCGGGGTTTCTTCAAGACCCGAGCTCCTCCGGTCGACACTGGGAGGGATCGTAGCGATGTGCCCTCCAGCTCCCTCTGATCTGGGACACGGCGCTCCTGGGGAGCTGGCAGGAATGTGGAAGTGGAAAACCAGATGACCGACACCCGAACCACCACCGTCGGCCCCCGATCCTATCCGGCGGACACCTCGGAGAAGGAGGCCTTCGACACCCAGCGTCCGAGGCCCCGGGAATGCCCGGGAGAGACGCGTCTTCAGCCCGTTCTCGACGTCATCCGGGCCCTCCACGAGCTGGCCGTGCAAGAAGAAGAGCCCCGGGCCCTGGCGGACGAAGCGTGTGGCCTCCTGACCGGGGTCCTGGGGTATGGTACCGCCCGGATCAGGCTTCCGGGGGAAGGCGACCTCCCTGCCTGTGCCCGGGATGCCCTGGAGCACGATGGCCTCGTCGCGGTGAGGGACCCGGAGGAGGACTGTCCACGGTGTCCTCTCAGGGACCGGCACCAGGGCCACACCGTGTACGTCTGCCGCCTGCGAGTCCGCGGCAGGATCCATGGCATCCTGGAGGTGTCTCTTCCCGACTCCCGGGGCCTGGACACCCGGGGTCAATTCCTCCTTCAAGACGTGGCCCGGGACGTGGCCCTGGCCCTGCACATCTGCGAAGGGCGCCGCGGGCATTCCGAGACGGGCCTACGGGAGCGGGAGCACCTTTTCCGGTCCTTCGTGGAGAACGCCAACGACATCGTCTACGCACTCTCTCCCTCGGGGACGTTCACCTACGTGTCTCCGAACTGGATGGACTTCGTGGGAGAGCCGGCTTCGGAGGCCGTGGGACGACCGTTCGAGCCCTACGTCCACCCAGACGATGTGCACCTCTGCCGCGCCTTCCTGGAGAAGGTGCTGGTCACGGCCAGGAAGCAGAGCAGCGTGGAATACCGGGTGAAGCACCGGGACGGATCGTGGCGGTGGCACTACTCCAACGGCGCCCCCATGCACGACCTGGACGGGAACCTGGTGGGATACATGGGCATCGCCCGGGACGTGACGGCTCGAAAGGAGGCCGAGGAGGCCTTGCGCCGGAGCGAGGCCCGGTACCGGTCCCTGGCGGAGAACTTCCCCGACGGGGCCCTGTTCATCCTGAACCGCGACTGGCGGTACGTAGCCGCCGACGGGAAGGCCCTGGAACAGGCCGGCCTCTCCCGGAAGGATGTGGTGGGAAGGACACCCAAGGAGGCGTTTCCCGAGTTGTGGGACACTCTGGAACCCTGCACCGAACGGGCCTTCCAGGGGGAAGAAGTCTACTACGAAGTGGAGTACCGGGGCCGGGTCTATTCCAACCAGGCCGTCCTGGTCACTGGTAACGACGGTGGCACGGAGCAGGTGATCATCATCACCCAGGACATCACGGAGCGGAAGCGGGTGGAGGAGGCTCTACGGGAAAGCGAGGAGAGATTCCGCCTGCTTCTCCAGGACATCCCCATGGTCTCCGTGCAAGGGTATGCTCCCGACGGCACCACGGTCTACTGGAACGAGGGATCTCGGCAGATCTACGGCTCCACGGCGGAGGAAGCCATCGGCCGAAATCTCGTGGATCTCATCATCCCGCCGGAGATGCGAGAGGACGTACGTCGAGCCATGGAAACCATGGCCGAAACCGGACAGCCGGTGCCGGCCTCGGAGCTGACCCTCATGCGGAAGGACGGCTCCCGGGTGGACGTGTACTCCAGCCACTGCATCCTCCAGCGCCCTGGCCGCCCCCAGGAGATCTTCTGCGTGGACATCGATCTCAGTGACGTCAAGGAGGCGGAGGAGGAGAGGGAGAAGCTCCGGACCCAGTTGGCTCAGGCCCAGAAGATGGAGTCCGTGGGCCGCCTGGCCGGAGGCGTGGCCCACGACTTCAACAACATGCTCAACGTCATCATGGGCCACGCCGAGCTGGCCCTGGACGAGCTGGCCACCGAGAATCCTCTCCGGGCAGACCTGGAAGAGATCCAGAGCGCCGCCCGCCGCTCCCAGGAGCTCACCCGCCAGCTCCTGGCCTTCGCCCGGCGCCAGACCGTCTCGCCCAAGGTCCTGGACCTGGACGAGACCATCGAGTCCATGCTCAAGATGCTGAGGCGCCTCATCGGCGAGGACATCGACCTCCTCTGGCAGCCCTCCCGGGCCAGGGAGCGCATCCAGATCGATCCCACCCAGATCGACCAGCTCCTGGCCAACCTGGTGGTTAATGCCCGGGACGCCATCGATGGGGTGGGAGCCATCACCATCGAGACCGAGCCCGTCTCATTCGATGAGGAGTACTGTGCGAACCATGCGGGCTTCATCCCGGGCCGGTACGTCCGCCTCACGGTGAGCGACGACGGGGTGGGCATGAACGAAGAGACCCTGGAGCACATCTTCGAGCCGTTCTTCACCTCGAAGGAGGCGGGAGAGGGAACGGGTCTGGGCCTGGCCACCGTCTACGGGATCGTGAAGCAGAACCAGGGCTTCATCAACGTCTACAGCGAGCCGGGCCAGGGCACCTCCTTCCGTCTCTACTTCCCTGTGCACCAGGGAGATCCGACCACGGTCGGTGAGGAGCCCCCTCGGGAGGCTCCCGCCTCCAGGGGCGGGGAGGTCATCCTCCTGGTGGAAGATGAGCCGGCCATTCTGGCGGTAGGGGAGAAAATGCTGGAGCGCCTGGGCTACACGGTTATCTGCGCATCCACCCCGGGGCAGGCCCTGGCCATGACGGAAGAACACGAAGGGGAGCTCCACCTCCTCATCACGGACGTGGTCATGCCTGAGATGAACGGCCGGAAGCTGGCCCATCGACTCACCGCCGTATACCCCCGTCTCAAGTGCCTCTTCATGTCCGGCTACACCGCCGACGTCATCGGCCACCAGGGCGTCCTGGAGGAAGGGGTCCGGTTCATCCAGAAGCCCTTCTCCCAACGAGGTATCGGAGAGAAGGTCCGGGAAGCCCTGGACGCCGAGAGCTGAGCCGGGAGGCTGACCACCAGGCCGTTATCCCAGGTATCCCCGAGCCACGAAGAGCAGGTAGAGAAGAACCAGGAGGCCCCCGGCCCACCGGGGTACTTTCCGGAACGCCATGAGACGGAGATGAGAAGTACGGTGGCCAGGGCGAGGGGACGGAGGAGGCCACGGCTCCTTCCACCAGCTTCTCGGCGAAGTAGACCACCAGGATCAACCCCGCCACGAAAAGGCCCAGGGAGGCGATGAGGCTCATCCGTCCTCCCGGGCAAAGCTCTCGTCCTGGAAAACGCCGCCGTGGGTGACCGGCTCTCGGTTCATGGAAACAGGAGGGGTTCCCGGTTCAGGCGATACCCGGCTCCTCCCCGGGATTCCCGTTTCCCGAGTCCAGGGACCCGAGCCAGATCAAGGCCGCATCCCGGTCCCAGAAGGAACGGAACTCGTAGGGGAATCCCCCGGCCTCCCCGAAGGCCTCGGCCATGCGTCCCATCCCGAATCCCACGGCAGAGTTGAACACCAGGGCGGTTCGCCCCCCTCTTCGCCTTTCGGCGTAGGGACGGGCCCGGTTGAATATGGACCTGAGCCCGTCGGCCGAGAGCGCCGAGGTGTCGGCATCGCTGAAGTCCCAGAGGGAAAGGAGGCTGGGATTCTTCTCCATGAACTCAGCGGCCTTGTCCCCCAGCTCCTCCGCCGTAACCGAGCCGGTGACGACGTGAATCGTCAGATCGAGCTCGGGCTCGTAGCTGGAGGTAATCATGCGATAGAGTCCCAGCCTGGGATGGCGGGTCCGGGGGGGAGGAAACCCGTCTGCATCCGTGGAGGATCAAGGGTTGCAAACATATGATGGGCTTCACTCACGGGGCAAGCCCCGGATTCAGAGGCTGCGGAGCTCCTCGGTGAGGCGGGCCGCCAGAGACCGTGGAAGCCTGGGCACGTCGGCAAGGTCCTCCGACGAGGCGTTTCTGGCGGCCCACAGCGAGCCGAACCGGTTCGTGATGGATTCGACCCGCCGGGGCCCGAGCCCCCGTATCTCCATCCCCCTCAGAGTCTGGGCGAGCCTCTCCTTCTCCAACTCCACGCCGATGCGATCCGGGTCCTGTACATCGTACCCGGCCTTCGACAATCCCTGAATGAACTCCCCCCACTCCTCATGGGTCCAGCCGTCGGGATGGCTGGCGGCAAAGTCCCGAATCTCATCTGCAAGGTCCCTGATCACCATGTGTTACAACCTCCTGTGCTCGGGTTCTGGATCCATTCCGAAGAAAAGCTATTCCAGTACCATCACGGTTACCCCGGCGTTCCCGCGGCGGATGCGTCACGGCCCCCGTGCCTGCCGTTGGGGCTCAATCCCAGACCAACTCCAACCGACCCTCTTCCCCTGCCCTCACCCGGGTCCCGAGGCTCCTGCTGTGCCGGTCCAGAGTCTCCCGGAGCCAGCCCGCCTCCTCCTTCGAGGCGTGGCGTAGGCGAAAGCGGTGGATCCGCATGGGGGTCATCCGGAACGTGACGAGCTCGCCGGAGGGCGCCAGCTCCGGGAAGTACATGAGGGTGAGCTCTCCCCGGAAGCGGGCGTGTCCCTGGATTCCCTCGTAGTCGTTGAGAAAGTCACCGGCACCGTAGAGGATCGGCCGTCCCCGGTAGACCTCCACACCCTTTGGGTGGTGAGAGGAGTGGCCGTGGATCACGTCCACCACACCGGAATCCACCAGCCGGTGGGCGAAGCTGCGCTGGGAGTCCGGGACGTCGTAGCCCCAGTTCGGACCCCAGTGGATGGAGACCACCACCCGGTCTCCCTCCATCCGGACATGATCCACGTCCCGAATGACCGCGTCGGCGTGAGCATCGTCCAGGCGGGAAAGCAGGTTCACCCCTTCCTGCCCGGGCTCCGCCGCCCAGCCGGGAGGCACGCCGGCATTGGGCATCCCGTAAGAGAATACCAGGAGCCTTTGTTCGCCCAGAGGTAGCACCCCCGGCCGCCGGGCATCCGCCAGATCGACTCCGGCCCCTGGCGTTTCCAGTCCGAGACCCCGCACCACCCGGAGGGTCTCCCGGAGACCCTCCCGCCCCCAGTCCAGCACGTGGTTGTTCCCCAGCACGCAGACGTGCAGCCCGGCGGCAGTCAGGAGGGGAGCGTTCTCCGGATGCATCCGGTAGTGCACGCCCTTCTCCGGCCACGGCTGGGACGCATCGGTCACCGCCGTCTCCAGGTTGATGATCCGGGCCCCGGGAGCCATCCGTTCCAGCTCATCCAGGGCCTCTCCCCACACGTAGTCATAGGAGATGGGCGCAGGAATCGCCCCGCTTTCCTCTTCGGCCAGGCGGACGTAGACCCGGGCGTCGGATACATAGGGTTCGAAGAGGTCGGGAGGAACGGAATGGGGCAGAACCTGGTCAATCCCCCGGCCGGTCATCACGTCCCCGGCCAGGAACAGAGTCAGGTTCCTATGGGGACCCCGGCGGGGTTTCGAAGCTCCCCCACCGGCGCGGCCCGGGGCCAGAAACGGCAGGGCCAGGGACGCCGTCCCCAGACCCGCCAGGAACCTCCTTCGACGCATGGACCGCTTCCTTTCTTTCTCGTCTTTTCCACCCTCCCCCGGCGTACCCCGAATCCCTGAACAGGTTGTGCCGGTCACTTTCGCGGCATGCCGGCGGGCACCTCTCTGCTTCACGGGCCCGCACTCTTCAAGATGTACCGGCATTTCTACCCTCGTCATATATCCTGATATGTGGACCCTGACTATCACTCCACTTAGACTATAAATCTATTATCTGATATTATCGACTCTTTATGATCGCCCTCTCATAGAGGATTGTATAATCGATAAAAGCCTATACCGCGCTCACGAAGATCAAACCTGAAAGGACGCACTACGATGCCAGCCGATGAGGGAAAGGCAGCCGAAGGGGTCACGGATGTGGACAACAAGCTCATCGTGACCTTCGGGCCGTAGTCCCATGGAGAACGCCCAGGTCGCCGACATTTTCGACGAGATCGCCGATCTCATCGAGCTGGACGAGGGCAACGAGTATCGCATCCGCTCCTACCGGGCCGCGGCCCGGACGGTCCGGGATCTGTCCCAGCGCCTGGAAGACCTGGTGGCCGAAGAGGAGGACCTCTCGGAGATTCCGAATATCGGGGAGAGCACGGCGGACAAGATCCACGAGATCCTGGAGACGGGCACCTGCCAGCGTCTGGATGAGATGCGAAAAAGGGTCCCCCCGGAGCTCACCGAGATCATGCGGGTGCCGGACCTGGGTCCCCGGAAGGCCATGCAGCTACACCGGGAGCTGGACATCGACAACCTGGACGATCTCCGGGAGGCCTGCGAGGATCACCAGGTCCGTGAGCTCGAGGGGATGGGAAAGAAGACGGAGGAGAACATTCTCCAGGGACTCGAGACCCTGGAGTCCGTGGGGGAGCGGGTCCTCCTCCGGGACGCGGCGGATCACGTGGTGAGCGTGGGCCGCCACCTGGACGGGGTGGACGCCATCCGGCGCTGGGAGGTGGCCGGGAGCTTCCGGCGCCGGAAGGAGACCGTGGGGGACCTGGACATCCTGGTGGAGGCCTCGGACCGAAGCCAGGCCGCCGACGGCATCCTGGAGTTGGAGGACGTGGAGGAGGTTATCGGCCGGGGAAAGGAGAGGGTCTCGGTACGCCTGTCCGACGGCCTCCAGATCGACTTCCGGTTCTTCGAGGAATCCAGCTTCGGCTCCGCCCTCATGTACTTCACCGGCTCCAAGGCCCACAACATCCGGGTCCGGCAGCTCGCCGTGGAGCGGGACTGGAAGCTGAACGAGTACGGCCTCTTCAAGAACGATCGCCGTCTGGCCGGCAGCACGGAGGAATCGGTCTACCACCGCCTGAACCTGCCCTGGATTGCCCCGGAGCTCCGGGAGGACCGGGGAGAGGTGGAGGCGGCCCGGGAGGAGGATCTCCCGGAGCTGGTGGAGGTCGGCGACATAAGGGGCGACCTCCAGTCCCACACCGACGTCACGGACGGAACCTCCAGCATAGGGGAGATGGCTCAGGCCGCCGCCGACAAGGGCTACGACTACTTCGCCATCACGGACCACACGAAACGGGTCACCATGGCCAAGGGCCTGGATGACGACGGAGCCCTGAAGCACGCCGAGAGCATTCGGGAGGTCGACTCGGAGATGGACGACTTCTGGCTTCTGGCGGGCATCGAGGTGGACATCCTGAAGAGCGGTGCTCTGGATCTGAAGGAAGAGACGCTGGAAGAGCTGGACTGGGTGGTAGCCAGCATCCACTACGACATGGATATGGAACAGGAGGAGATGACGGAGCGGCTCCTCTCCGCCATCGGGAGCGGAGTGGTCCACTGCCTTGGGCATCCCACGGTCCGGGTGCTTGGAAAGCGGGATCCCATCCCCTTCGACGCGGACCGGATCTTCGAGGCCTGCGCCGAGAAGGGCGTCTTCATCGAGGTGAACGCTCAGCCCGACCGGCTGGACCTGCCGGACTTCTACTGCAAACGGGCCCTGGAGGCCGGGGTGCGCTTCACCATCTCCACGGACGCCCACAAGCCGTCGGACCTGGATTTCATGCCCTACGGCGTGGACGTGGCCCGGCGGGGCTGGCTCCGCCCCCGGGACGTCCTCAACACCCAGACGGTGAAACAGTTCAGGAAGGCCCTGAGCGGAGGCGGCTCGTGAGCTCGGGCGGCTCCGAAGTGGAGGATCTTACCAGGAAGGAAGCCCGGAAGCGGGCCGAGGACCTCCGGGACGAGATCGAGCACCACAACTACCGATACTACGTCCTGGACGACCCCGAGATCTCCGACGCCGAGTACGACGAGTTGAAAGACGAGCTCCTGGCCATCGAGGATCGGTTTCCGGACCTGGTCACACCGGACAGCCCCACCCAGAAGGTGGGAGCGGAGCCCCGGGACGAGCTGGGGACGGTGGAGCACGAGACGCCCATGCTCAGCCTCCAGTCCATCCAGGAGGAGGAGGAGTTCCGGCACTTCTGGTCCAACTGCCTGGAGGGACTGGACATCCAGCGCATGAAGGTCGCCGGAGAGCCCAAGTACGACGGCCTCAGCGTGGAGATGGTCTACGACGACGGCAAGCTGGTCCGGGCCTCCACCCGGGGAGACGGGGAGACGGGAGAGGACGTCACGGACAACGTCCGCACCATGGACGAAGTGCTTCTCCGCCTCCAGCCCGGGGACGACACCTCCGTACCCCGGCACCTGGTGGTCCGGGCCGAGGTCTACATGACGAAGGAGGAGTTCCAGGAGTTCAACCGGAAGCAGGAAGAAGAGGGGAACAAGACCTTCGCGAATCCCCGGAACGCCGCCGCCGGGAGCCTCCGGCAACTGGACTCGAAGATCACCGCCGCCCGGCCCCTGCGGATCTTCTTCTGGGAGATCGCCCCCTCTTCCAGCTCCCGCCCCTCCTCCCAGTGGAAGTGCCTGGAGTTCATGGGCTCCCTGGGTCTGAAGACGAACCCGGAGGCGGAGCGTTTCGGAAGCCCCGACGACGCCGTGGAGTGGTTCGGGGAGATGACGGGCCGGCGGGAAGATCTTCCCTACGAGATCGACGGTTGCGTCTTCAAGGTGGACAAGCTGGAACACCACGATACGCTGGGCACCCGGGCAGCCAACCCTCGCTGGGCCGTGGCCTGGAAGTTTCAGCCCCGGCGCAAGACCACCCGCATCCGGGAGATCGAGGCCCAGGTGGGCCGGACCGGTGCCCTGACCCCGGTGGCCATCCTGGAGCCGGTGACCATCGGGGGTGTGGAGGTAAGCCACGCCAGTCTCCACAACCAGGACGAGATCGACCGGAAGGACATCCGGGTGGGGGACAAGGTGGTGGTGGAGAGGGCCGGAGACGTCATCCCCCACGTGGTGGAGGTGGTCACCGACGCCCGAACCGGAGACGAAGAAGAGTACCACCTTCCCGACACCTGTCCGGTCTGCGGTGGCGACGTGAGCCGGCCGGAGGGAGAGGCCGTGGCCCGGTGCACCAACGCCGCCTGCCCGGCCCAGGTCAAGGAGGGGATCCGGCACTTCGGCTCCCAGGAGGCCCTGGACGTGGACGGCCTGGGTGAAAAAGTGGTGGACCAGCTCGTGGAGCGTGGGATGGTGGAGGACTTCGCCGACCTCTTCCACCTCACCGTGGACCAGGTGAAGGAGCTGGACCGGATGGCGGAGAAGAGCGCCCACAACCTGGTGACGGCCCTGCAGAACGCGAAGGAGGAGGCCACCCTGGCCCGGGTGATCTACGGCCTGGGGATTCCCCATGTGGGACGCTCGGTGGCCGGGGACCTGGCTTTGGAGTTCGGATCCCTCCGGGCCCTGGCCCAGGCAAGCCAGGAGGACCTGGAGGCCATGGAAGACATGGGCGAGACCATGGCCTCGGCCATCCGTCAGTGGTTCGACAACCAGGACAACCAGCGGCTCCTGGAGCGCCTCCGGGACCTGGGACTGGATCCTCGAGAGGAAAAACGGGGAAGCTGGCTGAAGGGCCTTACCCTGGTCCTCACCGGCTCCCTGGAGTCCTTCACCCGGGACGAGGCCCAGGACGCCATCCGGCGCCAGGGCGGAGATCCCACGTCCAGCGTCTCGTCCAACACGGACTACCTGGTGGTGGGATCGGATCCGGGAGACACCAAGCTGGAAGACGCCCGGGAGCACGACGTGAAGACCCTGGACGAGGAGGAGTTCCTGGATCTCCTGGGAGAGAGCGGCTGATGATGGTGGACGTGGACCGCCACGGCCCCTTCCGGCTGGGCAAGGATTTCCTGGACGAGTACAGGAACCGGCCCGTGGAGTGGGGATTCGGCGCCCTGAGCTGGATCACCTTCCAGCGGACCTACAGCCGAAAAGGGGAAGCGTGGTGGGAGACGTGTCGGCGAGTCGTGGAGGGTATGCTAACGGTGGAGCGCATCCACTGCCTGGAACGGGGACTGGAATGGGACGAGGGCCGGGCTCGGGATTTCGCCCGGGAGGCCTATGCCAGGATGTTCTCCTTCCGGTGGACGCCCCCGGGCCGGGGCCTCTGGATCATGGGCACCCGGTTCATGTACGAGCGGGGGGGAGCCGCCCTGAACAACTGCGGCTTCGTCTCCACCGGGGACCTGGCCAGGGACTACGCCGCCCCCTTCGTCTGGATGCTCCGCATGGCCATGCTCGGGGTGGGGGTGGGCTTCGACACCCGTGGCGCAGGAACGGTGAAGATCACCGAGCCCCGCCGGGAAGCCGAGCCCCATGGGGTGGCGGACAGCCGGGAAGGCTGGGGCGACGCCCTGAGGAAGCTCCTGGCCGCCTACGTGGGGGCCGATGCCCTCCCTTCCCGCTGGGACCTCTCCCGGCTCCGGCCCAGGGGGGCTCCCCTGGAGAGCTTCGGAGGGGTGGCCAGCGGCCCGGAGCCCCTGGACCGGCTCCTGACCAGCCTCCAGGAGCTCTACCGGGAGTATGTGGGGCGGAAGGCCGACACCCGCCTCATCGTGGACACCATGAACCTGGTGGGCCGTTGCGTGGTGGCCGGAGGAATCCGGCGATCGGCCCAGATCGCCTTCGGAGAGCCCAACGACCTCCAGTTCCTGGACCTGAAGGAGGACCCGGAGAAGGTGGAGAGCCACCGGTGGGTGTCCAACAACTCCATCCTGGCCCGGGTGGGGATGGCCTACGACGAGGTGGCTCGCCGGACGGCGGGCAATGGGGAGCCCGGCTACCTCTGGCTGGAGAACGTCCGCTCCCGGGGACGGATCCATTCCGACCGCCTCCGGGTTCCGCGCTCCATCAAGCTCACCTCCGTGAAACCCTCGGGCACCGTGAGCCTGCTGGCAGGAGCCACTCCCGGGGTGCACTGGGACCACGCCCCCTACTACATTCGTCGCCTCCGTATCTCGGAGAACAATCCCCTGGTGGACATGTGCCGGGAAGCAGGGTACGAGGTGGAGGAGGACCGGTACGCCGACCGGACCATGGTGGTTTCCTTTCCGATCCACGTGGAGAACATGGCCCGGCGCAAAGCCCAGGTGTCCCTCCGGGAGAAGGTGGATCTGGCAGCCCAGATGCAGCGCTTCTGGTCCGACAACCAGGTATCATGCACGGCCGAGTTCAATCCCGAGAACGAGGAAGAGGACGTCCCCCGGGTTCTTCGGGCCTACGAGGACCGCCTCAAGGCCCTGGTCTTCCTCCCATCCGAGAGCCACGGGTACGAGCAGCCGCCCTACGAAGCCATGGACGCCGACACGTACCGGGAGATGGTGGAGGCCCTGAAGCCCCTGAAGGGCCAGGTCCGGCATGAGCAGCAGTTTGAAGCGGGCTTCTGCGAGGGCGGTGCCTGCGACATGGGATGAGGTCCATGGACACGACGAGGCCATGACGGAACTTCCTCCGTTACCTGGCCTCCCTGGCTGCCGCCGGTGCCAACGCCCGCTGGTGGTGGTTCTGGGTTCGGCCCTCCTCTTTCCTTTGCTCCTGTCCTTGCTCCTGGCCTGCGGCAGCCGGGAGGCAGGCGTCCCCACCCTCCGATGGTACGTCTTCAACGAGCGCTCCGGTGCCTTCCAGGAGGCGGCCCGCAGGTGCTCCCAGGCCTCCGACGGAGCCTACCGGGTGGACTTCGTGCCCCTGCCGGCGGACGCCAGCCAGCAGCGGGAGCAGCTCGTACGCCGGCTGGCGGCGGAGGACAGCGACATCGACATCATCGGCATGGACGTCATCTGGACCGCCGAGTTCGCCGAGGCGGAATGGATCCTCCCCTGGCCCCGGGAAACCGCCGGGGAGGTGGCCGCCAACCGCCTCGGACCACCGGTGGAGAGCGCCCGGTACGACGGCCGTCTGTGGGCCGTGCCCTTCACCACGAATGCCCAGCTCCTCTGGTACCGTACGGACCGGGTGGACCGCCCCCCCGAGACCTGGGCCGAGATGATCCGCATGGCCGAAGAGCTGGGAGAGGTGGGAACCATCGAGGCCCAGGGGGAGCGCTACGAGGGCTTCACCGTCTTCTTCGTCTCCCTCCTGGCCTCCGCCGGGGGATCGGTCCTGGAGGAGGGGAAGGCCACGGACTTCGGCGCGGCGGTGGCCCTGCCCCGGGAGCCCACCCTGGACGCCCTCCGGGTCATGCGGAAGCTGGCCACCTCCCCGGCGGCGGACCCCAGCCTCCCCCGAGCCCGGGAAGACCAGGCCCGGCTGGCCTTCGAGGCCGGAGGGGCCAGCTTCATGGTGAACTACACCTTCGTGTGGCCCAGCGCCCGGCGGAACTCCCCGGAGGTGGCGGAGCACATGGGGTGGGCCCGGTGGCCCGCCGTGGCCCCGGACCGGCCCAGCCGAGTCACGGTGGGAGGAATCAACCTGGCCGTGGGGGCCTACTCCCGGCACCCGGAGCTGGCCTTCCGTGCCGCCGAGTGCATCGCCTCCCCGGAGAACCAGAGACTGGCCGCGTCCCAGGGGGGTCTGCCCCCGACCATCGAGTCCCTCTACGACGAGGAGGAGGTCCGGGAGACCTTCCCCTTCGCCGACCTCCTGAGGGAGACGCTGCGGGACGCGGTGCAGCGTCCCAGGACTCCCCTCTACACCGACGTCTCCCTGGCCATCAGCCACACCCTGCATCCCATGTCCGAGATCCGGCCGGAGGAGGACCTTCGGCGTCTCCGGGACGCCGTGGTCCGGGCCCTCCGCTCCGAGGGGCTCTTTTGAGTCGCCTCGTGAGTCGGCTCCCGGGCCTGTGGCACCGCCTGGGCCGCTCCGCCGAGGAGCGCCTGGGATGGCTGCTCTGCTCCCCGGCGGTCCTGGCCATGCTTCTGGTCACGGCCTATCCCATCCTCTACGCCTTATGGCTCTCCCTTTTCCGTTACGACCTCAGGTTCCCGGACCGCCGGGCTTTCGTGGGCCTGGACAACTACGCCAGCGTCCTCACCTCCGGAGTCTGGTGGGAGTCGGTCCTGAACACCCTCATCATCACCCTGGGCTCGGTGAGCGTGGAGCTGGTCCTGGGCATGGGCCTGGCCCTCCTCATGCACCGGGCCATCTTCGCCCGGCGCACCCTCAGGGCCTCGGTCCTGGTGCCCTACGGAATCATCACCGTGGTGGCGGCCCTGGCCTGGAAGTTCGCCTTCGACCCGGTAACGGGCTTCATCAACCCCCTGATGGGGGTGGACCACGCCTGGCTCAGCCACCGCTGGTCCGCCTTCCTGGTCCTCATTCTCACCGAGATCTGGAAGACCACCCCCTTCATGGCCCTCCTTCTCATGGCGGGCCTGACCCTGGTGCCGAAGGACGTGCTGGACGCTGCCCGGGTGGACGGAGCCTCCGGTCCCCAGCGCTTCTTCCGCATCACCCTGCCCCTCATGAAGCCAGCCATCCTGGTGGCCCTTCTGTTCCGGACCCTGGACGCCTTCCGGATCTTCGACACCGTCTTCATTCAGACCCGGGGAGCCCAGAGGACGGAGAGCGTGTCCGTGGTGGGCTACAACGCCCTCATCACCCGCCTGAACCTGGGTCTGGGTTCGGCGGTCTCGGTGCTGATCTTCCTCTGCGTCATCCTCATCGCCCTTCTCTTCATCAAGGGCTTCGGGACCCGGATGAGTCGCCCGGAGGAGGCCCGGTGAGGGGCGGCGGGGGCGGCGTCCCGGAGCGCCGGAGCTTGCTGGATCGCCTCTTCTGGCGGGTGGGCACGGTGGTGGTCATCGTCTTCGCCCTCCTGCCCGTGGCCTGGATCGCCTCCCTGT
>CAZZEL010000042.1:0-31140 GCA_964652625.1 uncultured Gemmatimonadaceae bacterium
GGACCCTGGATGGCCGTTCCCCTGTACCCTGATCCCCGTCCTATCATCGGAGCCGGGCCATGGATCCATGGCGAACATCGTTGCGCGGCACCGGCCCCGCCGGACATCTTGTGCCGGATGATGACGGGCCCCGATAGACTCCAGGCCGACCTTCCGGCCGATACCCGCTGTGGGTACGTGACCCTGCTGGGTCGGCCCAACGCGGGGAAATCCACGCTCCTGAACGCCCTGGTGGAAGAGCGCTTGAGCATCGTAACACCCAAGGCCCAGACCACCTGGCAGCGCATCACGGCCATCCACACCAGGGAAGATGCACAGATGATCTTCCTGGACACTCCGGGCTTGTTGGATCCCCGGGACCTTCTCCAGCGCTCCATGCTGTCGTCCGCCCTGGAGGCCCTGGCCGAAGCTGATGTGCTCCTCCTGGTGTGGGACGCCACCCGGCCCCTGGACCCCCGGGAGACGAAGCCGGTAACGGACGCCCTGGACCGGGCTCCGGACGTCCCCCTCCTGGTGGCGGTGAACAAGGTAGACGCCACCGGGACGGCGGATAAGGAAGCAGTCCAGCGCTGGGTCAGGGAGGAGTTGGATGGGGAAGCCCGCTACGTCTCGGCCCTGAAGGGAGAGGGAGTGGACGGTCTCCGGGAGCTGCTCTCCGCGGCCCTCCCCCCTGGCCCCTTCCTCTATCCCGCCGACGAGATCGCCCGGGACCCGGTCCGGTTTTTCGTGGCAGAGATGATTCGGGAGACCGTGTTCGAGAGATTCCACCAGGAGATCCCCTACTCCGTGTTCTGCACCATCGAGGAGTTCCGGGAACGGGAGGACCCGATCTACATCCAGGCCCATCTCTTCGTGGAGCGGAACTCTCAGAAGCGGATCCTCGTCGGTAGAAAGGGGTCTAGCATTCGGGCCCTGGGCTCCGCCTCCAGGGAGAAGATCGAGGCATTCCTCGAGCGCAGGGTCTACCTGGACCTCTGGGTCAAGGTCCTTCCGAACTGGCGCCGAAAGAGAGGTCACTTGAAGTCACTGGGGTTCTCCGTTCCCCCGCCGCAGCGTGCGGGTCGTTGATGAGAGGCGCGAGGCGGATCCGGTTCACGGTCCTCACCCTGGTGGCTGCACTCCTGGTCCACCCCGGGGCGACGGACCCCCTGGCGGCCCAGAGTGGAGATCCGGCCCTGCCCCCCGGGGGCCTGCCGGCATCCCGGGCCGAGTCCTTCTCCTCGGATGAGCCCAGCACCACGGAGGGGGCTCTCACCCTCCTCCTTCCCGTGGGTGCCCAGGGGGTGGCCATGGGCCGGGCCATGACGGCCCAGCGGGGAGCCGAGACCGTCTTCTGGAACCCGGCGGGGATCGCCCGCCTGGACCAGGGGAGGTTCACGGTCTTTCGTGGAAGCCATCTGGCCGGGGAAGCCACGGCCTTCTCCCTCCTCCTCACACGGCAGCCCCTGGGGGTTGTGGCCGTCTCATACCAACTCCTGGATCTGGGGGACCAGGACTTCACCGACGAGAACAACAACGTCCTGGGCACGGTGAGCTTCCGGGACCACCTGGCGGTAATCTCCTTCGCCACCCAGCTCCTTCCCGCACTGGATGCGGGACTGAACTTCAAGGTCTTCCAGTCCAGGATCACCTGCCGGGGCCAGTGCGCCGGCGCCGGGGTGAACGGCAGAACCTTCGCCGTGGATGCCGGAATCCAGGCGGCTCCCCTGGGCTCGCTGCCCCTTCGTCTGGGAGCCATGGTGGCCCACGTGGGACCGGATCTTCAGCTCATCAACTCCGCACAGGCCGATCCCCTGCCCACCAGGCTCCGGGTGGCCGTCTCCTACGAGGTCCTCGCACACTTCGTGGAGACGCCGGATGTGGAGCTGTGGCTCACGGGTGAGGTGGAGGACCGGTGGACCGAGCTTGGCTCGCCGGTGGTCTACGGGGGCGGGGAGCTCCTGGTGGGCCGGGAGGACCTCTTCTTCCTCTGGGCCGGATACGGACAGGGCCAGACGGGCCAGCCTGCCGGGGCTGCCGCGGGCCTGGGGCTCCGGTACGAGCGGTTCCGGATGGGCATCGGCAAATCCATGTCCGGTCGGAACCTCTCCGGGGAGTCCGAGCCTGTCCATATCTCCTTCGGCGTGGGGTTCTGAGATGAAACGGCCTCCGGGAGCTCTTCTGCCCCTGCTGGCTCTTCTCCTCTGGGCACTTCCCGGAGAGGTGAGCTCCCAGGGTGGGGAGGGTCTTCCGGGCCCACCGGAGCGTCTCGTGGCCTCGGCACTCCTGGGCCTCCCGGACGAACGCCTCCTGCCCCCCCCGCCGTCACGGGGAGGGTTCCCGGAGCAGGCGGTGGAACCGCGAATCGTGCGCACCGGCCGGGCGGTTCTCTATTCGGCTCTACTCCCGGGGCTGGGTCAACGGTCCCTGGGGAAGGGCCGCTGGACAGCTTTCGTGGCGGCGGAGCTCTGGGCCGTGCTCCAGTACGTGGACCAGCGCCGGGAGGGGCGGCGCCTGGAGGACCGGTACCGGGATCTGGCCTGGCTCGTGGCCCGTCGGGTCAGCAGCGGTCCCCGGGTGGAGGGGGATTTCGAGTACTACGAGGCCATGACCAGGTACTCCGCTTCAGGCGCATGGGACGCCGATCCCCAGAGCCCTGGCGTCCAGCCGGAAGAGGACCCGGAGACGTACAACGGCACGATCTGGGCCCTGGCCAGGGAGATCTACCTCCCGGAGGACGGGGGAAGCGCCGAGGAGCCGGGCTCTCCTCAGTTCGAGTCGGCCATTGCCTACTATCTCTCTCGTGCCTACACCCCGGATCTGACCTGGAGCTGGGGAAACCACGACCTGCAGCAAGCCGAGTTCGCTCGCCTCATCGAGGCCAGCGACGAGAACCTCCGGCAGGCCACCACCATGATCGGGATCATCCTGGCCAATCACCTTCTGAGTGCCGTGGACGCCCTGGTCATCGGACGTCTGCAGGCCCAGGGAGAGGAAGAGCCACATCTCCGGGTGCGCCTCCTTCCCGTGCCCTTTCAACCTCCCGCCCTGGGGGTTACCCTTCGTTTTTCCCTTTTCTGACAGGCTCTACGGAAAGGGGCTGTCCTCCTCCGACTCCCCGAAGGCCATGGACACTGCAGCTCTGGAACCCCGTATCAAGAAGGCTCTGGGTAACTCCCGCAAGGGTCCCCTGAAGGCCAAGGAGATCTCCAAGGTCCTGGACATCCCCACGGAAGAGTACCGGGAGTTCCGCGACTTTCTCAGGGAGCTGGAAGAACGAGGGGCCATCTACCGGGTCAAGAAGCAGCGCTACGCTCTTCCGGAGAAGATCAACCTGGTGGTGGGAACCCTCTCGGTGACCCGGGCAGGAGACGGTTTCGTCCAGCCCGAGGACGCCCGGGAGGACCTGTTCGTGCCCTCCTCCGGGCTGGAATCCGCCATGGACGGAGATCAGGTGGTGGCCCGGATCGAGGCTCGACCCCGGGGCCGGAATCCCGAGGGCCGGATCATCAAGGTCCTGAAGAGGGCCCATCCCGCCGTGGTAGGCACCTTCCAGGAGGCTCGGAAGTTCGGATTTGTCGATCCCCTGGACCAGCGTCTGGGGCGGGACATTCTCATTCCCACCGGGGAAGACCGGGGAGCCAGCACAGGGGATATCGTCGTGGCTCGGATCACGGCCTACGGGGACCGGAAGCTGAACCCCATGGGGGAAGTGGAGCGGGTCCTGGGCCCCATCACCGAGCCCGGGGTGGACGTCCTCTCCATCCTCTTCGGCTACGGTCTGGACCTGGAGTTCCCTCCGGAGGTGGAGGAAGCCGCCCAGGAGGTCATCGGCCGAAAGGCCCGAGAGGGATGGGACGATCGTACGGACCGGACGAATCTCCACGTCTTCACCATCGACCCTTCCGACGCCAGGGACCACGACGACGCCCTCTCCCTGGAACCCAAGGAGGAAGGGCTCTGGGAGGTGGGGATCCACATCGCCGATGTCTCTCACTTCGTGGAGCCGGGCTCCCCCCTGGACGTGGAGGCCCTGAGCCGGGGTACCAGCGTCTACCTGGTGGACCGGGTGGTGCCCATGCTTCCCCATGGGCTCTCCTCCGACGTCTGCTCCCTCCGCCCCGACGTGGACCGGGCCGCTGTCTCCCTCTTCGTCACCCTGGACACGTCTCTCAGGGCCCGGGCTCACCGCTTCGAGCGGACCCGCATCCGGAGCCGGCACAAGCTGGACTACCAGGAAGTGAACCGGGTTTTGGAGGGGAAGGGGACCATCGATTCCCGCACCGACCAGGACTTGCGCCAGTTGGCGGAGTTGGCCCGGGGGCTCCGGAAGAAACGGATGGAGCGGGGGTCCCTGGATTTCGACCTTCCCGAAGCCCGGGTGGTTCTGGGAGAAGAGGGGGTCCCGGTGGACATCCAGAAGGTGATCCAGCTGGAGAGCCACCGTCTCATCGAAGACTTCATGCTCCTGGCCAACGAGACAGTGGCCCGGGAAGCGGAGAAGAAGAAGCTTCCCATCCCGTACCGGGTCCACGAGTCGCCGCCCCGGGACCGTGGAAAGGAGCTTCGGCGGTTCCTGGGGACCCTGGGCTACTCCCTGCCCAAGGGGGAGCCGTCTCCGAAAGACCTCCAGCAGGTCCTCCGCTCCGTTGAGGGTAGACCGGAGGAGGCCCTGGTCTCCACCGTCATCCTCCGCTCCATGGCCAAGGCCCGGTATCAGCCCGAGAACGTAGGGCACTTCGGGTTGGGAGCCTCCACCTACACCCACTTCACCTCTCCCATCCGACGCTACCCGGATCTCCTGGTGCACCGTGTGGTGGTGCGGGCCCTCATCCAGGGGAAGGACGTCCCCCGGGAGTGGGCCGGGGAGAGCCTGGAAGAGAGTTGTGTTCGGGCCAGCTTCCGGGAGCTCCTGGCCGCCGACGCCGAGAGGGACTCGGTGGCATTGAAGAAGGCCGAGTTCATGGAGAAGCACCTGGGGGAGACGTTCCAGGGGACGGTGAGCGGGGTCACCGCCTTCGGCTTCTTCGTCCTGCTGGACGACTTCTTCGTGGAGGGCCTGGTCCACGTGAACTCCCTGGAGGACGACTTCTACACCCTCCGGGACGACGAATACGCCCTGGTGGGGGAGCGGACCGGTCGCCGATTCCGGCTGGGGGACCGCCTCCCCATCCGGGTGAGCCGGGTGAATCGTCTGGAACGCAAGATCGATTTCGTGCTGTTGGAGAATCGCTGAGAGCCGGCCTCCGGCCGCCCCACGGCCCAGAGTTTGACACCCGGGCTTGTCCCGGTGTAACGTGGCGTCTCAGCCCCCACTCCATCATCGGGGATCCATGGCCACGGGCAACACGATCGCATACTTCGGTGCGGGAAAACGCACCCCCCCAGGACTCATTCGCCGCTTCTCCGAGACCCACGAGCTCGACCTTCTCGTGTTGGAGACGGCCGAGGCGGTCCACGCGCTCCTGAACCGTTCCTTTCCGGCTTGCCTGGTCCTGGACGCCTCGGAGGAGCCCTCGGAGGTCCTGGAGCTGTGCTCCACACTCAAGAGCGATGCATTCACGGCCATCGTACCGGCCATCGTGCTGGTGTCGGACCGGGGGCAAGGTGTAGGGGAGCTCCCTGCGGCCGGGCTCAAGGCCGGAGCCGACGAGGTGGTGAGCGACCTGGTCTCGGACAAGGAGAAGAATCTTCGTCTGGAGCTGGTCCTCCGGCGGGCGGCCCGGGACGTGAACGTGCATCCCACCACCCGTCTGCCCGGGACGGCGCAGATCGAGCGGGATCTGGCGGAACGCATGGCTGTCGGCGGAGAGTTCGCCGTCTGCTATGCCGACCTGGATCACTTCAAGGAGTTCAACGACCGCTACGGTTACAACTGCGGGGACTCGGTGATCTACGTCTGCTCCCGTATCTTCCGGGACGTGGTTCGGGCCCTGGCTCCGGGAGGTTTCGTCGGTCACATCGGGGGGGACGATTTCATCATCAACCTGCCCCTGGAATACCTGGAGGCCTGTTGCGATGAGATCATCCAGCTCTTCGACGAGCTGATTCCCTATCAGTACACCGAGGAAGACCGGAAGGCCGGGTATTTTCTGGGGAAGGACCGGCGGGGTACCATTCACCGGATTCCCCTCATGACCCTGTCCATCGGCGTGGTGACGAACCACCAGCAGGATTTCGGCCACACGGCCCAAATCAGCGAGTTGGCCGCCGAGATGAAGAGCTACGCCAAGACCCTGCCGGGATCGGTGTACGTCGTGGACCGGCGGGGCCTGGGCAACGGCGACCCGTCCCCCGCCGCCGGAGAGGCCTTCCAGGACAACCGGGGGCGTTGAGACACTCCTTCCGGGGACGATGGTCGTTTCCCGGGGGATCCCAGAATTGTTCATCCCTTCATGGTGACCAGAATCATGAACGTTGACTGCCCTTCCTGTCATACGACCTTCCCTGTGGACCCGGCGAAGGTACCTGAAGGCGGGGTCCACGCCCGCTGCAGCGTCTGCGACGAGGTGTTCTTCGTCCAGGCCCCCCCTGCACCCCAGGCGGCTCCGGAGCCCGGGGCTTTCGAGCCCGAAGAGGTGGGGGAGGCAGCAGAGGAAGGCATCCAGCCCGGACCCGGCACCTTCCAGACGGAGCCGGAAGCCGAGCCGGTGGTGGAGGAACCCCAGGAGGTCGAACCCACATTCGGCGACCCGGAACCCACCTTCACCATGGACCAGTCCCTTCCCACGCCCCACTTCGGGAAGCGGGACCCGAAGGAGAAGGCCCACCGCCTGGCCCGGGTCCTGGTCTCCGACATCATCCTCTACAATCCGGACCGGCACCAGAAGGCCCTGGAGGCAGGGAACCTGAAGGAGGAGTTCGAAGAGGAGATCGAGAAGTCCTGGGAGGAGTACGTGGAACAGGTGGGGGAGGACATGGCCAACAGCACGGACTTCTTCAACGAGGCACTGAACGAAATCCTGGCCAAAGGCCAGTCCGTCTTCTGACGAAGGGGTGCCGGTGGGCACCCTGGCCGGGCCCCTCGGGTGGGGCGTCCCGGACCTCTCCGGGACCAGCCCGGCTCCGGTGTCCCCGGTTGTTCCAAACCTCGAAAACCGGTATATTTCCAGGGGTTTTGGAGGGGTCGCTCCACAGGGCGGCCCCTTCTGTGCATCTGTCCACTTCAGGTTCGGAACCAGGCATGACCACCGATTTGCTGGAACGGCTCTCCGAGATCAGGTCCCGTATCGCCGACCTTCGGGGGTATCTTTGACATCCCGAACCGGGAGGCACGGATCCGGGAGTTGGAGGAGACCATGGCGTCCCCGTCCTTCTGGGACGACCCGGACGAGGCCCGAGACACCATCCAGGAGGCCAACGAGCTGAAAGAGTGGGTGGAGCCCTGGAAGGAGCTTCACGACCGGGCCCGGGAGCTGGAGGAGCTGGCCGAGCTGATGGAGACCGAGTCGGACCCGGGTCTGGAGGAGGAGTGGGAAGAAGAGCTGGACCGGGTGGCCGGGCTCCTGGAGCGACTGGAGCTCCGGAACATGCTCCAGGGGGAGGACGATCACCGGAACGCCATCCTCACCGTCCATCCCGGCGCCGGAGGCCTGGAGTCCCAGGACTGGGCCGAGATGCTCCTCCGGATGTACACCCGCTGGGCCGAGCGCCGCGGCTTCGACCTGTCCATCCTGGACCTCCAGCCCGCCGAGGAGGCAGGCATCAAGAGCGCTACCCTGGAGATCAAGGGGGACCACGTCTACGGCTACCTGAAGGCGGAGAAGGGTGTCCACCGCCTGGTGAGGATCTCACCCTTCGACTCCCAGTCCCGCCGGCATACCTCCTTCGCCTCGGTCTTCGTCTATCCCGAGATCGACGATGACATCGACGTGGAGATCGAGGAGGGCGACCTCCGCATCGACACCTATCGGGCCTCCGGAGCCGGGGGCCAGCACGTGAACAAGACGGACTCGGCGGTCCGGATCACGCATGAGCCCACGGGCATCGTGGTCTCCTGTCAGCAGGAGCGCTCCCAGCACAAGAACCGGAGCACGGCCATGAAGATGCTCCGGGCGGCCCTCTACGACCGGGCTCTTGAGGAGCAGCGGGCGGAGAAGGACGCTCTGGAGGCCACGAAGACCGACATTGGATGGGGCAACCAGATCCGGTCCTACGTCTTCGCCCCCTACACCATGGTGTCGGACCACCGCACGGAGCTCAAGGTGGGGGACGTACAGGGGGTCATGGACGGGAAGCTGGACCCCTTCATCGAAGCCTATCTCAAGAAGTTCGGACCCGCCGCCGCAGCCTAGGGGGCTGATCAGCCTCCCAGGGCTGAACAGCCTTCTGAATGCCGGGGGAGACCGGCAGAGACGACGACGCCATGACCGAGGACCTGAGCCAGGTACTGAGGATACGCCGGGAGAAGCTGGAGCGACTCCTGGAACAGGGGATCGCCCCCTTCGCCTACCGCTACGCCCGCACCCACGAGACCCGGCAGGCCCGGGAGCTCTTCCGGAAGGAAGAAGAAGCCGGCCGCCTGGACGAGAAAGGGGACGGGAGCGAGGTTCGCATCGGGGGCCGCCTGCGGAGCTTCCGGAGCCACGGAAAGAGCGCCTTCGGCGACGTGGAGGACGCCTCCGGGTCCCTTCAGGTCTACTTCCGCAAGGACGTCCTGGGGGAAGAGGCCTTCCAGACCGTGAAGGAGCTCCTGGACCTGGGGGACTGGGTCGGGGTGGAAGGCCCCCTCTTCCGAACCCGGACCGAGGAGATCACGGTCCGGGCCGAGGCCTTGGAGCTCCTGGCCAAGTCCCTTCGACCCCTACCCCTGGGGAAGACGGAGAAGGACGAGGAGACAGGGGAGGAGGTGACCCACAGCGGGTTTGCCGACGTGGAGGCCCGATACCGCCAGCGCTACGCGGACCTGGCCGTGAACCCCTCGGTCCGAGAGGTCTTCCGGACCCGGAGCGCCATCATCCGCTCCGTCCGGGACTTCATGGACCGGGAGGGCTTCCTGGAGGTGGAGACTCCGGCCCTGCAGCCCATCTACGGAGGCGCCACGGCCCGACCCTTCCAGACCCGACACCACGCCCTGGACAGGACCATGTACCTCCGGATCGCCGATGAGCTCTACCTGAAGCGCCTCATTGTGGGAGGGTTCGACCGGGTCTACGAGATCGCCAAGGACTTTCGCAACGAAGGGTTGAGTCGGTTCCACAACCCCGAGTTCACCATGCTGGAGTTCTACCAGGCCTTCGCCGACTACCACGACATGATGGACCAGGTGGAGCGCCTCATGGTTCACGTGGTGGACGCCGTCCTGGGGGATCGCACTCTCGTGTACCAGGGCCGGAGCGTCACCTTCGAGCCTCCCTTCCGGCGTATCCACTTCATGCCCGCCCTGAAAGAAGCCCTGGGACAGGACCCCGGCGAGCTCTCCGACCAGGAGCTCCGGGAGCGAGCCCGGAACCTGGACCTGCCGGAGCTGGAGGGAGCGGGTCGGGGAAAGCTCCTGGACAAGCTGTTCGAGGCCCTGGTCCAGGAAGACCTCGTCCAGCCCACCTTCGTCCTGGACTATCCCCGGGAGCTGAGTCCCCTGGCCAAGCCTCATCGGGAGAACCCGGAGCTCACGGAACGCTTCGAGCTCTTCGTGGCGGGTCAGGAGATGGCCAACGCCTTCTCCGAGCTCAACGATCCCCTGGACCAGCGTCGGCGCTTCCAGGAGCAGGCGGGGCTCCGGGAGAAGGGCGACGAGGAGGCCCAGCAGCTGGACGAGGACTACATCCGGGCCCTGGAGTACGGCCTTCCACCCACCGGGGGGGTGGGCATCGGCCTGGACCGGCTGGTCATGCTTCTCACGGACCAGGGCTCCATTCGAGACGTGATCCTCTTCCCCGTGCTCCGAACGGAGGAGTAGGGACCCGGCCCCGGGCCGGACCCCCTCCGGGAGGCATGCACATGCAACGGGCCCCTTCGACGTCATGAAGCTCTCCTGGGAGATCGCCCGGCGCTACCTGGCGCCCCGGCGGGGGGGACGCTTCCTCTCCTTCATCACCTGGATTTCCCTGGGTGGCGTCACCGTGGGGGTCACGGCCCTCATCGTGGTCATCGCCGTCATGACCGGGGCCCAGGAGGACTTCCAGGAGAAGATCCTGGACGCCAACCCCCACGTCCTGGTCCTGGAGCACTCCTCCTCCCTCCGCATGGACGACTGGCGCCCCGTCCTGGACTCGGTCCGGACCCTGGAGGAGGTGGTCTCGGCCACACCCTTCGTCCTCACCAAGGTGGCCCTGCGCCGGGAGGAGTATGCCCAGGCGGCGGACCTCTACGGCGTCTCCCTGGAGGACCTGGGGGATGCGGTGACGGGAATCGAGGCCCGGATCCGGTCCGGGGCCCTTCCCCTGGGGGAGACGGAGTCCGACTTCCCGTCCATCATCGTGGGCGACGACCTGGCGGATCGGATGCTCATCTTCCCCGGCGACACCCTCCTGGTCATCTCCATGGAGAACATCCGTCAGGGGCCCATGGGAGGCTTTTTTCCCGTGAGCCGTCAGTTCGAGGTGACGGGCACCTTCAACACGGGTCTCTACGACTACGACATCGGCAACCTCTACGCTCCCCTGGCCGCCGTCCAGGATCTCCTGGGGGTGGAGGAAATCGACCAGATCAGCGGTCTGGGAGTCCGGACCACCGACCCCTGGAAGGCCGACGCCGTGGCCGACTCCCTGCAGAACCTCCTGGGCTTTCCCTACTACGCCCAGAGCTGGGCCGTGACGAACGGGGCCCTCTTCTCCGCCCTGAAGCTGGAGAAGCTGGCCATGGGGCTCATCCTCTTCCTCATCGTGGTGGTGGCTGCCTTCAACATCGTCAGCACCCTGGTCATGGTGGTGGTGGAGCGGACACGGGAGATCGGGATCCTGAAGTCCATGGGCATGACCGACGCCACCGTCCTCAGGGTTTTCATGCTCCAGGGGGTGTGGATCGGAGTCATCGGCACCACGGCCGGGACCCTCCTGGGCTCCTTCCTCTGCTGGCTCCTGGATACCTACGAGATCATCCAGATCCCCCCGGAGGTCTACTTCGTGGACCGGCTTCCCGTGGCTCTCCACGGGGGAGACGTGGTCTTGATCTACCTGGCCTCCGTGACCGTGGCCTTCGTGGCCACCATCTATCCCGCCCTCCAGGCCTCCCGGCTGGAGCCGGTGGACGCCATTCGCCATGAATAGCCCCCATCCCTCTCCCTCCGGCCCTTCCCCCTGGGCTCCACCGCCCCTGGAGGCCACGGGCGTATGCAAGCACTTCGTGTCCGGAGACGGGAGCGAGCTTCAGGTGCTCCGGGGCGTGGACCTCCGGATCCGGGCCGGGGAGGTGGTGGCCATCACCGGAGCCAGCGGGGTGGGGAAGTCCACGCTCCTGCATCTCCTGGGAGCCCTGGACCGGCCCTCGGCGGGAGAGGTGAGGCTCGGGGGACGGTCCCTGGAGGGGGTGGATGCGGTGGAGATGGCCCACCTTCGGAACCGACACGTGGGCTTCGTCTTCCAGTTCCACCACCTGCTCCGGGAATTCACGGCCCTGGAGAACGTGGCCATGCCCCTGCGCATCGCCGGGGCCCCCTCCCAGGAGGCCGTGGAGCGGGCCCGGAGTCTCCTGGAGGCCGTGGGTCTGTCGGCCCGGACGACCCACCTTCCCACCCAACTGTCAGGGGGAGAGCAGCAACGGGTGGCCGTGGCCCGGGCCCTGGCCAACGAGCCCCTGGTCCTTCTGGCCGACGAACCTTCGGGAAACCTGGACGGGCCCACGAGCCAGCAACTGCACGACCTTCTCTTCCGTCTCCGGGACGAAGAAGGGACCTCCATGGTCCTGGTGACCCACAACCTGGAGCTGGCCGCCAGGACCGACCGGATCCTCACCTTGAAGGAAGGAACCCTTCATCCGTCGGGGGGTGGTGAGGAGGGGGAGAGGGAGATCCGGGAACAGGAGCCCGGGCCTCAGGGGTAGGGAACCCGTGGGGAGGAATTCGTCGGAGAGGAGAGGAGGACCGGGCCATGCTCTGCGAGATCTGCGGTGAGAACGAGGCCGTGGTCCATTTCACCCAGGTGGTGAACGACAAGACCACCACTATGCACCTCTGCGAGAAGTGCGCAGCCGAGAAGGGCCTGGAGACGAAACAGCCGGAGGGCAATCTGCCCCTGGTCGATTTTCTCGCCAAGACCGGAGGAGACGCTACGGTTTCCGACGAATCCCAGGGAGACGACCCCAAGTGCCCTTTCTGTGGTCTGAGCTTCTCGGCCTTCAAGGAGTCGGGGCGGCTGGGCTGTCCCCAGTGCTACAGCACGTTCGAGAGCTATCTCCGGGGCCTCCTCCGTCGCATCCACGGAGGCACCCAGCACGTGGGCAAGGTCTATCTGCCCCCGGACCCCAGTATCACGGAGCGGGAGAAGCGGCTGGAGGCCCTCCGCCGCAAGCTCCAGAGAGCCATCTCCACGGAGGACTTCGAGCGGGCCGCCGAGATCCGGGACGAGATCAAGAGCCTGGAACCGGCCCGCTGACGATCATGGACGACCTCACCACCATTCCGGATTTCGGCCTGGGCTGGCTTGACGCCAGCGGGCCGGAGTCCGACATCGTCCTGTCCACCCGGGTGCGCCTGGCCCGAAACCTCCAGGGCAACGCCTTCGGGCCCCGAGCCCGGGTCAACGACCGGGAGTCGGTGCTGAGACGGGTCCAGGAGGCCAAGGACCAATCCCAACACCTGTCGGGAGCCTCCCTCTGGCAGCTGGCGGAGGTAGACCGGCGGACCCAGCGGATTCTCCTGGAACGGCGGCTGGTATCCAACGACCTTCTCTCGGGACGGAACGGCGGACCCAATCAGGGGGCCGCCGTCCTTCTTTCGGCCCAGGATCCCCTGAGCGTCATGGTAAACGAGGAAGACCACCTCAGGCTCCAGTCCCTGTTGTCCGGCCTCAGACTGTCCGAGGCCTGGGGGATGGTGGATCGCCTGGACGAGGAGCTGGGACAGACCCTCCCCCTGGCCTACCACCACGAGTTCGGGTTTCTCACCAGCTGTCCGACCAATGTGGGAACGGGCCTCCGGGCGTCGGTCCTCATGCACCTCCCTGGGCTGGTCCTCACCAAGGAGATCGGCCGGGTCCTCAAGGGCCTGAACCAGGTGGGCATCACCTTCCGGGGTCTCTACGGAGAAGGCTCGGAAGTGGTGGGGAACTTCTTCCAGGTGTCGAACCAGACCACCCTGGGCAAGTCCGAGGAGGATCTCATCGACCACCTGGACCAGATCATCCGGCAGGTCACGAAGTACGAACGTCAGGCCCGGCAGGTTCTCCTCCGGGATGCCGCCGGCGTGACGGAAGACAAGATCTGGCGAGCCTACGGGTTGCTGCGCTTCGCTCGAGCCCTATCCTTCGAGGAAATGATCAACCTTTTGAGCGGCGTGCGCCTGGGCGCAGGACTGAAACTTCTCCCTGATCTTCGAGTATATACGTTGAACAAGATCATGATCTACTCGCAGACGGCTCATCTCGAGCAGGCAGCGAGTAAAGACCTCCCCCCTCCGGAATGCGACGCCCACAGGGCCAGCTTCGTGCGACGCATTCTCGCGAACGAGGGGGTTGTTTCTTCCGAGGGTGGGGACCACCCCGAGAGCTGATGAATTACAACTTCACCGACCGCGTTCGAAAAGTACTGGCCATGGCCCGAGAAGAGGCCATCCGTCTCCAGCACGACTACGTGGGGACGGAGCACATCCTCCTGGGACTCATCCGGGAGGGCGAGGGCGTGGCCGCCGCCGTCCTGACCAACCTCACCGTGGACCTGGACGCGGTTCATGAAGGGGTTGAGGAGTCTGTGCGTAAAGGCAAGGCCACCATAGCATTGGGCGAGCTCCCCTATACCTCCAGAGCCAAGAAGGTCCTGGAATATGCCATGGCCGAGGCCCGGGAGATGAGCCACTCCTACGTGGGCACCGAGCACCTGCTGCTGGGTCTTCTCCGGGAGGAGAAGGGCATCGCCGCCCAGGTCCTGAACTCTCTGGGAGTGACGTTGGAGGAAGCTCGCTCCGAGACCCTGAAGGTCCTGGGCTCGGACGTGGGCCCCGGGGGAGCCGAACCCGCAGGGATCGGAGGCGTCCCCGGATCCGGAGGAGGATCGGGCAAGGGGGAGAAGAAGTCCAAGACCCCGGCCCTGGACCACTTCTGCCGGGACCTGACGGATCTGGCCCGACAGGAAGAGCTGGATCCAACCATCGGACGCACGTCCGAGATCGAACGGGTGGTGGAGATTCTCTGCCGCAGGAAGAAGAACAACCCGGTTCTCATCGGAGAGCCCGGTGTAGGGAAGACGGCCATCGTGGAGGGGCTGGCCCAGCTCATCGCCAAGGGCGAGGTCACGGAAGCTCTGAAGGACCACCGGGTACTGGCCCTGGACATGGCCGCCGTCATCGCCGGAACCAAGTACCGGGGCCAATTCGAGGAGCGGCTCAAGGCCGTCATGAACGAGATCTCCCAGAACCGCAACGTCGTGCTGTTCATCGACGAGCTCCACACCCTGGTGGGCGCTGGAGCGGCGGAGGGAGCCATCGACGCCTCGAACATGCTCAAGCCCGCCCTGGCTCGGGGCGAGCTCCAGTGCATCGGCGCCTCCACCCTGAACGAGTACCGGAAATACATCGAGAAGGACGGGGCCCTGGAGCGGCGCTTCCAACCGGTGATCGTGGATCCACCCACGGTGGAGGAGACCGTGGACATCCTCAAGGGCCTGCGCTTCCACTACGAGGAGCACCACCGGGTGGTCTTCCCCGATGAGTCGCTGGAGCACTCGGCCCGGCTCTCGGACCGCTACATCACGGACCGTTTCCTGCCCGACAAGGCCATCGACGTCATCGACGAGGCCGGAGCCCGGGCCCGGATCGCCTCCCAGGTTCCCCCGCCGGAGGTGGAGGAGCTCAAGGCGTCCCTGGCCGAGATCGCCGAGAAGAAGGAAGAGGCCATCCGGGACCAGGACTTCGAGCGGGCCGCCGAGCTCCGGGACCAGGAGCGGGAGCTCCAGGAACAGATCCGGACCAAGCAGGAGAACTGGGAGGAGGAGCGGCGGAAGCACCGGCCGGAGATCAACCCGGACGAAGTGGCCTTCATCGTGAGCCGCTGGACGGGCATCCCGGTGCAGCGCCTCCGGCAGGCGGAGACCGATCGCCTGGTCCACATGGAGGAGGAGATCCACAAGCGGGTGGTGGGGCAGGACGACGCCATCGGTGCCATCTCCCGGGCCATCCGCCGTAGCCGGGCCGGGCTCAAGGACCCCTACCGGCCCATCGGATCCTTCATCTTCTGCGGTCCCACGGGGGTGGGGAAGACGGAGCTGGCCAGGGCCCTGGCCGAGTTCCTCTTCGCCGACCGGGAAGCCCTCATCAGGGTGGACATGAGCGAATACATGGAGAAGTTCTCCGTGTCCCGTCTCATCGGAGCCCCTCCGGGCTATGTGGGCTACGAGGATTCCGGGGCCCTTACCAAGGCCGTTCGGCGGCGCCCCTACTCCGTGGTCCTGTTGGACGAGATCGAGAAGGCCCATCCGGACGTCTTCAACATCCTCCTGCAGGTGCTGGACGAGGGTCACCTGACGGACAACTACGGCCGGGTCATCGATTTCAAGAACACGGTCCTCATCATGACCTCCAACCTGGGAGCCCGGGACATCACCAAGGGTCCGGGACTCGGATTCCACAGCCAGGATCCCCAGTCCAGCTACGAGATCATGCGGGACAAGGTGAAGGAAGAGGTGGAGCGGGCCTTCAATCCCGAGTTCCTCAACCGGGTGGACGACACCATCGTCTTCCATCCCCTCAGCCAGGAGGAGATCGGGCAGATCGTCCACATCCTCCTCCGGGACGTCCGGGAACGGCTGGAAGAGGAGGAGCTCACCCTCAGCCTCTCGGAGGACGCCGTAAACTTCCTGGTGGAGCGGGGCTTCGACCAGAAGTTCGGCGCCCGCCCCCTGCGAAGGGCCATTCAGCGGTATCTGGAGGACCCCCTGTCGGAGAAGATCCTCCTGTCGGAGTTCTCCCCGGGGGACGAGATCGAGGTCACCGTAGACACGGGAGGCGACGGCCTGTCCCTCCGGGCCGCCTCCACAACCAAGACCTGAGGTTGAGCAACACGAACTCTGGCATCACGCGACCGGGAGCCTCCCCTCTTTCGGAGGCCTTCCTCGGGACACTTCAAGGCTCTCGCTTCACGGGCCGGGTCCTGCTGGGATGCGCCCTCCTGGGGGCTCTTCTCCTTTCCGTTCCCCTAAGCCTGTCCGGTCAGGTCCGTCCCCGGACCGGAATCACCTCGGTCCAGATCGACTCCATCGCCGTCCGGGGAAACCAGCGCCTGGCGGTTCCCGTCATCGTGGGCACCCTGGGCTTCCAGGCCGGCTCCGAGGTGACGTATCGTGAGATCCAGGGGGGCATCAAGGCCCTCTATTCCACGGGACAGTTCGCCGATGTCCGGGTCTATGCCCAGGGGGATCCCCAGGAGCCCGTCCTCCTCATCCTGGAGGTGGAAGAGCGGGACATCGTCCAGCGGATCACCTTCTCCGGCCTGGAGCACGCCGACGAGGAGACGGTCCGGGACACCACGGGACTCCAGACCGGGCAACCCTACTCTCCCAGCAAGGTCCGACTGGCCCAGGAGTTCATTCGAAGCGAGCTGGCCGAAGAGGGCATCCCCTTCGCCAACATCGAGGAGAGGCGGGAGTCCATCGGAGACAGCCCCGGCGAGATCCACCTGATCTTCGACGTCACCGAGGGGAACCGGATCACCGTGGCCCACATCCGGGTCCAGGGTAACGAGAAGGTCCCGGAGGAGGCCATCCTGGATGCCATGAGGACCAAGGCCGAGGGCTTTCTGTGGCTTCGCACCGGATCCTACGACGCCGATGTCTTCGAGCAGGACCTGGAGCTCTCCATTCCCAACGTCTACCGCTCCCGGGGATACCTGGACTTCCGTGTGGTGCACGATTCCCTGGTGGTGGATCCCCGGACGGGCAAGACCCGGGTGGAGCTGGAGGTGGAAGAGGGCCAGCGCTACCGCCTGGCGGACTTCTCCATCCAGGGCAACCACCACTTCTCCACGGAGGAGCTCCGGCGGTTCTTCTCCACGGAGGGCGGAGGTCTGTTGCGGGCTCTGGGCTTCGGAGGGGACGAAGAAGAGGTGGATGAGCGACCCTACTTCGACGCCAAGGCCTTCGAGGAGGCCATCGGAAGAGTCCAGCAGGCCTACAGCAACGACGGCTACATCTACGCCGAGGTCCGTCCCTGGGTGGAGCGAGTGGAGACGGAGGAAGGTGAGGAGCCGGCCGTGGAGGCGGGCTGGGACATCCGTGAGATGAATCCCGCCTACGTGAACCGGGTGGAGATCGAAGGGAACGACTACACCCACGAACGGGTGATCCGGGAGAAGATCTACATCCTCCCCGGGGACGTCTACAGCATGGACCAGGTGCTCAGCAGCTACCAGAGCATCGCCTCCCTGGGCTTCTTCGAGACGCCCCTCCCGGAGCCGGACATTCAGCCGGATCCTCAGACCGGGGACGTGGACATCACCTTCAAGGTGGAGGAGAAGCAGACCGGATCCATCAACTTCGGGACCGCGGTAGGCGGCGGGACCGGGGTGTCCGGCTTCCTGGGCTACGATCAGCCGAACCTCTTCGGGCAAGCCAAGGAAGGACATCTCCGCTGGGACTTCGGCCGCTACATCAATAGCTTCACCGTGTCCTTCTCCGACCCGGCTCTCCTCCAGTCCCGGGTCAGCAGCACCATCTCCCTGTTCAACTCCCGGGACCGCTTCTTCCAGTTCCGGAGCGGGCGCAGGAAACGGATGGGCTTCTCCCTCCGGTTCGGATTCCCGGTGCCTTTCGCCCTCCGAACCCGGGTCTTCGCCGGATACTCCCTGGCCAGGACGGACTACGACCTCCGGGAATCCGCGGACGACAACTCACTGTTCGGGCTTCCCCCCGGGACCCAGAGCACCTTCTCCCTGGGCGTGACCCGCTCCACCCTGAACCATCCCCTCTTCCCCACGTCCGGATCCCGGCAGAGCCTGAACGGGGAGTTCAACGGCGGAATCCTCGGGGGAGACGGGCAGTTCTCCCGATACCTGGCCGACGCCTCCTGGTACGTGCCGGCCGGAGAGATGGGGGGTGACGAACCCGGGTCCCGACCCATTCGCCTGGCCCTGGGTCTGACCCTCCGGGGGGGCGCCATCTTCGGGGAGGTAAGGCGGTTCCCCTTCGACCGGTTCTGGATGGGGGGCGTCATGTTCGGACAGCAGCTCCGGGGATACGACGAGACGTCCATCACCCCCCTGGGCTACTTCCCGGAGCGCTCCGGAGACCTCCGGGATATCGACCGTCTGGGAAACGCGTTCGCCTCCGTCACCGCGGAGTACGCCATACGATTCAACGACAATCTGTCTCTGTCCGCATTCTTCGATGCGGGGAATGTGTGGGCCGAACCCCTGGACGCCGACTTCTCCCGCCTCTTTCGTGGCGCGGGCATCGGTGTACAATTGGTGACCCCCTTCGGGCCCCTTGGCCTGGACTACGCCTACGGGTTCGACAAGGTGAACCCGGGCTGGCAGCTCCATTTCAAGATGGGACAGGGATTCTAGATTCATACGGCTCGGCGGAGGGATGTCCCTCAATGGGCCGAGAAGCGGAGAAACACCCAATGCGTGTCAAGACGGCTATTGCGGCCATCGCCCTCATTCTGGCTTCCGCCGCCACGGCACAGGCTCAGATCACCTCGAAGATCGGCTACATCGACTCTCAGGCCATCCTGAACCAGGATCCGGCGGCTCAGGCCGCCCAGGAGCAGTTCGAGGCCGACATGGCCCGGTACAGGGCCGAGGTCGAGCAGCTGGGCGAAGAGCTTCAGGCTCTCATCGAGCGCTACGAGCAGCAGGAGGCCATGCTCTCCGAAGAAGCCAAGACGAACCGTCAGGAAGAGATCCGCATGAAGCAGAACCAGTACCAGCAGCGGATCAACGAGCTGGAACAGCAGGCGGGGATCAGGCAGGCGGAGCTGGTGGAGCCGGTGATGGAGCGCATCACCTCCATCATCGAGGAGATCCGGGCCGAGGGAGGTTACGCCATCATCTTCGATGTGGCTGCCCAGGGGATCATCTCCGCCGACCCGGCCATGGACCTCACAGCCGAGGTGGTTCGGCGGCTCCAGGCCTCCACGGACACGACGGGAACCCCCGGAGTCCGAGACCGCTGATACCGTCCCCGTCGATGCGGGGATGCGCGGGCCCGCGGGCCTCCCTTCACACTGCAGGGGAGGTCCGCGGCCCGCATTTCTTTGCGATCCATTCCAATTCCTCGATTCCTCCGGAATCCGGTGACGAGGGAGTGTGCCCATGACGAGCCCCCGGAAGGAGAACGTGTCCCGTAGAGGCCTTTCCTCTGCAGAGGTGGCGGAGCTGGTGGAGGGTCGACTGGAGGGCAGGGGGGATGTGGAAGTGCGGGACATCGCCCCCGTGGACCAGGCACGGGACGACGAGCTGGCTTTTCTGGCCCAGCGCCGGTACCTGAAGCGCCTGCCCGGCGCCGGGGCCCGAGCCGTGCTGGTGAGCGAGGAGCTGGCCCAGGAGGTCCGGGATTTCCCGGCCCGGGTGGTGGTGCCGGACCCCCACGCCGCTCTTCCCCTTCTCCTGCCCCTCTTCCATCCCCAGGAGACTCCGGCTCCTGAGATTCATCCCACGGCCGTGCTGGGCCGGGGCGTGGAGCTGGGAGAGGGAGTGAGCCTGGGGCCCTACGCCGTCCTGGAGGAGGGAGTGCAGGTGGGGGATGGTACCCGGATCGGAGCCCACGCCGTGGTGGGAGCCGAATCCCGACTGGGCCGGAGCTGCCTCCTCCACCCCCACGTGGTTCTCTATCCCGGGACGGAGCTGGGGGATCGGGTGATCCTGCACGCCGGGGTCCGGCTGGGTTCCGACGGCTTCGGATACGTCCCCACGGCGGACGGAATCCGGAAGGTGCCCCAGGTGGGGGGCTGCGTGGTGAAGGACGACGTGGAGATCGGAGCCAACAGCTGCGTGGATCGAGGGTCCATCGGCGACACGGTGGTGGAAGAAGAGACCAAGCTGGACAACCTGGTCCACCTGGCGCATAACGTGCAGGTGGGCCGCCGGGTGATGATAGCGGCCATGGTCGGAGTGTCCGGGTCCACCCGGATAGGGGATGAGGCCCTCCTGGGGGGACAGGCGGGCCTGGCGGGCCACCTGGAGATCGGCAAAGGAGCCCGCATCGGCGCCCAGGCCGGCGTCATCGGGGACATCCCCGAGGGAGAGACCGTCTCCGGCTACCCGGCCCGGAACAACCGGGAGTATCTCCGGGCCATGGGAATGGCCTTCAAGCTTCCCCAGACCCTGCCCCGGATGGAGGACCGCCTGAAGGCCCTGGAGGAGAGGGGATCTCCGGACGAGGAGGAGTGACAGGGATCAGGAGACGGTCCCCGAACGAGGGCGGGGGTGTTAGGTTCACAGCACTGCATCACCGGGACTCCACCGCGTTGCCGGGAGCTCCTTCGGAGCCCCTTCGAGACGAAGCGAGACTTCGGGCCATAGACCCATGAGTCAACCGAACCAGCGAACCATAGAGAACGTGGTGTCCGTGGAGGGCATCGGGGTCCACTCCGGGGCCCCGGCCACCCTGACCTTCCGTCCTGCCGAGCCCGATACCGGCGTCCGTTTCCGCCGCATGGACCTGGAGGGATCCCCTGAGATCCCCGTGGACCTGGACCATGTATGCGGCACGGAGCTGGGAACGACCCTCGGAAGAGGGGAGGCCCGGGTCCAGACCGTGGAGCACGTCATGGCCGCCCTCTCGGCTCAGGGTATCGACAACGTGCTCCTGGAGCTGTCCGGCCCCGAACCACCCATCCTGGACGGCTCCTTCCTGAGCTACCTCCAGATTCTGGACGAAGCCGGCACCCGTGAGCAGGAGTCCGCCCACCGTACCTGTCTCGAGATCCGGGAGCCGGTGACGGTCAGGCTCGATTCCGGGGAGTTTTACGTGGCCACGCCGGGAGAAGGCCTCCGGGTGTCGGCCACCATCGAGTTCGAGCACCACCGGATCGGTCGGCAATTCGGCTCCTTCGTTTTCAGCAACCGGGGATTCCGGGAGGAGATTGCTCCGGCCCGGACCTTCGGTTTCCAGGCCGACGCCGACAGCCTGCACGAGCGTGGATTGGCCCTGGGAGCTTCCCTGGAGAACACGGTGATCCTGGACGAGGATGGGGTCATGAACGAGGACCTCCGCTTCCCCGACGAGTTTCTCCGGCACAAGGTGGGAGACATGGTGGGGGACATGGCCCTCCTGGGGAGCTCCCTGAACCTCCACGTCGTGGCCGAGCGCCCCAGCCACCGGGGCAACGTGGCTCTGGCCAAGGCCTTGCGGAAGGAGGCCACCCGGAACGGCCAGGCCATCGTGGACATCGAGAAGATCCTGGAGTACCTGCCCCATCGCTTCCCCATGCTCCTGGTGGACCGGATCGTGGAGGTGGAGTCGGGGAAGCGGATCGTGGGCATCAAGAACGTCACCATCAACGAGCCCTTCTTCCAGGGTCACTTCCCGGGCCACCCCATCATGCCCGGCGTTCTCATCATCGAGGCCATGGGCCAGGTGGGAGGCCTCCTTCTCATGGACCTGGTGGAGAAGCCGGAAGACTACGTTGTCTATTTCATGTCCCTGGACAAGGTGAAGTGGCGGCGCCCCGTGGTGCCCGGCGACCAGTTGGTGTTCGAGTTGGAGATGGTCCAGTTCCGACGCCACGTCTGCCGGATGAAGGGACAGGGGCTGGTGGACGGCAAGGTGGTGGCGGAGGCCGAGCTCATGGCCCGGATCGTGGAACGATGAGCGACTCGGTGGTGGGAAGCGGAGAGAACGTGGAGACCCGGATCCACCCTTCGGCCATGGTGGACGATCAGGCCGAGCTGGGCCAGGGAGTCCAGGTGGGCCCCTGGACCATCGTGGGACCCCGGGTCCGGGTGGGGGACGGAACCCGGATCGATTCCCACGTTCTCATCCAGCGGGACACCACCGTGGGCGTGGACTGCCACATTCACAAGGGCGCAGTCCTGGGCACGGATCCCCAGGACCTGAAGTTCCGGGGGGAGGAGACGGTCCTGGTGGTGGGGGACCGGACCGTAATCCGGGAGTACGCCACCTTGAACCGGGGTACCGCCGACCTGGAGGAGACCGTGGTGGGGGACGACTGTCTCCTCATGGCCTACGCCCACGTGGCCCACGACTGCATGATCGGCAACAACGTGATCCTGTCCAACGCCGTGAACATGGGCGGCCACGTGCTCATCGAAGACTGGGCCATCATCGGGGGCCTCACGGCCATCCATCAGTTCGTCCGTATCGGGGCGCATGCCTTCGTGGGAGGTGCCTCCCGGACCTCCCAGGACGTTCCCCCCTACACCAGGGCCGCCGGGAGCCCCATGAAGCTCTACGGCCTGAACAGCGTGGGGCTGGAGCGACGGGGGTTTTCCGAGGAAGTGAGACAGGCCCTGAAGACAGCCTACCGGACGGTGTTCAGCTCCAATCTCTCTCTCTCCCAGGCCCTGGAGAAGGCCCGACAGGAGAGCCCCGGGACACCGGAGGTCCGGCATTTCCTGACCTTCATCGAGAACAGCAAGCGAGGGGTGACCACCTGATGGCCGAGACGCCTGAAGCCCTCCGGACCGGGGTCGTGGGAACGGGGAGTCTGGGATTCCACCACGCCAGGATCCTCCGGGACCTGTCCCGGGTCCGGATGGAGGGCTTCTTCGAGCTCCGGCCGGAGCGAGCCGAAGAGGTGGCCAGGGAGTTGGGAGTTCAGGCCCGGGAGAGTCTGGAATCCCTCCTGGACCGGGTGGATGCCGTGGTCGTGGCCGTCCCCACCGTGGAGCACGAAGCCGTGGCCACGGCGGCCCTGGAACGGGGCATCCACGTCCTGGTAGAAAAACCCATAGCCCCGGACCTGGCGGCGGCGGACCGGATCCTGGAGGCGGCGGAGGAAACGGGGGCCGTGGTCCAGATCGGCCACGTGGAGCGCTTCAACCCGGCCATCCTGGCGGCGGAGTCGTTCCTGGAGCGTCCCCTGTTCATCGAGTCCCACAGGATCGCCCCCTTTGTTCCCCGGAGCACGGACGTGGCCGTGGTCCTGGACCTCATGATCCACGACGTGGACCTGGTTCAGAGCCTGGTGGGGGAGCCCATTCGGGAGATCGCCGCCGCCGGCCTCCCGGTTCTCACGTCCAACGTGGACATTGCCAATGCCCGTCTCACATTCCAGGGAGGCGCGGTGGCGAACCTCACGGCGAGCCGGGTGTCCGTGGAGCGGATACGGAAGCTCCGCATCTTCCAGAAGTCCGGGTACCTGAGCCTGAACCTGGCCGACGGCACCGGGGAGTTCCTGCGACTCAGGGAGGAGCTGCCGGCGCTGTCGGCGGCGGAGGAAGGGGCGCCGGCCGTTCCTTCCGGAGGCCTGGAAGCCCTGGTGGAACGCATTCCCCTGGAAGGGGAGCATGTGGAGCCCCTCCGGAGGGAGCTGGAGAGCTTCCGGGACGCCTGCCTGGGGCGGAGCCCCGCGCCGGTGACGGGGCGAGACGGCAGGGAGGCCCTGGCCGTGTCCCTCTCCATCGAAGAAAGGATCCTGTCCCATGTCGCTGATTCGCGTGCGCCGTAGGCGGAAACGAGAGTGGGTGGACATCCGCCGGGGGAAATCCCCCAGGGTCCTGATCTTCCTCCTGGCTCTGGTGATCCTGATTATCTGGTACCTGGGCTACCGTTTCTGATCCGGAGACGACCGTGACAGGCCGGCCGGGGGTGCTCATGCTGGCCGGAGAAGCGTCCGGAGACCTTCACGGGGCCCGGGTGGCCCGGGCTCTTCGCCGGCTGGAGTGTCGTCCCCGCCTCCTGGGACTGGGGGGCGAAGGGATGCGGAACGCCGGGGTGGAGCTTCTGGCGGGCCTGGACGAGCTGGCGGTCATGGGGTTCGCCGAAGTCCTCCGCCATCTCCCCTTCTTTCTGCGGCTGGAGCGACGCCTCAAGGCCCGCCTGGAGTCCGGGGAGATCGACCTGGTGCTGCCCGTCGACTACCCGGGATTCAACCTGAGGATGGCCCGGGCCGCCAAGGCACGAGGGATCCCCGTCCTGTACTACATCGCCCCCCAGGTCTGGGCCTGGAAGGCCCATCGGGCCAAAGAGCTGGCCCGGGATGCCGACCGCATCGCCGTGATCCTCCCCTTCGAGGAGGAGATCTTCCGGGACGCCGGGGGTCGGGCCATTTTCGTGGGCCATCCCCTCCTGGAGGTCCAGGAGGATCCCACCCCCCGGGACACCTTCTGTCGGACGTACGGCCTGGATCCGACCCGACCCATCGTGGCCCTCTTCCCCGGATCCCGCAGACAGGAGATCCGCCGACACGGCCGGCTCTTCCTGGAGGCCGGGCAGCAGATCCGGGCCCGCCGTACGGAGGTCCAGCTCGCCCTGGCCCGTGCCGCCTCCATCCCGGCAGCGGAGCTGGAGGCGGAGATGGCCGAAAGGGAAGCGGTTCCCCTGGTGGACGACGGGCGCTCTCTCCTCCACCACGCCACCGGAGCCCTGGTGAAATCCGGGACCACCACCCTGGAGGCGGCCCTGGCCGGGACCCCGTTCGTCACCGTGTACAGGACTCATCCCCTCACCTTTTTCCTGGCCAAGCGATTGGTGAAGGTGCCCCACGTGGCCCTGGCCAACCTGGTGGCGGGGAGGGGGGTGGTGCCGGAGGTCCTCCAGGGCGAAGCCACCCCCAGCCGGCTTCGGGAGCTCCTCCTCCCCCTCCTGGACCCGGACTCGGCCCGGCGAAAGGCCATGGAAGCGGGTCTGGCACGAATCCGCCAGGCCCTGGGCACGCCCGGAGCCTCGGAGCGGGTGGCGGCCCTGGCCGGAGAGCTGCTGGAGCGGACCTCATCCCGGGAGGCTCCCTGAGGTGGCCCGCCGAGAGCTCCACTTCCGACTGGCCGGCCACCTGGGACGCCTTATCCTGGGTTCCTACTTCCCCCTGGTGCGCCTGCACCGGGAGGGACAGGAGAACTACCTTCCCTTCCGTCGAGAGGGCCGGGGGGTGGTCTTCGTGTTCTGGCACGGCCAGCTCCTTCCCCTGGTCCACGTGCACCGGAGGGAGGGGATCGTGGTCCTGGTGAGCGAGCACGCCGACGGGGAGTACATCACCCGGGTCATCCTCCGGCACGGCTTCGGCGCGGCCCGGGGCTCCAGCACCCGGGGAGGCATGAAGGGCCTCCGGTCCATCGTCCGGCTGGGCCGGGAAGGCCGGGACCTGGCCTTCACCCCGGATGGACCCAAGGGCCCCCGGCACGTGTTCAAATGGGGAGCCCTGGTGGCCGCCCAGATCACGGGCCAACCCGTGATTCCCGTCACCGTGGGCGCGGACCGTGCCTGGTATTTGGACAGCTGGGACCGGTTCATGATCCCGAAACCCCTGGCCCGAATGACCGTCCGGTACGGCGCCCCCCGGTGGGTCCCCCGGAAGGCTTCGGAGGGGGAGATGAAAGCTCTGGCGGAGGAGCTGGAGACGGAGCTCAGGGCAGCCACCCTGGAGCTCAATCCGGCGGAGGCCCGGATCCGGGAGGAGGAGGGCCGGAAGGCGGGGGAAGAGGAGAAGGCAGAGGCGCCGGACGAACCCGACAGCTCCGCCGTCACGGCAGACGAGACCAGGCGAAAGGAGGCCGGCCGTGGGCGGGGATGAGTCCCCCGGCAAAGGGGGAGGAAAGACGTTGGAAGGAAGCCGGATCCCCGGGGGACTGCGTTCCGAAGACGCCGGAGAGGAGACTCCCGAGAGGGGAGTGCGCCACTGGGTCACGAAGTGGTGGAGAGGCGAAGCCGGGAGCCTGGGCACGCTGGTAAGCCTCTTCACCTTGCCCTTCGAGCTCATGTTTCGTTCCGGGGTCTCTCTGCGAAACCGGCTCTACGAGGGAGGGATCCTCCCCCTCCAGCGGGCTCCCATCCCGGTCATCTCTCTGGGCAACCTCACCGTGGGAGGTGCCGGGAAGACTCCCCTGTCGGCCTGGCTGGCACGGGGGCTCCTGGAACGGGGTCACCGGCCGGCCCTGGTGGCCCGGGGCTACGGGAGCGACGAGCTGGAGCTTCATCGGCGGTGGAATCCCCGGGTCCCGGTGGTGGCCGAAGAGGACCGGGCCTTCGGGGCGTGGAAAGCGGCCAGGAAGGGGGCCACGGTGGCCATCCTGGACGACGGCTTCCAGCATCGTCGCCTGGGCCGGGACCTGGACATCGTCCTGGTGGCGTGCAGCACCCCGCCCAGGGCCCAACTCCTGCCCCGGGGGCCCTTCCGGGAGCCCTTCTCGGCCTTGCGGCGAGCGGGGCTCGTGGTCCTCACCGACAAAGGGGATTTCACCGGCAATCCGGCTCTGGAGAAGCGCCTGAGGCCCTTCCTCCGGGAGCCCCCGGTCAGGGCCTGCCTCCGGGCCAACGACTGGCTCGACCTCCGGGGACAGGCCAGCTCCCCCCCGGAAGAGCCCTTCCTGGCCGTGGCCGGCATCGCCCACCCCTCCAGCCTTCTTCAGGTCCTGAAGGAGGAATGCCCGGCGGAGGGGGAGCTCATGAGCTTCCCGGATCATCACCCGTATCGGGGTGAGGACGTCCGGGCCATCCTTCGACGGGCGGCGGGCCGGACCGTGGTCACCACGGAGAAGGACGGGGTGAAGCTGGAGCGGTTCCGGAGCCGCTTTCCGGACCTCCGGATCGTGCATCTCCGGGTGGAGCTGGTGGAGGGTGAGGAGCGCCTCTGGCGCTGCGTCCAGGAGGCCCTGGGGAGCCACCGTGCCCCGTCGTTTCTCCCCCGGAGGGAAGGAGAGGGAGAGCGTTGAAGGTCACGCTCCTGGTGGTTGGCGGCCTCCGAGGCCCCCTGGCTTCGGCGGTCCGGGAATACGAGGAGCGGGCCTCCCGCTACTGGCGATTCCGTGTCCTGGAGGTGGAGGCGGGCCTGGCCCGGAAGAAAGCCGACCCCCGGGATGTGATAGCTGCGGAGGAAGAGAGGATCCTGGGTCGTCTCGAATCCCTGGCCGGAGCCGAGGTCGTGGCCCTCACCCGGACAGGGACGGGCCTCACCAGCCGGAAGCTGGCCCGGCTCCTGGAACAGGGGGCACTCCGTTCGGCCTCCGAAGTGGTCTTCGTCATCGGTGGAGCCTGGGGGCTGGGGAAGGCGGTCCTGGCCCGGGCGGCCCGGCGCGTGTCCCTGTCCGAGCTCACCCTGCCCCACGAGGTGGCCCGGCTGGTCCTCACCGAGCAGATCTACCGGGCCGGAACCATCCTCAGGAACGAGCCGTACCACAAGGGCCCTTGAAGGCCCCGCACGAAAGGAACGACCCCTGAATCTGGACATTCTCACCGGTCTGCCCGGGGGATCTCCCCTGGTGAACGACTACCTGCAGGGAGAAAGCCACCTGGCCCGGTTCTACACCGGCTCCTTCCGGGATCCGGAGGCGTATCGGGCCAAGGCCCGGGAGGTGGCGGACCGCTTCCACCATGACGCCCGAAGGCGGGCCCTCTCCATGCTCCGCCCCCCCTCCGGGGCGGCTTCCCTCCGCCTGGAACGGTGGCTGGAGGAAGGGGGGGTCTTCGTTACCACCGGTCAGCAGCCCGGCCTCTTCGGTGGTCCCCTCTTCAGCCTCTACAAGGCCCTCACCGCCGTGCGGCTGGCCCAGGCCCTGGAACCGGTCCTGGACAAGCCCGTGCTGCCCCTCTTCTGGATGGCCTCCGAAGACCACGACTGGGAGGAGGCGAGCAAGAGCCATCTCCTGGACTCGGAGAACCGGATCCGCACCCTGGAGCTTCCGGTTCAGGAAGGACAGGAGAACCGGCCCCTCCATCGTATCGGGGTGCGAAAGGGAATGAAAGATGCGGTGGATGAGGCTTCCCAAATTCTTCCTGACAGTGATTTTATCCGGCCTTATCTTGAGCTGATTCGAGAGTCCTATTCCCCAGGAGCCACCCTACCGGAGGCGTTCCATAGCCTTCTCCAGGGTCTGTTGGAAGATCTACCCATCCTCTTTGTGGAAGCCCACGACCCCCGGCTCAAGGAGGCGTCCCTGCCCATCCTGTTCCAGGAGCTGGAGGCGGCCGAGGAGCACGAGGCCCTCCTGTCCCGGGTGAGCTCGCACCTGGAGATGGAGGGGTACCGCACCCAGGTTCCCGTCCTGAAAGCCGGGGTGAACCTCTTCCTGGAAGGTCCCCGGGGGCGGGACCGTCTGTACCGGGAGGGAGGGGGCTTTCGCCTCCACCGGGCCTCCGTCAGCCTCTCAGCCCGGGAGATCCGGGAGCGGTGTCGGGAGGATCCCGGGCTCCTGAGCCCCAACGTGCTCCTGCGCCCGGTGGTGGAGAGCGCCCTCTTTCCCACAGTCGGCTACGTGGCCGGGCCCGGCGAGGTGGCCTACTACGCCCAGCTCCGGGAGCTCTTCGAGGCCCACGGCCTCGTGATGCCCGTAATCCATCCCCGTCACTCCGTCACCCTCCTGGAGCGGAAGATCGGCAAGGTCCTGGAGAAATTCCACCTGCCGGTGGAGGCCCTGGCCCGGCCCCACCACGAACTGGCCGGGGAGATGGCCCGGGAGGAGATCCCCCCGGAGATCCGGAAGAGCCTGGGGGAGATCCGCGGAGCCGTGGGGAAGGGCTCCGGGACCCTGGCCAGGGCCGTGAAGGAGCTGGATCCCACCCTCAAGGGCCCGGTGACCCATGCCCGAAACGCTGCCTTCGCCGCCTTCGACGAGGCGGAGCGAAAGATCCTCCAGGCCGTGAAGCGGGAGAACGAAATCGCCCTGGAGCAGCTGGCCAAGGCCCAGAACCACCTCTTTCCCCTGGGCAAGCCCCAGGAGCGGGTCACGAACCCACTCTACTACCTGGCCCGGTACGGACCGGAGCTCGTCGACGCTCTCCTGGAGAGGTTCGATGTGGATCTCGGCACCGAAACCAGATAACTTGGCGGCATGTTCTGGCAAATCCTCTTCATCCTGGTCCTGCTGATCCCCATCCTGGCCATCGTCCTGGACTCCCAGGTGGGCCGGGCCCTGGCCTCCCGCCTGGAGCGGCGAAGCCTGGGGCAGGGGGAGGACATGGACCGGGAGCGCCTGGCCTACCTGGAGGCGGAAGTGGACCGCCTGGGCCAGGAGATCAACCGCTTGGACGAGGAGAGCCAGTTCCTCCACAAGCTCCTGGAGGAGCGCCCCGGAGAGACGAAAGCCCTTCCACCCAATGAGCAGGACGGCTGAGCCCACCGCCAGAGACGGCAGGAAGGCCCGCGCCGCCGCCTGGGTGGGCGCGGGCATTTTCTTGAGCCGTGTCTCGGGGTTCCTGAGGGAGTCGGTCTTCGCCTACTACTTCGGGGTCTCCGCGGTGGCCGACGTCTGGCGGGCGGCCCTCCGCACTCCCTACGTCATCCAGAACCTCCTGGGGGAAGGCACCCTCAGCGCCTCCCTCATCCCCGTCTACGCCGAGTTCCTGGAGGAAGGCAGGGAAGAGGACGCGGGGCGGTTTGCCGGAGCCGCCCTGGGCATTCTCACCGTGGTGGCCTTCAGTCTGGCCCTTCTGGGAATGCTCCTGGCCCCTCTCCTCATCCGGGTCTTCTTCTTCGAGTGGGAGCCCTGGATGCAGGAGCTGGGGGTCCGCATCGTCCGGATCCTCTTCCCCATGACCGCGGTGCTGGTGGTCTCGGCGTGGGCCCTGGGGATCCTGAACAGCCACCGACGGTTCTTCGTCTCCTACGTGGCCCCGGTGGCCTGGAACCTGACCATGGTGGCCACCCTGGTGGGCTTCGGGACCTTCCTGGGCTGGGAGCAAGCGGGCCGGGACCCGGAGCTGGTGGTGGCCCTGGCCTGGGGCGCTTTGGCGGGAGGGGTGCTCCAGCTCCTGGTCCAGCTTCCCTGGGTGGGGGCCGTGCTCCGGCACTTCCGTCTCTCCCTGGGACGGGGGGTGAGGGGTGTCCGGGAGGGCATCCGGAACTTCCTGCCGGTGGTGGCGGCAAGGGGGGTGGTGAACCTGAGCAGCTGGTTGGACATGGTTTTGGCGGGAATGCTGGCCGTGGGCGCCCAGGCCCTCCTGGGGTTCGCCCAGACCCTCTACCTGCTGCCCATCTCCCTTTTCGGCATGTCCATCGCCGCCTCGGAGCTCCCGGAGCTCTCAAGGAACCGGCGTGCGGCTCGGGACGTGCTGTCCCCCCGGATTCGGGAGGCCCTGGACCGGCTGGCTTTCCTCCTCCTCCCCTCGACCCTGGCCTACCTGGTCCTGGGAGACATCTTCATCGCCGCCCTCTTCCAGAGAGGAGCCTTCGACCCCACGGACACCACGGTCACCCACATCGTCCTTGCCACCTACGCCCTGGGGCTTCCGGCCTCCGCCTCCTCCCGGGCCCTGTCCTCCGCCTTCTACGCCCTCCGGGACACCCGGACTCCAGCCCGCATCGCCACCGGCAGGGTCGCCCTCTCCGTGGGCCTGGGAGCCGCCCTCATGTTCCCCCTGGATCGCTTCACCGTGGGCGATCTCCACCTGGGAGCCGCGGGCCTGGCCCTGGGCTCGGCTGCGGGGGCCTGGGTGGAGTACGTCTTCCTCCGCCGGTCCCTCACCTCCCACCTGGGATCCCACGGTCCGGGCTGGAGACGCCCGGCCCGGATGCTCCTGGCGGGACTGACGGCCGCAGGCGCCGGGTGGGGAGCCCGGACGGTTCTGGGATTCAGCGGGGAGGCCGGCGTCCTGCCGGAGGTCCTGGGCTCCGGGTCCTTCTGGGTGAACCCCCTCTCGGCAGTGGCAACCGCCGGGGCCTTCGGGGTAACCTACCTGGTGGTTGCCGCCCTCCTGGGGATGGGCCTGCCCCTGCGCCGGCCCGGCGAGCGTCGGGACGGGACGGGCAAGGGCCGGTGACCCCGGTGGGAGCGAGCCCCTGGAGGATCCTCGGCCAAGATCTAAAAGGCTGTTGAACAAGGGGGGTGCGGCCGCGCGCGGACCACTGCTTCGCAGCGGTGCCCTCTTGCGGATGCCAGACAAGGAAGAGCGACGAATGCGATGTCGTGCACATCGGGGAGGAGCTCTGACGCCGCGACCACCGCTATGGCGGCGGTGCCCGGCCAC
>CAZZEL010000043.1:0-25876 GCA_964652625.1 uncultured Gemmatimonadaceae bacterium
ACCCTCCTCTTTCCGTTGACTGATTCCTTCGCCCTGTCCCCCCCGGAGCGGAGCCCGGGTCCTCCCGGCCCCCATAGCCGAATCAGGGGGAGCGACCCCCGGGTCAGCCCTCCACGCCGGCCTGAGCCAGGAGCAGGAGAAGGGCCCGCTGGATTCCCCGGTGTCCGTCCCGGTTGATCCACCACTCGTTCAGGGAGTGGTTCTCTCCCCCGATCCCGCCTCGGCCGATGGTGACGGCGGGGATGCCCAGGGCGATGGGTATGTTGGAGTTCGTGGAGGACCGGGTCAGTCGGGGTTCCTGGCCGAAGAAGCGGGTAACGGCCATGGCCCGCTGCACCAGGGGCTCGGCGGGGTCAACTTCTCCCGACGGCCGGTTTCCGATTTGGTCCAGGGTCACCTCAAGAGGGGGCCCGTCCCGGCGGAAGGTATTCTCCGCTTCCAGGGCCGTCTGCACCGAGACTTCGAAGATGTCTGCGATCTCCTGCAGCCTCTCCGGGCTCTCGGAACGCATGTCCACCTCCATCCAGGCCTCGAAGGGGATGGAGTTCACCGAGGTGCCTCCTCCGATCCGGCCCACGTTGAAGCTGGTCCGGGGCCCGGAGCTGGTGAAGTCATCGGCGGCCCGGGCGAAAGCGTTCATGGCCCGGCCCAGGGCATGGGCCGGGTTCACCAGCCCGAAGGCCCCCCAGGAGTGGCCGCCGGGACCCTGGAAGGTCACCCGGTAACGGATGGAGCCCAGGCCCTTGTTCACGATGGCGGACATACCGCCCCCGTCCACCTCGATGAAAGCGTCCACCCCCGGGCCTCCCTCCCGGAAGAAGTGCTTCATCCCCCGGAGATCTCCAAGTCCCTCCTCCCCCACGCTTCCCAGGAAGATGAGATCGGCTTCCGTCTCCAGATCTCCCTCCTCCAGGGCTCGGAGGACGGTGAGGACGACCATGAGCCCCCGGGTGTCGTCCCCGATTCCCGGGGCGAAGAGGGTGTCGCCCCGGCGCCGGACCGTAACGTCCGTCCCCTCCGGAAAGACCGTGTCCAGGTGGCCTCCCAGGACCACGGTCCGGCTTCCTTCCGTCCCGGCCCGGAAGGCCAGGACGTTCCCCACCTCGTCCAGCCTCACCGAATCGGCCCCGGCCTCCCGGAGGAGCTCGGCGAACGCCCGGGCCCGCTCTTCCTCCTGGAAGGGGGGTGCGGGAACCTGGGTCAGGGCCACGTGATCTTCCATGGTCCGGGGCTCGAGAGCCTCGATGATCCGGAAGGCCTCCCGGATCCGGGACTCTTCGGCCAGGCGAGCCACCTCGGCCCGGTAGGCCTCCCCCTGGCCCCGGAGCTGGGAGGGGGCCAGGAACCCCAGGAGGAGGATGAGGGAGAGGGCAACGGAAGGGGGAATGCCCCCGGGGCCCCCTGGGAGTCTGCGAGTTCTTGAACGGATGGTTGAGCCCACCATGGTTGGAACCTCCCGGGTCCAGCACCACTGACGAGTCTGCCTGCGGGACGGAGACGGTACCGGCCCCGGACCGAATTGACAATCCCTCTCCATCACCCTGCTTGCGTGGTTTGACACCCTCTCCAGGCCGGGTGCCGGGGGCGGGGAAAAGGGAACCTTCCCGTCTTGCGTGCCGTACGCAGAAAAGCGATGCTTCAAAGCTGGCGTTTCGCACCCGGGCACCCCGGGGACGAGGGGTCTCGGACAGGAGAAACCTCCGGCCCCGACACGCTCGGGCTCCCGTTCACCACGGTCCCCACGAGGGCGGGCTTTTCTTGAACCTGACTCCAAAGTTCCTCCCTGTCCTGGGTCGGATCAGCAGGAACGTGGCCGAGCACGCCGGGGAGATGGGCATGCTGGGGTGGGCCGTCCTCCGCTCCATGGTTCGGCTCCGGGTATCGTCCCGTGAGATCCTGAACCAGATCCATATCATGGGGGTGCAGAGCATCCCCATCGTCCTGGTCACCGCGGTCCTGGCAGGGATCGTCACCTCCCAGCAAGGTGGCTACCAGTTCACCGGCACCATTCCCCTGTACGTCATGGGTAGCGTGGTGGTGGAGAGCGTGGTCCTGGAGCTGGGTCCCGTCCTTACCGCCGTGGTCCTGGTGGGACGGATCGGCGCCCGGATCACCGCCGAGTTGGGAACCATGAAGGTCTCGGAGCAGATGGACGCCCTCTATTCGGTGGGGCGGGATCCGGTGGCCATGCTCGCCACGCCCCGGATCATCGCCGGCGTCATCGTCGTCCCCATCCTCACGGCCATGGCCGTGATCGTGGGGATCATCGCCGGCCAGATCTCAGCTCAGCTCACCCTGGGGCTGAGCTGGGAGGCCTTCTTCTACGGGGCCCGGCTCTTCTGGCACAATTGGGACATGGTCTACTCCCTGACCAAGGCCGTGGTCTTCGGGCTGGCCATCCCCGTCATCTCCATCCACATGGGATTTCGGACCAAAGGGGGGGCCGCCGGTGTGGGAAGGACGACTACGGCCTCCGTGATGTTCATGACCCTTACCATCTTGATTCTCGATGCCCTGTTTCCCCCTCTCCTTCTCCAGTAGCTCTCCCGGCCAATCGGGGAGGTCCTCGTGATTCGCTTCCGCCGAATCCACAAGGCCTTCGACGAGCCCGTCCTCACCGGAGTGGATCTGGTGGTGCGGGAAGGGGAGATGTTCGGCCTCTTCGGTCCGTCAGGCACCGGGAAGAGCGTCCTCCTCAAGACCACCATCGGCCTCATGGTGCCGGACCGTGGCGACGTCCTCCTGGACGGCGAGTCCGTCTACTTCGGCGATCCGGGTTTCCTGGACCGGGTCCGCAGGCGGATCGGGTACGTCTTCCAGCACGCCGCTCTCTTCGATTCCATGTCCGTCTTCGAGAACGTCTGTATGGGCATCGCCGAAGACGATTTGCGGCGCATGAAGCGAAAAGAGGCCTGTGGCAGGGCCTGGGAGGCCCTGGAGCTGGTGAACCTGGAGCCCCGACAGGTCCTGAACAAGCTCCCAGCGGAGCTCTCCGGGGGGATGAAGAAGCGGGTGGGCATCGCCCGGGCCATCGTGGGACGGCCCGACATTCTGCTGTGGGACGAGCCCACCACGGGACTGGATCCGGTGAACACCGCGGCCGTGGAACGCCTTATCGACCGCCTCTCCGGCGAGTTGGAGGTGACCTCCATGATCGTGACCCATGACATCGAAGGGGGCCTCATCATGTGTGACCGGGTGGCCATGCTCAGCGCCGGAACCCTCAAGTTCTGCGGAACACCGGAGGAATTCCGGAAGAGCACCGACCCGGTAGTCCGAGCTTTCGCCGATCGGGCGGGAGCCGAGGCGGCCCTGGACAACCAGTTGAAGGTCATATGAGCAACAACGAGCCGGAACGACGGAAGGAGCAGAGACCTCCCACCGAAGAGGAGCTGGAGACCGCCGTCCCCCGGGGTCGTCAGCGGAAGGAGATCAAGGTGGGGGCCTTCGTCCTCCTGGGATTCACGTCCGTCATCGTGGCCCTCTTCCTCCTCACCGACCCGAGCTGGTTCCGGGGGCGCTACATCGTCTCCACCGTGGTGGAGAATGCCGGAGGCATCCGCAGGGGCGATCCCGTCCAGATGCGGGGCGTGAACATCGGCTCGGTGAAGGGCTTCACTCTGACCCCCCAGGGGGTACGCCTGGACCTGGAGCTGGACGGGGAATGGAAGATTCCCGCCGACTCCCGGACCCGGCTGGTGTCCTCGGGGCTCCTGGGAGGAAAGACCGTGGTGGTGGAGGAGGGGAGCTCCTCGGAGATGCTACCCCCCGGGGGCCGGATGCCCGGCCGGAACCTGGGCGGGCTCACCGATCTCCCCCCGGATCTGGGTCAGGATGCCCAGGCCGTCCTGGAACGGATCCAGGCCCTCCTGGAAGAGCCCACGGTGAACGCGGTCCAGGCCAGTGCCCAGGAGCTCCACACCCTGCTGGGGCGCCTCTCGGAGCTGGCGGAGGCACAGGGTGAGGAGATCGGCCGGCTTACCGAGAGCCTGAACCGGTCGGCACGGGGCCTGGAGGACGCAGCCGGGGCCGGGGACGACCTGGCCCGGGCCGTAGCCCAGGCCGACTCCGCTCTGGTCACGGTCCAGACCACGAGCCGCTCCATCGGATCCGCCACCGCCTCCCTCCAGGCCATCCTCCAGCGCATGGAGAGTGGGGAGGGGACCCTGGGCCAGCTCTCCACCAACCCGGCGCTCTACGAGAGCCTGAACGAGGCGGCGGAGAGCATTCTCCTCCTGGCCACCGACATCCGGGAGAACCCGGGACGCTACGTCAAGGTGGAGATCTTCTGAGGCCTCCCCGGCACCGGGCCTACCAGCCCGGTGCCAGGTTGAACCCCCAGTGGGCTCCCCGGTCCGGGCGCTGCCACGGGTAGGCGTAGTAGGCTTCCAGCACCAGGATCCCCAGGATGTTGAAGCGACCTGAGACCCCCGTGCTCACCAGAGGTACCCGATCCGTTGCCGACCGGCTCAGAGACCAGGAGTCCACCGGGTTCTCGTCGTCCCAGGCGATTCCCACATCCGTGAAGGCCACCAGCTCCATGGGGAAGTAGGGGAAATCCACGACCCCGAACTGCTCCGTGCCCAGGAAGGGAATCCGGACCTCCAGGTTCGCCACGGCCAGGCGCTGCCCGAAGAGACGCTCCAGGGCCGGGCAGGAGCCCTCGGTTTCGCCTCCCACACATTCCCTCTGCTGAAAGCTCTCCCAGGCGTAGCCCCGAATGAAGGTCTCCCAGCCCAGGAACAGGGGCCGGATGAAGGGATTCGCATTCGTCGTGAGGGCGTCATCGTAGTTGTAGCGACCCAGGTGCAGGCCCCGGAAGGCCAGGGTCATGTTCAGCGTGGGATTCCAGTAACGTCGGTAATCCGCCGTGATGGTCTGGAAATCCGCCGTGCCCTCGGTGAACTCCACCTCGAACCGGTAGCGTCCCCCCCGGACCGGTGAGGTGAATCCGAAGAAGGAGAAATCGCTCACCAGAGCGATGGACCCCTGGAACATGTTCATGGGGTCCGGCTCCTGGTCGTCCAGGTCCTCTCGGTACTGGTCCATGATCCGGCCTACGGGATCCAGCACGAAGACCTCCCGCTCCAGGTCGTAGGAGTAGCGGGTGAAGCCCAGGTTTATCTCCAGGCGCCGGGTCATGGAGAAGGGGTAGGCCACGAAGCCGTTGGCGGCTTCCACGATCAAACGCTGGCGATACCGCTCCAGGGTGGCCTGTCCCTGGTCCGTGCTCCCGTAGCCGTAGAAGAGGTACTGATAGGGGATGCGCATAAGACTGGAGCCCCAGTTCCAGCGATCCTCCTGGTTCAGGTAGAGGAACTGACCACCGATGTCCTTCACCGTGCCCTGGGCCTGCAGGGCCACACCCAGGGTGCGGTTCCCCAGCATGTCGGAGAAGACCGCCGAGGCCCCACCGCCCACGTAGTTCCCGAAGGCGTCGGTTCCCACGCCGATGCTGGGCTGGCCGATATAGTCCAGCTGCAGGGACGACTCGTAGTCGCTAGCCTGCTCCACTGCGAAGGTGCCGTCGGGGAGCAGGCCCGTCTCGGGATCATCCAGATAGGAGGCCACAAGGCTGGGCAGGCGAGGCTCCAGGGGCGGGAGGTTGCGGCCCGGGGTGGGCTCCGTCACCGCCACCACCTCGGCGGCCGCCTCCACTTCCTCCGGAGTCAGCTTCAGGATGTGGAACTCGAAATCGTTGAAGACGCTGAAGGCGATCTCGCCGCTGTCGCTGGCCACGCTCATGGCCGGGGCCGACCAGGCGATGCCGCTCACGGCCGTGGCCAGGCGGGTGACCCGCTCCAGCCGGCCCGAGGACAGGTGGATCCGGTAGATGTCACTGAACCCGTCCACGTCGGAGATGAAATAGAGCATCTCACCGTCCGGCGAGAACTGGGGGTTGATGTGCTTGACCTCCGGTCCGAAGAGAGAAAGGGTCTCCATCTCCCCGGTCTCCAGGTCCAGGAGAGTCACCTGGAACCTGGCATACTCGAGCCTTTCGAAGTCCGTCTTGGAGCCCCGGTCCGAGGTGAAGGCCACGGTCCGGCCGTCCGGGGAGAAGACCGGCTGGAAGTCCGCGTTCTTGTCCGCTGTGAGCTGAGTGGTGGTCTCCGCGTCCCGGTCGTAGAGAAAGATGTCGGAGATCCCTCCCTTCGTTCCGGAAAACACCACCTGTCGCCCGTCCGGAGACCAGGAGGGCCCCTGGATGGCCCCCATCCCCTCCGGTGCCACCCTCTTCTGCACCGAGCCGTCATCGGCGTCCGCCAGGATCAGCTGGTTATCACCATCGGCGAAGACCACGAAAGCCAGGCTCGTGCCGTCCGGCGACCAGGAACCCGAGGAATCGGTGAAACGAAGGGCGTCGAAGTGGGGGTTCGTGCTGGCCCGGGAGAGAGCTCTGGTATTCTCGCCGGTCTCGGCGTCCGCCAGGAAGAGGTCGAAGGAGAAGAGGTCCTTCTCGGACATGTAGACGATCCGCTGGCCGTCCGGGCTCAGGGCCGGGGCCAGGTTCTGGGACCCGGATCCGGTGGAGGGGGCCAGGAGAACGGTCCCCGCCTCGTCCGGGGCGTCCCGACCCTCCAGGAGCGGCTCGTAGTCCGCCCGGATCCTCTCCTCCCACTCCGCCGAGAGGGTGTCGGAGCTGATGCCCAGAAGTCGCTCCAGGGATGGCTCCCAACCGGCCCGCAACGAGAGGCGGAACAGGCTCACCACCGCATCGTCCCCGTAGCGGCCGCTGATGTAGGCCCAGAGAGCCTGGCCGAACCGGTAGGGGAAGTACCGGGTGTCCCGGCTCATCTGCTGTATGGTGGGGATATCGTCCCGGATCAGGGCGTCCCGGATCCACATGGCCGTGAGGGGGTCCTCCCGTCCCACGGACAGGTACTCGGCCATGCCCTCCACCATCCACAGGGGCAACCTCCCCAGGGACGGAAGACCCATTCCCTGCCTGGACTGGGCGATGTTGTACTGGAAGGCGTGCACGAGCTCGTGACCCAGGACGTGGTCCGTATCCTGGTAGGACCCGGTCATGGGCATGATCACACGGTTCTTCAGGGACTCGGTGACCCCTCCGGTGGATTCCCCGAGAAAGCTCTGAAGGGTGTTGGTCTGCTGGAAGTCCGGGTGGTCGGCGTAGAGCACCAGGGGCTTGGGCTGCTCGAACTCATGCTGGAAGAGCCTGGCATAGCGCTCGTACCACCGCTCCGCCATCCGGGACACGTCCTCCACCACCACGCCGGCTTCCGGGTAGTAGTAGATCTCGAAGTGCTCCGTCTCCAGGACTTCGAAATCGAAATCGTCGTACTGGACCTTGTTCCGCCCGAAATACTGCTGGGCTTCGGCTGGGGCCAGGGGAGCCAGGAGCAAGGCCAGGATCCCCAGGACCCCGCCCCACGCCTTCATGGCGTGGCCGAGTGTCCGACTGCCTGATAGCGACCGCATGGAATCACCCTTTGTAACCGGAGGAAGTCGGCCTCGGACCGGCAGCCCGCTTCCGACGATGTCGAGAATCTAAGCCCTATACCCAGAGCCCACAGCGATAGATCCAGAGGGGTTGACGCTCCTTGTCAACTCATACGCTCCCCGGCGGGTTCCATGTCGCCCCAGGTAGCCGGAGCCCCCTCCGGAGCAACGATTCGACAGCCGAATCCCGGGCAACCCCTCACCCGTGAAACGACTCGGCAGGAGAATCCCTGGCATCTTGCGCCGGGAAGTGGGCATATTCAGGCATGCGGAGGCTGGGCCGCATCCCTCACATTCTGGCTCATCGGATCCTTCAGGCAGGAGGGGAGGCATGAAGCGCGTAATCCTCGTGGCCACCGACGGGAGCATGGCATCCATGGGCGCCATGAAAATGGCCCGGGAGCTGGAAACCCACAGGGGACGGGAGGTGCACGTCCTGGGGGTGGTGGAACCGGTGCCCGTCTTCGACGCCGGCTTCATGGTGGCCCTTCCGGAAGTCGAGCTCTACGAGTCCCGGCAGGAGGCCCTCCGCCACGAGATCTCCTCTCAGGTGGAGGAGCTCACGGGCCATCGGGACAGGTGGAGGGTCCAGGTGCTCTCGGGAGTGCCGGGCACCCGCATCGTGAAGACCGCCGAGGAGCTGGGCGCCGAGGTGATTCTCATGGGGCTGGGACATCACCGGCCGGTGGACCGGGTCTTCGGCACCGAAACGGTTCTCAAGGTGGTTCAGGTCTCCCACATCCCGGTCCTGGCGGTGCCGGAGGATCAGGGGGAGCTTCCTCCCTCCGCCGTCCTGGGCGTGGATTTCAGCCCCTTCAGCCTTCGGGCCCTGGAGGTGGTCAAGTCCCTCCTGGACAGCCCCTGGCACCTCTACCTCTGCCACGTCATGTCGGGCATGGAGTTCCTTCCGGCCATCTCCGCGGAATGGCGGGAGGATTACGAGGAAGAGCTTCATGCCCGGCTCTCGGACCTGGCCATGGGAAGCGGCACTCCCCAGGGCTGCCGCGTCGATCTCCAGATCCTGGAGGGAGAGCCTTCCCACGAGCTCCTTCGCTTCGCCGAAGCCAAGGGCACGGAGATGCTCGTGGCGGGAAGCCACGGACACGGCTTCGTGGGCCGGCTTCTCATGGGCAGCGTTTCCACCCGGCTCATCCGCCGCTCCCGGGTCCCGGTACTGGTGGTGCCTCCGGAGGAGCCCACTGCCGAGGCTATGGCGGAGGACGCCGGGGAGCCGGAAGCCGCCGAGGAGCACGGCTGGGTCCGGGAGATGAAGGAGTTCACCCGGGCCAACGCCGGGCGACTCACCACTCTGGAGCTGACCGATCCCCAGGTGGGAAGCCAGAAGTGCGGCATCAACTACCCCCTCTGGGGAGTGACGTACGACCCGAAACGGAACCGTGTGGAGATCATGCTGGGTCGCTCGGGCACGGTGGATGGCCACCTGACCCATTCCATCCCCTCCCCGGAGGATCTCTCGGTTGAGGTGGGAGAGGACGGGCGGGCCGAAGCCCTTCGCATCCGCCTGAAAGAGAGCCAGATCCTGCTCAGGATCCACCGGGAAGGAGAGGAGGACGAGCCGGGGTCGGGCTAGAAAGCCCAGGGAGAGAGATGTTGGCACGACTCTCGTCTTTACACCCGACGGGCTCCCGCCTACGTTCCTGCCCCGGTAGCGGTGGATCGGCTTCCACCGTGTCTGTCCCTCCTGCGGCCCGACGCCTGAGCCCGTGAACCGTCTCTCTCTCTCCCGCGCCCGGGAGCTCCTTGGCAAGGCCAGGGACACCCGGATCCTGGTGGTGGGCGATCTCATGCTGGACCGCTACCTGAAAGGGTCGGTGGAGAGGATCTCTCCGGAAGCTCCCGTTCCCGTGGTCCGCGTGGAGGAGGAATCCTGGGCCCTGGGGGGAGCCGGGAACGTGGCCGCCAACGTCATGGCCCTGGGGGCCGGCTGTCAGGTGGTGGGCGTTGTGGGAGCGGATCCGGAGGGCCGTCTCCTCAAGGAGGCGCTGGAGGAGCTGGGCGTAGAGGTGGAGGGAGTGGTGGAGACGAACGACCGACCCACCACGGTGAAGACCCGGATCATGGCCCGTCATCAGCACGTAACCCGGGTGGATCGGGAAGGAGCCGCCGACGTCTCTCCCCACCTGGCCCGGCTCCTGGCTCGAACGGTGGAGACCCTGACCCCCGAGGTGGGGGGGATGGCGCTGGAGGACTACAACAAGGGCGTCCTGGTCTCCTCCCTCATTCGGACCTCCCTGGGCGCGGCCCTGGAGAAGGACATTCCGGTGGTGGTGGACCCGAAACGCCTCCGGTTCTTCGAGTTCCAGGGAGCTTCGGTCTTCAAGCCCAACGCCAGGGAGCTGGAGAGCGCCCTGGGCGAGGCCATCCGGCCCCGGGACCCGGAGTGGATGGACGAGGTTCGGCTGCGACTGGGCTGTCGGACCCTGCTCTTGACCCTGGGAGAAGAAGGCATGGCCCTGTCCAGCCTGGACGAGGGCCACCTGACGATTCCCACCGTGGCCCGGGACGTCTACGACGTGTCCGGTGCCGGGGACACGGTGACGGCGGTGGTGACGGTGGCCCTGGCCGCGGGAGCCTCCGCGGAGGACGCCGCCATCCTGGCGAACCGCGCCGCAGCCGTGGAAGTTGGAAAGGCCGGGGTGGCTACGGTCACTCCGGACGAGATCCTCGAGCAACACGAAGCCTTCATTCGAGAGGAGCCATCGTGAGCAAGATGTCGCCTGTGCACACCGACCAGGCCCCGGAGGCCATCGGTCCCTATTCCCAGGCCGTCCAGGTGGACGGCTGGGTCTTCTGCTCCGGCCAGATCCCCATCGACCCCACCACCGGAGAGCTGGTGGAGGGGGACATCCAGGCCCAGACGGACCAGGTCCTGAAGAACCTCAGCGCCGTCCTCCGCCAAGCCGGGGGCTCCCTGTCCAACGTGGTAAAGACCACCGTCTTCCTGGCGGATATGGGGGACTTCGCCGCCATGAACCAGGTCTACGGCCGGCATTTCGGCGACCACAGGCCCGCCCGGGCAGCGGTGGCGGTGAGGACGCTGCCCAAGAACGTGGACGTGGAGATCGAGGCCATGGCCCGCCTCTGAAGCCGTGTCTCCTGAGCCGGGCTTCGGCTTCTCTTCCGGAACCCAAATCGACCTAGACAGCGGAGACCCCAGGCTGGGGCCTCCTCCTTTCCGTTCGGAACGAGGGAATCCATCATGCGTGACTCTCCGACCTGCACGCCCCCGAGACTTTCGGCCGTCTTCTCCACTCTCCTCATGGGGCTCCTTCTCCTCGTAGCCTCGGGAGACTGGACCAACGCCCGAGCCCAGGAAACCCATTCCCAGGATCTCTTCGAGGCCCTCCGCTGGGAGAACGTGGGGCCGGACCGTGGGGGACGTTCCATCGCCGTGGCCGGAAGCGATGCCCGGCCCCTGGAGTACTACTTCGGCGCCACGGGGGGCGGGCTCTGGAAGACCACGGACGGGGGAACCACCTGGAGGCCCGTCACGGACCAGAAGATCAACAGCGCCTCCGTGGGAGCCGTGGCGGTCTGCGAGGCGGATCCGGACGTGGTCTACATCGGCATGGGGGAGACCCAGCTCCGGGGCAACATCGCCCAGGGAGACGGCGTCTACAAGAGCACGGACGGAGGCATGACCTGGAGCCACCTGGGCCTGAAAGCCACCCAGAACGTGGCCCGGATCCGGGTTCATCCCACGGACTGCAGCACGGCCTGGGTGGCCGCCTTCGGGAAGCACTCCACGCCGAACCCGGAGCGGGGGATCTACAAGACCGACGACGGAGGAGAAAGCTGGGAGAAGGTCCTCTACCGTGACGAGCGGTCCGGCGGCGTGGACATCTCCGTGCACCCCGATGACCCGGACCTCATCTACGCCGCCCTCTGGGAGGCCTGGCGGAAGTCCTGGGGCATGTCCTCCGGCGGCCCCGGTAGCGGCCTGTTTCGGAGCACCGACGGCGGGGAGAGTTGGACGGAGATCACCCGGAACCCGGGCCTGCCCCAGGAGGGGGTGGTGGGCAAGATCGGCGTGGCCGTGTCTCCGGTGAACCCGGAGCGGGTCTACACCATCATCGAGCACGCCCAGGGAGGGGTCTTCCGCTCCGACGACGGGGGGGAGACCTGGACCCTGACGAACGAAGAGCGGAAGCTTCGGCAGCGGGCCTTCTACTACACCCGGATCTACGCCGATACCCGGGACGAGGACCGGGTCTACGTCCTGAACACCGCCTTCTACCGGTCCGATGATGCCGGAGAGACCTTCGATACCCGCATCCGGGTTCCCCACGGCGACAACCATGACCTGTGGATCGCCCCCAGCGACCCGGATCGCATGGTCAACGGAAACGACGGCGGGGGGAACGTCTCCTTCAACGGGGGGGAGAGCTGGACCGAGCAGGACTACCCCACGGCCCAGTTCTACCGGGTCATCACCACGGCCCACGAGCCCTACTTCATCTGCGGAGCCCAGCAGGACAACAGCACGGCGTGCGTCGCGCCCCGGGGTTGGAGTCACCTGAGCGCCCGTGGTGACCCGTTCTTCTCCGTGGGTGGCTGCGAAAGCGGCTACATCGCCCCCCATCCCGTGGACACGGACATCTACTATGCCGGGTGTTACGGGGGAAGCCTGTCCCGCTACGACCACGAAACCGGTGAGACCCGGGCGGTGAACGTGTGGCCGGAGAATCCCATGGGGCAATCCTCGGAGGATCTGGTGGAGCGGGTCCAGTGGACCTTCCCCATCGTCTTCAGCCCCCACGATCCGGGAACCCTGTACACGGGTACCCAGAAGGTGTGGAAGACCACGGACCAGGGGGAGAGCTGGGAGCAGATCAGTCCGGACCTCACCCGGGCCGACCCTGCCACCATGGGTCCTTCCGGCGGACCCATCACCAAAGACCAGACCGGGGTGGAGACCTTCGCCACCGTCTTCGCCATCGCCCCCTCGCCCCACGATCCCCAGGTCATCTGGGCCGGGTCCGATGACGGCTACGTCCAGATCACCCGGGACGGCGGGGGAAGCTGGGAGAACGTGACCCCGCCGGACGCTCCGGACTTCGTGCGGATCAACACCATCGAGGCTTCCCCGAACACGCCGGGGAAAGCGTACGTGGCGGGAATCCGCTACCTGGTGGAGGACGACCGGCGACCCTACGTGTGGAAGACGGAGGACTTCGGCAACAGCTGGACGAAGATCGTGAACGGCATTCCGGAGGACGACTTCGTCCGGGCCGTCCGGGAAGACCCCCTGCGGCCGGGCCTCCTCTACGCCGCGTCGGAGCACACGGTCTACATCTCCTGGGACGACGGCGAGAACTGGGAGACCCTCACCTTCAACCTCCCCACGGTCCAGGTCTCGGACCTGGTGGTGGAGGAGAACGACCTGGTCATCTCAACCCACGGCCGTTCCTTCTGGGTCCTGTACGACATCGGACCCCTGCGGCAGCTCACGCCGGAGATGGCCGAGGCGTCGTCCTGGCTCTTCGACCCTGCCGACGCCGTCCGGGGCGTATCCCCCTCCGCCAACGTGACCTACTACCTGGCCGAGGATGCCCAGGAAGTCACCCTGGAGTTTCTAACGGAGGAGGGAGAGGTCATCCAGAGCTTCACCGGGCAGGCCGCGGAGGAGGAGGAAGAGGAGGAATCCACGGGATGGGGCCGGACTCCGGAGCCCAGCACCATGGCCGGCTCCCACCGCTTCCGCTGGAACCTCAGGTATCCGGGCTATACGGACTTCGAGGGCAGGATCTTCTGGGCGGCAGGGAACTACGGCCCCATGGCCGTTCCCGGCACCTACCGGGTCCGCATGGAGGTGGACGGCCAGGAAGTGGGAACCCGGGACTTCGACATCGTCCTGGATCCCCGGATCGAAGGAGTGACCCAGGCGGACCTGCAGGCCCGCTTCGATTTGGCGCTACAGATCCGGGACCGGGTGAGCGAAGCCAACGAGGCGGTCCTTCTCATCCGGGACCTGGAGGACCAGATCCTGGAGCGTCTGGAGGAGGTGGAGAGTGAAAGCCTCCGGACCCGGGCCCGGGAGCTCATGGACGCCCTCGACGCCGTGGAAGGTGAGATCTACCAGGTCAAGAACCAGAGCAATCAGGACCCCCTGAATTTCCCCATCAAGCTGAACAACAAACTGGCGGCCCTGATGGGGGTGGTGGAGAGCGCCGAGAACCGGCCGACGGAACAATCCTACACCGTGTTCAACTACCTCTCGGACCTACTCCAGGAAGAGTTGGACAGCCTGGAGACCATCCTGGATCAGGACCTCCCGACCCTGAACGATGCTCTGGAGGACGAAGGTCTGGAGCCGGTGGAGGTCCATCGCTGAGGACCTCCCGCGCAATCCCGCTTGCACTGCTCCTGGGCGGGCTCGGGCTCGCCCAGGGGTGTGCCCGGCTTCCGGTGGACAACCCCTTCCGAGGAGCTTCGGCCGGGGAGATGGTGGTCCTGGCCCTGGAGAACCGGAACGCCTCCGAGGCCCGGATCTTCCTCAGGGGCGACGCTCCCAGGAAGGAGCTGACCCGGATCATGTCGGAGAGCGTGGACGTGGTCACCTTCTCGTGGTCCACGGGGGTTCCCCTGGTGGTGGAGGTGGAGCTGGTGACCGGTGAGCGATACCGGCTCCCTCCCCGTCACATCCGGTCCGGGGAGCAGCTTCGGCTCATCATCGCCCCGGATCTCCGGAGAAGCGACTTCGCTCGCTGAGGGCTTCTACCAGACGGTCCAGAAGACTGGAGGCTCCGATCCGGAACCGTCCGGGGTTCCCGGCCTCCTCTCCCAACTCCTCCCGGACCAGGTGGAGCCAGACCATGGCCTCGGCGGCCTCCCGGATGCCCCCTGCCGGCTTCAACCCCACCAGGAACCCGGTCCGCTCCCTGTAAAGGGCCAGAGCCCGGGTCATGGCCAGGCCGGCCTCCAGGGTGGCGTTCACCGTCTCCTTTCCCGTGGAGGTCTTCACGAAGTCCGCCCCGGCCATCATGGCCACCGTGGCTGCCCGTGCGATTCTCTCCGGATTCCCCAGCTCACCGGTGGCCAGGATCACCTTCAGGGTCCGGGCCCCGGCGGTCTCCCGGAACGCCACGATCTCCTGGTAGAGGCGCTCCCACCGGCCCTCCAGGGCCCACTGCCTGCGAATGACCACATCGATCTCGTGGGCCCCTTCGGCTCGGGCCACTTCCACCTCCCGGATCCGGGCCTCCAGGGGGGAGAGGCCGTGGGGAAAGCCTCCGGCCACCGTTGCCACTCGGACCCCGGATCCCCCCAGGACCTCCAGAGCCGCCGGAAGAAAGACGGGAAAGACACAGGCGGCGGCGACCCGGGGCGGGTGCTGGGATGATGGGAGCCGGTCAAGGAGGTCAGGTGGGAGAGGAGCTCGGGCCCGCCGGGCCAGCTCCCGCACCCGTTCCTCGGTATCGTCCCCGGCCAGGGTGGTGAGATCCAGTGCCTCCAGGAGGCGAACGAGATCCGGCATCGAGGCGGCTCGGGGCCCGGGTGCCCCGGTCCGCAACGCCCGGGCCCGGTCCCTCACCCAGGACTCGGGGACGGAGAGCTCCTGCAGCCACGTCCGGTCCAGACCAATCCCCGGATTGGAGGAGGTGGGAGAGAAGCCTGCTCCCTGGCTGGCCCCGTGGGACGATGGAATCATGCTGGGAAAGCCCCTTTCGAAACGGCTCCGGCCGTGTTATGGGATTACCGCTTTCGAACGTTCGGATCGGGTCCGTCGGCACTGGACGGAGAACCGGGCCCGGGAAGCCGATCCGGACGCCTGTATGCTGGAGATCCGGCCGACGATGGGCGAGAGATCCCCTGTCGCCGAGCCTGGATCGCTCAACCGAAGGAGCGCTGGATGCGTAACACCGGAACCGTGAAATGGTTCAACGACGCCAAGGGCTATGGCTTCATCACCCCCGAAGGCGGCGAACGGGATTGTTTCGTCCACTACTCCGCCATCGCCGGCTCCGGGTTCCGAACCCTGGCGGAGGGAGAGAAGGTGGAATTCGACCTGGTGGAAAACGAGAAGGGTCCGGCGGCAGATAACGTCATCAAGGCCGAGGAATAGACCCGACATAGGAATCGCCTGAGATGACGCGTCACGCCAATGAGGCATACCTGACCCGTCCATGAGGGCGTCGCCGGGCGTATTCCCTCATGGCGGCAATGGAGACCCCAATCTTCCACGAGCTTCCACGGGGAATTCACCCGGCTTTTTTCGGGGTGCGGCTCGGGCTACTTTCCGGGTATGACTTCCGGGGGCGGATCGGGACTGGTGTCTCGACTGGTCTTCAAAACCAGCTTGCCCGGCTAGACCCCGGGTGGGTGGGTTCGATTCCCACACGCTCCCGCCAGACCATCGGGGCCCCGGCTGTTCCCTCGAGAACAGACCGGGGTCTCCTGCGGGGCCTCCCGGCCCCTCGTCCTTCGAACCGAGTGTCCTGGAGCTCACCGTGCCCGTGAAGGAACCCCTTCCGGTGATCCTGAACCCCGCGGCCAGTGGGGGCGCCGGCCGGCGGTTGAAAAGGGAGGTGGTGGAGGAGCTGCGACAACGGGGCGTGGAGTTCCGCATGAGCCTCACCGAAGGCCCGGGCCACGCCACCACCCTGGCGGAGGAGGCGGCCCGGCAGGGTGTTGAGCGAATCCTGGCGGTAGGAGGCGACGGCACGGTCCACGAGGTCGTGAACGGGATTCTCCGGGCGCCCTCGCCCCCCCCGTCCCTGGCCGTGGTGCCCGTGGGAACGGGGAACGACTTCTACAGGATGGTGGGGCCCCGCCGACGCGCCGAAGCGGCACTGGACGCCGTGACCCGAGGACGGACCCGTCACTTCGACGTGGGCTGGGTCCGGTTCGACGGAGGGGAATCCCACTTCGTGAACCTTCTGGGAGTGGGAGTGGACGTGGAGTTGCTGCGGCGGCGGAACGGATTCCGGCACCTCCGTGGCCTTCCCCAGTACCTGGCCGCCCTGGTCTCGGCCCTGGTCCGCTTCCGCCCCGAGGCTCTCCGGGTCACCCTCCACCAGGAGGGGGAGGAAGGGGAGGTCTTCCAGGACCGGACCATTCTCTCGGCCGTCACGGTAGGACCCTCCGTGGCCGGAGGCTTTATGCTCAATCCCAGGGCCCTTCCCGACGACGGCCTCCTGGACCTCTTTTTCGTGCGACAGCTGGGAATGGCCAGGATCGCCCGGTACATTCCCCGGGTCATCCGGGGGACCCATGAAGGGATCCCGGAGATCCGGCAGCGCCAGGTTCGGGGGGCGGTGATGGAACGACCTGATGGAGGGACTTTCTACTTCGAGATGGACGGAGAGCTGGTGCCCCATCCCACGCGGCGACTGGAGATCGGTATCCGGGAGAAGACTCTTCCCGTGCTTCTCCCCGCCACCGGACCGTCGGCCCTCGGTTGATGGCTCGCACCCTCCTCTCGGCCTGTCTCCTCTTCCTGGCTCTACTGGGACCTTCCGGCGGAGTCCGGGCCCAGGTTCCCGACTCCCTCCAGGTCCCCGATTCTCTCCGGGTTCCCGACTCCCTCCGAGCCCAGGAACTGCCGGCCCAGGAGCTGGAAGCCCCCCAGGAGGCCCAGGTGGAAGGGATCACGCCCCGGGGAGCCTTCATCCGATCCCTGGTTCTCCCGGGTTGGGGTCATGCCGAGGTGAAGTCCTACGTCCGGGGCGGGTTCTACGTCGCCACCCAGGCGGCCACCGCCTTCATGCTGATCAAGACCCAGACCCGCCTGTCCCGGGCCCGTGACCGCCTCGGTCTCATGCAGGACGTGGTCCGATCTCGGCTCCTGGAGTCGGGAGTGGAGGACCCCCTGGAGCTGGAGGAGGCCATGGCCGCCGATCCGGTGGTGGAGGATCTCCAGGCTCTGGTGGACACCCGCTCGGAGCAGCGGGAGGACTGGATCGCCCTGGGGATCTTCTTCCTCTTCCTGGGGGGAGCCGACGCCTACGTCTCGGCCCACCTGGCCGACTTCCCCGCCGCGGTGGAGATCGAGCCCAGCTCGGGAGGGGGAATGGAGGTGGGCCTGCGAATCCCCGTCGGGTTCTGATGCACCCTCACCCCCCGGGGCCGTCCCACTCCAGGAGCCTGGGTGGTTGGTCCTGCTCCAGGACGGCGTATCCCTGGTGGATGACCCAGTCCCCGGGATTCAGGTAGAAGCGCCCCGGCTCCACCTCCTGCAGCACCGGCACGTGAGTGTGACCCAGCACCACCAGGTCCAGGGTCTCGTCGTCGGCCAGACGCCGGATGGCCCACTCTTCCAGAAACCGGGACCGGGCCTGCTGTTTTTCCGGTGGCTCCGACGTCCGCCCTTCCGTCTTGGACACCCGCCGGGCCAGCTTTGCCCCCAGATCCGGGTGAAGCCAGCGGAAGGCGAGTCGAGTGGGCCGACTCCGCAGAAGAAGGCGGAGGATCCGATACCCCAGGTCTCCGGACCCCAGACCATCCCCGTGGGCCAGGAAGGTCCGACGTCCCGCCAAATCCACGACTGCCGGATCCCGGAGGAATTCCACCCCGATTTCCTGCTCCAGGAAGCTGCCCCCCCACCAGTCGTGATTCCCTCCCACCAGCCGCACCCTCACCCCCGAGTCCACCAGGGCGGCCAGAGCTCCCAGGATGCGGGTGTAGCCACGGGGAATGACGGCGCCGTACTCGAACCAGAAGTCGAAGAGATCGCCGTTGATGACCACTTCGGCCGCGTCCTCCCCGCAGTGCTGGAGCCAGGCCTGGAAGGCCCGCTCCGTCTCCCGGGGAACGGCTCCCAGGTGAACGTCGCTGGTCAGGTAGAGAGGGGAGGAAGCCATGGCGGGAGAAGGTAGGATGTGCGCATGGCAGGTCACAAGACGCTTCGGATCCGAGAGGCTGCCCGGGACCCTGGACACAGGTCGGGGGGAGCCACGCGATCTCGAGATGGGCCCCGGCACGACACCCCACCCTGCCGACGCAAGCAGGGGGATTGTGCTCAGAGCGAGGTGAAATGAGCTTATGGGGTTCGGAGGAGGTGGGGGAGCGCCGAGGCACGGAGGGGAAATGCCCAATCTCCCTACAGCGTGGGCACTTCGGAGGGGCGTTTCCCGAGGCAGGAGATGCCTCCGGGGGACCCGGGAATGGTGGCGGGGCCCGGGGCGTCCGTGGGGCCTCGGCCTGCTTTTCGTTCTCCTGGGATGCCACGGCCCGTCCCCTTCCTGGACGGTGGAACCCGTGGACGCCAGGGAGACAGCCGGACGGGCCCTGGCCGCGACCCGCCCCGGGGAACCGCTTCAGGTCCGGTTCGGGTGGCGTCTCCGGGAGGCGGATCTCCGCTACCGGGGAAGGGGAGTGGCCCGGATGGAACCTCCCTACCGCATTCGCCTGGACCTGTTCACGGACCGGGGGGAGACCCTCTTTCAGGCGGCCCTGGTGGGAGGAGCCCTCCGGATCCCCTTCTGGGCTCCCCGGGAGCTGGCACCGCCGCCGGCCCTGCTGTGGGCAGCTGTGGGGGTCTTCCGTCCGGACCCGGACATGGAGCTGGCGGGTGGGCGAAGGGCGGAGAAGGGCGGTATGGTGCTCCGGTACCGGAAGGACACGGACACGGAGCTGAGATTCCGCCTGGAGAACGGGCGACTGGCCCGGGCGGAGCTGCACCGGGGGGGACACCTGGCGGAGGTCGTGGAGCTTTCCTTCCGGGGATCCTCGGAGGATCTCCGGGAGACAGTGTACCGGAACCGACGGGAGTTCCGGGAGTTGGTTTTCGAGATCGATGGAGTGGAGAGCGTTGAGACCTTTCCGACGGACATCTGGTATCCGGGACAGGGGAGGGATGAGACGGGGAGCTAGAAGGCTGAGCCTGGCTCTCTCCATCCTGGTGTCGGGATGCCTGTACAGTTTTCAGGCCGGCGCCGGGTTCCCGGAGTACGTGGAGACGGTGGCCATCGTGCCCTTCGAGAACCAGACCACCCGGCCCGAGATCACCGACGAGGTCTTCCAGGCCCTGCTCCGGGACTTTCCCGCCTCCCAGGGCCTGCAGCCGGCCGGGGAGGACGTGGCCGACGCCGTGGTTCGAGGCACCATCAAGCGGTATGAGCTGAACACACCCAGCTACCGACCCGGTGCCGCCGGCCAGAATCCCCAGGTCCTCCAGCGTCAGGTGACCCTGGTGGTGGAAGTCCAGGTCATCAACCTGGTTGACAACGTGATCCTTTGGGAGGGCTCCAATATCTCGGTCCGGGGAGAGTACCAGGAGAACGTGGACACGGAAGAAGCCGGGCGGGCCCTGGCCATCGAGCTCCTGGTCCAGCGTGTCGTGGACGGGGCCCAGTCAAACTGGTAACTTCCGGCCTGCCCAAAACCTGAAGACTAGAGAAACGTAGACAACGTAGACTCGGATCGTATGCGTCCGTCTCGATACATCATTCTGGGTTTGAGTCTTTTCGGCCTCTGGCTCCTCCTGTCCGGCCACTTCGAGCCCCTGATCCTGGGATTCGGCATCCTCTCCAGCATCCTGGTCACTTACGTGGCCTGGAGAATGGACCGGGTGGACCGCTACCACTTTCCCCTGGTCCTCCTGGTCACCCCACGCCTGGTGGGTTTCTGGGTCTGGCTCATCAAGGAGATCTTCAAGGCCAACGTGAGAGTGGCCCGGATCATCCTGGACCCCAAGCTGCCCATCAGCCCCATCGTGGTCCCCTTTCGGACTTGCTCGAAGTCGGATCTGGGCCGGATGATCTACGCCAATTCCATCACTCTGACTCCCGGGACCATCACCACGGGAACCCAGGGTGAGATCCTGCGGATCCACGCCCTCACCTGGCACGATGTGGACGGCCGGGAGGAGGACGAGTTGGATCACCGGATTTGTGCCCTGGAGACGGCTCGCCTCCGGCAACTGAGCCCCTGAGAGGCCCGGGATGTTCATTGCGGCTTCCTTCGCCATCCTGATCACCATGGGTCTGGCCATGGTCCGTGGCCTTCTGGGCCCCACGGTCTACGACCGGGTCCTGGCCATGAACATGTTCGGGACCAAGACGGTGCTCATCATCGCGGTCCTGGGGTTCCTGGTGGGACGGCCGGACTTCCTGGACCTGGCCCTGCTCTATGCCCTCATCAACTTCGTGGGCACGCTGGCGGTGCTGAAGTTCTTCGAGTACGGCGATCTTGGACGGCGCCTGGACTCCATGGAAGGGGAGCGACGCTGATGGAAGGGATCCTGGATCTGCTGAGCTGGGTCTTTCTTCTCTCGGGCTCCTTCTTCGCCGTGGTTGGAGGGGTGGGCGTCATCCGCATGCCCGATCTCTTCACCCGCCTCCACTGCGCCGGGGTCACGGACACCATGGGCGCCGGCCTCGTCCTGGTGGGCCTCATGTTCCAGGCGGGACTGGGCCTCACAACCGTGAAGCTGGGGCTGATTTTGGGTTTTCTCTGGTTCTCCAGCCCCGTGTCCACCTACGCCCTGGCCCGGGCCACCCTGGCCAGCGGACAGGAGCCCTTCTGGGCCGAGGACCTGGAGATCCCGGAGACGGCCCGCATCCCCGGCCGGGACACCGGCTACCAGGAGACCCCCGACTCGGAAGAAGGGGAAGACGCGGCTCGAAAGGAAGAAGACGGAGAGGAGGAGATGGGCTGACGTGGAGATCCTTGTCGACTTTGCCCTCCTGGCCCTCCTGGCCGTGACCGCCCTGGCCATCGTCCGGGCGGAGAACCTCTTCGTGGCCGTGGTCATGGCCAGCATCTTCAGTCTGCTGTCCGCCGGCCTGTTCACGGTCATGGACGCCGTGGACGTGGCCTTCACGGAAGCGGCGGTGGGAGCGGGGATCACGACGGTTCTCTTTCTGGCCACCCTGGCCCTGGTGGGCTCCCAGGTGAAGACTCCCCAGTTCCGCATCACAGAGATCTCCGTGAAGGTCCCTCCCAGGCGACCCCTGTTTCCCCTGATCGTGGTCCTGGTCACCGGCGGCATTCTGGTTTACGGGACTCTGGACATGCCCTCCTACGGGGACCCGGCGAACCCCGTGCACCAACACGTGGCGCCGGAGTACCTGCAAGGGTCCCGGGACGAAATCGGGATTCCCAACGTCGTCACCTCGGTCCTGGGCTCCTACCGGGGGTACGACACCCTGGGCGAGATCACCGTGGTTTTCACCGCTGCGGTGGGAGTCATGATCCTCCTGTCGGCCCTCAAACGAAAGGACGCCTACGGGGAAGAGGCCTGGGGTGAGGAAGAGGTGCCGGACCTGGATGTGGGCTTCATCCACGCCTTCTGGAACCGTCCCCGGAACGGCCGGGAGAGGGGAGGGGGCAGGTGAGCGACCAGATCATCCTCAAGGTGGCCGCCAAGATCATCATTCCCACGGTCCTCCTCTTCGCCCTCTACGTCCAGTTCCACGGAGACTTCGGTCCCGGCGGGGGCTTCCAGGCCGGCGTCATGCTCTCGGTGGCCTTCATCCTGTATGCGCTGATCTTCGGACTCCGGCGAACCCACCGGGTTCTTCCCAGCTGGTTCGCCCGGGCCTGCTCCAGTCTCGGGGTGATCCTCTTCGCCGGCGTGGGTGTCGCGTCCATGCTCCGGGGAGGGGAATTCCTGAACTACTCCGTGCTGGCCCACGATCCCCATCACGGACAGCACTACGGGATCATACTCATCGAGCTCGGGGTCCTGGTGACGGTCTTCGGAGTCATGGTGACCATCTTCTATTTCTTCGCCGCTCGAGGACGGGAGGACCTGTGAGGATTCTGGGACTCTACAACTACTGGGTCTTCATCTTCCTCATGATGGTGGGGTTCTACATCCTCATCTCCCGGCGGAACCTGGTGAAGAAGATCCTCGGGCTGAACATCTTCCAGACTTCCGTCTTCATCTTCTACATCAGCATGGGCAAGATCGTCGGGGGAACGCCTCCCATCCTTCTGGGGGACCAGGAGGAGGTCCTGTACTCCAACCCCCTCCCCCACGTCCTCATTCTCACCGCCATCGTAGTGGGGGTGGCCACCACCGCCGTGGGTCTGGCCATCGTGGTGCGGATCAAGGAGGCCTACGGCTCCATCGAAGGGGACGAGATCACCGCAATGGATAACGAAACCCCCTTCTGATGACGGAGCACCTGCCCGTCCTCCAGGTCGTGGTGCCCCTCTTGGCGGCGCCCGTGGCTGCTCTGATCCGCTCGAAGCGAGGCGCCTGGCTCCTCACCCTCCTGACGACCTGGGCCGTCCTGGCCATGGCCATCGGTCTCCTGAGGGAGGTCCTGGACCACGGCACCGTCAGCTACGCCCTGGGGGGATGGAGCGCCCCCTTCGGCATCGAGTACCGGGTGGACCTGGTGAGTGCCTACGTACTCCTTGTGGTGGCAGCCATCGGAGCCGTCGTGACGCCCTACGCCCGGGCCAGCGTGGAGCGAGAGGTTGACCCGGGTCGCGTCCCCCTGTTCTACAGCGCCTTTCTCCTCTGTCTCACGGGTCTGCTGGGCATCACCGTCACCGGGGACGTCTTCAACCTCTTCGTCTTCCTGGAGATCTCCTCCCTGGCGGCCTACGGGCTCATCGCCATGGGCCCGGACCGACGGGCCCTTCATGCCTCTTACAAGTACCTCATCATGGGGAGCATCGGGGCCACCTTCATCGTCATCGGCATCGGCATGATGTATGTGATGACGGGAAGCCTGAACATGGTGGACCTGGCGGAGAGGCTCCCGGAGGTCAGCTCCCGGACCGAATCCGTGGCCTTCGCCTTCCTCACCGTGGGAATCAGCCTGAAGCTGGCCCTCTTCCCCCTGCACCTCTGGCTCCCGGACGCATACACGTACGCCCCGTCCACGGCGACGATCTTCCTGGCCTCCACGGCCACGAAGGTGGCGGTTTACATGCTGGTCCGGTTCTTCTTCACCATCTTCGGTCTCACCTTCTCCTTCGAGACCATGACCCTGCACTGGGTCCTGACGCCCCTGGCCATCCTGGGGGTCCTGTCGGCCTCCCTCACCGCCATCTACCAGCAGAACATCAAACGGCTGCTGGCCTACTCCAGCGTTGCCCAGATCGGCTACATGATTCTGGGCATCAGCCTGGCTACGGTGACAGGGCTCACCGCCGGACTCCTCCACCTCTTCAATCACGCCCTCATGAAGGCCGTCCTCTTCATGGCCATGGGAGCCGTCATGCACCAGGTGGGGGCGGTGCGGATCGAGGCCATGCGTGGGCTGGGAAGGAAGATGCCCTGGACCATGGCGGCCTTCGTGGCCGGGGGACTCTCCATCATCGGGGTCCCTCTGACCGTGGGGTTCATCAGCAAGTGGTACCTGGTCCTGGGAGCAGTGGAACAGGGGATGTGGCTCGTAGCCTTCCTGGTGCTTCTGGGCTCCCTCCTTGCCCTCGTCTACATCTGGAAGGTGGTGGAGACAGCCTACTTCAAGGAGTACATCGGGGACCTGAGCATCCGTGAGGCCCCCCTCTCCCTCCTGGTGCCCATGTGGGTCCTGGTCCTGGCCAACGTCTACTTCGGTGTGGACGCTTCGTTGACGGCGGGGGTGGCGAACCGGGCCGCCGAGATCCTCCTGGGACTCGCTCCATGATGCAGGGAACGGCGATGCAGGAAGGGGCGCTCCTGGACGGGGGCATGACCGCTCTCCTCTGCGTTCTCGTTCCCCTGGCAGGGGCTCTGGTCACCGGGGCTTTCCACCGCCGCCCCAACCTGAGGGAAGCCTTCACCCTGGTGACGGGGGGAATCCTCCTGGGGATGGTCCTCCGGCTCCTTCCCCTGGTCCAGGCCGGGGGCCGTCCGAGCCTGACCCTGGCAGAGCCCGTGCCCGGGCTGCCCATCGTCCTGGAGGTGGAGCCCCTCGGGCTCCTCTTCGCTCTGGTGGCCTCCTCCCTGTGGATCGTGACCTCCCTGTACTCCATGGGATACATGCGGGGGCACCACGAGAGAAACCAGACCCGCTTCTACATCTTCTTCGCCATCGCCATCGCCTCGGCCGTGGGAGTGGCCTTCGCCGGCAACCTCTTCACCCTCTTCATCTTCTACGAGGCCCTGACCCTCTGCACCTTCCCCCTGGTGACCCATCACCAGACGGAGAAGGCCAAGAGGGCCGGACGGGTGTACCTGGGCATTCTCCTCACCACCTCCATCGGATTCCAGCTCCTGGCCATCGTCTGGACCTACGTCCTGGCCGGGACGGTGGACTTCCGGCCAGGGGGGATCCTGGCGGACGCCCGTCTGTCCGGACCCATGACCACGGCCCTCCTGGCCCTCTATGTATTCGGGGTGGGGAAAGCGGCGGTGATGCCCTTTCACCGGTGGCTTCCGGCGGCCATGGTGGCTCCCACGCCGGTTTCAGCCCTCCTCCATGCCGTGGCCGTGGTGAAGGCGGGGGTCTTCAGCATTCTCAAGATCGCCGTCTACGTCTTCGGCCTGGACGCCCTGTCAGTGGGGAATGCCGCCGGATGGCTCATCTATCCCGCGGGCTTCACGGTCCTGGCCGCCTCGGTGGTCGCCCTCCAGATCGTCTGGCGCCAGGGCAACCTGAAGAGGCTCCTGGCCTACTCCACCATCAGCCAGCTCTCCTATATCGTTCTGGGAGCCCTCGTGGCGAATGGCCTGGGCATCATCGGGGGAGGGATGCACATCGCCATGCACGCCTTCGGCAAGATCACCCTCTTCTTCGCCGCAGGCTCGGTCTACGTGGCCGGAAACCGGACGGAGATCTCCCAGCTGAAGGGGGTGGGTCGACGGATGCCCTGGACCATGGGAGCCTTTGCCGTGGCGTCTCTGAGCATGATCGGGCTCCCACCCACCGGAGGATTCTTCAGCAAGTGGTACCTGATGCTGGGGGTCTGGGAGGCTGACCACCTCCTGGTGTTCGCCGTTCTCGTCCTCTCCACCCTGCTGAACGCAGCCTACTTCGTGCCCATCATCCACATGGCCTTCTTCCGGACCGAAGAGCCGGAGCCTCCCGATAGAGGACCGGGACACGATGGGCCCTCCCCGGTGCGACCCGATCACGGCGAGGCCCCCTGGCCCATGGTGGTGGCCCTCACGGCCACCGCGGCAGGGACCGTGCTCCTGTTCTTCCTGGCGGGGTTCCCCCTGTCCCTCCTCGAGACCCTGGTGAGGGGGGGATGATGGAGAGGATCACGCCCCCCGGCCGCCCGCCCGAGGCCCCACCGGACGAGCCCACCCACTGGCTGGTCAGGCCCGGGACCATACGGGGAATCTGGACGGTCTTCGCCCTCATCCTGGCCGGTCTCGTGGCTGGTGACCTCCTGGTTCACCACCATGAGCACTTCCGGCTCGACGGTTTCTTCGGTTTCTATGCCTGGTACGGGTTCGGGACCTGTGTCTTGATGGTCCTGGGGGCGAAATTCCTGGGCATCTTTCTCAAGCGGCCCGATTCCTACTACCCGGGTAGCGAGGATCTGCAGGAGGGTCAGG
>CAZZEL010000043.1:25976-30783 GCA_964652625.1 uncultured Gemmatimonadaceae bacterium
CCGGAGGAGAGGGGGGAGGGAGGGAAGAGGAATGACCATCTCCTTTCCTCCCGGTCTGATCCTCCTCCTGGGCGGACTTCTTCTCCCCCTGGTTTCCGGCCGGGTCCGCCAGGCCGCGGTCCTGGTTCTTCCCCTCCTCACTCTGGCCGCCGTCTGGCTCGTGCCGGAAGGCCATGTGGTGGGTCTGGAGTTCCTGGACTACCAGTTGGAGCCCCTGCGTTGGACCACCACGGGCCGGGTTTTCGCCACGGTCTTCGCCATCATGGCCTTTGCCGGGGGGGTCTACGCTCTCCGGATCGCCGGCCTGCTTGAGCTCACCGCCGCTTTCGTGTACGCAGGAAGCGCCATCGGAGTGACCTTCGCCGGAGACCTCCTCACCCTCTTCGTGTTCTGGGAGGTCATGGCCATCGCATCGACCCTGGTGATCTGGGCTTCCGACCAGCCCGGAGCCTACCGGGCCAGCATGCGCTACCTCCTGGTCCACCTGTTCGGCGGCGTCCTCCTCATGTTCGGGATCATCTCCCACATCGCCGCCACCGGGAGCGCGGCCTTCACGACCATGAGTCCCGATACCCTGGCCGAGCAGCTCATCCTGGCCGGATTCCTGGTGAACGCCGGAGCCCCGCCCCTGAGCGCCTGGATCGCCGACGCCTACCCGGAGGCCAGCCCCAGCGGCATGGTCTTCCTTTCCGCCTTTACCACGAAGACGGCGGTGTTCACCCTGATGGTGGGCTTTCCCGGCACCCGGATTCTCATCTTCTTCGGGCTCTACATGGCCCTCTACGGGATCATCTACGCCCTCCTGGAAAACGACATGCGCCGCATTCTGGCGTATTCCATCGTCAACCAGGTGGGGTTCATGGTGACAGGCATCGGGATCGGGACGGAGATGGCCCTGAACGGGGCCGCCGCCCATGCCTTCACCCACATCATCTACAAGGCCCTCCTCCTCATGTCCGCCGGGAGCGTCCTCTACATGACGGGTCGGAGGAAGTGCACGGAGCTGGGAGGGCTGTTCCGGACCATGCCCGTCACGACCCTGGCCGGGGGCATCGGGGCCCTGGCCATCTCCTCCTTCCCCTACACCTCGGGGTTCATCAGCAAGTCCATGATCAACCAGGCCGCGGCGGATGAGCACCTGGCCGCCGCCTGGTTCCTCCTCACGGCTGCCTCGGCGGGGGTGTTCCTCCACGCGGGAATCAAGTTCCCCTGGTTCGTCTTCTTCCAGAAGGACTCGGGGCTGAGACCCTCGGATCCGCCCCGGCTCATGCGCTGGTCCATGTGGCTCTTCAGTTTCTTCTGCATTGCCCTGGGGGTCTTCCCCGGTCCTCTCTACGCCATTCTACCGTTCCCCGTGGCCTACGAGCCCTATACGGCAAGCCACCTGGTGAGCCAGTTCCAGCTCCTCCTTTACGCCGGCCTGGCCTTCTTCATCATGCTTCCCCTGATGAAGCGGACCCGGACCATCTCCCTGGACTGGGACTGGCTCTACCGTGGGCTGCCCCCGGTTCTGGAGGACTGGCTGTCCCGGGCCTGGGAACCCGTGAAGTCCGCCTTTCTCGGACAGCTGGCTCGGGGCGGCGGAACCCTCACTCGAGCCCTGGCCCGCTACCACGGCCAGAGCGGAATCCTGGTGCGGAGCTGGCCCACAGGGAACATGGTCATGTGGGTCGCCATCCTTCTGGCCATCTATCTGGTCGTCTACTTCTTATGACGAGGGGTCCGGGAGAAATGCCGGGTGGGCCCCTTTGCCCCTTCCGGTTGTCCTCCGTCCCCGGGAAAGGACGCCACCATGGAACCGCCCTCCGCCCCCTGGAAGAAGGTCTTCACCAGAGAAGAGATCCTGGCCCGGTTCGGCCGGCCCAGGGAGGAGCGCCTGGTGTTTACCAACGGCTGCTTCGACATCCTGCACCGGGGGCACGTGGAATACCTTCACCAGGCCCGGGGCCTGGGAAGCGCCCTGGTGGTGGGGGTGAACACCGACGCTTCGGTGGAGCGGTTGAAAGGACCGGGACGGCCCGTCCTGCCCCAGGACGACCGGGCGGTCATCCTGGCGGCCCTGGAGTCCGTCACCGCCGTCACCCTCTTCCATGAGGACACCCCCCGGGACCTCATCGCCGCCCTCCTGCCCGATGTGCTGGTGAAGGGAGGGGACTATCAGGTTCAGGACGTGGTGGGGAGGGAAGAGGTGGAGAAGGCCGGGGGCGAAGTGGTCATCGTGCCCACGGTGGAAGGACGTTCCACCACAGGGGTCATCCGCCGCATCCGCCGGGACCAAGCCCGAATATACGAAAGGCAGAGCGATGAGCGTTAGAAGCGACCGAGGCCCGGGAGCCCTCCGGGCCGTGACCATGGAACGGGAGTGGGCCCCCTACGCCGAGGGGTCGTGTCTCATCGGATTCGGATCCACGCGGGTCCTGTGTGCCGCATCCGTGGAGGAGGGGGTGCCTCGCTGGCGGGAGGCCTCGGGCAAGGGGTGGGTCACCGGAGAGTACGGGATGCTGCCCCGGTCCACCCTGACCCGACGCTCCCGGGAGCGTGGTGGAGCCCGGGGTCGGACCCAGGAGATCCAACGACTCATCGGGCGATCCCTTCGGGCCGTCACCGACATGGAAGCCCTGGGACCCCGAACGGTCACTCTGGACTGCGACGTCCTACAGGCCGACGGAGGCACCCGAACCGCCGCCGTAACAGGAGCCGCCGTGGCCTTGAGCCTGGCGTGCCGGAACCTGGTGGAGGAGGGCATCCTGCCCAGAAACCCCGTGAGGGAGCTGGTGGCGGCGGTGAGCGTGGGGATCGTGGAGGGAGAGCCTCTCCTGGACCTGGACTACAACGAGGACTTCCGGGCCCAGGTGGACCTGAACCTGGTGGGCACCGAAGGGGGAAGGCTCGTGGAGGTCCAGGGTACGGCCGAGGAGGCACCCTTCTCCCGTGGTGAGTTGGACGAGCTCCTGGACCTGGGCATGGACGGCATCGGATCCCTGATTCGGGATCAGAGAGCGGCTCTGGCAGCCGAGGTACGGTCATGAGACTCCTGGTGGCGACCCGTAGTGAGCCGAAGATGAGGGAGATCCGGCACATCCTGTCCCACGTGCCGGACCTGGATGTCCTGAGCCTGGACGATGCCGGAGTGGAGTACGAGCCGGAGGAAGAGGACCTGGAGCCCTTCCACAGCTTCGAGGAGAACGCCCGGTCCAAGGCTCTCCACTTCCACCGGCGAACCGGTCTCCCCACGGTGGCCGACGACTCGGGGCTGGAGGTGGATGCCCTGGACGGCCGACCCGGCGTTCGAACCAAACGCTTCGCTCCGGGGGAGAACCTGGAAGGCCGGGAGCGGGACGAGGCGAACAACGCCTACCTACTGGAGCTCCTGGCGGATGTCCCGCCCTCGGAGCGGGGAGCCCGGTACGTGTGCGTGGCGGACCTGGTTCTGGACGAGGACCGGGTGGAGGCCTTCCGAGGCGAGGCGGGGGGAAGGGTGCTGGAGAACCCGCGTGGGAAGGGCGGATTTGGGTACGATCCGGTGATCCTGGACGAAGAGACGGGACGGAGCTTTGCTGAGCTGACACCTGAGGAGAAGAACGCCAAGAGCCACAGGGGCAAGGCCTTCCGGGCTCTGGGGAGACGACTCGAGGAGATGGTATGAAGAAGGAAGAGGTCACACCGGTACACATCGGGCCCACAGAGGACGGCGGGGCTCTGGAGATCCGCTGGAAGGACGGCCACGTGTCCGTCTACGAACCTCGGTACCTCCGCCTGCACTGCCCCTGCGCCGGGTGCGTGAACGAGATGACCGGGGAGCGGAAGCTGGACCCCGCCAGCATCCCGGAGAACGTATACCCCCTGGAGATCAACTACGTGGGCCGCTACGCCCTCCAGTTCGTCTGGAGCGACGGGCACGACACAGGTTACTACACCTTCGAGACCCTCCGGCGCCTCTGCCCCTGCCCGGACTGTCGGATGAGAAGCCTGGAAGAGGTGGAGGAGGAAGAGGAGGGAGAGAAATGAGTTTTGCGGTGGGAGGGTGAAGAAAGACGTCCGGACCTCCCCCGGCGTCCCGGATAGAGGGTCATCCATTCCTCGGCCCGGCGCTCCGGCCCGCCCCCCAAGTCTAGCGCCGCGTCCCCTCCCAACACCCGACCGCCCGGTCCGGCCCATGGCGTTGAGCCCCCCACGCATCATGCCGCGGTTGGCACGGCGAGGCCCACCGCACTCCGTCCCAGGGGTTCGTGCCTCTGTCCTCGAGACCTCTCGTCTCGTTCTCGAGACTTCTCGCTCCATTCTCGAGACCTCTTGCTCCATCTTCGTCTCCTCCCGAGCACTTCCATCCCGATCCGTCCCAACGCTTCATGCCAGGGCCCCAGAGGGGCTTGACAGGTTTTCGGGGCAGGTCAGTGCCCGAGTCCGGGACCCTCTCCGGATCCGGCCCTGAAGGGCCCTGAAGGGTCCCCTGCGGCCTCCGGCGCACCGAAGCCTCCTTTCGAGTCTCCCGACCCTCACCAGAGCCCTCAGATCGGCTCCCAGAGCCCCGCCAGAACCCCTGTTATCTTTATACATGGGGCTAAGATAGGGCCCGTCACACGAAGAAGACCCAGGAGGGGAGGAGGCTCATCATGACCATGGATTCCCGGGACCGTCAGGCCCACGACGGCGCCTTCGAGGACGAGGGCTCGGGGCACGGGCACGAGCCCGGGCAGGGGGACCAGGGGGACCGGCCCCCGGAGGGTTCGGAGGAGGCGGGCTCCGGGGAGACGGGCTCCGGGGAGGCGGGGTCGGCGCCCACGCCGGAGGCTTCCCTCGACGATTC
>CAZZEL010000044.1:0-218 GCA_964652625.1 uncultured Gemmatimonadaceae bacterium
CCCGCAACGTTCCAAACGCCACATCCGGCGCGTCACAGGGCTTCCCCCGCCGCGTCACAAGCGCCACGCTCCAGGTTCCAGGCGCCCGGAGGCGAGAGCCCTTCGGCAGGCTTCCCCCCAGCCCCGGGCACGTCCCCACCCCCATGCGTGAAAAAAATCTCACGACCCCTTGACGCTGTATCTTATACACAACAGAAGCTGCCGACGACAAGTAGAGT
>CAZZEL010000044.1:228-9961 GCA_964652625.1 uncultured Gemmatimonadaceae bacterium
AATCTCACGACCCCTTGACGAGCCTCTTTCGGGCTCTAGATTTCCGCCTTGCCTTCAACTGTGACGTTTTTCACGGAGCCCTGCCGGGACCGCAGTTTCGGTCTCCCGGGCTCCAGAAGGAGGCGGGAAGTCCATTGGAACACCTCCGAAGGGTGGTCCTCGAGCGTCTGATCCGGTACTACCGGTACCTCTCCGAGCTGACGGCTCGAAACCCCCCTGAAACCGTCACCAGTGCCCAGCTGGGAGCCGCCCTGGACATCGATCCCACCCAGGTCCGGAAGGACTTCGGGGCCATCGGACTCATGGGGATCAGTCGCGTGGGCTACGACGTGTGCGAGGTGTGCCGGGCCATCCGCCTGGTCTTCGGCTTCGATCGACGCTATCCCTCCGTGCTGGTGGGAGCCGGGCACCTGGGCACGGCTCTTCTCAGCTATCCCGGGTTCAGCCGTTACGGCCTCCACATCATGGCGGCCTTCGACAACGACCCGAAGAAGGTGGGAACCGAGAGCGACGGGATCCCCATCAAGTCCACCCGGGCCCTGAAACCCTTCGTCCGCAAGCACGACATCAAGCTGGCCATCCTCACCACGCCGGTGGGGGTGTCCCAGACCATCACGGACCGCCTGGTTTCGGCGGGGGTGAAGGCCATCTGGAACTTCAGCCCCACCCGGCTCACCGCACCTCCGGACGTCCTGATCCGGAATGAGCACATTTCGCTGGGACTGGGCCAGCTGGCCTATCATCTCAATGAGATGGAGGGAGACGATCCCAAGCGTCTTCCCACCCTCCAGGGCCCCTGCACGGATCCCTGTCCCCCTCCGGAGACGTGACGTGGAAAGCCGCGGAACCAGGGACCTCCTGGCCCTCAGGGCTACGCTGAGAGGTCCGGGCAATTTGTCCCAGGAACGGGCCAAGATGTGTCAGCCGGATTCCGGGGCTCGGAGGCCTCTTGAAGGAAAGGTTTTTCACCAGCCAAGCCGCTGTGTGAAAAAAATCTCAAACCCGCTTGACAGCGACAGCCGCCAGCCATAGGCTGTTTTTCGTGAAAATCGTCGCAGTAGCTGAAAAGGTTAGAGAAATCGCCGCATTTCAGGGGGAGGACAGGAGAGAAAATCGAGGGCACGAGGCCTGGAACCGCAGACCTCGTGGCGAGGCCCTCCCACACGGAGAGAGTTGGCGCGGATGTTGCGTGACGTGTTGCACGAATTCACGAAGAGTTTCTCCACACCGGAGCCGTGGAACACGACCGTGAGGGATGCGCCAGGAATCATGACGGCAGCAGCAGCCAGGATCAGCAGGTCCAATGGCTACGAAGATCCCGCGGGAGTGCGCTCTCGAGGGGTTTTTTTGTTCGATTTCATGCGTGAAAAGTTTCACGGATCGGTGAGTACCCCACGTCGCCCATACCGGGGCGGAAAGGAAGGATCAGCATGCCGAGCTATGTGATCCCGGACAAATGTGACGGGTGCAAGGCGCTCGACAAGACCGCCTGCCAGTACATTTGCCCCAACGACCTCATGGTCCTCAACAAGGACACCATGAAGGCGTACAATCAGGAACCCCAGCAGTGCTGGGAATGCTACAGCTGCGTCAAGATCTGCCCCAACCAGGCCATCGAGGTCCGGGGCTACCAGGACTTCGTGCCCATGGGCGCCAGCGTGACGGCCATGCGGAGCTCCGAGGACATCATGTGGACCGTCCAGTTCCGCGATAAGGGCATCCGCCCGAAGCGGTTCAAGTTCCCCATCCGCCGAGGCGTCTCCGAGGGCCAGGCCCAGCCGTTCGACCTCTATCCCACCGGCGACGACGACATCAAGAGCCCGACGCTCATGGGTGAGCCGGAAGGTCTGAACACGGAGAAGGGCCCGGTAAAGTTCGACGACCTGCCCAAGCTCTGATCGACGGTTTCAACGAGTTGATCGCATTCGGACCGAACAGATTTCCAAGGGAGATACGAGAACAATGGCGGATTTCGAAACTGTCGTAGTCGAGACCGACCTCCTCATTTGTGGAGGTGGTATGGCTGCCTGCGGCGCGGCCGTGGAAGCGTCGTACTGGGCCAAGAAGCACGACGTCAAGATCACCGTGGTGGACAAAGCGGCCATGGACCGCTCCGGCGCCGTGGCCATGGGCCTGTCGGCCATCAACCAGTACGTGGACCTGAACAGCGGCAACAACACGCTGAAGGACTACTGCGATTACGTGCGCAACGACCTCATGGGCATCACCCGTGAGGACCTGGTGACCAGCATCGCCCGGCACGTGGACAACACGGTCCACACCTTCGAGAAGTGGGGCCTGCCCATCTGGAAGGACGAGGAAGGCAACTACGTTCACGAGGGTCGCTGGCAGGTGATGATCAACGGCGAGTCCTACAAGGTCATCGTGGCCGAGGCCGCCAAGAACGCCCTGGCCGAGGCCGGCGGCGAGTACTTCGAGCGGATCTTCATCACCCATCCCCTCATGAACGGGGACAAGTGCGTGGGCGCCATCGGATTCAGCGTCCGCGAGAACAAGGTGTACGTGTTCAAGGCCAAGGCCACCATGGGCCTCATGGGCGGCGCGGTGCACGTCTTCAAGCCCCGTTCCACCGGTGAGGGCTTCGGCCGCTCCTGGTACCCGCCCTTCAACTCCGGGGCCAGCACCTTCTTCACCCTGTATGCCGGCGCCGAGATGACCTGTCAGGAGGTCCGGTTCATCCCCGTCCGCTTCAAGGACGCCTACGGCCCGGTGGGTGCCTGGTTCCTCCTCTTCAAGTCCCAGGCGACGAATGCGTACGGCGACGTCTACATGCAGACGAACGCCGACGAGCTGGACAAGTGGGCCCCCTACGGCCACGTGAAGCCCCGTCCGGCCAACATCCGGAACTGGCTCATGATGCTGGACGTGATGGACGGCAAGAGCCCCATCTACATGCAGACGGCCGAGGCCATCCAGCGCATCGCCGACGAGTCCCCCGACGAGAAGGCCGCCAAGAAGAAGCTGAAGGAGCTCGAGGCCGAGGCGTGGGAGGACTTCCTGGACATGACCATCTCCCAGGCCATCCTCTGGGCCGCCACGAACGTGGAGCCGGAGAAGAAGCCGTCGGAGATCATGGCCTGCGACCCCTACTTCATCGGTTCCCACTCCGGCGCGTCCGGCGCCTGGGTGTCCGGTCCGGAAGATCTCCAGACCGACGAGACGAAGGACGAGTACTTCTGGGGCTACACCAACATGACGACGGCCCCCGGACTGTTCGCCGCCGGTGACGCCTCCGGAGCCTCGAGTCACAAGTTCTCCTCCGGCTCCTTCACCGAGGGACGCATCGCCGGGAAGTCGGCTGTGGCCTACATCCTGGACAACAACGAAGCGCCCCAGGTGGACGACGCCCTGGTGGAAGAGCTCAGGAACGAGATCCTGAAGCCCCTGGACACCTTCCAGGAGCACAAGGACGCCACCACGGATCCGGACATCAACCCGAACTACATCCGGCCCACCCAGTTCATGTATCGTCTGCAGAAGCTCATGGACGAGTATGCAGGTGGTGTGTCGGCCCAGTTCTCCACCAACGACAAGCTCCTGGAGAAGGGCATGGAGCTGCTTGGGTACCTCAAGGAAGACAAGGAGAAGCTGGCTGCGGAGAACCTGCACGAGCTGCAGCGTGCCTGGGAGAACGTCCACCGGATGTACCAGGCCGAGGCCCACGTGCGGTCCATCCTGTTCCGGGAAGAGACCCGTTGGCCCGGATACTACTTCCGTGCCGACAAGCCGACGCTGGACAACGAAAACTGGCTGGCGTTCTGCAACTGCAAGTACGACCGGAACACGGGCGACTGGGAGATGATCAAGCGCCCGGTGAAGTACCTGACCCAGTAGGACGGGCAGGTCCTGGTGACCCTTCGGGCTTTCCCGGGCGCCGCACCCAGCGGCGTCCGGGGCCCGACCCCGGGAGCCAGGGACAACTCAATCAGCAGTACCCTCCGGCCATCAGGATGCGTTCGGAGGCACGGGGTCGGCAGGCACGTCTCGCCGACCCCCGGTATGAGAAGGCAATGTGGCGTCCCCCGGGATGCCGGAAGCAACGCTGGACACGACGAGACGGAAGGCGAAGGGCGGAGGCACCTGATGAGCGAAGAAAAACCCACCTGTCCCCATTGCGGGAGCACGTTGAAGAAGTGGATCGTCCCGGCGGAAGCGAGCTGGGAAGAGGAGTTCTTCTTCGTCTGCTTCAACAACGAGTGCCCCTACTACCAGCGGGGTTGGGAGTGGATGAAGGAGCAGTACAGTCAGGAAGCGTCCTATCGCTATACGCTGAATCCCTCCACCGGAGCTTCGTCTATGATCCCTGTGTGGTCCGATGATGCAACCCGGCAGCAGATCGTGGAGGACGAAGACGAGGGCGACGAGGATTGAGGATGAAGGAGTGGCTGAATGAGTGATGAAGAGCGGTCTCCCGAGCCGGGTGACCTGAGTGAGCGTCTGAAGGAGAGGATTGTCAACGAGCAGGAGCGCCTTGGACCGGACGACACCTTCCAGTTCTCGTGTCATCCCGGGATCTCCTGCTTCAACAACTGCTGCGCCGACGTCAACATCTTCCTTTCCCCCTACGACGTCGTGCGCCTCAAGAAGCGCCTGGGGATGACCACCACCGAGTTCCTCCAGAAGCATGCTCTCCTTCCCGTCCAGAAGGACATGCCGACGCCCGTCGTCCTTCTGCGGATGGAAGACAACGAAGACAAGACCTGTCCCTTCCTCACCCCCCAGGGGTGCGGTGTGTACTCGGACCGGCCCTGGCCCTGCAGGATGTACCCCCTGGGTCTGGCCAGCTCGAAGGACACGGAAGACGGGTGGCAGGGGGAGCGCTTCTACTTCCTTCTGGAGGAGGAAGGATGTCGCGGCTTCTGCGAGAGCGAGGGCAAGGAGTGGACGGTGCGGGAGTGGATGGACGACCAGGGCGTGGACGAGTACGACCGGTGGGGAGAGGCCTACAAGGAGCTGGCCCTCCATGAGTTCTTCCAGGAGGGAAATACCCTTCCTCCTGAGAAGATGGAGATGTTCTTCACGGCCACCTACGACCTGGACAAGTTCCGGCAGTTCGTCTTCGAGAGCACGTTCCTGGACCGGTTCGAGGTGGACGAGGATCAGGTCGAAGAGATGCGCTACAGCGACGAAGCCCTGCTCCGGTTCGGGGTCCTGTGGCTTCGTTTCGCTCTCTTCGGCGAGAAGACCATGAAAGTGAGACCGCGAGTTGCGGAAGCGTTCAAGGGCCAGGTGAGCCAACAGGCCCTGGCCGAGAAGTGAGAGACTGGGAGCCCGTGCCGGCTCCAGCACTCTCTACTGGAGAGGAGTCTCCATGAGTGGAAACGGAAGACGGGGCAAGGTCCTCGTCGTTGGTGGCGGGATCAGCGGACTTACCGCCACGATAGAAGCGCTGGAGGCAGGGGCGGAGGTCGTCCTGGTGGAAAAGGAGGCGTTCCTGGGTGGGCGCGTAGCTCGCTCGAACCTCTACTTCCCCAAGATGTGCCCTCCCACCTGCGGCCTGGAGATCAACCTTCGGCGGATCAAGACGAATCCCAACATCCGCCTCTTCACCCTCTCCACCGTGGAGAGCGTGACGGGAAGTCCCGGGAACTACAAGGCGACGATCCGGCAGGAACCCCGCTTCGTGAACGAGAAGTGCACGGCGTGCGGGGCCTGCGTCGAGGTCTGCCCGGTGGACCGTCCTGATGACTTCAACATGGGCATGAGCACCACGAAGGCCATCTACCTCCCCTTCGAGATGGCCTACCCGCCCCGCTTCGTCGTGGACGAGGCCACCTGCCTGGGGCCCGACGAGTGCGGCAAGTGCGTGGAAGCCTGCCCCTACGACGCCATCGAGCTGGACATGCAGGCGAAGACGGAAGAGGTGGAAGTGGACGCGGTGGTCTGGGCCACGGGATGGGATCCGCCGGATGCCACGGAGTTCGAGGGCCTGGGCTTCGGCCAGCATGCCAACGTCATCAACAACGTCACCATGGAGCGGTTGGCCGCGGTGAATGGGCCCACGAACGGTGCCATTCAGCGACCCTCCGACGGCAAGGCCCCGGAGTCGGTGGCCTTCGTGCAGTGTGCCGGCTCCCGGGACGAGAACTACCTGAACTACTGCTCCGGCGTGTGCTGCCTGGCTTCCCTGAAGCAGGCCCGGTACATCCGGGAGCAGTACCCGGACACCCAGATCTACATCTTCTACATCGATATCCGCGCACCGGGACGCCTGGAGGACTTCTACGTAGCCACCGAGGAGGACGAGAAGCTCACCCTGGTGAAGGGGAAGGTGGCCAAGATCACCGAAGACGACGGCACGGGGAACCTGACCGTGGAGGCCGAGGACGCCCTCTCGGGCCGGCGATTGGCCCAGGAGGTGGACATGGTGGTCCTGGCCACCGGCATGGTCCCCACAGGGGTGGGGGATGCCAAGGTGGAAGGCGGAGTGAGCAGCGACGACTTCGGTTTCCTTACGGAGAAGCAGCCTCAGGAAGGGATGCTCGTGGCCGGGTGCGCCAAGCGGCCCACCGACGTGGCCACCTCGAACCGGGATGCCACCGGCGCCGCTTTGAAGGCGCTCCACTTCAGCGCGGAGCAATAACGACATGGACAAGAACGTAGCCGTATATCTCTGTCGCGGTTGCGACATCGGCGCCGCTCTGGACATGGATGCGCTGAAGGATGTCGCCACCGACGAGTACAACATCGAGACCTGCCGGGAGCACGACTGCCTGTGCAGCGACGAGGGCCGGGAGCTCATCCGGAAGGACATCCAGGACGGGGTGAACACCATCGTCGTGGGTGCCTGCTCCCAGCGCTTCATGATCGACCGCTTCACCTTCGAGGACGTGTTCACCAGCCGGGTGAACCTCCGGGAGCAGGTGGTCTGGAGCCACGACCCCGACGACGAGGACACGGACGCCATGGCGCAGGACTACCTGCGCATGGGCCTCGTGAAGGGCCAGAAGGCCTCCCTCCCCGTGCCTCTGGAGGAGGAGGTGGACCGGACCGTCCTGGTGGTGGGCGGCGGGATCACCGGCGTCACGGCGGCCCTGGACAGCGCCAGGGCCGGCTACGACGTGGTCCTCGTGGAACGGGAGGAGGAGCTCGGCGGGTGGATGACGAAGTGGGCCAAGGGAATCCCCCACGAGCCTCCCTACCGGGATCCCCAGCCCCTGGACATGGACGAGCGCATCGCCCAGCTCCAGGGCAACGACCGGATCACCGTTCACACCGGTACCACCGTGGACGAGATCACGGGCCAGCCGGGCCAGTTCGACGTGATCCTGAAGGGAAACGGCTCCAATGGAGAGCCTCTCCGGGTGGGCTCCATCGTCCAGGCCACGGGCTGGAAGCCCTACGACCCGAACCGTCTGGGGCACCTGGGCTACGGGACCAGCGCCGACGTCATCACCAACGTCCAGATGGAGGAGATGCTGGCCTCCGGCCAGGTCACCCGCCCCAGCGACGGCAAGCCGCCGAAGCGCATCGCCTTCATCCAGTGCGCCGGATCCCGGGATCAGGATCACCTGCCCTACTGCTCCGGGGTCTGCTGCCGAGTCACCATCAAGCAGTCCCTCATGGTCCGGGAGATGAGCCCCGACACCGAGGCCTACGTCCTCTACAAGGACATGCGAAGCCCGGCCCAGTACGAGGAGTTCTACAAGCGGGCCCAGGAGGACCCGGGGATCTTCTTCACCAAGGGTGAGATCACCGGGGTCACGAACGGCGACGCCACGCTGAAGGTGGCCGCTGACGACACGCTCCTGGGTGAGCCCATCGAGCTGGAAGCGGACATGGTGGTTCTGGCCACCGGCATGGTTCCCCGTTCCGCCGACGGCGAGAAGATCCGGAAGTACGTGGACGCCAAGAAGGTGGTGGAGAAGGGGGAGGAAGGGGCCCAGCTGGAAGCCGCCAAGGAGACGGTGGAGGAGCTGAAGGACCTGGAAGACGCCGAGATCCTGAATCTGGGATACCGGCAGGGCCCGGACCTTCCGGTCCTGAAATACGACTTCCCGGACTCCCACTTCATCTGCTTTCCCTACGAGAGCCGCCGGACGGGCATCTACCCCTCCGGCTGCCTGCGTCTCCCCCAGGACTCGTCCAATTGCCGGGAAGACGCCAGCGGCGCCGCCATGAAGGCCATCCAGGCCATGGTGGTGACGGCCCGGGGCGAGACGGTGCATCCCCGCTGGGGCGACATGTCCTACCCGGACATCGCCCTGCAGCGCTGCACGCAGTGCAAGCGGTGCACCGAGGAATGCCCCTTCGGCACCCTGAACGAGGACCCGAAGGGCACTCCCCTGTTGAACCCCACCCGCTGCCGTCGCTGCGGCATCTGCATGGGTGCGTGTCCCGAGAGGATCATCTCCTTCAAGGACTATTCCCCGGAGATCGTGGGCTCCATGATCAAGGCCGTGGAGATCCCCGACGAGTTCGAGGAGAAGCCCCGACTGTTGGGTCTGCTCTGCGAGAACGACGCCTATCCGGCCCTGGATACCGCGGGCCTCAAGAGGATCCAGCACAGCGCCCACATCCGGTTCATTCCGGTGCGCTGCCTGGGGTCCGTGAACATCGTCTGGATCTCCGACGCCCTGTCCCGGGGCTACGACGGCATCCTGCTCATCGGCTGCAAGTCCGGGGACGACTACCAGTGCCACTTCATCCGTGGCAGTGAGCTCATGGAGACCCGGAGCCACAACGTCCAGGAGAAGCTCAAGCAGCTGGCCCTGGAGGAGGAGAGGGTTCGCATCGAGCTCCTCCCCATCAACGAGTACGAACGTCTCCCGGAGATCGTGAACGAGTTCGCCGAGGAGATTGACGAGATCGGCCTGAACCCCTTCAAGGGATTCTGAGCCGAGGGAGGTGAGGATGGCTGAAGCACTGCGGTTGAAGCCGGATCGGGAGTTTGTTGACGAGGTCATCGAGGCTGGTGGCGGCGACCTGAAGAAGTGTTTTCAGTGCGCCACCTGCTCCGTGGCCTGTGAGCTCTCCCACGGCCCCAGCCCCTTCCCCCGGAAGGAGATGATCTGGGCCCAGTGGGGTCTGAAGGACCGCCTGCTGAACGATCCGGACGTCTGGCTCTGTCATCAGTGCAACGACTGCTCCATGCGGTGCCCCAGGGGGGCCCGACCCGGAGACGTCCTGGCGGCGCTTCGCCAGAAAACCATCGAGCACTATTCCTTCCCCTCGTTCATGGGGAGGCTGGTGAACTCGGCCCGGGCCATGCCGGTCATGCTCATCCTCGTACCGGCCTTGCTCCTGGGGCTGGCCGTCCTGGCCAGGGACACCATTTCCGAGACCTTCGGCCTGGCGGATCCCCACTCGGCCTTCTACGCCGAGTTCTTCCCCCATTGGCTTCTCATCGTATTCTTCACTACCCTCACCGTTCTGACGTTTCTGGGACTCATCACCGGTCTCGTCCGGTTCTGGAAGGGGATGAAGAAAGCCGATGAAGCCCGGGGAAAAGGGGCCCCCGTTCAGGGGGTCGTGCCCAGCGTGGTGACGGCCGTCAAGGACCTCCTGACCCACGCCCGGTTCGGGAAGTGCGGCGACCAGGAAGCCCGGAAGAACACCCATCTCATGGCGTTCTACGGCTTTCTGGCCCTCTTCGTGGTCACCGTATGGGCCACCTTCGACCTCTACCTCTTTCCGGTCCTGGGCATCGAGTCCCTGTACCCCTTCGATCTCACCCACCCAACCCAGGCCTAGTGCCTCAAGCACAGGCAAT
>CAZZEL010000044.1:9971-30546 GCA_964652625.1 uncultured Gemmatimonadaceae bacterium
CCCACCCCATGAAAGTGCTGGCGAACGTGGGCGGGGTCATTCTCGTGGTGGGCACCGGCATGGCCATCCTCAACCGGCTGAACGCCCCGGAGGACGGCAAGCACCAGAGCACCTCCTTCGACTGGATCTTCCTGTGGCTGCTGTTTCTGGTGGGTGTCACGGGATTCGTCACCGAGGTCTTCCGCTTCACGGTGAGCCCGGAGACCATGGGCACCCTGGAGTACACGGCCTACGGTTTCTACTTCGTGCACCTGGTCCTGGTCTTCGGACTCCTGGTCTACCTGCCCTACTCCAAGTTCGCCCACATGTGGTACCGGATCCTGGCCATGGCCTATGCCGAGCACACGGGCCGGACCAACGGGGCCGAACCCGTGGAGGCGGTCCAGATCCAGAAGAAGGCCGGATAGGACACGGGATGGGACCCCGGAACGACTTGAACGATGGACGGAGAAACGAACGGAAGAACGGAGAACAGACGCCACGGAGACCACCCGCGACAGCCACACCCGGTCTCCAATCCATAGAACCCGGCCGACGGCGATCGGCTCGAGACAGGAAGGAACAATGTCCCAACTGGTGAAACCCCACGGGAAAGAGCAGGTCCTGAAGCCCCTTCTCCTTGAAGGGGGGGAGCTCAAAGAAGCGAAGGAGAAGGCCGAGACCCTCAGGAAGGTCCCCATCGAGTCCCGGGAGGTCGGGGACACCATCATGATGGGCATCGGGGGCTTCACGCCCCTGGACGGGTTCATGGGCCACGACGACTGGAAGAGCGTCGTGACGGATTTCCAGATGGCCGATGGCACCTTCTGGCCCATTCCGGTGACGGTCTCGGTGGCCGAAGACGTGGCCGATCAACTCAAGGAGGGGGAGGAGATCACCCTCTTCGACGAGGAGAACGACGAGGCCATGGCCATCATGACCATCCAGGAGAAGTACACCATCGACAAGGAGCTCGAGTGCAAGGAGGTCTTCAAGACCACCGATCTCGAGCACCCCGGGGTGGCCAAGGTCATGGACCAGAAGGAAGTGAACCTGGGCGGGCCCATCAAGGTCCTGAGCGAGAGCTTCTATCCCCAGGAGTTCCAGGGGATCTATCAGCGTCCCGCCGAGGCCCGGGCCATCTTCGAGGAGAGGGGCTGGACCACGGTCTCCGCCCTGCAGCTCCGGAACCCCATGCACAACTCCCACGCCTACCTGGCGAAGGTGGCCATCGAGGTCACCGATGGGGTCTACATCCACCAGCTCCTGGGACGCCTGAAGCCCGGTGACATCCCGGCCGAGACCCGGGTGAAGTGCATTGACGCCCTGGTCCAGAACTACTTCCGGCCCGAGCGGGTCGTGCAGGGCGGCTATCCCCTGGACATGCGCTACGCCGGTCCCCGGGAGGCGCTGCTCCACGCCGTCTTCCGCCAGAACTACGGCTGCTCCCACCTCATCGTGGGGCGGGACCATGCCGGGGTGGGAGACTACTACGGTCCCTTCGACGCCCACGAGATCTTCAACGAGGTGCCGGATGGCGCGCTCCTGACCCAGCCCCTGAAGATGGATTGGACCTTCTACTGCTTCCAGTGCGGGGAGATGGCTTCCATGAAGACCTGCCCCCACGAGGAGAAGGCGGTGCTGGACGAGGACGCGAACCACGTCTCCGGCGACCGGCTCCTGCTGTCGGGAACCATGCTCCGGAAGATGCTTTCCGAGGGCAAGCCGGTTCCCACGGAGTTCAGCAAGCCGGAAGTCATCGAGATTCTCCGGGAGTTCTACGCCGGTCTCACGGATAAGGTGGAGGTGAAGCTCCACGGTGCGGCCACCGGCGACGCAGCGAAGAAGAAGAAGTCGTAGCAGGATGACAGCCCCATGGGCTCACCCCGTCGCGTGGCTCTGGAGTCACCTGGGTCAGCGGTGGATTCACATAGACGTGTTCTGACTCGTGTTCGGCCGGTGTGTTCGGCCCAACGCGAACGCGAAGCCCCGATTGGGGCAAACAACTTGGAGGTAAGCAATGGAAACGGTGGAACTTGGCGGAAAGCAGATTGAGGTCGACGAGGACGGCTTCATCCAGGACCCCGATGCATGGGACGAGAAGGTGGCCGCCGACCTCGCGAAGACCGAGGGCGTGGACGAGATGACCGACGATCACTGGAAGGTCGTGAACTACCTCCGGGATTACTACCTGGAGTACAACATGGCCCCCATGATCCGGAAGCTCTGTAAGCAGACGGGCTTCAAGCTCAAGGAGATCTACGACCTCTTCCCCAGCGGCCCCGCCAAGGGTGCCTGCAAGGTGGCAGGTCTGCCGAAGCCTACGGGCTGCGTTTGATTCAACCTCCGGGAGGCGCCCCGGGGCTTCCCCGGGGCGTTCGCTCCCGCCTGTCGAGCCCTCCCGGAGAGGTTTCGAGCCTCCACGAAGAAGGGTCGGCGGGACAAGACGTGCGATGGCCGATTCCTGCCTCCGGTAGGATCGGTGACAGTGGGTGGAACGTGGTAGGAGTGTGTCCGTGAGATTCGAAGAGATGCTGGTGGGGAAACGGGAGGCCCTGGTCCAGGGGTTGGCGAAAGAGGTGCTGGCCGCCTACCCCGAGGACGCCGCCGTTCTCTTCCAGCAACAAAAAGATCCCTTCGCCAACCCCGTGGGCCACAGTGCCCGGGAGGGGGCGTCGGAGATCGTGGACGCTCTCCTGGTCGAGTCCGAGGACCCGGAGGCCGTCCGGGAGAGTCTGGAAGGGATCGTTCGGATTCGAGCGGTCCAGCAGTTCTCTCCCTCCACGGCCCTGTCCTTCGTCTTCTCCCTGAAGTCCGTCATCCGGAAGGCCCTTCCGGAAGCCAGCCGGGATCCCCGGCACTCCGAGGAGCTGGCCGCCGTGGATGCCCGGATCGACAGCCTGGCCCTGGCCGCCTTCGACGTCTACGTCGAGTGCCGGGAGCAGGTGAACCAGCTTCGGATCAACGAGGTGAAGCGTCAGGTGGAGTGGGTAGTGGAGAAGATGAACGAGCGTGACCCTTCAGCCTGGGCCCCGCCGGAGTGGGCGGCGAAGGACCGGGGGCCCGAAGGTGGGACGGAATGATCGACAACGTGCTACGAGAGGATCTCCGATGAATATCCTGGTTGCCCTGGCAGCCGTCGGTGGTCTCTTCCTGATCGGGATGCTGGGAGGCATGGGGATGGGGTGGCTCTTCGGGATCGTGATCCCTTCCGCCGCCTTTCTCCTCTTCATTGTGGGCATGGTGATGAAGGTCCTGGGATGGTCCAAGAGCGACGTCCCCTTCCGCATCCCCACCACCAGCGGTCAGCAGAAGTCGCTGGACTGGATCGAGCAGGACCGGACGGACAACCCCTTCACGACCCTCCAGACCCTGGGCCGGATGGCCCTGGAGGTCCTGTTCTTCCGTTCCCTGCTCCGGAACACGAAGGCGGAGATGGTGGGCGGACGACGGTTGGCCTATCGAACGGAGTTGGCCCTGTGGCTCGGGGGACTGGTCATGCACTGGTCCTTCCTGATCATTCTCGTCCGGCACCTCCGCTTCATGACCCAGCCGGTCCCGGGATGGGTGACCTTCCTGGAGAGGGCCGACGGCTTCCTGCAGATCGGGCTCCCGGCGGTGTTCATCACCACCGTGACCTTCCTGGTGGCCGTCACCTACCTCTTCGTCCGGCGCATCACCAACCCCCAGGTACGCTACATCTCCCTGGTGGGAGACTACTTCCCCCTCCTCCTCCTCCTGGGCATCGGCCTCAGCGGGGTGTGGATGAGGCACTTCGGCAAGGTGGACCTCACCAGCATCAAGGAGATGATGCTGGGGATCATCCACTTCTCCCCGGTGACGCCGGAGGGGATCAGTCCCGTCTTCTACGGACATCTCTTCCTGGTCTCGGCCCTCCTGGCCTACTTCCCCTTCAGCAAGCTCACGCACATGGCGGGGGTCTTCCTGAGTCCCACGCGGAACATGGCCAACAACAACCGGGCGGTGCGGCACATCAACCCCTGGAACTACCCTGTGAAGACCCACCCCTACGAGGAGTACGAGGAGGAATTCCGGGACAAGATGGTGGGCGCGGGTATCCCGGTGGAGAAGACACCGGAGAAGGAATAGAGCGATGTCGAAATTCGACGAACCGGATCATTACAAGCGGGAAGACCTGCTGGACATCGACTGGCGTCCTCCCAGCACTCCCTGGATGGAGACCCCGGTGGACCTGAAGAAGGGGAACTACATCTATCCGGGGAAGGCGAAGAACCTGAAGGTCCTGGATCTTCCGAACCCCCGGGAGTGGGCGGTGGAGGAACCGGACTGGAAGCTCCCGGAGGACTGGCAGAAGAGGGTCCTGGAGGGCATGGCGGAGCGTCTCACCAAGTACCGCTCCTTCAAGATCTTCATGGACACCTGCGTCCGGTGCGGGGCCTGCGCCGACAAGTGCCACTTCTTCCTGGGCGGCGGCGATCCGAAGAACATGCCCGTCCTCCGGGCGGAGCTCCTCCGCTCCATCTACCGGAAGGACTTCACCGCCATGGGGAAGATCTTCGGGAAGCTGGCCGGAGGACGGCCCCTGACCGAGGACGTCATCAAGGAGTGGTTCTACTACTTCTACCAGTGCACCGAGTGCCGGCGCTGTTCCGTCTTCTGCCCCTACGGCATCGACCAGGCCGAGATCACCATGATGGGCCGGGAGCTTCTGGGGCTCCTGGGAATCTACGTGAACTGGGTCATCGAGCCGGTGGCCAACTGCTTCCGGACCGGGAACCACCTGGGCATCCAGCCCCACGGCCTCATGGACACCCTTGAGTTCATGGCCGAGGACATCGAGGACGCCACGGGCCTCAAGGTGGACATCCCCATGAACAAGAAGGGGGCGGAGATCCTCTTCGTGGTCCCCTCCGGGGACTACGTGGCGGACCCGGGGATCTACACCTGCATGGCCTACATGCTCATCCTCCAGGAGATGGGGCTGGACTACACCTGGAGCACGTACGCTTCCGAAGGGGGCAACTTCGGCCTGTTCACCTCCCACGAGATGATCAAGCGCCTGAACGCCAAGATCTACGCCGAGGCCGAGCGCCTGGGGGTGAAGTGGATCCTGGGAGGCGAGTGCGGTCACATGTGGCGGGTGATGCACCAGTACATGGACACCATGAACGGCCCGGCAGATTTCCTGGAGGTCCCCCGTTCCCCCCTCACGGGTACCGTCTTCGAGAACGCCCGCTCCACGAAGATGGTCCACCTCATGGAGTTCCTGGCCGACGCCATCCACCACGACAAGCTGAACCTGGACAAGAGTCGGAATGACCACATTCGGGTCACTTTCCACGACTCCTGCAATCCCGCCCGGGGGATGGGCATCTTCGAGGAGCCCCGGTACGTGATCCGGAACGTCTGCAACCACTTCTACGAGATGCCGGAGAACACCATCCGGGAGCAGACCTTCTGCTGCGGTGGCGGCGCGGGCCTGGGGACGGACGAGAACATGGAGATGCGCCTCCGGGGAGGCCTACCCCGGGGCAGCGCCCTGCGCTACGTCCAGGAGCAGCACGGGGTGAACCAGATGGCCGCCATGTGCGCCATCGACCGGGCCACCCTGGTGACCGTGGCCGACTACTGGGCCCCGGGGGTGAAGATCACCGGGATCTCCGAGCTGGTGGCCAACGCCATGATCTTCGAGGGCGAGAACAAGCGCACCGAGAACCTCCGGCTGGAGCCCATACCCGGCATGGAACTTGAAGAAGAAGAGACCGAGGATGTGGAGGAAGGAGCGTCCGTCCATGCGTGATCGAAACAAGATCATCGTCGGTCTGATCATTTTCGTGATTCTGGTCACGTTTCCCTTCTGGAGGCAGTTGGCCGCCTCCGGAGAGGCGGACGTGGCCCGGCCCGACCTGGACTACCCGGACCCTGCGGAGGTCCCGTCCTGCGTGGAAGACAGCGCGTACATGACGGCCAATCATCCGCATCTCCTGAACGACTGGAGAGATCAGCTGGTCCGGGAGGGAGTGACGGAGTACACCTCCTCCACGGGCGAGGTCTACCAGATCAGCCTCACCCACACGTGCCTGGACTGTCACGAGGACCGGGACGCCTTCTGCAACCGGTGCCACGACTACTCCAACGTGGATCCCACCTGCTGGGACTGCCACACCACGCCGGGAGGGGGGAGCTGAGTCATGAGTGAGAAGAAGAGCCGCCGGGATTTCCTCAGGGATACCAGCGCCGCGGTCCTGGGCGCCGGGGCCGGCCTTCCCTTCCTGGCCACCACGGGCTGCGAACAGCTTCAGGATCACAACCTCCGGGGCTCGGAGCGGCAGTGGGCCATGGTCATCGACGTGGAGAAGGCCAAGGACCCGGCGGTCCGGAGGGCCTGCGGCGAGGCCTGCCGGCGGGAACACAACATCCCGGTCATCGACGAGCCCGGAGACGAGATCCACTGGATCTGGGACGAGACCTTCGAGCACGTCTTCGAAGACCAGGTCCACGAGCACACGCCGGAAGAGCTCATGGAAACCCCGGTCCTCGTCCTCTGCAACCATTGCACGAACCCGCCCTGCGTCCGGGTTTGCCCAACGAAGGCCACCTGGAAGCGGGAGAGCGACGGGATCGTGATGATGGACCAGCACCGGTGCATCGGGTGCCGGTATTGCATGGCCGCCTGTCCCTATGCGGCCCGGAGCTTCAACTGGAGGGATCCCCGTCCGTTCATCGAGACGGACTCGGAAGGGAACTTCCCCTCCGAGTACCCCACCCGGAGGCGGGGTGTGGTGGAGAAGTGCAATTTCTGCGCGGAGCGGCTGCGGGACGGACTTCAGCCCGCCTGCGTGGAGGCGGCCAACCAGGTGCCGGGAGCCGAGGGCGTGCTGGCCTTCGGCGACCTGACGGATCCTGACTCGGAGGTGAGCCGGATCCTGGCCGAGCAGAAGACCATGAACAGGAGAGTGGCCCTGGGCACGGGGCCCAACGTCTACTACGTCGTTTGAGCAAACACCCGGCTCGGAGACGAGCGGGAGAACCTTGAGGTAGCGTCATGCTGGAAGCCGCATTTCGCGGGGGCAAACGATACTGGGCTCTCCTCGGGGTCTGGGCCATCCTGATCCTGATGGGGCTGTGGGCCTGGGGGCAGCAGTACACCCAGGGACTGACGGTCACCGGAATGACTCAGGACGTGACCTGGGGGATCTACATCGCCCAGTTCACCTTCCTGGTTGGGGTGGCGGCCTCGGCCGTCATGGTGGTCCTCCCCTACTATCTCCACAACCACAGAGCCTTCGGGCGGATGGTCATCCTGGGAGAGGGCCTGGCGGTGGCGTCGGTCCTCATGTGCATGCTCTTCATCTTTGTGGACATGGGGCAGCCCAGCCGGGTGGTGAACGTGCTTCTCCACCCCACCCTGAACTCCATGATGTTCTGGGACATGATGGCCCTGGGGGGCTACCTGGTCCTGAACCTCCTCATCGGGGCCGTGACCTTCGACGCCGAGCGCCGATGCGCGCCGCCTCCGGGATGGATCAAGCCCATCATCATCCTCTCCATTCCCTGGGCCGTGAGCATCCACACGGTGACGGCCTTCCTGTACTCGGGGCTGGAAGCCCGGACCTTCTGGATGACGGCCATCCTGGCTCCCCGGTTCCTGGCCTCGGCCTTCGCCTCGGGACCGGCCCTGTTGATCCTCCTGGCCCTCATCATCCGGAAGTTCTCCCGGTTCGATCCCGGGGATCAGGCCATCCGGCAACTGGCCCTCATCGTCGCCTACGCCATGGCGGTGAACGTCTTCTTCGTAGGCGTGGAGCTCTTCACCGCCCTCTACAGCGACATGCCCCATCACATCCACGCGTTCGAGTACCTCTACGTGGGTTTGCACGGGCATGACGCCCTGGTGCCCTGGATGTGGACGGGGGCCACCCTCACGTTGGTGAGCGTCGTCCTCCTCCTTATTCCCAAAATCCGGAACAACCTGAGCATCCTCCCCTTCCTGGCCGTGGGCGTGATCCTGGCCATCTGGATCGAGAAGGGGGTGGGAATGGTGGTCACGGGCTTCATTCCCAGCCCCCTGGGGAGGATCACCGATTACCTGCCCTCCGGCGTGGAGATGGCGGTGACTGTCGGGGTCTACGCCGTGGGCTTCATGATCCTGACCCTGATCTACAAGATCATCGTGAACGTTCGGGAGAGAATGATCACGAGTTGTCCATAGACTGTTGTAACGAGTGGAACCAGCGATCGAGAAATCGAGAAATCGAGAACGGATTCGAGCGCAGAGCCATCATTCCAAGGCGAAAGGGAGACAACGATGGCAGAATCTCAAAGAAACATCCCGATGTTGGAGGAGCTGAAGAAGGGCCCCTGGCCCAGCTTCGTCACGCAGATCGAGGAAATGGCCGACGAGGGCAAGGAGGCTTGTGACCAGCTTCTGGACTGCCTGAATCGCTCCTACGAGGAGAAGGTCGGCCACTGGAAGCACGGTGGAATCGTGGGGGTCATGGGGTACGGCGGTGGCGTCATCGGCCGCTACAACGACCTCCAGGACGAGTATCCCGCCATCGCCCACTTCCACACCCTCCGGGTGAACCAGCCCAGCGGCTGGTTCTACACCTCCGATGCTCTCCGGACCATCTGTGACCTGTGGGACGAGCACGGCTCCGGCCTGACGAACATGCACGGCTCCACGGGAGACATCATTCTCCTGGGGACCACCACCGACGAGCTGGAGCCCACGTTCCAGGCCCTGACCGAGCACGACTTCGACCTGGGTGGCTCCGGATCCAACGTCCGGACCCCGAGCTGTTGCGTGGGTCAGGCCCGGTGCGAGTGGGCCTGCTATGACACCATGGACGCCTGCAACGACATCACGCAGGAGTTCCAGGACGAGCTGCACCGGCCGTTCTTCCCCTACAAGTTCAAGTTCAAGTTCGCCGGCTGCGCCAACGACTGTGTGGCGTCCATCGCCCGGGCGGACATGTCCGTCATCGGAACCTGGCGTGACGAGATCCGCATCGACCAGGACGCGGTGCGGGAGTATGCCAAGGACGCCGAAGAGGGTGGACGGGGCGATGCCCTGGACATCCAGCGTGACGTGGTGAGCAACTGCCCCACGAAGTGCATGGAATGGGACGGCAACGAGCTGACCATCGACGACGCGAATTGCGTCAAGTGCATGCACTGCATCAACGTCATGCCCAAGGCCCTGCGTCCGGGCACGGACACCGGCGCCACGATCCTCGTGGGAGCCAAGGCTCCCATCGTGGAGGGCGCCCAGCTCTCCTCCGTCATGGTTCCCTTCGTGAAGATGGAGCCCCCGTACGACGAGATCAAAGAGCTGGCGGAAGCCATCTGGGACTTCTGGGGCGAGCACGGAAAGAACCGGGAGCGTGTGGGCGAGCTGATCCAGCGCGTCGGCATGGGCAACTTCCTGGAGGAGATCGGGCTGGAGCCCATCCCCGAGATGGTGGCCCATCCCAGGGACAACCCCTACATCTTCTTCGAAGAGTACTTCGAGGCTGAGGAAGAGGAAGAGGAGGCCTGAGGGGAAAGCTCGCTTTCCCGAGGCTGTCAACGACCCTGAGAACGAACGAACATCTGGGACATAGGGAGAACAATCGATGGCAACCGAAAGAAGAACCGACATCGGGCCTCCGGACTACAGAAGGTTCCTGCCCCCGATCGTCAAGGAAAACTACGGCAAGTGGAAGTACCACGAGATCCTCAAGCCCGGCGTGATGGTCCACGTGGGGGAGAGCGGCGACAAGCTCTTCACCGTCCGGGCCAGCTCCCCCCGACTCATGAGCACGCTGGGAATCCGGCGGTTCGCCGAGATGGCCGACAAGTACTGTGACGGCTACCTCCGCTTCACCAGCCGGAACAACGTGGAGTTCCTTCTCACCGACGAGTCGAACATCGATCCCCTCATCGCTGACCTGGCGGACATAGGATTCCCCGTCGGCGGGATCGGGAACGCCATCAGCAACATCGTCCACACCCAGGGGTGGGTGCATTGCCACTCCGCCGCCACCGACGCCTCCGGCGTGGTGAAGGCCGTGATGGACGACCTCATCGAGTACTTCGACGGAACGACGCCCCTGCCGGGCAAGCTCCGCATCGCCCTGGCCTGCTGCCTGAACATGTGCGGCGCCGTGCACTGCTCCGACATCGCCATCCTCGGGGTGCACCGTCGTCCGCCCAAGGTGAAGCACGACCAGGTGAACAAGCTCTGCGAGATCCCCAACGTGGTGGCCTCCTGCCCCACGGCGGCCATCCGGCCCACGGAGGTGGACGGCCATCCTTCGGTGGAGATCGACGAAGAGCTCTGCATGTTCTGCGCGAACTGTTTCTCCGTCTGCCCCGCCCTGCCCATGGCCGATGCCCTGAACGACGGCATCTCCATCTGGGTCGGCGGGAAGGTTTCCAACGCCCGCACCGAGCCCCGGTTCTCGAAGCTGGCCATCCCCTTCATCGAGAACGATCCGCCTCGCTGGCCGGAGGTGGTAGAGGCTGTGCGTAAGATCGTAGAGGTGTGGGCGGACAACGCTCGCAAGTACGAGCGGATGGGCGACTTCATCGAGCGGATCGGCTGGCCTCGTTTCTTCGAGATGACCGGCATCGAGTTCGAGAAGGAGCACATCGACGATTACAAGTACGCCGGTCTGAGCTACAAGCGGACCGCGCAGCTCCGACAATAGGAGGAGGTACCCATGGCTGTCTCAGCCGAGCAACTCGCCGACGACATGTACGAGTTGGTCAAGGAGTACCAGGGCAAGAAGAAGTTCAAGGCCCAGGACCTCATCAAGGCCATGAAGGAGAAGCACGGCGCCGGTGAGGTGGACAGGAAGACGGGCAAGGAAGCTCTGAAGGTGCTCATGGACTCCGGACGTTGCGTCTATACGTATTTCGGCGGCAGCTACGTCGAGATCCCCCACAAGGAAGGGGCCGCAGGAGGCGAGGACGAGGACTGACCCTCGACCCCTGCGAGTCCTGACGTAGTGACGGGATCGTAGAAAGAGAGAACAGCAGGAGGTTCCCCTGCCCCTTCGGGGGTGGGGGGCCGTCTGCGAAACAGCGACCACCCCAATCGGTCGTATGAGGTGACCTATGGCGAAGAAGGTCGTAAAGAAGAAGAAGAAGAAACTAGGAAAGCGCTCCTTCTCGGGAGGCGGTCGTAGTCGGGAGCAGTCACCTCTTCGGCCCAAGCACGTCGAGAAGAAGCCCCCCTGCACCCACGCCTGTCCCTCCGGGAACCAGATCCGGGGATTCACCACCACGCTGGCGGACTTCGAGAAACTGGGAAAGACCGAGGAACAGGCCTTCCAGGAGGCGTGGGAGATCTACACGAACACCAGCCCCTTCCCCTCCGTGTGCGGCCGGGTCTGCCCCGCCCCATGCGAGGACGGATGCAACCGGAAGGAGAAGGACGGGGCGGTGAGCATCAACAAGATCGAGCGGTCCATCGGCGACTTCGGGCTGGAGCACGACCTGCCCCTGAAGATGCTCTCCGACGACAAGAAGTCGGAGAAGGTGGCCGTGGTGGGCGCCGGCCCCAGCGGCCTTTCCTGCGCCTACCAGCTGGCCCGTCGGGGCTACGGCGTGAAGGTCTTCGAGGCCACGGACAAGCCCGGCGGCATGCTCCGCTGGGGCATCCCCGGCTACCGTCTTCCCATGGACGTGCTGGACGGCGAGATCCAGAAGATCCTGGATTGCGGCGTGGAGCTTCAGTGTGACGTCAAGGTGGGTGAGGACATCACCATGGAGGAGCTCAGGGCCGAGTACGACGCCGTCTATGTGGCCCTGGGCGCCCAGCAGGGCATGAGCATCGGCGTGGAAGGGGAGGACGCGCCCAACGTCTTCAGCGGCGTGGACTTCCTGAACCGCTTCCACCACGGAGAGCAGCTGGACCTGGGTAAGGACGTGGTGGCCATCGTGGTGGGTGGCGGTGACACCGCCATCGACGCCGCCCGGATCTGCAAGCGCCTGGGGGCCAACGTCACCGTCCTCTACCGGCGGACCCTGGAAGAGATGCCCGCCATCAAGGAAGAGGTGGAAGAGGCCATCGCCGAGGGCATCGACATCCAGTTCCTGGCCGCCCCCACCGGGTTCAAGAAAGGGGACGACGGTCTGGTGTACGCCATGACCGCCATTCGCATGGAGCTGGGTGAGCCGGACGAGTCCGGCCGGCGCCGCCCTGTGCCCATCGAGGGCTCGGAGTTCGAGATCCCCTCCAGTGCCATCATCTCCGCCGTGAGCCAGGAGCCGGACTTCACCGGCTTCGAGGAGCTCATCGAGGGGAAGGACTGGATCAAGGTGGACGAGAACGGCCACACCGTGGAAGACAAGGTGTGGGCCGGCGGCGACGTCACGAACCTGGCCCTGGTCACCGATGCCGTGGGACACGGTCGTCGGGCCGCCGAGGCCATGGAGCGGACCTTCACGGGGTCTCCAAAGGAGAAGGATCCCCGGGAGGTGATCTACGCCGACAAGATGATCCTCACCCACTACGACGATCAGAAGCCGGAGGAACCGGCCCGGCTGGAAGAGGACAAGCGGATGGACCTGGACGCCGAGGTCAATCTCGGCTTCACCAAGGAGCAGACCCTGAGCGAGGCCCAGCGCTGCATGAGCTGCGGCTACTGCATGGACTGCGAGAAGTGCTGGCTCTACTGCCAGGACCAGGCCATCGAGAAGCCCATGGAGAAGGGGCGCCTCTACAACTTCAAGCTGGAGAACTGCACCGGCTGCGAGAAGTGCGCCGAGGTCTGTCCCTGCGGCTTCATCGAGATGCATTGATGAATCAGGGGAGCCCACCCAGGCTCCTCATCGCGGGCCTCAGGGGAGGAAGCGGCAAGACCCTCGTTTCCCTGGGGCTCGCGGCCGCTTGGCGCAAACGGGGCTACAGTGTAGCCCCCTTCAAGAAGGGGCCGGACTACATCGACGCCTCGTGGCTCACCGTAGCTGCGGGGCGTCCCTGCAGGAACCTGGACCTCTTCTTCTTTTCTCCGGCCACGGCGGTGAGCTCCTTCCTGGAGGGCAGCCGGGGAACGGAGGTGGCTCTCATCGAGGGCAACCGTGGGCTGTACGACGGCATGGACCCGGAGGGCACCTACAGCAGCGCCGAGCTGGCCAAGCTCCTCCGGGCCCCGGTCCTCCTGAGCGTGGACGCCACCAAGACCACCCGGACGGCAGCAGCCCTGGTCCTGGGTTGCAAGACCCTGGATCCGGACGTTCCCCTGGCCGGTGTCATCCTTAACCGCTGCGCTGGGAGTCGGCACGAATCGGTGCTACGCCAGTCCATCGAAGGCATCTGCGGTCTACCCGTTCTGGGGGCCATTCCCAAGCTACCGGAGGAGGTGTTCCCGGAACGTCACCTGGGGCTGGTGCCTCCCCAGGAGACGGAGGAGTCGGAGAGTCCTCTGGAGCGGGTGCGCCGGGTGGCGGAAGAGCATCTGGACCTGGAGGAGATCCTGGAGGTGGCGAGAAGCGCAGAGCAACTGGAACGCCCCAGGAGGAACGGGCCCAACCGGACTGGACCGGAGCGGATCCCGGCCCGGGAGTCCAGGCCTCCGCAGGCACGAGCGGTCGACCTCGAGCAGCCCGGGACTCCGGAGGCGGGGACGGACGACCCCGGAAAGCCCCGGACCCGAATCGGGGTCTTCCGGGACGCCGCCTTCCAGTTCTACTATCCGGAGAACCTGGAGGCTCTGGAGAAGGCGGGCGGCGAGCTCGTGGAGATTTCCCCTCTGGAAGCAGAGGCGCTCCCTGCGGTGGATGCCCTCTACCTGGGTGGCGGCTTTCCCGAGACCCTGGCCCTGGGCCTCTCCGGCAACACGTCCTTCATGGCCCATGTCCGGGAGGCAGCCGTGGGCGGCATGCCCATCTACGCCGAGTGCGGCGGAGCCGTCTACCTGGGCCGGAAGCTGCACTACCAGGGGCGGGAGCACGAGATGGTAGGCTTCCTGCCTGTGGAATACGGCTTCCAGGCCCGTCCGCGAGGGCACGGCTACACGGTGCTGGAGGTGACGGGAGAGAACCCGTTCTACCTTCCGGGAGAGACGGTGAGAGGGCACGAGTTCCACTACACCTACCTTCTCTCCCCGGACTCGGAAGGGCTCTCCTTCGTCTTCCGGGTCCACCGTGGGTACGGCTTCGACGGCCGGCACGACGGGCTTCGCCTGGAGAACGTGCTGGCGTCGTACACCCATGTTCACGCCCTGGGGACCGAGGGGTGGGCACCCTCCCTCCTCCGGGCAGCGACCCGGTTCAAGTCCCGCCCGGCACCGTAGCCGTCGGGCAGAGCCGAAAGGACGAAGCCGTGGCAATCATCACGATCTCCAGAGGATCATTGAGCGGGGGAAAGGCCCTGGCCGAGTGCCTGAGCCGAAAGCTCGGGTACCCCACCCTGGGACGGGAGGTGCTCCAGGAGGCCGCCGAGAGCCTCGGGGCCTCGGAGGAGAGCTTCCGGGGCAAGTTCGAGACCACACCGGGCCTGTGGGCCCGCCTCACCCAGGAGAGGGAGAAGTACATCCTGGCCGTCCAGACGGCCCTGGCCGAGTGGTGCACCCGGGGGGATCTCATCTATCACGGCCTTGCGGGCCAGTTCCTCCTCCCGGGGCTCTCGGGTGTGCTCCGGATTCGTCTCGTGGCCCCCAGGGAGAAGCGCATCGAGGCCCTCCTGGAATCCATGCACCGGATGTCTCCGGAGAAGGCCGACGCCTTCATCGAGAACGTGGACCGGGAGCGGGCCCGGTGGGTCCGGGTGATGTACGGCGTGGACGTCAACGACCCCCACCTCTACGACCTGACCGTGAACCTCCGGACCATGTCCCTGGACACGGCCTGTGCCGCCGTAGTGGAGGCGGTGGAGCAGCCTCGATTCCGGATGTCCGAAGAAGCGGAGGCGGAGTGCTTCGCCTTCGCCGCCGAGTGCAGGGCACGCCTCAACCGCATCACGGGAGGTTGAGCCATGGCCATCATCAGCATCTGTCGCGGAACCAAGAGCGGGGGCAACGCCCTGGCGGATTGCATGTCCCAGAAGACGGGCTACCCCACCCTGGGCCTGGAAGTCATCGAACAGGCGGCGGCCCAGCTGGGTGTGGCCCCGGAAGACCTGGACGAGAAGCTGGAGGACCGCCCGGGTCTCTTCGATCGGTCCGCCTCTCTGCGGAGGCTCTACCTGGCCGCCATCCGGGCCGAGCTGGCCCGGCAGGTGGTGGAGGCGGAGGGAGACATGATCTACCACGGACTGGCCGGGGGGTTGCTCCTCAAGGCCGTGCCCGGCGTCTTCTGCATCCGTCTCATCGCACCCCTGGACCTCCGGGTCCAGGCCCTGCGGGAAACGGAGAGGATGGATCCCGACGAGGCGGAAGCCTACATCCAGGAAGTGGACGAGGCCCGGGCTCAGTGGGTGAAGACCATGTACGGGGAGGACATCCTGGATCCCACCCTGTATGACATGATCGTGAACCTGGAGACCTTCTCCGTATCCGAGACCTGCCAGATCATCCTGGCCGGGGTCCGGCAGCCGGAGTTCAAGATCACCCCGGAGCGGCTGGAGCGGATCCAGGATTTCCGGATCGCCTCCGACGTGAGGCTGGCCCTTCTGGACGACATGGGCACCCAGACCCTGGACCTGGACGCCCAGACCCGGGAAGGCCTGGTGACGGTCACCGGGGAAGCCCCCATGTACAGCCGCACGGGGGATGTAGGACAACGGATCACCGAGATCGCCTCCTCGGTGTCCGGCGTGAAGGACGTGGTGCTCGACTTGGAGTGGTTCGACCCTTACCCCTAGCAGGTCGCCCCCACGGCACAGGGCAGGTGCCCGGAGAAGGAGAGGGGGAGGCCCTTGCCTCCTTTCCGGTGCCCGCCGGTGGGCGAAGAGGAAGCGGATTCGCCGTCATGACCCGTCTGTCAAGCTGCATCCGTGTGCTGGCCGTTCTTACGCTCCTGTGCGCCGTCAAGCCTCCCCTGGTGGTCGCCGGCGGGGAAGGAGGAGGCCGGGACGGCGCACTCCGCGCCCCGGGAGCTTCGGTGTCCGGAGCGCTCCGGGTTGCGGGCCCGGAGCACACAGGTCCGACCCCGGCTGCGAGCTCGAACCACGAAGCCCCGATACCGGCCTTGGCGGCGGCCCGCCGGAGCGGGGCTTCCTCCTGGGATGTGAGGAACGGAGGGTATCCGGAGCGCGCTGCCCCGGCCCCGGAAGTGGAGACCACGGGAGACCAAGAGCATGCGGGAGCACAGGAAGGTGAGGCCGCCGGGGACCAGGACCATGCCGCAGGGACGCAGCAGCCGGCCACGGGAATGCCCGGAGGGGAGGACACCCCCTGGTGGGTTTGGCCCCTCTCCCTCTTCGTCCTCACCTTCGTCATGGGAATCCTGGCAGCCCTGGGAGGGGTGGGAGGAGGCGTGCTGTACGTCCCCATTGTCAGCGGGTTCTTCCCCTTCCACCTGGACTTCGTCCGGGGAGCGGGACTCCTGGTGGCCCTGAGCGGGGCCCTGGCCGCCGGCCCCGGGTTCCTCCGCATGAACCTGGCCAGCCTGCGCCTGGCCATGCCTGTGGCCCTCATCGCCTCCACCTGCGCCATCGCCGGCGCCATGGTGGGCCTCTCCCTGCCCACGAACGTGACCCAGACGGCCCTGGGAGCCACGATCCTGGGGATTGTGATCCTCATGATCACGGCCAAGAAGTCCACCTTCCCCGACGTGCCGGAGTCGGACCGCCTCTCCTCCGTCCTGGGGATCTACGGGATCTACACCGAGGCCAGCCTGGGCCGGGCCGTGAACTGGAGGGTCCACCGGACTCTCCCGGGCCTCATCCTGTTCATCGGCATCGGCTTCGCCGCCGGGATGTTCGGATTGGGGGCCGGCTGGGCCAACGTCCCGGTCCTGAACCTGGTCATGGGAGCCCCCCTGAAGATCAGTGTGGCCACGAGCAAGTTCCTGCTGAGCATCACGGACACCTCGGCGGCCTGGATCTACATGAACCAGGGCTGCGTGATTCCCATGATGGTGGTCCCCTCCCTGGTGGGCATCATGCTGGGCTCCTTCATCGGGGTCCGGATCCTCCGGGTGGCCAAGCCCACCTTCGTCCGCTGGATCGTCATCGTCATGCTTCTCTTCGCCGGAGCCAAGGCCATCACCAAGGGCCTGGGTCTCCCCTTTATCGTGTAGGAGGGTCACCGTGGACAACCAGGAGCGCAACCCCGAACCGGGCAGTGAAACCATGGATGAGAAGGAAGGCCCCAGAAGCTCCAGCGAAGATCCGGCAGCCGACACCGGCGCCAACGAGGAGCAGCTCCTCTACGCGAAGATCCTCGCCGTGGGCATGTACTTCGGCCTGGCGATCCTCCTGGTCACCTTCTGTCTCTACCTCCTCGGCACCCCCGGTCCGGGCGTGCCCATCGAAGAGCTCCCCCGGCTCTGGACCCTCCGGGCCCACGAGTACCTGGAGGCGGTGAATCACCAGTTCCTCCACCGGGAGGAGCTCCTGACGGGCTGGCGGTGGGTTTTCGTCCTGAACCGGGGGGACTACTTGAACTTCGTGGGCATCGCCGTCCTTGCGGCCGTCACCATCGTCTGTTACATGGGAGTCCTGCCGAAGCTCCTCAAGAAGAGAGACTGGATCTACGCCGGTATCGCCGTGCTGGAGATCGTAATCTTGCTGTTGGCGGCCAGCGGCGTGGTGAGGGTGGGGCACTGAGACAGGACCGCCGCCGGGGATCCTTCTGAGTTCTGAGACATGCGGTTTCTTCCCGTAGGACTCGACGTCCGACGACAACGTTGTGTGGTGGTGGGAGGAGGGCCCGTGGGCACGAGGAAAGTCCACAACCTCCTCCGCGCCGGAGCGTCCGTGACCCTGATCTCCCCGGAGGTCAGCCGGGAGCTGGCGGCGGACCTCCCCGGAGAGGGGTTCCGGTGGCTCCGGGAAGAGTACCGGGAAGAGCACCTGGATGGCGTTTTTCTTGCGGTGGCCGCCACGGACGACCCGGAGCTGAATCGGCGGGTGGTGGAAGCTTGCCGAGCCCGGGGGGTACTGGTCTGCGACGCCTCGTCCCGGGACAGGACCCAGGTGATCTTCGGGGCTCTCCTGGAGGAGGGAGAAGCCACCGTGGCCGTGTTCACCGACGGACGGGACCCCACCCTCTCCCGCCGGACTCGGGACCGGGTGGCGAGCCTTCTTGCCGAGTCTCCGGGAGAGGGACCGGGGGCCGGTGCGGACCAGGAGGGTGGAGAGGGGGGAACGGCCCCGGGGACCCTGGGCACGACGAAGCCCCCTCCCACGAAGACCACCGCCACGGGGACGGAGGCGACGCCGCCGGCTCCAACGACGGCGGCCCCTACGACAGCGACACCTACGACGGCGACCGGTAGGACGGCGCCCACGGAGGAAAAGGACAAACGACACCCCATGCTCATCCTCATCGCCCATGGAAGCAGGACCCCGGAGTGGCGGGGATCTCTGGAGAAACTGACGAAGTCCGTTCAGTCCGTGGACGGCAGCGGCTCCGTGCGGCTGGCCTTCATGCAGTTCGCCGGGCCCACCCTTCCGGACGTGGTGGAGGAGGGGCTCGAGGAAGGGGTCCGTGAGTTCCGCCTCCTGCCCCTCTTCATGGCCAGCGCCGGCCACGTAGACAACGACATTCGCCCCCTGGTGGCCGATCTCAGGGATCGGCACCCGGAGGCACGCTTCCACCTCATGACCCCGGTGGGCGAGCTGCCGGAGTTCCATCGATTCCTACAGGACTTTGCCGTTCCATGACCGATTCCCCTTCCCAAAGCCCCGGCACCGTGCACCTGGTGGGCGCCGGCCCCGGTGACCCGGGCCTCATCACCGTCCGGGCCACGGAGTGCCTCCGCCAAGCAGACCTTGTCCTCTACGACTATCTGGCCAATCCCACCCTGGTGGAGTACGCCCCCGAGGGGGCCGAGCTCATCCGGCTGGGCCGCCACGACAAGGGGCGCACTCTCACTCCTAACGAGATCACCGACGTCATGGTGAAGGCCGCCCTGGAGGGGCGGAACGTGGTGCGCCTCAAGGGGGGCGATCCCTCCATCTTCGCACGGGGTGGGGACGAGGCCGACGCCTGCCGGGCCGCCGGTGTCCCCTTCGAGATCGTTCCCGGGATCACCTCGGGCCTGGCCACGGCGGCCTATGCCGAGATCCCCCTCACCCACCATGAGGACGCCTCCGCCGTGGCCCTCATCACGGGGCATGAGCGGGACGAGAAGAAGGAGTCCCACCTGGACTACCAGGCCCTGGCCACCTTCCCTGGCACCCTGGTCTTCTACATGGGGGTGAAGTGGGCCGGGCGCTGGAGTGAGGCTCTGGTGGAGCACGGCAAGTCTCCCGACACCCCCGTGGCCGTAGTTCAGTGGTGCAGCCGGGCCCGGCAGCAGACCTGTAAATGCACCCTGGGTACCGTAGCCTCCGTGGTGGGCGAGCAGGGGCTCAAGCCCCCTGCCCTCTTCGTGGTGGGAAAGGTGGTGGACCACGCCCCCACCATCTCCTGGTTCCAGGAGCGTCCCCTCTTCGGCACCAGCGTCCTGGTGGCCGGCTCGAAGCGAACATCATCCAGGATCCGCAAGAAGATCTCGGTCCTGGGCGCCGAGGTCATCACCCAGCCGGCCATCCGGGTCACCGGACCTTCCAGCTGGGCCCCGGTGGACGCCACCCTGGAGACCCTGGGGGAGTACGACTGGCTGGTCTTCACCAGCGGAAACGGAGTCGACGGGCTGGTAGGACGGGTCATGGAGACGAAGGGTGACGTGAGACCCCTGGCCCAGGTGAAGATCGCCGCCCTGGGCCGGGGCACGGCGGAGCGCCTGGAGCACTACCACCTGAAGGCGGACCTGGCTCCGGCCCGAGTGGACGCCGATTCCCTGGCCCGTTCCCTCATGGAGAGGGCCGAGAGCGGAGCCATCCTCTTCGCCCGGGCCGGGGGCAGCCGTCCCATCCTTGCTGAAGAGCTGGAGGAGCTGGGGGCCGCAGTGGACCAGGTGTCCGTCTACCGGACCGTGGAGGTGGAGGAGCCCAACGAGGACGTGGCCGACGCCCTGGAGGCCGGCGAGGTGAGTTGGATCGCCGTCACCAGCTCTCCCACTGCCCGTTCCCTCGTGAAGCTCTACGGAGAAGCCCTGAGAACAGCCCGGATCGTGAGCATCAGCCCCCTCACCTCCGCCACCCTCCGGGAGATGGGCCATCCTCCGGCCACAGAGGCCATGCCCCACACGGTGGACGGCCTGGTGCAGGCCATGCTCCCCGCCGGAGGGTAGGCAGGTATCGGACCCCCGTGAGTTCCGGGGATCCACAATCACCGGAGCCGTTTCGCGCGAGTCATTCTTGCTTGGCGGCCCAGTAGCACCAATCCCCACTGCGCCGGGCAGTCGGCGGAGATGAACGTCGGGGGGCCGGGGAGGTGACCACGACTCTCCGGGTAGTGATCTACTCCTCATGACGAAAAGACCTCCAGAGCCTCAACCGCAGCAGGGGCTCTGCGGCGGGATTGGCGGGCATGTAGAGCGCTGGGGACCTTCTCGGGGCCCCGGTATGCCTGTACGCCGTGTTTGCAGCAGCAGACGGGCCGGAGGGTGTTCGTTGCTGCGAAGACGGCAA
>CAZZEL010000045.1:0-25598 GCA_964652625.1 uncultured Gemmatimonadaceae bacterium
CCGGACGACACCGAAAGAAACGGGGCGCCGGCGGGTCTTGTTTCTCAGAAGCCCGTTCACCGGTCCGGTGGGCCGGGTGATGTCGGAAGAAACGTGGCGCCGCATGGGGCTTGTTTCTCAGAAGCCCCCTCACCGGCCCCTGCGGGCCGGACGACACCGAAAGAAACGGGGCGCCGGCGGGTCTTGCTTCTCAAAAGGAGGAAGGTCCTGACCCTGCCGCCTCCCTTTCCGGCGGCCTCCCGAAGAGGGCCCGGGTGCAGACACCCCCGCTGAACGGGTGAGTTGCGGCCCCTTCAGCCGCCCTCCGGCTCCAAGCGCAGGGTGGCCACGGTCCGGGCCTCCACCCGGCCGCGCTCCAGGGGCAAGAGCCAGAGGCGGCCCTCCTGCCACAGCTCCAGCTGATCGAAGGAGTAGGGGTTGTCCGGGTAACCCGACTGACCTCCGGGAAGGATGAAGCCCCCGGAGCCGTCCGGGTCGGCCATGTCCACCACGTGCCGCTGGCTGGGGCCCCAGCCCACACCGAAGGGCGGCCTGCTCCCCCCGAACCCGGCCACGTTCACCGAGTAGGGGCCTCCCACCCGGGGGAGGTCCATCCGGCCGAAGCGCAGGAGGCGGCCCACCACGGGAATCGCCCTCAAGGGGTGCCCCAGGTGCAGGCGATGGGCCTCACCCCAGGAAAGGTGGGCATACTCGGCCGCCGTCCGGGCCGCCTCCACAGGGAGCTCAGGAGGAAGACCGGCCCCGGTTTCCAGCGCTTCCGTGAGCATGCGATCCGGGAAGTAACCCCCGTCTCCATCGTAGTAGTGGCGCATGAGACTGCGGTGGAGCGTTCTCCACCACGTGTGGAAGAGGGTGGCCTCCCAGCTTTCCAGGTCGGCCAATCCGTCCCACTCCTCCAGGCGTCGGGCCAGATCCTCCAGGCCGGCGCCCCGGAAGGCATCCACAGCGTGGCTCCGGTGCCGGTCCACGAAGGCGCTTCCCGTGTGCATCTGAATGGCCAGCAGGCTCCCGGCGTCGTGGTGGGGCCGGGCCTCCAGGAGCTCCGAGATCCGCTGGGCCCGGTAGGGGGGAGCCCAGTGCCCGTTGCTCACCGCCCGGACGGCGTCTCCCCGCCCCTGGGCGTTGTTCGCCGTGGCCACGTAGCCCCGGACCGGAGCCAGGACGTGGGGCTTCTCGTCGAAGGGAAGCCAACCGGTCCAGTCGTGCTCTCCCGTCCATCCCGGCACCGGGAGGTGGGGTGGCCGGCCGGAGGCCCGGAGGGGGACCCGGCCGCTCATCCAGTAGCCCCACGCCCCGGCGGTGTCGGCGAAGACCACGTTCTGGTGGGGGATGTCAAAGTCCCGGAGGGCCTGGAGGAACTCGTCCACGTTCCGGGCCCGTCCCATGCCCAGGAGAGCCCGGAAGGTCCGGTCCGGCTCGTGGGCAACCCAGCGGAAGGCCAGGACCCGCTCCCCGGCCCGCTCCTCCACCGGGGTGATGACGGGCCCGTGACGGGTGGAGCGGACGGTGTGGCTCACCGTGTCGCCGCCCCGCACTCCGATGTGCTCCTCCCGGACCTGAAAGGGAGCCCATCCCTCCGGGGTCCGGTACTCCGCCGGGTTGTCCGAATTCACCCGTTCCACGAAGAAGTCCACGTCGTCCACCATGGCATTGGTGAACCCCCAGGCCACGGCATTGGAGTGACCCGCCACCACCCCGGGAGCGCCCGGGATGCTCATGCCCACCACGTCGTAGCCCGGGGCGTGGAGGCCCACCAGGTACCAGATGTTGGGGGCTTCCAGGCCCAGGTGCATGTCGTTGGCCACCAGAGGCTTGCCGGAGTGGGAACGCTCCCCGCCCACCACCCAGCCGTTGGAAGCCCGGACCACGCTGCCCAGCTCCAGGATGGTGGCCACGTCCCGGGAGAGGGTGGCCCGGGCCAGGAGCGTGGTTGAAACGGCTGGGGGAAGCTGCGGCGGTGAGGACCGGCTGGCGAGAAGCGGTGGCGACGAAGCCCGGTTCCAGGGCTCCACGGGTGGCAGGCTCCCGGCCCGGATCCTGGCGACGGCCGCTGCCGGGAGGCCGGAAGCCGAATCGGTTCCTCTTCCGGTCCCTTCCTCCGGCCAGCCCTCCAGGATGGTCACGCCCCACTTCGGATAGCGGGGCATGAGGGGCAGAAAGGCCGAGTCTCCCAGGGTTTCCCGGGACGCCGCCAGGTTCAGGCCGATCTGGTAGTCCGCCAGATCCCAGGCCATGATCTTCCCGATTCCCTGGCTATGCAGGGGCTGCCAGGACTCGGGGCGGAAACGCAGCAGGAGGAACTCCGGAGGCAGAGGACCCTCCCAGCTCTCCAGGGCGGCGTTCACCCCTCCGGCGTAGGAATCCATGGCACGGGCCATGGGAGATTCCGGAGTCGGGAGGCTGGCCTCCGCCGCTTCCTCCAGGCCGAGGGTTCGGAGGAAGCGGTCCGTCTCCAGCATCCTGGAGCCGAAGATCTCGCTGAGCCGCCCCTGGAGGACCCGCCGGAACATCTCCATCTGCCACAGTCGGTGGGTGGCGTGGACGTACCCCTGGGCCCGGAAGAGGTCTTCCATGGAGGTGGCGAAGAGGTGGGGGACCCCCATGGAGTCGTAGAGGATCTCCACGGGCTCACGGAGACCCGGGAGGGCCAGGGTGTCGGAGGCCAGCTCCGGGCCGGACCGGAGCCAGCGGGCGCCGCCGACCACCAGAGCCGCCAGCACCAGGATCACCGCCAGAACCAGGACAAGGGCTCTACGCATGGGAGAGGCCTTCAGGAGGTGGAGAGGTCAGTGCCACACCCGGCCGTCGTCCAGGTCCTTGTCGGGACCCTCGCCCAGGCCCTCGTCCTCCTCCCATTCCTCCAGGAGCCAGCCGGCGATCTGCAGGTTTTCTGCTACGGCGGTGTGGACGTTCGGATCGTCCAGCTCCTCCAACTCGGCCAGAAGCTCCTCGGCCTCTTCCGGGCGGATCAGGGGAGCCGTCTCGATGGCGGCGTAGAGGATGCCCCGCTCATAGGCGGGGAGATCCGGAAAGCGTGGCGGGCCATGGACCGCCCTGGAGACCACGTCTTCAAGAAGGGGCCAGGCCTCCTCCAATTCCTGGGTTCCCGCCGCGAGAATGGTCTCCTTCAGGAGTGCGGGATCGTCGGTATCCAGGACCTCCCGGACCTCCTCTTTGAATCCCGTGAGGAACTGCATGCAGAAGACGGCCGTGATCGTCCACTCCCTGTCCCCGCTCCGGAAGGCCTCCCGGACGGCCTGGATCTGCCATGGCTCGGGCCAGCGGACCGCCCCCTCCAGGGCCCGGCGTCGGACCAGCTTCGGAGCCTCGGGATCCTCGTGGATCTCCCGGAGGACCAGGGCCGCCCGGCGCATCAGGGCCGGGCTGACGGACAGGTACTCCGGATCCGGCTCGGGGCCCTCGATGTCGGCTTCTTCCAGGGCCGGGCCCAGGGCGATGGCGGCGCCGGCCCGGATCTCGGCGGGCTCCTGGGGATCGGTGAGGATTCCCAGGAGCTCCTCGGTCAGGCGGTCGTCCATGACCACCAGCTCGCCGGCCAGCTCCACCGCCACTCTCCGGTGGTCCTTCGGTGCCTGAGCATCCCGGAGGGCCTCCAGGATGATCTCGTGAGCTTCCACCGGCCAGTCCCAGGGAGGAAGAGACAACAGGTCGTGCACGTTCATGGGGTGCTCCTCAATTCGAGGAATCCAGGGCTTCGGTTAGGGCACCGTGACCCCCTACCACGGGGAGGGTCAGGACGGTGGCGTCCAGATCGATGGTGAGCTGAGTGCCCGGGTCGGGCCACAGGGTGAAGTCACGGTCCGTGGAGAAGATCATCAGCCCGAGCCGCTCCCCGGCGGGGATGACCTGGTCGTCGGGTTCCAGGGGGAAGCTCAGTGCGTAGAACTCCCCGGGCACCAGGGGCTCGCTCCGGGACGGGGGGCCGGGCTCGTCGAAGGCGTCGTGGTTCTGGGGGTCCGCCCAGGCCCGGGTGATGATGCCGCCCCGGCTCTGACGTCCGTCGATCCACGGAAGGGCCACCAGCCACACCGACAGGTTCGCTGCCGGAGCGTCGGCGGAGAGGCGGATGGTGATTTCCGGGGTCCCGCTCAGGTGGAGATCCGTCTGCAACGGAGGCGTCACGTAGAGGAGCCGGTGGTCCGTCCACTCGGCCCGGGCCAGGGTGGTCCCGCTGAAGGAGAAGTTGTCCTCCAGGGTTTCCGTTCCCTGGCCCGGCCGGGGCTGGAGATCCAGGCCGCCCCGCTGCGCACCGCCGGCCCGGAGGTAGAGGTTCACGGGATGGGCGTCGGGGTGGGGGTAGTCGGGATACGGAGTGGGATTGCTCGGCTCCTCTCCTTCCCGGACGATCCAGGCTCTCGGGGCGTCTTCCACACCATTCTCCACCCCGTAGAGGAAGCGGGTGAACCACCGGTTCATGAGCTCCAGGGGCGGCGCCCCTCCGTGGCCCCCCTGGTGGAAGTAGGCCTGGGCCGGCACGCCCCGGGCCTTGAGGTTCTCGTACACGGTGACGCTGTGGGAGGGCATGACGTTCCAATCATTCAGCCCGTGGGCCATGAGGGCCGCGGCCCGAATGCCGTCCAGCTCCCGCCACAGGTCCCGACCGGCCCAGAAGTCGTTGTAGTCTCCGGTGATCCGGTCCTGGCCCTGGGCCATCTCTCTGTCCCGGTAGGTGGCGTTGCAGTAGGGACGGCCTTCCGGGTCGCCGCTGTTGATGAAGTCGTAGAGGACGTCGATGTCCTCTCCCAACCAGCCGCCGGGATGCCGGACCAGGCCGTGGGACCGGTAGTAGTGATAGTAGGAGGTGTTGGGAGCCACGGGGATGATGGCTTCCAGGCCCTCCACGCCGGTGGTGGCCGCCGCCACGGGAATCGTGCCGTTGTAGGAGGTTCCCGTCATCCCCACCTTTCCCGTGGACCAGTCGGCCAGGACTTCCTCACCCCCGTCGGAAGCCGTGAACCCCGGGGCCCGGCCGTTCAGCCAGTCGATGACGGCCTTGGGGGCCAGGGCCTCCGGATCGCCGCCCACGGTAGGGCATCCCTCCGAAAGACCGGTGCCCGGCGCCTCGGAGTGGACCACGGCGAAGCCTCTGGGCACCCAGGTGTCCACCTGGGAGTTGGAAATGCCGGACCTGAGGTGAGCCGAGACCGAGGGAGCCGGCCTCCGGGGAGGAGGCGGTTCGCCGACTTCCTGCCGTACGTCCCAGAAGTACTCCAGTGTGGGCGGGGCCGTACCGGCGAAGTAGGGACTGGAGACGTAGATCACCGGGACCCTGAGTCCCTCCGTCTCCGTCTGCTCCGGCCGGACCACCGCCACATGCACCCGGTCCGGCTCCCCGTCGCTGTCCGTGTCGAAAGGCGCCTCCACCCACAGCTCCTCCCGGATCCACCGGCTGGTGTCCTGGAAGGCCGGGACCACCTGGGCCTGCCCGTCCTGGAAGATGGGGCCCGTCCTCTCCGAGTCCCGGCCCTGGGCGTCCTGGGCCAGGATGGGCAGGGGGACCCCGAGCGCCACGAGGACGAGGGGTCCCAGGAAGAGGAGAGGGCCGAGGCCGGACCCCCGGGTCCATTCCGGGGCTGGTCCGGTTCCGGCCTTCCTGCAAGGCGCCGGGGTGGCGGAAGGAGCATCGTTGCGAGGCATGTAGAGGATCCTGTCGAGGGAACGGGACCGGGGGGCGCATGGCCCGTGATCCAGGTCCGGCGGGCCACCCCCCGGGCGTGGACGTCGCCAGGGAGTGAACGCCCCCTGGGAGCGCCCGGAATCGAGACAAGATGGGGCGAAGGCCAGGAGGCCTCAACCGGTGGTCGTTTGTCCGATCTTCAACTGGAAGAGCCCGAGGCCCCGTCGGTCTTCAGGGAACGCTGGTAGGACTTCCATCCAGGGCATATGTAGGTGTGGAGCTTCCACAGGACGCCCAGGAACGATCGGGGGTTCTCCTCGGCCTTCTTCCTGAAGGCGCACTCCGGGCAGTTGTGCTTTTTCTCTTCGGGCATGGGGTTCTCCAGGATTCGGCTCGTCGACGCTCCGCCTCAGCGCCTGGCTAGGAGGACGAGGGGCTCGTTGCTCGGATCCTGAACGCTCCGCCCCTCCCCGGCGGCCCTCGTCCTCGAGTGCCGGAGCAGTTCGGTCTCTGTCTTCAGCCCCCATCGGTTCATACCTGTCATACCTGCCTGAAGATGCACGGAACGGATAACTTCCTACAAGAGAGGGAGTCCGTCGACTTCGAGCCGACGGAATGACCGGGTCCTGCCCAGGAGCAAATCATGTTCATCCGATGGGGCATCCTGACCACTTCCGCCGTTCTGGCCCTGGCCTGCGCATCCTCCTCCCCTGGTCCCGGACCGCCGCCTCCCACCCGATCCGTGATCCGGACCTCAGGCTTCCAGACCGCCGAGTTCCTGGACGAAAAGGACCTGGCTTCGGCGACCTTCCCGGCCCCGCCGGCGGAGGTCTGGAGCGTCCTGCCCAGCGTGTACGAGGAGTTGGGGATCCCCGTGACGCAGCGGGACCCGGCCCAGATGATTCTCGGAAACCCGGGCCACGACGTCCGAACCATCCAGGGGAAGCGGATGGCCAGCTACCTGGACTGCGGCACGTCGCCGTCGGGGATCCTGGCCAACCTCTACGATGTCACCCTGGCCCTGGCCACCCGTGTGAGCCCGGCTTCGGACGGTGGGTCCATGGTGACCACCATCCTGGAGGGTTGGGCCGAGCCCAGGGTGACCCGGGGCAATCCGGTGCACTGCCGATCGAAGGGCACGCTGGAAGAGGGCATCACAGCCCTCGTGGCTGGAGCGCTGCAGGGGAGGTAGGGGGGAGACCGGCTTTCCCCCGGCCACTACGAACCCGTCGCTTCCTCGCTGGGGAAGGGGCCGAGGTGGGTCTCTTGCGGGCTCGTCCGGGGCCGGTTCCGGGCCCCAGGCCCCCACGATCCCGGAAGAAGACGCTTTCCGCCGGGGTCTGGCTGCCTGATATTGCATCGGAAGCGTCCGCCGCGTTCCGACCTCTTCGCTTCACAACCGGACGAGGCCAAAACCCCATGCGAGGTGAACCTCTGCGGCTCTCGATTCCCTCCGGTCCAGCGACCGCCCACCCCAACCTCCTTCCGGATCGAAGCACCAGGAGACAAAGCACCGGCGATGGCAGGGATGACGCTCCGTGGCCACGGGCCCTGACTCTGGCCGTCTGTCTGTTGGCGCTGGCTCCCTCCGTACTCCCGGCCCAGACCGGTGCGGAGCCCGCCGCGCCCCCGGACGCATCCCCCACGGAACGCCGGATCAACCTGGCCTTTGCGGAGCTACCGACGTTCGAGCTGTCCTGCCCCGTCCTGGACCCCCACTACATCGGCGGCCTGTCCCGTCATCTGCCGGAGAGCTACGTGGGAGAGGCGGCGGCGAACCGGGGGAAGCTGGTCCGGCTGCTCCAGTCGTTCCGGGACCGGACCCGGGAAGCCCAGGAGGCGCGCCGGGCGACGCAGCGGGTGGCCGAGGAGATCATGTTCGCCCAGCTCGCCCTCTATCGCTCGAACCGGGAGCGGTGGTTCCCCTTGTCGCCGAAGCTGTCCATGGAGCACAACCGGCTCCAGGCCGAGTGGCTCTCGGCACTGTGGGACCTGTCGGAGAAGGAGCAGGCGGTGCGGGACACGGCGACGGCGTACTACGGGATCTACGCCCAGGCCTTCCCCGGGGTGGCCGGCGCCGAGCGGGAGCGCGTGCTCGGTTGGTTCGCCGAGCGGGCCCGCTGTCTCCAGAAGGATCGTCACCGGGCGTATGAGGCCATGCACCAGGCGTGGAACGGGTTCCTGGAGATCGCCATGGCGGAGGCCGAGACCACCGGCACGACGGAGACCGGGACCACCGGCACGGCGGAGCCGCCCACCGCCCAGGCGTTCACCGTCACGCCCCCGGCGCTGCAGTACCTGGAGGCGGCGAGCCTCAACCTGAAGCAGATGGCCCGCTGGTGGGCCTACTCCTGGCTTTCTGCCGAGACGGTGACCAACGCGTCCATCCAGAAGAGCCTGCTGCGGGGCCACGAACAGGCCCTGCAGGGGACGGTCCTGCACGGCCGCCTGGTGGCCGCCGCCCGGGCGGACTCGACGCTGGGACCCCGGGACCCCTGGCCGGTGGAGGAGGCGGACCGGGCGATCCGGCTCAGGTTGTCCCGCCTCCGGGCCCGGAAGGCCATGACGGCGCTGTACCAGCAGGACGTGGCGCTGGAGGCCGCCTACACGAAGAAGCTGTCCCTGTTGTCCGGACTGCTGGACGCCGGGTCGCAACTGGCCCAGGACGCCGGGCGGGCCCAGAGGACGCTGGTCGCCACCCAGCCCATCGCGTCCCTGGCCCTGGCCAAGCGATTCCTCGGCACCACCCTGGATATGCTTTTGGTCACGCCCCTCAAGGACGCGGCGGTAACGGGGCTCCGGGAGGGCTCCGAGGCGGCGGGTTTCTCCACCGGGTGGAAGACGACGGCGGAGAAGAACCTGGATACCTACCGGAAGCAGCGGGACGCGCTGCGTCGCCGGATCGCCCTCCTGGAGCACCTGGCCACCCAGCAGAGCTACGACCAGGGGATGGCGCTGGTGGGCTGGCTGCGGGACGGCGCCCGGGGGGCGCCCCCGGCGTCGGGCGCCGCCGTGGCCCGGACCACGTTCCGGGACATGCTCCGGGACCCGACCTTCATCCAGTCCACGGACGGTGGGCTCGTGCACGTCCTGGAGGTTCTCTCCCCCGATCCCCGGGACCGAACGGCGCTGCTCCTCCGGGGTGCCCGCTGGGAGATGGGCGCCAACGTCCGCACGGCCTACCTTCGCATCGCCACGGAGCGGGGCGTCCAGCCCGGTCAGGGCAAGGTGGACGAGAAGGCTCTGTTCGCCCTGTTCGAGGGCGACACCATCACCGTGGACTCCAGCTCGACCCTGGCCCTGGTCACCGCCAACCTGAAGTCCGTGGCCACGGCGGTCCCCATCGCCGCACAGATCCACGCGTCCTACAAGGCGTGGCAGTTCCTCACCGCACTTCCGGCCAACATCCGGCGGGGCGTGCGCATGGCCACGGGAGACGACGACGCAGCGCAGGAGCGCTACCTCCGGGACCTGGTCCGTCGCCAGGACGCTGCGGACCGGGTCCTTCAGGGGCTGGAGCAGGCCGACTGGGACCCGAGCCGTCTCGCGGCCCGGGACCCGGAGACGTACAGGCTGCACGTGGACCTGTCGGCCAAGTCCTTCGAGTGGCTCCTGGCGCTGCAGCGCCTGGCCATGGTGGAGGGAGAGCGGACCAAGGTCCGGCTCCACACCGCCCACTTGCGGCCTGACGGCGTGCGACTCCGCCCCCGTGGCCAGACGCTCCTGGCCGAGGCCCAGTTGGAGCAGGAGCGGACCACGACCTCCATGGCTGCCGACGCCGCCTACCTCAAGTTCGAGTACGAGGCCCTCACCTTCGATTTCGGTCGGGCCCTGGAGCAGCTCAAGGGCTTGCAGGCCCTGGAGAACCGGCGGCGTCATGCCTTTGGCATCCGGGACTCCCTGGATCTCTCTCAGGCCATCACCGCCACGGAGCGACTGGCGGTGACCGGCGATCTGGCCCGGGTCTACGAGGAGCTGTACCAGACCGTAATCAAGGAGGTAGCCGTTTCCCTGGCCACCACCGGTGTGGGCAACGTGGTTCTGAGCCGCCTGTACGGACCCTCCGTGACCATGACGGCGGAGACCGTGGAACAACTGGGTCAGAGGGCCCTGGGGCACTTCAACCCGTGGGCGGGCAAGCTCTCCCTGAGTGGCGCAGGCGACATGCTGTGGGGCGGCGTCACCGATGGGATCAAGACGGCCACGACGCAGTCGCTGCATCGGCACCAGGAGGCGATCCTGGGGGGCCAGATGCTCAGCGAGCAACAGGTCGATGCTGTCGTGGGCACCTTCTGGGACGCCGGCTGGACCGTCGCCGGGGAGGTGGCTACGGAGGCCGGAAGCCGGTGGGCGGAGTCCAGCGTCGCCGACTATGCCGGCACCGTCGAGTACGAGGGGCTGGTGGCCAGGGCCAGTGCCGCCCGGGCCGAGCTGGACGCCCGCTACGAGACCCGGGCCCGGGACATCCTTCGGGACGTCAACGCCGCCGCGGGTGTGGACGGCGGCGATCCGGACCCCCGGGCCTTGGCCGAAGCGACGGAGCGCCTGAGCGCCGAGCTCCAGGGCCCGGACGCCCCTGACGACCTTGCCCTGGCCCGCATCCGGTATGCCCATGCGGTGGCCGGGCTGGAAGAGGCGTCGAAGAAGCGCAGGGAGATCCAGGCCCGGCTGGCGAGTCGGCTGGCGTGGGTGCCCGTGGGCAACGCCATCCGGCGACGGGCTCTCCACGCCGCCCGGGCTCAGCCCGAAGCCCCCATCAGCGCCGCCAGCATCCACGCCATGGCGGAGGTCCGGACCCGGTTCGCCCTGGGGACCCAGACCCTGGACGACCTGGAGCTGCTGACCCGTCCGGCTACTGGCCGTGGGATCGGGTTCGCGGGCCAGGTCCTCAAGCCCCACCTGGACATCGACCTGGTCCGGGACGCCCTGACCACGGCCCGGCGTCAGGCCACCACCGACGAGGAGATCGCTCGCGTCGAGGCCGTCGCCCGGGGGGTGGACGCCATCCGCGTGGCCCGGGTCCAGGAGCTGGTGGACCAGTTCCTACAGACCTATCCCCAGGCCGGCGCCATCGAGGCCATCATCCAGGGCGGAGCCGCCGAGGGCAACCCGGAGTACCAGGGCATCTTCGGCGACATCGACTTCACGGTCTTCACCCGTCCCGACATGGCCGTGGACGAAGGGGCGCTCCGACAGGCTCTCCTGGACCATTTCGAGGCCGCCGGGTACCCGCTGGCGAAATCCGCCGAGGAGCCCAGCTCCATGGATGTGGAGGCCATGGTGCAGCCCTGGGGGCTCATGGACCCGACGGAGACCCGGCGGAGGGACGTCATCCTCGACCTCCAGGAGAAGAGTAGTGACCCCACCCGGTTCCACTCCGAGGCGGGGGCGAAGTGGTTCGTCAACAACGTCGCCTACAGCGGGAAGGTCTTCTACAACCGCACGGGGCGGGCGGCGGAGTGGGTGCGGGTGGAGCCGGGGGAGGCCCACGGGCTGGCCCTGGACATGACCCGTTATCTCGGATTCCTCACCGACCCCCACTACGGTCCGGGGGAGTTGGCCCGCCTGCGCACCGAGTCGCCGGCCGACTACCAGGCGGCCCTGGAGAGGGCGCTGGGCAAGTCCAAGTACTTCCTCCGCCTGGTGGACGCCTACCTCATCGCCCACGAAAACGGCAGTGTGACGGGCAACGACCTCTACAACACGCGCCTCCAGCGTGTCGGTGAGGGCGACGACGCCAGCTACCACTGGCAGATCTGGCGGGACACCGAAGCGTTGATGCAGGCAGAGGCGGAGGGCCGGACCCAGACCGCCTTCAGCACCGAAGACCGGGCCTTCATCCGCCGTCTGGCCGAGATGAAGATGAAGGGGCGGCACGCCACGCCCCTGGAGGCCCTGGCCCGGGAGGGGCTCGCCGGCGAGGCCGCCACCGCCGAGGCCGAGGGCATGATCGGCCGCATGCGGGAGCTCACCCCGCTCCTCCTGGCTCACACGGCCCACCAGTGGGACGCCTCGAAGCGGGCGGCGCTGAGCGGCGATGACCCCACCGTTCGCAACCAAGCCTTTGCCGAGGTCGGCCGGACCCTGTCCACCATGCGCAACGTGATGGAGTTGGACGACTACGGGGCCGTGGCCATGATGGCCGCCCCGGACCCCTCCATCACGGATCCGGGGGACCGGAGCACCACCCACGCCCGGACCATCGCCCGGGACATGGAGCAGGCCCTGGAGCGGCGCCGCCGGCTGGAGGCGGACATCCAGGAGGTGGTCCGGGCCCACCAGCCGTCGGAGGACCCATTGGGCCAGGGGGCCAAGGCGGAGATCGATCGGCGATTGGCCGAGCGGGACGCCGCCATCCGCCGGCTGCAGGGCCAGGCGCAGAACGAGCAGGCAGAGGAGATGCTGCAATGGGTCCGCTACCTCTCATCCTTGCTGCCGGGGGGGAGATGATGCCTAGCCTCGTGGGGTCCGTGCGAGGGCGGTTGTGCAGCGCCCCGGTGGTCGGTGAAGCGGGTGCAAGGGCCAGGGGCGTCCTACTCGCGAGCATGCTCGTGGCTGGCGCGCTGGCTGGAAGTGCTGCCCCAGCCCTCGTCGCCGCCCAGCAGCCGGACAGCGCCAGGGCCCGCCCGGCAGCGCTGGACACGGCGGCGTTGCGCTCCGACTTCACGGCGCCGGCTCCGGCCCGGGAGCCCCTGACGCTGGACGCCGCCGAGAAGGGTGTGCGCCTGGGCCTGGAGATCCTCAAGTGGGGCGGTTCCATGATGGGGCCCGACACCGCTCGCAGCTTTCGCCTCTCTCTGGTGGACCCGCCGACCTACCTGCTGAACGTCCGCTGGAGTGCCGACCGGGTCACCGTGGAGCCGGGACAGGAGTCGGTGGAGGTGGCCCTGGAGTTCGACGTGGATTCGGTGGTGGCTACGGGAGGGGCTCAGGACACCGCTGCGCTGGTCATCCGCGTGGCCGCCGAGGATCCGGCGGTGCAGCCCCGGGAGCGGCTCATCAGGCTGCCTCTGGCCCTGCGTCCCCGGCTGCCCGCCGAGGTGGCGGCCTACCCGGAGTCGTGGGTTCTGGAAGAAGGCTCCAACGAACGGCCGACGGTGACGGAAGCCGATGCCCACCGGTACGTGGATACCCGGGCTGATCCGTTGCTCCAGGACCGGATCTGGGTCTTCTTCACACCTGCCCGGGACACGACGGCGACGGAGTGGGCCTTTCGGATCCTGGACGGGGCGGGCCGGAAGGTGGCCGGCGGGACCTTCAGCCCGGACGACACCGCGGGGTTCCGGACGGCGCCGGACGCACCCGGAGCCTTCGCGGTCCGGCTCCAGGATTGGGGTTGGGGAGACCACGCCGGGACGTTCCGGGTGGAGACGTGTCCGGTGGGGACCACGAGTGGACTCTGGGGACAACCGTCCGGGCATCACATCCTGTGTGAGAATCCGGTGGGAGATACGCTGGAGGAGGGGGGGGAGGTGCCGCCTGCTGAAGAATGGCAGCTCGAGGGGACGTTCGAGGTGGGAGAGGTGCGGTTGTACCGGAAGGGCATGGTCACCGAGCAAGGCGCCCTGCCGTTCGGGGAGGGCCGGAACCGGAACGGCCGGATGTCCCTGGAGCAGGCCTCCGAGGGCGACGGCGTCCAGGTGATCTTGCGCCTGGAGGAGGACGCGTGCACGAACCCGGCGCGTCCGGGCGTCCACCCGAGCCCCCCGTGTGACAGCGTCGGGCCCGGGTGGCGACAGGAGCGACTCGTGCACCGGTTCCGATTTGCCGCCGACGTCCCCCCGGTCCTGGATCTCCGGACCAGGGTGCCCGCCGAGTTCCGGGCCCGTCTGGATCCCCTGGAAGGCGATCCCGGGACCAGGGTGAGCGCGGAAATCCACGACCTGGCTCCCCGGGCCAGCGGACCCGACCGGGAGTTGGGCGAGCGGGGGATCGGCGAGGGCCTGTTGGACCTGCGGAAAGGGCCCGGGCCGGAGCCTCCCGACTCTGCCGACCCGAGGCGGATGGCCACGCTGTCGGAGATGGGGAACCGGCCGCCCACCACCCCCCCGCCGCCTCTGAGCCCCGGTACCGATCCGGTGACCATGCACCTCTACAACGGAGATGTGCTGGATGTGGGACGTCCGTTCCGTCCCACGGGGGACTGGCTCCGAAACCCCGAGGTCCAGTGGTACGTCCCCGTGGAGTTCTCCTACGGATCTCTGAAGCTCTTCGCCTTCGCCGTGTACGGAACGGAGCCAGGGCCCTATGCCGGGGCCCTGCCCACCGTCCCCGGTGCCGCGGGCCCCGTGGTGGCCACCGGGGAGACGGGAGATCCTGCCGACATCCAGGGAGAGCCCGGGACCGGTGAGCCCGGGGCGGGTCAGCCCGGGGCAGGTGAGCCCGGCGAGCCCGCCATCGACCCGGAGGCCGACCCGGCGGCTGAGGAGAACGAGCCGGGGGGTGGGGCCGGCGGTACGGGCGGCGTCGGCCAGCCTGGCGGACCCGTGGACCCCGCCGCCCTGGACCCGGCTTCACCGGACATCGGGGGTTTGATCCGGACGTGGATCTCCGTGGCTCGTCCCCCCATGGCCGCCGAGCCGGACAACGACGTGCGATACGACGAGTGGGGCCGGGTGGTGGGCCGCACCGCCACCATGGTCACCCACGTCCGGGGGCCGCCGGACGGCCGGGGCGCCATGCGGCCCGTGGAGTACGTGTGGACCCTCCGGGACGACCTGGACTCCGTGGACCACTGCACCCTGGAAGAGTACGTGGTCCGCTCTCTGGAAGAGCGGGGCCTGGCCGAGTGTCGTGGGCGCTATACCGCGTCTTCCCCGGTCTCGGATGAACCGGCCCGGCATACCGTGGTGGGGGTCTACGGCCTGACCTTCCAGGATGCCCGGGCCATCCTGGCCGATTCCGGATTCGTGGTGGCGCCTCCGGTGGGTGGGGATCCTGCGCCCACCGAGGACATGGCCTTCCGGGTGGCGGCCCAGTCCGTGCCCGGGGGGCAGGCCCGGGACGAGGGCGCGGAGATCCGCCTCACCCTGTTCGGCCCCTTCCGGCCGGAAGGGGAGATGCCTCAGCCCGATCCGACTCCCCGGCCTCCGGAGCCCCGGGGGCCCTCCTGCAACGACCTGGTCCTGGCGGCGAACCGGGCTCAGGGCCGGGGAGTCCTGAGCGGTGCCTACGAGTTGTACCGAACGGCCCTGGGGCAGGGTTGCCGGAATCCGGGCCTGAGGGACGCCATGGAGAGCGTCTACCAGAGCCCTCGTTGCACCCGCCTCATCCAGCAGGCCCGGGCCGCCTATGACCGAGACGATTTCCAGAGTGCCGTCCGGACCTTGCGCTCGGCGGAGCGGGAGGATTGCGACATGAGCGGGCTGGGTCCCCTGGTGGACGGTAGCCTCCAGGGTCTGGAGACGGGGGTTGCCGAGGCTCTGGGCCGGAGTTGCTCCGGTTTGGCGGCGGAGATCGCCGCAGCTCGACGCTCCGGGCAGGAAGCCACGGCCCAGGCCCTGACCACCACGGCGCTCATGCAGGGCTGCTCTGGCCAGGAGATCACCTCCGCTGCCTCCACCCCCCTGGGCCAGCCCTCGGGCCAGGCCGAGGAGACGGGTGGGGGGGCAGGGCTGCCCCAGGGCGGAGAAGAGGAGGCTTGCTACAACGTCGCCGGGGCGACGGTCTTCGGACAGGATCCGCCGTCGGATGCCGTCATGTTCATCTACGAGGAACGGGCCGGCGACCGGAGGATGTACCACGTGATCGAGCAGTACAACATCGGCTCTCTGGATCAGCTGGCGGAGTTCGGGGGAGAGATGCGCCGTCTCGACTGGGAGGGGAGTTATCCGGAGGCCGTAGAGTACGTGAGACGCTTGTGTGGCGGCGGTCCATGATGGAGTTCCCGGTCGGGCCGGTCCCGACCCCTGACCTGACCCCTTACCTTCCGGGAGGATGCCCGATGCATCGCTACGGTCCCCTTTTGTCCCTTCTTCTCGTGCTCCTGTCCGTGACGGGCACGGCCGCTCAGACGGAGATCCCCGGCACGGTCACGGCCGTGGACGGCCGGAAGGTCACCATCCAGATCCCCGGTGATCTGCTGCCCCGGACAGGAGACGAGGTTCGCCTCCGGTTCCGGGATCCGGTCCCGGGGGCGGGGTTGGTCTTTCTCGAAGGAACCTGGGAAGTCAGTGTCGTTCGAAGGGACGAGGTGGAAGCGGCTCCCGGGGACCAGGCCGCCGAACCCCAGGAGGGCCTGGTGGCCGTGATTCTCTCCGAGGATCCCCAGTCCAAGGAAGCCTTCACCCCGGAGCCGGAACCGGAACCGGAAGAGATGGCGCCCCGCCCCGAGGAGCCGGCGGTGGCCGCCAGGGTCCGGGACCGGGACGATTCGGATGTGGAGAAGATCGACCGACGGCGGTGGTTCACCATCTCGGCCGGAGCCAGCCTGGTGGGTTTTCAGTCCCCGGCGTTCCTCGACTACGAGCCGGACGCTGAAGTCGGCCCCCGTCTCACGGCGGCCGCCGGGCTGAACCTCCTTCCCAACCTGGCCGTCAGTGGCCACCTGGGGGTTCTCTCGGTGAACGGGACGTCACCCGATGAGGCCAGGACCCAGAGCGCACAGGAGATCTACAAGGCCCTGGGCGCCACCCTCTATTTCAGCACGCCTGGCAACGTTCCCGGAGACCTGACCCCCTTCGTGCAGGGGGGGTACGCCTGGTACGATGTGCACTACGGCGGCGCCGACAGTTCTCCGGAGGTCACAGGCACCGGGGTCTTCGGGGGAGGCGGGCTGCTGTTCACCATCCGGCGGGGGTTCGGTCTCTTCGTGGCGGGCCAGGTCCTCCAGGCCAGCTATGATGAGGAAGGCACGGTTCTGGAGCGGAGCCCCGCCGAGCTGAACGCCGGGGCCACGGTCATCTTTTGATCGCAGCCCCGCCGAGGTGAACCTCGGGGCCACGGTCATCGTCTGACCGCAGCCCCGAGGCCGTTCCGAGGTCACGCTGCTCCGGCTCCGCCGCCTTGGCGGAGCCGGCGGACCTCACTCCCTCCGGTGGACCACCACGGCTCCCACGCCCACCTCGTCCAGAGCGTCGTTGAAGGCAGCCACGTCTTCCCGGACCACCGCATTCAGCCGGTCCAGCAGCGGCTGGGTCTCCGCCACCAGGTCACGGTAACGCTCCTGGGCCCCCTCCGTGGGCCGGCCGTAGGAGTTGGTCACGTGGGAGTAGAGGTAGGCCAGCTGGTCGTCCAGCATGGGCGGGAAGTTGATGGGATCCTGGCCCGACTCGCTCTTGGTCTGGATGAGAGTCTCCTCGATCTCCGTGAGCTCCTCGTCCAGGGCGTCGGCCAGCTCCTCCAGCCGCTCCACCGTGGCCTCGGGATGATCCCCTTCCCGGGTCCTCTCTACGAAGTCGCCGGTCTGCTCCCGGATGGAGCGGATCTCCCGGATGGCGTCGTGGACCTCCGTCAGGCGCTCCCGGATCTGCATGGTCAGGTCGAACTGGGCGTCCAGGTCCGCCGCGGTCACCGAGGGGATGCGGGGATCCGGACCCAGGGGGGCCTCCACCTCGTCCACGGTCCCGCCGGCGGACACCCGAAGGACGTACGTCCCCGGTGGGGCCCAGGCGCCCCCGGTGTAGGCCAGGGAGAACTGGGCCGACTCGATGACGTCGGGGCCCGGATAGCGGAGGTCCCAGACGAACCGGTTCATCCCTTTCCGGACGTCGTCCAGCTCCTCCTCCTCCAGGTTCGGATCCTCCGGGGCGTCGCTGGAGGGTGAGGCGGAACCCTCCGGGCTCTCCTCCGTAGCGGCGGCCCCGGGGGATTCACCGGCCTCGCCGGATCCCCCGGCTTCCACTGATCCGGAGGAGTCGGCGTCTTCGGGCTCCACCTCCCTCGTGAACCGGCGGATCACCCGGCCCTCCGGGTCCAGGACTTCCAGCTGCACCTCGCCCTCCACGTCCTCGCCCAGCCAGTAGTGGAGCAGGACGCCGTTGGGTGGGTTCTCCGGAGCCCGGTCCCCGCCGGAGGCCCGGTAGCGGGCCAGGGTGGCGTCTCGAGGTTGGAAGGCGTGCAGGGCGCGGTTCCGGATGGCCTCGTGCCGGTCCGCCAGCTCGTGGAGGGGAGTGACGTCGTCCAGGATCCAGAAGGAGCGGCCCTGGGTGGCCACCACCAGGTCCTGTCGGTGCACGGCCAGGTCCGTGACGGGGGTGATGGGCAGGTTCCGCTGCAGGGGCTGCCAGTGGGCGCCCTCGTCGAAGGAGACGTACATGCCGAACTCGGTGCCGGCGTAGAGGAGGCCCGGCCGGTCCGGGTCCTCCCGGACCACCCGGACGAAGTGGTCGGCGGGGATGCCGTTCTCCCCGTCCGTGAGGAGTTGCCAGTCTTCCCCCCCGTTCTCCGTGAGGAAGACGTAGGGCCGGAAATCCCCCTCCCGGTAGCGGTAGACGGCCATGACAGCCCGGCCGGGCTCGTCGGCCGAGAGATCGATGGAGTTCACCGTACCCCCCTCGGGCATGGCCTCCGGGGTGATCTCCGTCCAGCTCTCTCCGGCGTCCCGGGTCACGTGGACCCGGCCGTCGTCGGTGCCGGCCCAGAGCTCGTCGGCGTCGTGGGGCGATTCCTCAAGGGTGAAGACGGTGGTGTAGACCTCCACCCCGGTGTGGTCATGCTGGAGTGGTCCTCCGGGGAGGGGCTGCTTCGTGGGGTCGTCCGTGGTGAGGTCCGGGGAGATGGTCTCCCAGGACATCCCCCCGTTCGTGGTCCGGTGCACGTACTGGGACGCGTGGTAGACCACCTGGGGATCGTGTCGGGAAATGAGAATGGGGGCGTTCCACTGGAACCGGTAGCGGGCCTCCCGGGGAGCCACGCCGTCTCCCATCTGGGGATACAGGATCATGTTCCGGAAGTGGCCCGTCTCCAGGTTGCCCCGGTCGATCTGGCCGATGTAGTTCCCGGCCCAGACGATGTGGGCCGAGTCGGGATGGGGGTGCACGGAGATGTGACCGCTCTCGGCGCCGCCCACGCTGAACCAGTCCTGCTCCGGGGCCAGGTTCCCGTCGGCACGGGACGAGACGGATATGGTGGAGTTGTCCTGCTGGGCGCCGTAGAGCCGGTAGGGGACCTGGTTGTCCACCTCCAGCCGGTAGAACTCGGCGGTGGGCTGGTTGTGCATGGTGGACCAGCTCCGGCCGGCGTTGACGCTCACCTGGGCCCCCCCGTCGTTGCCCACCACCATGGCATCGGCGTCCGAGGGTTGGATCCACAGGTCGTGGACGTCCCCGTGGGGCACCCGGATCCGCTCCCAGTCCTCGCCCCCGTCCACGGACCGGTACATCCCCGTGTTCAGGACGTAGACCGTGTTCGGGTCCACCGGGTCGGCTTCCATATGGGAGTAGTACCAGTGCCGCTGCCGGAAGCGCCGCTCCCGGTTGATCCTTCGCCACGACTCCCCGCCGTCGTCCGTCCGCCAGATCCCGCCGTGGGGATCCGGGGCGCTGATGAGGGCCCAGACCCGGTTCGGGTTCGCCGGGGAGATGGCCAGGCCGATCCGGCCGAAGAGGGTCTCGGAGGGAAGGCCGTTGTCCACCGCCGGGTCCGTGAGGCGGGTCCAGGTGTCACCGCCGTCCGTGGTCTTCCACACGCCTCCGTCCCGGGAGGCGTCGATGAGGGTCCAGGGCTTGCGCTCCGCCCGCCACATCCCCACGTAGAGCTCCCGGGGGTTCTTCGGGTTCATGACCACGTCCACGGCTCCCACCGAGTCGGCCACGAAGAGGACCTTCTCCCAGGTGTCGCCCCCGTCCCGGGTCCGGTAGAGTCCCCGTTCCGGGTTCTTCTGGAAGGCCCGGCCCAGGGCCGCCACGAAGGCCACGTCCGGGTCCCTGGGATCCACCTGGATCTTGCCGATGAGGCCCGCGTTCTCCAGGCCCAGGAAGGTCCACGTCTCTCCCCGGTCCGTGGAGCGCCAGACGCCCAGGCCCGTGCTCACGTTCCCCCGGATCCCCGCCGAGCCCGTGCCCACCCAGATCACGTTCGGGTCTCCCGGGGCCACCTCCACGGCGCCGATGGAGCCCACGTCCAGGAAGCCGTCCGTGACGTTGTCCCAGCTCTCCCCGGCATCCTCCGTGATCCAGACGCCGCCTCCGGTGGTGCCCATGATGAAGGCGTGGAGGTTGTCCGGAAACCCGCCCACGGCCGTGACCCGTCCCCCCCGGTAGGGACCCACGGAGCGATACTCCAGGGTCGTGAGAAGGTCGGGATGGACCACGACATTGGGGTCCTCCGGGTCCACGGGCTTGGGCAGCTGGCCGGAGACGGGGGTGGATAGGAGGGCCGTGGCGCCCAGAGCCGTGGCGGCCATGAGGATGAGAAGGGTGGTGCGAAGGGGATTGCAGGACATGGCGACTCGGGGGGTTCGGGGGGGCAGTGGAAGCCCCATCAGTGGATGGTTCCATTCAGCCGTTCGAAGGCACTTCATTCTAGGCGGGCTCCGGACGGGACGAAAGCGGGTGAGGCGCCCCGGACGCTGCGGCCCGGAGCCGAAGATTCTCGTGCTGAAGGGCGATCTGGTCCGACAGAGAGGCCAGGAGCCGGAGATCGGCGGCGGTGAGGTGTTCCTTCCGCTCCGACCAGGTCAGGAGAAGGGCACCCCCGAGCTCCTCACCTCTCCGCAGGGCCAGGAGGAGGGAGGTGGGGCTTTGCCTCAACCAATCGGCCTCGTCCGGGGAGAGAATGGGAGGATCAGCGGCCAGGGCCTCGTCCACCATCACCGTCCGGGAGTCCTCCTCCAAGGTCTTCTCCAGCCGTCCTCCCGGCTCCAGGGGAAGCCGATCTTCGTCCCTCCCCACCCAGCACTCCCGGGCCTCGTCCTTCAAAAGGGGTCTCACGCTCTCGATCTCGAGCCCGTCCTGGAGGAGCTTGCGGAGCTTCGTCCAGAAGGAGTCCTCGTCGGGAAGAGCGGCCGTGGAGGTCAGAAACTGCTCCAGCAGATGGCGGAGCCGCTGGCGTTCGGGAAAGAACCGGCGTTCCGTCTCCCGCTCCACCCACTGATGGGCCCGGGAGAATACGAGGGCGAACATCACGGCCACCACGGTGGACGGGAGCCGGCTTTCCTGACCTACAAGGGACTCGCCGAGGTCCACGGCCCCGTTCTCCGCCAACACGAAGAGAAGGATGAAGACGACGGTGATGGCAGCGTAGCGAGTGTTCCGCCGAATCCGACCCTCCACCTCCAGGAGACCGTAGCGCCCGAAGGCGTAGGCGAAGGTGATGGGAATGAGGAGGAGGCATGCGTACATGAACGTCAGGAGGGCCGCCCGCCAGAAGGGATTCAGGAGGCTCAGGTAACCGGTGATGCCCCCGAGGACGAGGATCAGGAAGAGGGCCCCGAGCCCCAGAATGGTCCCCACGGAGACCAGGTGGAACTGACGCTTCTCCAGGGGCGATTCCGCATGCGCGGCCCGGTAGAACAGGAGGGTGAAGGCCGCGACGACATGGAGGACCATGAGGATCTCGACCCCGACAGGGTAGATGGGGCCCAGGGCCGTGTTCACGGCCAGGAGAAGGGGAAGGCCGAAGTTCAGCCCCAGGACCAGACCCGGCCGCCTCCGCAGCCACTCGTGGGGCTTCGGAAAAAGAAGGACGAGCTGGAACCAGAAGGCGGGGAAGAAGAGGAGAAGGTAGACGGAGTTGGCGTGGAACCAGGCCCGGCCCGGAAGGTGGAAGGTGGGAAAGGGGGTGTCGGCGAAGGGGGATACGCTCCTAAGGATGAGGACCACCAGGCCGAAGCTGAACAGGACCAGGGCCCAGACTCCCGGGGAGCCCGGTCGGGTGGAGAAGGCCCAGAGCCCGACCAGGACGAGACCGATGGTGCCCAGGAAGCGGAAGATCTCCATGACCAGGACATGGGAAGCCATGGCCACCTCGGGTCTGGCGGCCACCAGGGCCGTCGTTCGCTCTTCCCCTTCGTGGACGTAACGGACCGTGAACGTGTCCGGCTCACGGAAGAACACCGGAAGCTTCTCGGGAGATACCCGCTCCCCGCCGGGGTCCGTGATGGCCAGGACGGTGTCGCCCACCGAGGGCAGTGGGCCTCCGCCCCTCACCACGGGGTTCATCTCCGAGACCACGCCCTGTCGCGGGTTGCCCTCCATGGACTCGATGGCCACCGGGAGCACCCGGGCCTGGTAGAGACGAGCGAAACCGCTGGCTTCCCACGTGAAATAGAGGAGGATGTAGAGTAGGAGAAGGACGCCGAGGGCGAGAATGGATCCCTGTGCGATTCGGTTCAGAACCGTCAAGTTGCTCACCTCACCGCCACCACCTCCCCGTCTCTCCGGGCCGAGGCGTAGAGGGCCTGGATGACCTCCATGTTCCGGGCCGCATCCTCCGGTGGATAGCGGAGGGGGCGGTCCTGGAGGGCGCAGTCCCCGAAGTGCTCCACCATGAGGCGGTACTGGTCGGCGCCGGGCACCGAGACGCGGGTGAGGTTGTTCTGCACGTCGAACTGCTCGATGCTCGTGTCCTCGGTGCCGGGTACGAAGGCCTCCATGACCCGCATGTGGCCCTCCGTGCCCACCGCCTGGTAGGCCTGGGTCCGTTCCATGGTCAGGGCGCAGTCGAAGTGGGCCAGGAGCTCGTCGTCGAACCGGAGGGAGCCGGCCATCTGCTCGTCCACGCCTGCGGGCCGGAAGTTGGCCATGGCCCGGACCTCCACCGGCTCCCGTCCGGCCACGGTCCGGCTCAGGTTCACGCAGTAGCATCCCACGTCCATGAGGGCCCCTCCCCCAAGGGCCGGGTCCCAGCGGATGTCCTTCTCCCGGTCCAGGAGGAAGGTGAAGGAGCTCCGGATCTGCTGGAGGGTCCCAACGGCTTCCTCCCGGACCATCTCCAGGATCCTCTCCGTCTGGGGATGGAAGCGGTACATGAAGGCTTCCATGAGCTTCACACCGTTGGATGACGCCGCGTCCGCCATCTCCCGGCACTGGGTGGGGTCCAGGGCCAGGGGCTTTTCACAGAGGACGTGCTTTCCGGCCTGGGCCGCCCGGATCGTCCACTCTTGGTGGAGGCTGTTGGGAAGGGGAACGTAGACGGCGTCGACCTCCTCATCCTCCAGCAGGGCTTCGTAGCTCCCGTAGGCTCTGGGGATTCCCTGGTCTTCGGCGAAGGCCCTGGCTCGCTCCTCGTCCCGACTGGCAACGGCCACGAGTCGCCCGTTGGCCGATGCATGGATGGCCGGGTTCACGGCTTTTCTTCCTATGTTCGCGGTGCTGAGAACGCCCCAGCGAAGCTCTTCTTGCGGCATATTGCCTTCCTTACGCGACGGGTCGACGAGTTCGATTCTCTCCTTCATTCTTCTTCACTCTCCCCTTGCCCGGCGTTCCTCTTCAGGCTCCCTCCGCCGGACCTTCCTCTTCACGTTCATTCTCCCCTTCGGCGGGCATTCCCCTTCACGCTCCCTTCGGCGGGTGTTCTTCGTCATCCCCCTCCTCCTCGGCGCCCCTTCCTCTTCACGCCCCGCCGTTGGCGGACGTTCCTCTCCCCACCCCCTCTTCCGCGGCCGTTCCTCACGCTACCGCCTCAGGAACGGCACACCCTCCGTCATCCAGGCCGGGGCCGGAGCCCCTTTCAGGTGGTGGTCCAGGAACTGCCACAGGCGCCGGGTGAAGTCGAGCTGGTTCTCGTAGCGCCGGAGATTGTGGCCCTCGTCCTGATAGGACAGGAAGATGATGGGTTTTCCCAGGAAGCGCAGGGCGTTGTAGAGCTCCATCCCCTGGAGGTACTCCACCGAGCCGTCCTGTACCCCGTGGAGGTAGAGGAGAGGCGTGTTCATGGACTCCACATGGGTGATGGGGGACTGTTCCCGGTAGAGCTCGGGGTCATCGAAGGGGTTCGTGCCGTATCGTCCCTGACCGTAGATGTCGTAGCGGTGGTTGTTCTGTCCGCTCCCGGAGAAGAGGATGTTGAACTCCCCGGCCAGGTTGATGGGGGCGGCCCGGGCCACCACGGCAGCGAACATGTCGGTCCGGGTGGCGATGAACACCGATCCGCCGCCGCTGAAGCTGCCCCCGCCCAGTGCGATGCGCTCCGGATCGGCGTAGCCCAGCTCGATGACCCTTCGAGTGGCGGCGGTGACGCAGTCCAGCATGTCGGAATGGGTGGTGCCGGTGTTGAAGTGGACGTCCGGTTGGAGGACCAGGTACCCGTTGCTTACGTACGCCGCGAACTCCGCCACGGGTCCCATGTTCCCGGAGGGATAGCCGCTCTCGAACATGGGGGCGTAGTAGGCGTGCATCTCCGGGGTCTTCTTCTCGTAGAAGTTGACGATCATGGGAAGACGCTCGCCGGCCTCGTAGCTGTCGGGAATGGCCAGGGTGGCCTGGAGCGGGACCCCGTCCTCGTTCTGGAAGTCGATGAGGATCCGGTGGCCCCAGCGGTACTCGGATTGCTGGGGGTTGGCGTCGGTGACCCGTCGGGGCGTGCGAAAATCCAGGGCGCTCACCCAGTAGTCCGGAAACTCCGAGAAGGTGGAGGCGGTGAAGATCACCCGGTCGGCTTCCCGGGCCTTCGTGAGGTCTGCGAACCTCCGGTCCTGGAAGATCCGCTCCGTGAGGCGGTCCCCGTGGAGCTCGTAGTAGCCTGACTTCTTCGTCCACTCCCCGTAGGCGGACAGGAGAAGGGGGGCGTCCAGGTCGATGGTCTCCTCCTCGGGGTCGGTGGGAAGGTACCGGAAACGGATCTCCTCCTCGGCTCCCAACCCCCCGGTGAGGTTCGTGGCCGAAGACCCGTCCAGGGGCTGGAGCCAGAGGTCGTAGCGGTGGTTCAGGACCATGGCGGTGCCGTCTCGGGTCCACCCGGCCAGGCCGTAGGGGGGCTTCGTGCCGGGGTGGTCGTACTCGGCGTCCACGAAGCTCACGGGAGCCGAGGCCGTCAGGTTGCGGTGCGTGTTGGCCTCCAGGTCGCATACCCACACGTCTTCGTCCTTCCAGTAGGCGAAGTAGCGGCCGTCCGGAGAGAGCCCCAGGGTCCGCTTCCCTGCCTCCAGGATCAGGGTCCGTTCCCCTGTTTCCGGATTCACCCGGTAGTAGTCGGCCCGGGGCTCCTTCCAGTCCGAGACGTAGGCTCGGTCGTCCCGGCCTACTCCGACCCGGCCGTCCCGGCTCAGGGTCACGGTGCGCATGGCCGAGTCGGCCAGGATCACGAATCGACCCTCTTTCAGCCTCACCCCCGACAGGAAGGTGAAGCGCCGGTCTCGCTCCGCCCGGGCCCGCTGAACCGACTGGATGCGGTCGTCCTTCCAGTGGAAGACGTCCACGTTCGGTTCCGGATGGTCCGGATCCTCCTCCTCTCGGGCCGCCTGCTCGTCGATGCCCAGGAACACCATGGTGCCGTCATGGCGCCAGGTGAGCCGCCCCTTCTCGCTCAGGACCATTCCCTCGGGGAAGCCGGGATCCTGGTCCGGCTCGAAGGCGAAGCGTTCCGTCCGGTCTGTCCCCAGGCCACGGAAGGCCACCAGGCCGTTGGCCCGTTCCGTGAACCCGTCCGGGACCACGCCCTTCAGCACTGCCAGGGCGGAGCTGGTCTCGTCCCAGGTCAGCCCCTCGTAGTGGACGGTGTCGCTGTCCAGCACCCGGATGCCATGGGATCCCAGGGCCACCAGGTAGACCCCGTTCCCGATCCGGCCCCGGGCGTCCACGGTGTAGGCCAGGAGGGAGCCGTCCTCGTTGAAGGCGAAGGAGGAGACGCTGCCCAGGAGCATGTCCTTTCCGGTGGAGAGGTCCCGGAGAATGAGGTCGGTCCCGGCGTGGGCGGGGTCGCTAGCAGGCGTTCGGCTTCCGGGGGTTCCGCTGTTGGGGGGCCCGCTTCCGGGGGTTCCGCTTCCGGGAATTCCGCTTCCGGGGGTTCCGCTTCCGGGAATTCCGCTTCCGGGGGTTCCGCTGCTGGTAGTTGCCCTTCCGGCGCCCTTGCTTCCGGTGGA